>CATKXS010000034.1 GCA_949841045.1 uncultured Clostridia bacterium | reverse complement strand
TCTTTTTGTTTTTCAAGCAGTTTTCTCTTTCTTGTTATATCGCCACCATAACATTTTGCAAGGACGTCCTTTCTCATCGCTGAGATTGTCTCTCTGGCAATAATCTTTCCTCCAATAGCCGCTTGAATTGGCACTTCAAAAAGTTGACGAGGTATGATTTTTTTAAGTTTTTCTGTCAGTGCTCTACCTCGTGTGTAAGCCCTATCTTTATGAACAATAATTGAAAGTGCGTCACATTTCTCGCCGTTAAGAAGAATATCAACTCTTACAAGGTCACTTCTTTCATAGCCAGACAGTTCATAATCAAAACTTGCATACCCCTTCGTCCTTGATTTTAAACTGTCAAAGAAATCATATATAATTTCACCTAAAGGCAATACATAGTTAATTTTTACTCTTGACTGGTCAATATAAGTTAAATTCTCATAAATGCCACGTTTATCTTGACAAAGTTGCATAATCGCTCCCACATATTCAGGCGGAGCAAATATGCTAGCCTTAACAGTTGGCTCTTCAATATAGTCAATTTCAACAGCACTTGGAAGAGATGAAGGATTTGAAAGCTCTATCATCTCGCCATTTGTCTTATATACATGATAGAAAACGCTTGGCGCTGTCGTAATAATATCAAGGTTAAACTCACGTTCAATACGCTCGGTAATAATTTCAAGGTGGAGAAGTCCTAAAAATCCACATCTAAAGCCATATCCGAGTGCCTGCGACACTTCTGGTTGATATTCAAGCGAAGCATCGTTTAGTTTTAACTTTTCAAGTCCCTCTTTAAGTTCTTCATATTTTGACCCGTCAACTGGGAATATTCCGCAAAATACAACTGGCCTAACCTTTTTGTAACCAGGAAGAGGCTCTTTTGTAGGATTTTCAGCACTTGTAATTGTGTCACCCACAGCGACATCACTTATGGTCTTAATTGAACAAGAAATGTATCCAACATCGCCAGCACGCAAAACTTCAGTCTGCTTTTCATTTGGCACAAAAATACCAACTTCTGTTACGTCATAGATTTTTCCAGTCTGCATCATTCTAATTTTGTCGCCAACCTTAACATTTCCATCAAATACGCGTACAAGACAGATTGCCCCCTTAAAATTGTCGTAAAAGCTGTCGAATATCAAACATTTAAGAGGTTCATTTTCATTTCCTTTTGGACATGGAAACTCTTTAACTATCATTTTGAGAACTTCCTCTATGTTTGTTCCCTCTTTTGCAGAAATGCAAGGAGCGTGCGTTGCTGGAATTCCAACAATGTCCTCTATCTCCTTTTTCACTTCATCTGGCCTTGCTGACGGCAAGTCAATTTTGTTTATAACTGGAAGCATCTCAAGATTGTTATCAATTGCGAGATAGGCATTTGCAAGCGTTTGTGCCTCAACACCTTGAGATGCATCAACTATTAAAATAGCCCCCTCGCAAGCAGCGAGCGAACGCGACACTTCATAGGTAAAGTCAACATGTCCAGGTGTGTCAATAAGGTTAAGTTCATACTCTTCACCGTCAAGCGTATAAAACATACGCGTTGGAGTAAGTTTAATTGTAATACCTTTTTCTCTCTCAAGGTCCATACTATCAAGAAGTTGGTCTTGCATATCTCTCTTTGCAAGAGTGCCAGTTTTTTCTATAAGCCTGTCCGCCAAAGTAGATTTACCATGGTCAATATGAGCAACAATACAAAAATTTCTAATTTTCTTAATTCTATCCATGCTAAAATTATAGCAATCTTTTCAAAAAAATCAAATCTTTTATTAAATCATTTTAATCTAACAAAAAAAATACTTAACAAAA
>CATKXS010000033.1 GCA_949841045.1 uncultured Clostridia bacterium | reverse complement strand
TTTAAAGCATTTACGATAGTTGTTTTTGCTTCTGCAAGTGTGATTGTTGTATCTTCTTTATGTCCACAACCTACAAACGCAAAACAACCGACAACAAGTAATAATGCCATACACACAATTGATTTTAGTTTTTTCATTTTACACCTCCATAAATTGAACTATAAACCAAGTCTATTATAACATATAATTCAATAAAAGTAAACAATATTGAGAATATTTCAATATAATATTGAAAATGCTTGCATTTTACCAGTTTTATTTCAAGTAGTATAAGTTGCTCCATATTTTATAATTAAGATAGCATTTTGGAGGTTAAAATATGGATAAACAAGACTTGATTTTTAAGATAAGCACTATTCGCACAAATGCAAACTTATCTGCAAGAAAGTTATCACTAAATATTGACATGCACGATAGTTATATAAATAGACTTGAAAGTCAAAAAGATTTCTTGCCAAGTATGGAAGTGTTTTTTTAGATACTTGAAGAATGTAATTGTTCTGCTGAAAAGTTCTTTTATCATGACTACAACAACTATGAAAGTGATATGGAGATTTTAGAAAAGTTTAAGAGTTTGAGTGAAGATAAGAAGAAAGCATTATTAGAGTTTATAAAATAAAGTAGTCAGTTTTGACTACTTATTTTTTTGTGGCTTATGAAAATACTGCTTGTCTATGCAAGTGATAATTTCGCCAGTGTTTCGGTCAATAAACTTGTGCTTATCACTAAAACAATATAGATTGTTGCCAGTTTCTTTTATGCTGTCTTTATTTGCTTTGTCAAGTATATCACAAACACCTTGCTTATTTGTGGTTATCTCATGCTTATTTGCGATTGGAAAATCTTTGCTACAAGATATGATTTGCACAAATTGTGGTAGTTTGGTGTATGTGGGGTTATCTGGGTTTATATTTTCGGTTTTAGGTTGTGTGAAATAATCCACAAGCCCATAAGCTTCGGTTACTCTTTTAAAGTCTGTAAAACCTTGTTTCCAATGCTTTTTAACCCATGTTTTAGTAAAGTTTTTTGGTATTTCATTTTTAAACATTAAAATCAAATGTATATGAAAATGGATGTTATCTTCAAAGGATTCAATAGCACGAATATAAAAGCACTTACCAAAATTTCTTTTGATACATAGCATAAAAGATTGAAATTTCTTTTTTAATTCAGTTCATAACATTATATTTGAAGTAGTTAAAGTTAAAAAGACACATTTATTAGGAACTAAATCAAAGGTATATAGTTTTTGTCTAAACTGCTTTAAGGTCTTTTCATATTTTTTGATTGTTATAAAAGGATTGTCTTTGTTTCGTGTTTTAGTGGGTAGTACACGATTTTTAACAATAGCACCTTTAAAATGATTATAATTTTTTTGAACTACTATTCTATCATTATTATAGATAGTAACTTTGTATTGTTTATCTTTCATAAAACATCTCCATATATTTTGGTTTATCTTTTTTATTGTTAGAAGTATTGATTTAAATTTTGTTTTATGCTATACTGATAAAAGTTTTAAGAAATGTTCACAAAAATGTATATATATTAAAACAAGTATAGAGTTGGGCATTTAGTAATACGCTTATGGTGTAAAAAGTGTAATAGAAAGTGTAAAGAATGTTACACGAATTACAAAAGATAAATTGAATAAATAGAAATTTTAGGATTTATTCAAAATATCATTTGGGTTTACACAAGATACAATTTATTAGTACTGTAATTTGGAGTTAAAAAGATTGATTTTGAATTAAAATATTATTCGTAATCGACAGGTCGCGGGTTCAATCCCCGCCGTTAGCTCCAAAATCTAATGTAAAAGGGGCGTTTGTGAGGGTTTATGAAAAAGTTGATTTGCGATTTTGATGATGTTATTTGTAATAATAAGATTGTTGACATTGCCAATAAGTTTTTGGGAACTAAATATAATTTTGAGGATGTTGGAGAAGGGTATAATTTTTCAACATTAGTTTCAGATGAAAAGAAACTTAGAGACCTGTATGAATATGTTGTTAAAAATAATTTTTACATTGGTGCGACTTTAAAACAAGATTGTTTTGAAGTATTAAAAGAACTTCAAGAAAAGCATGGTTATGAAATATATATTTGCTCAGCATGTATTGTTATAGGACATGAAGATATATCTGGGATTGTCTTTAAAAATAAATATGATTTTATTCGTAAGTCCTTGCCATTCGTTAATCCAAAAAATATTATCTTTACAAATGCTAAAGGTGTAATTAGCGGAGATGTGATAATTGATGACAGATTAACAAATCTTAATGGAAATTTTAAAGTTAAATTGCTATTTGATAGTTGGTATAATAGAAAATTTACTCCAGATGAATTGAAAGCTCAGAAAGTTAAAAGCGTGAACAATTGGCAAGAAATTAAACAGTTACTTATAAGATGACATTTGATTTCCGCAAAATCAAACAGGCTGTCGCAAAATATCAAAGATATAACGCTTCTTGTTTGCAAGCGTTAATGTGTGTTACAGTTGAAAATTTAAAAATTATATAATCAAAAAAATTAAATTAAAAATTAAGGAGAATTTATAATGTTTAAAGATAAAAAAGAAAAGGTTGGGCTTTGTAAAGATTTTGATAAAAAGGTTAAAACGGCAATAGACGAACAAGAAGATAAAGAAAAAGATGAAGAGGAAGATGAAAAAGAAAAAAAGAAAAAGAAGAAACTACTTTCTCAAGAACAATTTATTTTATTGAGAGCAAGCATTTTTAGGATTGGAGCAGATGACCTTCCTGTTCGTGACCTTGAAGGAGCGACAGA
>CATKXS010000032.1 GCA_949841045.1 uncultured Clostridia bacterium | reverse complement strand
TAGCGGCGCAAATATTAAGTTTTTTAGTAGGTTTTTTACAATTTTTTTACAACAAACTTGAAAACCTACTGAAAAGTGCTTGAAAACCCTTATAAATAAAGGGGTTTTGTTGGATAGACCAAGTAGTCCGTAGACGAACGCTCTATCCAGCTGAGCTATGAACGCATAATTAAGTTATTGAATTTTCTATTTTTTATTATATCACAACAAAATAGATTTTGCAATGATTTTTTGGTAAATTTTTATGTTATTCATAACTACTAATAAAAAACTAAAAGTTAAACGCAAAATTCAAATTAATATTGACAAAAATATTAAATATCAATCCATCAGTGAACCTGATGGATTATTATTTTCTTTTGACATAAATTTTGCTTGGCAGAATAAAATCAATTATATTTCAAAATACTTATTCTTTTTCTTCTTCAATCTTTTCTTCTTCAGCCGAACGTTTTTTCTCTTCAATAATTTTTCTCAAATGATTATAACTACAATCAAAATATTTCTGGGCAATTAAATCACGCTCTATTATCTCTTTAATATTCAAAGCACCATGATTACTCTGTGCATATAGAAGGTTGAGTTTGTCCAGTTTTTCATTCAATTGTAAAATGACAGCGTGCACCTCTTCCTCATATTGAGCCACTTTTCTCTCTAAAATAATCTGTTTTCGATTTTCCACTTTTTCTTGTTTAGAAGTTGTTTGTTTATCTTTTGTTTTTTTGTCTTTTTCAAATGTTTTCATTTGTTCCCGTCCTCAAATTGTATTCTAACACAACTACCTTTTCATGTCAATAATTTTTATGAATCACAATGCAAATTTTTTCCTTATATTTCCAATAAAAAAAGGCGGTTACCGCCTTTTTTATTATTTCAATTTCTTACCACAACCAGCGCAATATTCTGCGTCTGCATCATTGACTGTTTTACATTCACATATTATTTTGCCATTGACTTCTTTCCCGCAATTAGTGCAAAAGGTTGAATTTTCTGCAAGCTCTCTTCCACATTTGTCGCATTTTAAAATATTCACTGTTCCTATCGCTCTATTTCCATCTTTTACACTTCCTGAGTTGGTTTTAATCATACTTAGTGATACAAAGAGCATTGGAATTGAAAATCCACCACCAGTAAGACCTAGAAGAATAAGCACAACACCTATAGGCACTTTTACTACAATTTGAGACGTCTCATTGGAAATACAACCAAGAACTAATAGCGCAATTCCCCCAGCAAGCACACCGAGTGAAAGCACAATTAAGATAATTGATGTAATCATGAGTGCTTTACGGCCATATTTGGCTTCTTGATAAATTTCTCTATTTATTTTCTTCATAATTTTCTCCTTAACCCAAAAAATATATCAACATAGGAATTCCTATAACGACAAGTAGAATAAAAAATACTAAAATTGAAATTTTTATAGGCGAACGCGGAAGCTTTCCTCCAACGTTGCCATTTTGGCCATTCATAAGATTGAGATACTCTTTTTCTTTGTATTTAAAATTTATGAAATACACTGGCAAAAGAGCATAGTTGTATTTTTGGTCACTAAAGTGATGTTTAACTGAGAGTCTGATTAATGACTCATATCTACCTTTAATCATTCCCTCTATTTGACTTTCGGCAATCGACTGGGCTTTTTGATAAGCTTCACTCACCGTTTGGTTGTAATAACCAACGCTATAGCCTTTTATAAAATCGGTATTGAACTTATAAGCTTCGTTAAAGGTAAAAGGCAAAATCTTTTCAATGTCAGACTGAACAATTTTGTCACTTGCCTCAACAACTATATTATTAAACTGGTGAGATATTTTTCCAGAAATTGGCCTATGATGAGTTTTTGTATGTGCATGTCCTTCTTTATCAAAGTGGGTTGTTGTATAACTTTCAATACCATGATAAGTGGCATAATCATAACAGTCAAAATTGAAAGACGAAATATAAGTCGCACCTATTTCAGCCACAGGCATTTGTTTTTTAAAAGCGTTTGGAAGAAAGAATTTTTTCTTAATTCGTCTTTTAAACTCCACCCTTGCTCTTTCCTTTGACAATCTAAATGGAAGTACAACATCAGGTTTAAGACCTGGAAGGTCGGTCATAGGAACGAGAGAGGATGTTTGACAGTATTGGCATTTACTACTCATCTCAAACTTGTCAAGTACGACTTGCGCTCCACAATTCGTGCATTGAAAATTTCGACTGCTGTTTTCCCATTCTTTGAACCCTTCTTGGTCATCAACTTCATTTAATGGTTTTTTCTCATCAAATTTCTCGCAAGTTATAGCATAAATTTTCTCACATTTTATGCATTTTAATGCTTTATCATCTGGACTAAATTCAATTTTTCCACCACAAGAAGGACAATTATTGATTTCCATTACACCTTCTCTCCACACTCAGGACAGAATTTTGCATTTGAATTTAATTGTTTTCCACATTTTGGACAAGTTTTTTGTGATAAAATCTTTTCACCACAATTTGGACAAAACTTTGCACCACTTGCCACACCTTCTCCGCATTTTGGACATTTAATATTTTGGCTAGCCCCACATTCAGGACAGTACTTTGTGTTATCGCTTATAGATGCGCCACATTTAACACATTTCTTTTTTGGCAACTCATCTTTAGCTGAAGCGATAGAATTTGCAAATAATCCACCCATTTGAGCGCCTGCTCCAAGACCTACGCCAAGCCCTGCAAGATTTCCACCTGATGGGTTTTGTGCTGCATCTCGCATAGCTTGAGCTGCTTGATACTGAGCAAAGGTCCCCATTTTGTCCCCAAGAATGCCAAGTTTGCTTCGCTCGTCAAGAGTCTTTTCAACCTCTTCTGGAAGAGAAAGATTTTCAACGACAACTTGGCAAAGTTTTAAGCCCATGCTTAAAAACTCTTTTTGTGAACATTCAATTATTTTGTTTGCTATCTCTTTATAATTTGCAACGAGGTCAAGCGCAGAGACTCCACTCTCGCCAATAGCATCGCTTATATTTTGAATAAGAAGTGATTTACACTGCTCTGAAAGGTCTGAAACCTTATAAATTCCATTCGTGCCAAAAACTTCTTTCATAAAAGTTTTTGCATCATCAACTTTATAACTGAAAGTACCATAACCTCTAAGTCTAATTGTACCAAAATCAGCATCTCTCATCATAATAGGATTTTGAGTGCCCCATTTTTGACCAATAAACTGTTTTGTATTCACAAAGTAAACTTCTGCTTTAATTCTTGATTCAAAGCCTGTTGGAAGTGACAAAAGTTTTGTGAGGAAAGGTATATTCTCTGTTGTCAACTTATATGTTCCTGGTCCAAACACGTCAGCAATCTCACCCTTATGGACAAAGAGCGCAACTTGCGACTCACGTACAACAAGCGTTGAACTATTCATAATCTCTTCTCTTTTTTCAACTGGATGACGATAAACCACTGTATCTTTTGAATCATCTTTCCATTCAAGCACTGATAATAATTGTTTTCTAAATAATCCCATTTTTACTCCTTAATGTAAGCTATATAATAAACTCTTACAATTAATTATATAATATTTTAAAACAAAAAACAACAAATTACATGTA
>CATKXS010000031.1 GCA_949841045.1 uncultured Clostridia bacterium | reverse complement strand
ATTCGTAATAATATACTTTGCCATTTGCTTTGTAGCACCAAATATATTATAATATAATATATTAAGGCACTTTTTGAGATAAAATTTTAACCTTTAAAATCAAAAGTGTAATAGAAATGTAAAAAAGGTTGTAAAAACTTAACTCTGGGGTTAATCCCCAATATGCTGATGTAGCACAGGGATAGTGCAATCGATTCGTAATCGATAGGTCGTGGGTTTGAATCCCACCATCAGCTCCAAAGTAGCAAGAGAAACCACTAAATAATTGGTGGTTTCTTTTTATTTGGTTTCGTGTTGTTATGATTATCATATCGTTATACCTTTCTTGGTCGTTTACTTTCAATATCGGGCAAAAAAACATCATCAAAAGGTTGTTGGTTATCTTGTGTTGATTGTTCTGCTTGCTTTTGTTTCTCGCTCGCTTGTGCTTCTTCAAAGGCTTGTATGAGGTTGTTTGTATAGTCTTTTGAAAATGGATTGGTAACATATTCAATGTTTTGAAACTGCAACTCTTGTCCTTTGTAGTTCTCAGTTTTAAAGATTGTCAAAAAGCAATAGACATATTTGTTCAAAAAAGTTTTATCAAAGTCAATGTCTATGTTTTCATCTGGCTTGTAGCGATAATTAATTGCTTTTCTCAATTTGTTGTAACGCCAATTAAACTTGCCTTGTGGGTGCACATGAAACTTGTTATCACATATCAATGTGCCTTTATGGCTACCACTAATAAGTTCGATTGTGATTTCAAATTGCTTTGCACTAATATCTAATAAATCAATTTTAACTATTCTTGCCAAGACACCTTTTTCTTCAATAGGTGTCTTGGTTATCTCTCTTCCTAATACTTCAAACATATTAAATTGCCTCCTTGTATTTATTTTGAAATTTCTCAATTTTTTTAAGTTTATTGAAAAGTTTATTTTTGGTTGATTGAATATCATCAGTGTTTGCTAATGAATTAAAGATTAAAAAGTCGTCATGTTTATATTTGGTTGTTTCTTGTTCTTCTTGGCTTACTTGCTTTTTGAATAGCAGTAAAAAGTCTATTATCTCGCTAACATTACAAATTGGGTTACAAATCGGCTCACAATACAATGGCCATAGATATTTCATAGCAAAGTTTTTCATAAACTTATGGTCTTGTTTTTTGCTACCAGTTTTGATTGCTATATAAATAATCATTTTACCATCATCTAAAAATCTTGGCCATATACAAAAGTATGAGTCAGTTAAAAGTTCCAAAGCGTCATCAATAAAACTTTCTCTGCACATAAAGTATTCAGCCCATGAGTTAGATTGAGATTCAATCTTTATCAAAGTTGCATTTTCAAGTATTGGATTAATGATTTTTAGTTTATTGATTTCATTGTCAATATAACTAATCAATTCTGTTTTAGTAAAGTACTCACTTTTAGGACATTGAGCGAGGTCCATTTTTGTATTTTTCATATAAAAATCTCCTTAATATTTTTCTAAAAATTGACACTAAAAAAGCAGGTAGAGTGAAAATGAACCCTATTAGTTTTTTAGTTATAAAGTGATATTGACAACGCATATCAAGTCAGTTATAATATGCGTGTCAAAATCAAATGATAGTTAATAAATAATTAATTAACACCACATAAGAAATTATTGTATGTCATAGACGCTTGTTCTTGTTGTCCTTGTAAAACATGCGTGTAGACTTGAAGTGTGAACGCTTCACTGGTATGACCTAAAATTTGAGATACAACTTTGATAGGTACACCACTATTAAGCATTAAGGTTGTAGCAGTATGGCGTATGCTATGACAAGGCACATGCTCAAAACCATGTTTAATTTCAAATTTGGTTACCCATTGTGTGAGTGTGCAAGGGTTTATGACTCTGCCATTGTCTTGCAAGAATAGAAAGTCAGTATCTGCCCATAAGTCGCCATGTAAAAGTTTTTGCTCTTGCCACCATGTTATATATTCATTCAAAATTTCTGCTAACATTTTAGGCATAAACAATGTTCTTTTTGAAGTCTTCGTTTTAGGACTTTTAATTTTAACACCAAACTGACTGCCAGCATAAATACAATTTCTATTGACTGAAAGTGTATTGCTATTAAAATCAATGTCATTTTTGCAAAGACCTGCAATTTCGCCTTTTCTTAAACCTAACATTATTAAGATTGAAAGAACTGCTTTCTTTCGTAAATCTTGTTCGTTTAAAATGCATTGAACAAATCGCTTTGCTTCATCTTCGCTAAATATAGTTTTCTTTTTAACATTGCCAGTAAGTTTTTTAGTGTATTCTTTGGTTGCATAATTGTGATCTATTAAAAGTCTACGCTTTGCTTCTGATAGTATCATAACAAGTATTGTTCTTATTCCAGCAATAGTTGCTTTTGAATATCTACAACTTGTTGTTGTTATATCAAAATATTTGTTTATAGGAACTCCAAAATATTTACAAATTGCTTTTGCTGTTGTCATACTTACTGGATTTCCAACATTACTTGCCATTCTCAAAGTTAGTCGGTGTATTCCTATTTGTTCAGCAATCTCATGTTGGTATAATTCACTTTCTGCTATGAGTTCTTTAATTGATTTTTTAACGATAACAATTTGTTTCTCATATGTGTTTGCAGAAAGGGAATCATAAAAGTTTTGAATTAAGTTTGGTCCAATATTTTTAAGTTGATAATCTTTGAAGAAGGGGATTATAACGCTCAAATGTTGCTTTGCACCTTTGTAATAAGTGTATGAGTCTGGGTTTCTAATCAAAATGCTATCAAGCCACTGATTAGCAAAATCCTCAAACATAATATTATTTTCAATCGTGCGAATGCCTTTTGAAAGGTCTTTGACTTGTTCTTCAAAATCAAGTTCTGCTTTCTTTAATGCATGATTCATTTCTTTTTTTGTTAGGTTTGGTTGCACTTTGATTGTTTTTGTATAGTTTTTGTGTTTGCCACTATATGTGTCTTTTCCACTGCAAATAAGTCGGTAACTGATTAGTTCGCCATTTTTGTTTTTTCGTTCTTCTACATACATACTGGCACCTCGCTTGGTTCACTATTTAGAAATCTAACAAGGTCATCAAAGTTAACATGCAATTTATTTCCACTCATAAAATGCTTAACTAAATTTTGTTCACATAGTTGCCTAATATACCACTCGCTTATTGAAGTGCCTTCATCAAGTTTCAATAGTTCTTTTTTACATTCAGCAACTGTTCTAATTTTTGGTATTGACATAATCTTTTCTCCTTTAATTCATGGTTATTATAATTCGGTGTTTTTTAAAAGGACACCACTGGGCGAAACTTTTTGAAAAAAGTTTCAAACTTTTTAATCAAGCATTTCATTTCTTAAAGTGGAATAAGAAACTTAGTTACTTTGGTTAAAAAATTTCAACTCGTGTTTATCATAATTTCACCTCGCTTGTTTTCTCTTGTGGGTTGCAACCTTATTGAGATGACCATACTTTAACACACTAAAAATGAGTTGTAAATACTAAAAAGCCATGTGTAAACTATTGTGGAAAAGTACTTATTTTTTAAAAAAATCAACATTTGAGGATTGCTCGCAAACATTGACTTTTATATGTGTTTTTGTTATTATATTAATTATATTAAGGAGTGATTATGGCATTAAAATTAAGTGATAACGACTTATTAAAAATATTTCCTAAAAGATTTTTTGAAGCAATGTGTTTTATAGATCCCAAATTTACAATGAGTGATAAAGAATTTGCAGGGGAAATGGGGTTGTCTCCACAAAATTTTTCTGATTATAAAAACGGATTGAAATTGCCTTCAATGCTTAACTACTTAAAGATAGTAAAATATTTCAGTAGCAAGATATCAAATTTTAACGAAGATTATTTAATCGGGATAAGTGATGTTATAAGCAAAGAAAATAAGGAGATTGTTAAAAAGTTAAATGCGAATGAAGAATTGGCGAAAAGACTTTATGAATTATTTGACAATCAAAATGCACTTTACAACTTGCTTTGTAGTTCTCATGCAGAAAATTTACTTAAAAATTTTGATAGTATAAATAATGTAGTAGAGCGAAACATACAAGAACTTATAAATGAGTGGAAATTAGGTAAAAAAGAATTTAATCAAACATCACTTGAATTTGTGGGAGCAATCATTAAATATAGAAATAATTTTAATGAGCAAGTAAACTATGCTAACACTGAATTTATGCAATGTCTACATAATGCAATTTTTGATTCAATCGTAAAAACTTTGCATAGCATTAATAATAAAGATAAGTTGCCAAATAATGTTGTTGGTGTGATTAAGGACAAAGACACTGAAAGTTTATATAATTTTCTTGTTGAAAATGAAATTAAACTAAAAAGATTATTGGAATATCAAATTGATAGTACATACAAATTGTTTTAAAAAACAAGTGTCCCAAAACTTACATTTGGGGACACTTTTTTAGTTGGTTAATATAAATTATTAAAAAGATTGTTTTCGTTTAATTGGGGTTAACTGGTGAACTCTGGGAATATCTTGTGTTTCAATCTATATTGATAACAATCTAATCAGTTCTTTGATTCGCTCCATATTATGAGTTTCAAGTGAGATTTGGATTACTTCGTTTAATTTGTCTTTGATTAGGTTTGATAAGATTTCTATCAAATCATTTTCAAAAGTTTTTATATCTTTAAATTCATTTTCAATAAGTGGTATTTTAGTTTCTTCAAGTTTATATTCTATGCGACCACTATGTTTATACAAATCTGCTAAATAAGTATATGTAAAATATAGACACAAAACGGCTTTACTTTCGGATTGAATCATAAATGACAACTTTTCTTTTCTTTCTTTGAAAGGAATTTGAGAAAGTTTTGTATCAAGCACTTTATCAAGTCTATTTATGTAGCAAGTATCTTTGATTAAATAATCTTTTATAAAGTCAAAGATGTAAGGCATAAAGTCATCTGCATTTTTGTATATTATATTTTTATGTTTATTTTGATTTTTCATATTCGCTCCTTGATTTTTTATTTTGGCTTGGCAAGGTTATTATAAATCGTATTTTTTGAAATTGACACTCTTGGTTAAAAGTTTTTCAAAAAAATAAATGGTTTCAAAATTGACATTCTGGGACACTTTATAAGCAAGTATATATATTTTATTAAACAAACTATTTCCGTTAATTCTAGGTATGTCTGGTTAATTCTGGCGATATTCTGTGCATAAAAAAAGACTATTCAATTTGAAATAGTCTATTTTTTCTCATTTAATATTTTTTGTTTGCTCATAAACTTAACAAGAGAATTGCACATTTTAATCAATTTTTCTTTTGACACAATTCTATATGTTGCTATACAATCTACTGCATTTTGTAATATTAAATTTTTCATTACAATGTCAGCGTCATCATAACTAATATTATATAATCTTTGTAGAGCAGTGATAGATATAATATCAACATTTCCTAAATCTTTAATATCAAGTTGTGGGACTTTCTCTTTAATGGTTATTTTAATTTGTTTATTATCTTCTTTTACAAGTTTCATATTATTTGCTCCTATCTCTTTTAATGCATTACAATAAATTTAGCTCATAGAAAAAGACCTTTGTGAAAAGGTCTTTTAAAATTAATATTCTTTTTTTCGTATTGATAGATATCCAAGTAATGTAAACACAACAAGGTAAATAATACTAGCCACTGCACTAGCAATATAGGTTGAATT
>CATKXS010000030.1 GCA_949841045.1 uncultured Clostridia bacterium | reverse complement strand
TGTGTCCCAATAATGCCTTTTAAATCAGCAGTAAGTTTTTCAGCCACTGTCACAAAATCCTCAACTAAATCAGTTTCGCTGTATTGTTTGCTCATGTTTTTAAGACGATTGATAAAATCAGGATTTCCATGTTTTTGATATCCAATATATTCACAATGATAATATCCTTCTACCTCTCTATCTAAATATTTGTTTGCTTTGATTATAAATTTTTTCATTTTCTTTCAACTCCTTTCCCAAAAATGCAAAAGGTTGAAGGAATTTCTCTCTTCAACCTTTCGTCAATCCAAGTCTATCACTCAAATTTTCCATATTCAAGTTTTTATGCCAACAAAAATCACATTTCGAAATCTTTATTTCTTCGATTCCGCTCTCTTTGTTTTTCAAGTTTTTCAATAATTTCATCCAATTGTTCATCAGTATAATTTTCAAAGTCAGTTGGTAAAGTCTTCCCCTCCTGATTATCCAAACTTTCAACCTTAAATTTCTCATTCAATTTTTCAGTTGATTTTCGGATATAATCTTGGTCAACAGAATTGTAAACTGTAATCGTCGTTCGGACATCTTTATGACCTAAAAGTTGTTGAATAATCTTTGGATTTTCATTCTCTTCAAAAAGCATATTTGAAAAAGTGTGGCGCAATCCATGAAATCCAATGTGCCAGTCTTTGATTTTATGTGCCTTCTTAAATCTGTCAAATGTAAGCCGACAAGAGCTGTATGTCCGCACTTTATTGTCATCCTCGCAAAACACAAAACTCTCCTTATTTGTAAAATCTTGATGTAAGTTTTGCCCATTAATTTTTTGTTGTTCTTTCCAATCGGACAATGTTGCAATCAAAATATTTGGCATAGGCACTTCACGAATAGAGCAAGCAGTTTTCGTGTCGCCAATTTCAGTTTTTCTTGAAAGGACATTCCCTTCATGGTCAAACTTCGGCACAAGCGTTGCTGCCTTATCCACAAAAATTGACTTTCTTTCAAAATCAATGTCTTTCCATTGCAAGCCCAGCGCCTCACCAATGCGAAGCCCACCAAACATCAAACAATAGCAAAGTGGCTTTAAAAATTTTCTTGGATCATCGTTCAACATTTCCAAAAACTGCGTTCTTTGCTCTGGCGAAAGAGCCTTATATTTCATTTGTCCCGAATAGACTTTTTTGTCTTTAATCCTCACTTTCACTTTTCGTGCAGGATTGAACGGAATCCATTTTGACTGTTCGCAATAATCAAGAAACTGGTTAAAAATAAATTTCGTTTTCTTCACCATGCTCAAACTATAATCATTTTCAATCATCTTGTTTAGAACTTTTTGAATGACAATATCGTCAATATCTTGCAATTTCATCCCACGAATTTCAGTCTCGATATGATTTTTAAAAATTTGCATATCACTTTGAAATGTCCTCGGCAACACAGTATTCTTTTTGAAAAGCAGAAGCCACTCTTTCATAAGCTCGGCAGCAGAGTAGTTTTCCAATTTTTCAAAAGTGTTCGATTTTATTCTATTGCTATAAATTGCAAGTTTACCTTCAACCTCACTTCGTGTTTTACCATAGACCGTTTTCTTTTGTTGAACTCCATCGGCGTTGTATCCAATTGTGATTGCTCCCACCCATTGTCCATTTTTTCTTTGAAAGATTGAACCTTCGTTATTGCCCCGTCGAGTGTTGTTTCTTGTCTTATTTTTAGCCATTTGCCACCTCGCTTTGATTTTGCAATGTGATATATCGCACAAAATTTAGCACGCTTACAACTTGTCTTTTGCCAACTTTTGTTGTTGGAAAATTCTTGCTTCGCAAAAGCTGTCTTACATTATCTCTGCCAAGTCCTGTGATTTTCATAATGTCCTCACAGTCTAAAAAGTCTTTGTTATATTTAGTTGAAATTCTGCTTACTTCATCTTGTATTAAGTTGTTTATATTCAGTTGTTGATTGTTCATTTTTTACTCCTTATTGTTTAATTTTTAAGCTTTTAAATCTATCATTCATTCTATTTAAACAATAAAAAAGAAGTGGGTATCCCACTTGCTTTCCAAAAAGAGAAGTGAGGCGATTTTGTGCCACAGAGATTTTTCGTTTGACCCAATAAAATCCTTTATTTTATGGGCAAATACCAGAAAAATCTCTCAAAATGTCCCACTTCTTATCCTGCTTGCTATAAAATTCTATTCCTTTTCGTTATTTTCTTGCTTTTTATCATCAACATCTTTGAAATATTTGTTGGCATAAAAATCTTTAATTTCTTTCTCCATTTCTTGCAATTCAGCTGGCAAGTCATCATAGAAACTTGCTTTGACAAGTTCGTTATTGAGTGGCAATCCTTCGTTATTTGCAAGCGCCATGTTGTAAATTCTCATCAATATTTTTTGAGACACAAGCATTGTGCAAATGATATCTTTTAAGTTATACAAAAATCCACGATTGCTATCGTCAACACTTTTCTGAATGTCAGTTAATTTATTAGAAATGCTTGCAAACTTGCCAGCATAGTCAGAATAATTTTTGTCAGCAATCTTCTCAACATCCAAACCAGTCCGAATTAAAGAAGTCAGAAAATCATTTACATTTGGATATTCTTTGCTATGCTTTTGATAAAACTCATTCAGCTCTTCCATAAAGCGAATATCATAAATGCGCAACTTCTTCTCAAACACTCTGTCACTTTTGATTTTTTTCATTTTTACCTCCTTTTATTTTTGTTTTTCTATTCCACAAAGAAAAAAGACTTGTGCGGCTCAAGTCTTAATTTTTGCTATTTGTTTTTCAGCCCTCATATTATTAACTACAAAATTATTAAAATTGGGGACGGTGTTTTAACGATTTTCCAAAACATACTAAAAGATTTTTGTTCCTCTACTTATATAGGGCAATCGTATGACAAGAAAGTGCCTAAATCCCTTTATTTTATGACATTTTTTACACTAAACTTTTAAATATTTTTTTAACAAAAAAACGGCTTTGTTCTGTTGTTCTTCATTTACCCCTATATTATTATGAGGACATTTTTAACGGAAAAGTTTAGGCAGTAAATGTGATTTTGACAAAAAATTTAAAAATAATTTTATCTCCTCTATACTATATAGGGACAGGTTTTTGAAATCGGTTAGGAGGTGAAATTTTTCTAACTTTGTCGCTTTTCACTAATAAAAAAGACAAGTTTATTTTCGACTTGTCCAAGTTTATTACACTTCACGATTGGCACTATTCTCAAAGCTGTTGACAAACTTATTATGCGCTTTATCGGTGAATATCTCTGCGGCTTGTTTTGCAGAATTCTTTAAATATTGTTCTACTTTTCCCTTTGTGATTTGTTCATCTTCATCAAGCATACTTGTACAAACAACTTCAATAGCTTTTTGATATTTTGACAATTCAATAGGTTTGGATTGCTCTCCATATTTTTGCACAATATAAGGAATATATTTACCTTTTTCTTGCAACTTAGCTAGCTTTGCAGCATCCCTATCCAAATCTGCACATCCTATGGCTTTGTCAACATCACTTTCTAATTGTACGAAATGTACTTTAGAAAAGTTTAAAACATCACCAACAGGATAACAACACATTGCAAAACTATGTTTTGAATTGTCCCAAGTAGCATCATTAAGATAACTTCCATATATGTTATATTTTTCATCATTTAAATGAATTAAACATAGTCTATGACGTTCGGTTGATCCATATTTTTTATATCTATTATAGTCCCATTTTAATTCAGGTTTATCAGATAAATATTTTTCATATTCTTTAAGTTGTTCAGTATCAGGATCTTCGTGGATAGAAGCGTCTATGAATTCACAAGACAGTCCCTGAATTTGTAACTTATCTATTATCGCCTTCGTCAAAGAACTCACACCAGCACAAACAAGTCCATCTCCTTGATAGGCTCCCATAATGGTAGCATTAGAATTCCTATTTAAGTCATTCCCATTATAAGAGAAACTGTTCGCAACATAATCATGGATAAATAGCATGGTCTCAAATGGAGATAAATTTAATTTTTTAATATCATCCACGATTGCATTTAATTTCTCATTCGCATCTAAAACTTGCTGCAAACTCCAAAGATTCTTTTCAGTTCTCCAACTTAAATAATCATCAATTTTTCTTTCATCTGTAAATCCAACTTGCTCTATATTTGCGTTTTCAGCCAAAAAATTATTCAATTCTATCAACCGTTCGACTTCTTGTAGGGTGTAAATATACGGGCGATCATTAACATCTTTTTCGTTTACATTTCCGTCAATAATAAGCCTAACTTGAATATTCTCTTCAGAGAGTAGCTTACAAACCTTTTTAATCTTATTTATGCATTCAAATAAATCTATCTTATCAACCACCAAACGCAATGCTTCATGATTAGTTTCATGCTGTTCTATGATTTCAACAAGATCCGTATTTTTGATAAAATCTTCTTTTATTCTAATTATTTTTCCCATATACCTCTCCTAAATTCATATATCATAATTATATAAAATTTACTGATGCTTGTCAATAAATTGCCCCACCTTTCACATTCGCAACTTATCATAAATGCTCTTATAAATCAAAAGATGTATAAGTATTTTAGGCAAAATAATATTCCTTAAATCATCTCTCCCTATAATTTACTATTGATCTGATTTCATCAACAGCCAGAGGTATTATTGCCGCAACTCCACCCATTGCTGCAAAACCACATCCGACCATAGCCGTGCCAAGTTTTTGTGATTTTTCATATTCTTTTGCGCACTCTTCATCCTTTGGCACTGATTTTATCAAAGTTTGAAGATGTTCTCTTGATTCAAGATTTCTTAAATCGTCTTCATAACTCTTTTCAGTATTCTCAAACTGCATTTCAGAAATTTTATATTCAATTTCGCTGATTTCACCAAAAACATATTTTTCTGTTATAAATTCAAATTCGTTTTTTTCAGCATTAAATTCAGTTGTCAATCTGTATGTTTCGTCAGCTTTAAGCAATGCAAAAGCTTTTTCTTGATGTTCGTTTGCCAAAACTCCTGTTGTTATCGCACCTGTCATTCCACCCAACATTGCACAAGCACCAACAATTGCAAGACCAAGACAAATCTTTGATTTTAATCCCATAATTTTTTCTCCTTTTAAAATTTTAATTTTTATTCAGAAAGAAACAAAAAACAAGACCTTCTGAATTTCTTCAAAAAGTCTTGTTAAAGCGTTTTTGCTCTCACAAAGCGGAAGATTTTTCTTCGTATTGACGCTTTGTGACCACCTTTCGCAGTGGAAACTACTCCCTTTTTATGTCCATATTATACATCACATTTTTCAAATGTCAATACTTTTTTCAAAAAAAGTTGAAAATTTTTTATTTTTATATTTTTACCACTCAAACATTTATATATATTGACACAGCTATAATCACTGAACTCATACACCTATTTACACCTAATTGGGCAAATTTAGGTGTATTTAGGCAGTTTTAGATAGTGTTTTGAGTTTAAAAGTTGCCATTATAATCGGTTGCTCTCGTGATTTACATTTTCAGTCTTAAATTTGGATTTTAGATGTATTTTTGCAAAATTAGATACACAAAACTCGTTATTAAAAAATAATAAAAGTGCTTGAATATAAGCACTTCTGTGGAGCTGGTGGTGGGAATCGGACCCACGGCCTGCGCATTACGAGTGCGCTGCTCTACCCCTGAGCCACACCAGCATATTAGGTGTAAAATACACCTATTTTTATCGTTTAAATTTTGCTTTCGTTTAGTTTACGAATAATATTTTAATTCAAAATCAATCTTTTTAACTCCAAATTACAGTACTAATAAATTGTATCTTGTGTAAACCCAAATGATATTTTGAATAAA
>CATKXS010000029.1 GCA_949841045.1 uncultured Clostridia bacterium | reverse complement strand
CTTGTTCTTTTTGTTTTTCAAGAAGCTCATGTTTTCCTTTTTCCATTGTAATTTGGAAACGTCTTTCACCTTTAAGGAAGTCAAAATATCCGTCCTCATTTAAGTTGCTGTCAAGTGACAATTGTTTATCAGTAGGGTTGTATTTATATATTGGCCAGAAGCCACATTCTACGGCTTTTTTTGTTTCATTCATCATGTTTGCAAGTTCGAAACCTTGATTTATGCATGGCGCATAGGCGATTATAATACTTACTCCTTTGTATTCTTGCGCTTCCTTGATTGTCTTAATGCAGTGGTTCATATTTCCACCAAGAGCAACTTGACCTACAAAGACATCTTTATAGGTGAGGGCAATCTGTCCGAGATTTTTCTTGGCTACCTTTTTTCCGCTATCTGCAAATTTAACGATTGCTCCAGTAGGTGTTGCTTTGCTTGCTTGACCGCCAGTGTTTGAGTAACTTTGGTTATCGAGAACTAAAATGTTTATATCTTCACCACTTGCAAGAATATGGTCAAGTCCGCCAAAACCAATATCATCAGCCCATCCATCTCCGCCTATAATCCAAACTTTTTTGTCTTTATTTTTATTGTAAGCATTTCCAAGTTTAATTCCAAGTCCGAATTCGGCATTATCTTCAAATAGGCTGTTTGCCCAGAATATTCCACCGTTTTCATCCTTTCCATAAGGGCATGAGCCAAATGTTCCGCCATAAATTGAAGAACATCCAGTCGCGTTTGCAATCATCATATTGCTTCCATTAAGCATGGTTAAAATTTTTATATAAGACGTTTCGCCACAGCCGGCACAAGCACCTGAGAATTCAAATAAACTATCTTTAAATTGAAGTCCTTTCGCCATTGCATCTGAGAAAAGAGTTTGTTTTTCGCGTTTTAAAGTTATTTCTTCTCTATACGCTTTTGCTTTTTCTTCATAGACCTCTTCAGTGCCTTTCATTTCAAGAGCTTTTTTAATTGCAGGGCAGGTATTTGCACATACACCACAACCAGTGCAATCATCTGGAGAAAGTAAAATCTTGAAAGATTTGCCGTTAAGTCCGATTGCTTTAACAAAATCTTCTTTTGCAATATTTGTATCGACAAGTAAAGCTTTGAGTGCAGAGTGAGGGCATGCGATAACGCATTGACCACACTGAATACAGTTTTCTTTTATCCAATTTGGAAGCCTTGAAGCAATTCCTCGTTTTTCAAATTGACTTGTTGCAAGAGGGGTTGAGCCGTCAGCAGTAAATTGAGAAACTTTAATGCTGTCACCTTTGAGATTTCTTATTGGGAGCATAATGTCATTATAGAATTTGTTATCGATATTTTCATTTCTTTGTTTTATTTCACAGCCAGTAAGAGCACTAACATTAATTTCATTGACAGAAGATAATGCTATTTTCATTGCTGAAATGTTTTTGTCTACAACTTCTTGACCTTTAACTTGGAAAGTTTTTTGAATGGCGATAGACATATTAGAGATAATATCTTCATCATTAAGAAGTTTTGCACATTTAAAGAGCGCGGCCTGCATAATAATATTGATTTTACTGCCAAGACCATTATCGCGTGCTATTTTTTGTCCGTCTATTACAAAGAGTTTTGAATGTGTTGATTTGAGTTTTTCGACATAATTCTTTGGCAAAACTCTGTCAATATCATTGCTATTAAAAATTGTATTTATTAGGACAACTCCATTTTCTTTTAGTCCATCAAGACAATCATAACGATCTATAAAAGAGAAGTTATTGATTGAAATGAGGTTTGAGTTTGTTATAAGGTATTCACTTTTGATAGGTTTATCTGACAATCTTAAATGAGATTTTGTCAAACTTCCAGATTTTTTTGAATCGTATTCAAAATATCCTTGAACATATTTATCATAATTTTCGCCCAAGATTTTGATGGTTGACTTACTTGAAGATACTGAGCCATCAGAGCCCAATCCGAAAATCTTAATAGTAAAACTTTCTTCATCATAAGGGTTGTTTCCAAGTGGAAGGGAAGTATTAAACATGTCGTCATCAATACCAACTGTGAAATCATCTTTTGGAGAAGTTTGGCTCATGTTTTTTACAATTGCTTCAACGCATGCTGGTGTAAAATCTTTACCTCCAAGACCATATCTTCCTCTTAAAACTTTTATGTTTAATCTGCCACTATTAAGAGCTGAGATAACATCAAGATAGAGTGGGGCATTTGCTCCATTTTCTTTTGTTCTATCAAGTACTGTTATAGTCTTTGCTGACTTTGGAAGTTCTTTTAAAAAGAGGTCACTAAAGAAAGGTCTATAAAGTCTAATGTTAATAAGCCCTATTTTTTTATCCTTATTATTGTCAATATATTCTTCAATTGTTTTGCAAGAAGAGCCCATTGCAATAATAATATTTTCAGCTTTTTCATCACCATAAAATTCATATGGTTTATAGCTTGTTCCAAGCTTAATATTAAGTTTTTCAAGGATTTTTGATAGTTTTTCTTCAATTTTTTGGTAATTTTCCTCATTTCTTTCTCTATTTTGGAAAAATACGTCTGGATTTTGTGCTGTTCCAAATTGTTTATCTTCATAAGAATTTAAAAACTTTTCTTGGCAATTTCCAAGCAGTTCTCTTATTTCGTCATCTTCAAATACTTTGATTTTTTGAAGTTCATGACTAGTTCTAAAACCGTCAAAATAATGAAGGACGGGCAGTGAGCAGTCAAGTGCAAGCATATGAGATGCAAGAGCCATATGGTGCGCTTCTTGAACAGAGCTAGAGCCAAGCATTATAAACCCTGTGCTACGAGTTGCCATAATATCTGAGTGGTCACAAAAAATAGAAAGGGCATGAGTTGCCACTGTTCTTGACGCAACATGTAAAACGGCAGGCAAACATTCGCCAGCCATTTTAAACATGTTTGGAATCATAAGAAGTAGACCTTGACTTGAAGTAAAAGAACTTGTTAAAGCGTGAGAAGCGAGAGCTCCGTGCATGGCTCCAGCAACGCCTCCTTCAGACTGCATTTCTACAATTTTAACGTCTTGTCCTAAAATATTTTTTTCACCCTTGCTAGAAAGTGCGGAGGCATATTCTGCCATAGGGCTTGAAGGTGTAATTGGGTAAATTGGAATAACCTGTGATAATTTATACGCAATATGACCAACAGCCATTGAAGCATCTGTAATAATTGTTTTCATAATTCCTCCTGTAAAATTCTAATTTAAATTATAGTATTTTATTTTATTTAAGTCAATTATATTTATTAAATTGACAAAGCTTTCAATTTTATATAAAATAATTTCTATGAAAAGAATAAGGCTTACAATTGAATATAATGGAACAAATTTTCACGGTTGGCAAAAACAACCAGACAAGAGAACGGTTCAAGGTGAAATCGAAGACGCCATATTAAGGAGTATTGGGGAAAATGTGGAAGTATTTGGAAGTGGACGTACTGACGCCGGAGTCCATGCTTTAAATCAAACGGCACATTTTGACCTTGAAGCGCCTATACCTGTTTCAAAGCTTGGGTATGTACTAAATAATGCTCTCCCTCAAGATATTTATATTAAAGAGGCAAAAGAGGTTGATAAAGATTTTCATTCTCGTTTTTCAATAAAAAAGAAGACTTACGAGTACAAAATTTATAACAATAATCAAAAGAATGTTTTTATTGCAAACAGAGCCTCTTGGATGAAAAATCCACTTGATATTGACAAGATGAAAGAAGGTGCAAAGGTTATTAAAGGAACCCATGACTTTAAAGGTTTTTGTTCGGCAAATGCTTGCGTTTCTGATTACACGAGAACTGTGTATAAAATATCAGTTGAAAAAGATGGCGATTTTGTTATAGTAAGCGTTACTGGCAGTGGATTTTTATATAACATGGTGAGAATTATTGTTGGCACTTTGGTTGACTATTCAATGGGCATTCTTTCGCTTGAGGATATAAAAATGGCTATTAAAGAGGGCGATAGAACTAAAGCTGGGCAGACAATGCCTGCATGCGGACTTTATCTTAAAGAAACCGTTTACTAACATTAATTTTGTTTGATTTTTAAATGGAGTTGTGCTAAACTTAAAAATGGAGATGATTATGATTACTGATGAATATATTAAAGAATTATGGTTTAAATTTTTTGAGAAACATGGATTTAAGAAAATACCTAGCAGTTCAATAATTCCTGAGAATGACCCAACTGTACTTTTTACTACTGCAGGCATGCATCCGCTTGTGCCTTATCTTCTTGGTGAAGAACACCCAGCTGGCGATAAAATATACGATGTTCAGCGTTGCATAAGAACAAACGATATTGACCTTGTAGGTGACGCAAGCCACCTTACTTTCTTTGAAATGCTTGGAAACTGGACGCTTGGCAAATGCGATAAAAAAGAAATGATAAAAATGAGCTATGAATTTTTGACTAGCCCAGAGTATTTGAATATTCCTGTTGACAGGCTTGCTGTCACAGTATTTGAGGGTGACGAAACAGCACCTAAAGATGAAGAGGCATTTAACGCTTGGAAAGAATGCGGACTTAAAGAAATCTTTTATCTTCCAAAAGAACACAACTGGTGGGCTCTCGGCGGAGGTGTAGGACCTTGTGGACCTGATACCGAAATGTTTTATGATACTGGCAAACCAAAATGTTGTAAAGAATGTTCTCCAGCTTGCGACTGCGGAAAATATCTTGAGATATGGAATGACGTTTTCATGCAATTCTTAGTAGAGAATGCTGGCGAGAAGGCTAAAAAACTTTCGAGACCAAACATTGATACTGGAATGGGACTTGAACGTACTGTTGCTGTTCTTACTGGTTCAAAGAGCGTTTATGATGTTGGCACATTACATGATGCAATTAAGCTCATTGAAAGTCACGCTGTTCTTAAATATGACAACGATGAAAAAGCAACCAAATATTATAGAATTATTACCGACCATATTCGTTCTTCAGTGTTTATACTTGGTGATGCACGTGGTGTTGTTCCTTCAAACGTTGGACAAGGCTATATTTTAAGAAGATTTATAAGACGTTCTATAAACTGTGCAAGATATATCGGTTTTGACGCAAAACGTTTTGCTAACCTTGTTGATTTCTATGTTGATAGATATGGAAAAGATTATGAAGATGTTGCGTCAAATAGACAACTTATTAAAGATGAACTTTTAAAGGAAGTTGAAAAATTCTCAAAGGCTCTTGAAGAGGGACATAAAGAATTTGAAAAAGTTATTAGCGGAATTGAAAGACATAAAGAGTTCGCCGCTAAATCAGGTGAGATTGTTGAAAATAAAATTGGTGGAAAGGCAGTATTTAGACTTTATGATACCTTTGGTTTTCCTTTTGAACTTACAAAGGAGCTTGCAGGAGAGAGAGGTTATGAGGTAGACGAAAAAGAATTTGAAGAATGCTTTAAACAGCACCAAGAGAAATCTCGTCAGGCTTCTGCTGGGCAATTCAAAGGTGGACTTGCAGACGGCTCAAAACAGAGTGCATATCTTCATACTGCAACTCATTTACTTCTTGCGGCTCTTCAGCATAAGTATGGTTATGATGTAAAACAAAGAGGTTCTAATATTACGCCAGAAAGATTACGTTTTGACTTTAATCTAGACCATAAAATGACTAAAGAAGAACTTGATGAAATCGAGAAATTTGTTAATGATGCTATCAAAAGAGAAATCCCAGTTGTTTGCGAAGTTATGAGTTTAGAGGCCGCAAAAAATAGTGGAGCTGAAGGCATTTTTACAAACAAATATGGTCAGGAAGTAAAAGTTTATACAATTGGAGACGTTAGCAAAGAAATTTGTGGTGGTCCTCATGCTGAGAATACTAAAGAACTTCATCATTTTAAAATTTTAAAAGAAGAATCATCATCTAGCGGAATTAGAAGAATTAAAGCTGTGCTTGACTAATTGAAAGTGATTAAATTTTGCTTTTAAAAATATTGTATTTTGACTAAGAATATGTTACAATGTATCTAAGGAGGAGATTATGGCTAAAGGAAATGTAAAAAAAGGCTTTGCAACTTATTTGCTAATCTTACTGATTGCAATTATCGCTGCATTTTTGATAATTGTAACGGTTATGCTTTTTTCTCCAGGTAAAAG
>CATKXS010000028.1 GCA_949841045.1 uncultured Clostridia bacterium | reverse complement strand
TTCCACCAGTAGTATTTAAGAGACGCAGCCACCACTACATGTTGTGTCTCTTTTTTTTAAATTTTTAATTTGTGACTCATTTTGTGTCAAAAGTCTAGTCAAAAGTCTAGTCAAATCGTGGGTATAACACCTTAATAAATTATTTTATATTTCATTATGTTAATGTACTTCTACAAAATTATATTTTTTATGACATCTTTCATTTTTGTATGTTAAAATTTTCGCCTTAGGCATATATATAATGTACAAATATTAAAAGGGTGGTTTATGGCTAGTATTTATGAAGTAAGGGCGTTTTGCAATCCTGAAGTTTTAGGAATTTGTTTTTTAGGAGAAAAACTTGCAAAAGAGTATATCAAAAAGTTTGTTTTGAAAAGCGAACGAGATGATTATTATGTTCAATATTTAGATGCAAGTAAATGTAATATGGACAGTAAACAAGTCTATTCATCGCTAGAAGAATTTGTTAAAAAGAACCCACTTAAGGAAATTGAGAGATTAAATGTTTTAAAAGATAATTTTCTAAAAAGCAAAGTCAGTCTGTCTTTTGAATTAAAATTGAAGTTCAAAAACATTCAGAAGTATGGTCAGAAAAAAGATGTTTGTTGCTTTGAAGTTGGCTATAAAGACCTTAAAAGGCTGACTGAAGAGACAAAAGGATTTAAAAATTTAGGACTAACCACGAAGGTTCAGTTAAATAAGTTTGGTGGTGAAGATTATTTTTCAAATCCGTGTGAAATTGAACTTAATAGATGGCAGATAATAGAATTAAACAAAAAAATGCATGAATTTGAAATTAGACTTGCAGATATAGATAGAAAGATTTCCATTGCTGAAGATTTGGCATATAGGGAAGGTGAGGCAGAAAATAATTTATAAGGGAAATGGAAAAAGATTTTTATTAAAATCCATTTTCTTTTTTTTTATAATGTGTTATACTTTCCTTATCAAAGGAGAAATGAATATGAAGATAGCAGTAATTACAAGTTTTAAGGAATGTTGCACAGAAGAGGACTTTCTTATAGCTAAGGCATTTGCTGAAGATGGTCACAAGGTGGACTTGTTGGATTTTCCTCTAAACAACAAATTTGAAGACATATATGATTTGCTTATATTTAAAAATGCGTGGGATTTAAATGAAGACACATATAAAGACTGTTTAGAGCAGTTTGACTTATTTTTAAATAGAGTTCGTCTGTCAAAAGTAAAAATAGTAAATTCGTTAGACGGGAAATTGCAATTTGACAGACTGGGGAAAAAGGTGCTTGTAGATTTATATAAAGAAGGCTTTAATGTTGTTCCAACAATTGACAATATGGAGGACCTTGTGCTTTTGCCTGAAGTCGATACATATATCAAAAAGCCATACATGTCTTATGATGGTTTTGATATGGTTGAGGTAAAAAGAAAAGACCTTGATGGTTTGGTGTTAAAAAAGGAAGTCTTGCAACCTAAAATGAAGTTCAAGGGCGAAGTCCAAATGTATTTTGTCAACGATGAATTTCAATATGCGCTTGAATATACGCCAAGCAAGTGGCCCGATTATCCAACACCTCACGAAATCACTCCTGATAAAGCCAAGATAGAAGAAGGCAGAAAACTTGTCAGAAAGAATGGCGCTTCTTGTTCATTTACAAGGGTTGATTTCTTAAGGCTTGAAGATGATAGTTTGATGGTGCTTGAGTTTGCTGATAGTAATCCAAACATGAGCCTGCCAATGCTTTCCGAGAAATCAAAAAACAAATTTTTAAAGAACTTTAAAAAGGCTGTTTACGAGTATTATTCAACAAAAGAGAAAAGCGCTTCTTGTGATAAAGGGGTTTTAAAAGAAGATGAAGGGGAGATAAGTAAATAAAAATTTCAGATTTAAAATTTAGTAATAAAAAGCACTCAAAGTTTTTGAGTGCTTTTACTTTTTATTTAGATTTTGTTGTTTTTTCTTCTTTGAGAGCCTTGTTCTCTGCTAAAAGGTCTCTGATTTCTTTAAGAAGATATTCAGTTGAGTTTTTAAGTCTTTCTTCTTCCTCAGCCTTTGCCTTCGCTTCTTCTTCAGCTTTAATTCTATCTTCTTCTTGTTTTTTGCCTTCAAAGTAGAGAGCGACTGCTTCTTTATCTTTCTTGTCTATGCCAAGAGATTTGAGTTCTTTCTTTTGTTCTTTAGTAAGTTTTCCTTGTTTAGCTTTCTCGCCAGCTTCTCTAAGTAGCGCTGAACTTTTCATAGCAGCTTTCATGATAAGGAAAAGTACGAGAGCGATGAGAAGGAAATCGATGATGGCTGTTATGAATGCGCCCCAGTCAATGTATATACTTTTTGAGAGGTCAACAATGTAATTTCCAGCCGCGTCTATTTCAGTCGAATATACCTTTTTAAGGAAAGTGTAAGCAGAGTCAAGTCCGCTTCCGCCAAGAGCAAGAAGCCAGTTGATGATTGGCATGATAATCTTATTTGCGAGTGCTGTTACGATAGCAGAGAAGGCACCGCCAATAATTACGCCGACAGCCATATCAATGATGTTTCCACGACTGATGAAGGCTTTAAAATCTTTAAAAAATTTCTTCATTTCATTTCTCCTTTTTTTAAATATAAAATTATTTTTTAACCGATATATATTTTAAAACATTTGTTATAAAAAAGCAATAATTTTATATCAATTTATTTAAAAGAATGTCGCAAAGCTTATTTTAAAAATATAATGTATAGGAGGGCTGTAATTACAGGAGGTAATATGCCTTGCAATTTAAATTTTAACGAATGTCACATGGGTAGAAATTATCCAATACCTATTTTTACATGTAGGAATATTTTTATATCCGTTTTCAACAATAATTCACCTAATTTCATTATTCAATAATTGACAAACTACAAGAATTTTCATGGGCAAATGTCAAGTGAGCGGTTAAAATTTCAGATTTTTAAGGCTTTAAATTTGCCCTTGCATTTTCTTTATTAGGTTTAAAATTTTCAATAAAGTTTTCTTTCTCAACAAAAAGTGAGCGGAAAGTATAAAAAGCTTAAATTGACGCAAACTAAGATTAATAGGTAAAAATAAAACATCGACAAAGTTATAAAAATTTTATCAAAAATATTTGTGGATTTAAATATTTTTGGTATATACTATATTTACAAAGGGAGGCAGGTCATGAAAAGCGAAAGAGAATATTTAAAAGAAAACATGCTTGAATGGTGGGATATTTTCAGTAAGACTGGTGAAATTCATGATGCGCTCGGACTTATCTGGGCTATCCGTGAATATGACAATTGCCTAGCCCAAGAAGAAGAAATGGAGATGTAAAAAGTGTCATCTACAAAAGTAAAAGCAGTTGTAATAGGTGGTGTCAACGTCAAAGAGAAGGACAAGCTTATTACATTATTTAGCCTTGAAAAGGGCAAACTTACAATTTCAATGCGTGGCGTACGCGGGGATAAAGCCAAGCTTAAGTCGGCAAAAGAACCTTTCACTTTTGGTGAGTTCATCATAGAGGAAGGCAAAACTAATATTATCACAGGCGTTGATATAATTGACAATTTCTATGACATATCAAAGGATATAGATAGGTATTATGAGGCTTGTGCGATAATTGATGTGGTGAACAAGATTGCAAGCGGTTCAAATCCGCCTCTTTTTATTGAACTCATTAAAGCGCTGAAAACTATATGTTATGAAAACGTTAAAAAGTATTATTGTCTTGACAAATTCTTGCTCTTTGTATTTAAAGCGATGGGCTATGAATTTTTGACAAGCAAATGTTCGTCTTGTGGGTCAATCATGTCTACTATGTATCTCAATCTTGAAATAGGTGAGCTTGTTTGCCCAGCATGCAAAAATGCTCTTTGTGTAAAAGTGCCCAATTCGGCATATAGTGCAATGAGGCTTCTTGCCAATACAGATTATGAAAAACTCGCAAGCGTAAAGTTTGGAGGTATGGGAGAAATTCAAGCCTATGATATTTTGCGTCAAAATTTTCGTTTTAGGTCTGGATATGAGGTGATTAAGTTTTAGTGCGGATTATCCGCTTTCTATCGTAAAGTATGTAGACAAGTTTATATATATTGCGTTCCGTGGGTTACCCATGCGGATTATCCGCTTTCTATCGTAAAGTATATAGACAAGTTTAAGTTTGTTGCGTTCCGTGTTTCCGCTTTTTGTTTGTTTAATTTAAAAATGCAAGTTGTTTTTTAAAAATTAGGGTATAAAGCCCTTTTTTTGTTTGAGAATTTTTCATTTTAAGTGATGCTAGCCAAGAAAAAGATATTTTACCCCCTTGAGTTATCAGAGATTCTTGAAATCATGGTAAAATGCTTGACTTTTTTCGGGGGGGGGTAGCGCTGGGGAGGCGCCAATGTTTCTTAACGCTGACACGGCAAACCTAGAAAGTAAATACTTTCTATTAAAAGATAAAGGTTTGCCTAACAGCTAAAACACGTAATTTTAACATTGCATATTAAAATTACTATTGTTTCCCCGTCCCAATCTCCCTCCAATTAAGGACTGCTAGCGCAGAAAAAAGACATTTTACCCCCTTAAGTTTTCAGAGATTCTTGAAATCATGGTAAAATGCTTGACTTTTTTCGGGGGGGGGTAAAATGGAGATATAAGGAGAGCGTGATATGAAAAAAGGTTACGTACTAGGTATTCTTATAGCTTTTATTTCTTTTATTTCTGGCGTATTTGCGTTAGTCGGTTTGTTTACAAATGGTGGACAAAATAAATTGCAAAACCAAAATACTAATGCGTCAATATCTCCAGGCAATGGTGTCATAAATGTTTATCTTTCTTATCGCGATTCAAATTCTGGAAGTTTAATTTCTGGAATAAAAACAAGATGCGAGTTAGAACTCGACCTGTATTCGGACGATGATTATCAAGTATCAATATTCGATAGAGGTGGATATGAGGTGTCAAGTGGTGAAAGTTTAAATAAGATTACAGCATTGCCTGCAAATGGTTTTTCAGTTCAGCAGATGAAAATGAATAATAGTGTAGTGTCAAATCCTTATTATACATCTTTTGGCTTCCAAAGCAACTATCAGGCAGTAGATGTGATATTTACAGTAAATAAAAACTATCTTTACACTTTGACATATAATCCAAATGGTGGAACATTAGTTCTTCCATCAACGGCAAGAGGTAGCATTTTTAGAGGAGATAGCACAATGGCATATACAGAAATTTATTCTGGTGATTATATGCTTATCCCGCTTTCAAACGATTTAAGTGTTAAAGCGCCAAACCTCTATCAAGTTTTTGACGGTTGGTTTACACAGCCTACAGGCGGTACGGAAATTAAAAAAAATGGTGCAAAAATGTATGCAAATACAACTCTCTATGCTCATTATAAAAATGCCTCCTATTACATTTCTCTAAATAATGATGGCGGTAGCGGCAGTACTAGCGTTTATGCGCAATATCAATCAGCAATGCCTAAAGTGTCAGTACCAACAAAGGCTGGTTATGCTTTTATGGGCTATTATACTGAGAGAAATGGTGGCGGAACAAAATATATTGACGAAAATGGAGAAAGCGTTCGCAATTGGGATAAAATAAGCGGTGGCACGCTTTATGCATATTGGTTATCAAATTTTAATGTGGTTTTTTCTGGGCACCCAGAAGGAACAACAATCTATACAGGCTCAGCTACTGCTAGTTATAATCAGGACATGCCAAAGATTACTCCGCCAAGTCATCCAGGCTATGATTTTGTTGGATATTTTTACAATGGAAAACAATATTATCTCCCTGACGGAACAAGTGCAAATAAATGGGATATAACCTCAAATGTCACATTGACAGCGCGTTTTACACCAAAAACTTTTACAATAAGCTTAGACCTTGTTGGCGGTGAGATTTCGTCTATTGACGATAGCTGGAGACTTGAAGATGGAATATATAAAAAGGATGTTGTCTATAATAGTCAATTTGGTACTTTACCCATAGTGCAAAAAACAGGATTCAAACATGACAAATGGCAAATAGACGATAAGGAAATTTTTGAGACAAGCATTGTTAATATTACAAGTAACGCAACTCTCACCCCAAACTGGCTAGAAAACAGCTATACAATAATATTTGACAAACAGAAGTCGGTAACACTGAGATATACAGAGGAATATGAGATTTCAGGTTTGTATACAAAGTTTGGTTATCAATTATTGTACTGGCAGTATGACGGCGAGAAATACTACGAAGGCGAGTCCGTTAACGGACTTTCTGTTATGAATGGGGCAGTGCTTGAATTCAATGGCGTATGGCAAGAAACATGGGTAAAGTATGCTGAAAAACCATATCAAAACTCAGACGGAGTGTATTACATTTCAAGTGCAAAGAACTTAGCGTGGCTT
>CATKXS010000027.1 GCA_949841045.1 uncultured Clostridia bacterium | reverse complement strand
TGGAATAATTACAGGAGAAGAGATTGGAGGCGAGTATATATCAGACAGCTTCATAAATGACGAAAGAGTAAACGTTACAAGTGAGGACAACTGGGTTACAATTGGCGGAAGAAAACTTCCTAAAGGATTGACGTTTTAAAAAGTTTATCAAGAATGACGGCAATGACATACATATTATCATGGAAAATGAAAGAAAAATTGATATGAGTGGCCCTGAAATGGTCTCGCTTGCTGGCAGTCTTGCAATTTGCATTTCAAAAAAGTTTGAAAAAGAGGATTTGCATAAATTGCGCCTCTTTTTTGCAACGCTTTCATCAAATCTCGCCATAATTGAAGCGGAAGGCAAACATAGATATTATGAGGACAAGAACAATAAATAAAAGGCGATTAAATCGCCTCAAATCGCCTATCGCATCGCCTTAAATTATTTTGCATACTAGGCATGCAACAACCGAGCCGACAACAGAGGCGATTAGCGCGATAGGAATTGCATATAAAAGTCGCTTGACTTTTGTCTTTGAAGTGTAAACTGTGGTTACATAAAAAATTGTCTCACTGCAACCAAGTATGACGCAGGCGCAACGTGCAATATAACTATCCGCTCCATATTGAGTTAAAACAGAGCTTAATAGCGCATAACTGCCTGAGCCGGTGAAAGGGCGGAGAAGGACGAGCTCGATAAGTTCGCTTGGAATCCCCAGTAGACCAAATATAGGCGAAAAGACTTTTGCAAGTAGAATAGTAATTCCACTTGCGCGTAGAAGGGCGACAGCAATCATGATTGTGGCGATATATGGGAAAATGTCCACCACAAGAGGGATTGCTTTTTTTGCGCCCTTGACAAAAGTGTCATAATTGTTGACCTTTTTGTAGTGGGAATAGCATAAAAGTGCAACAAAAATCACAGGGAGAATATAGGCACTCATTTGCCACCTCGCTGAGAATTATTCTCATGTTTTTTAAAACTTATCGCTTGTCCGCCTCTGCCTTTATGACGCTCACGGAGGTGATTAAAAAACTTTGCGAGTCCTATTCCAACCGCACAAGTGCAAATGGTTGAAATAAGAGTGGGCAGAATTATGTCTGCGGGTGCAACCGAGCCGGCAGCCGCACGAAGTCCAATCACCGTTGATGGCAAAAGTTGAATAGAGGTTGAATTGAGAACAATAAGCATTATAACGGCTGGCGTAGCTATTCCGCTTCCGTCATCAAGTCGTTTCATGGCAGCGATTCCCATAGGTGTTGCTGCATTGCCAAGTCCCAGCATGTTTGCCGACATGTTGAGCGAAATCATCTTTTCTGTTTCAATGTCGTCAATTTTAAATAGCCATTTGATTACTGGGTGTAAAAGTTTTGCAAGTTTTTGACTTAGCCCGCACGCGTCAACTATTTCAAGAAGCCCCATCCAAACAGCATAAACCGCACAAAGTTCGAGTGCAAGAGTAAGCGCGTCAGTTGATGCACCAATCATAACAGATAATACATTTGCAGGATTTGAAAATATAAGTAGACAAATAGAGCAAACAACCATTAATAGCCAAATGATATTCATAATGTAATCTATTCGCATAAATCTAAAATAACAACCTTTTGGACAAACTTTGTTTTTATGACAAAGATATATAAACGTAAGATATATAAGCCCAAGCCGCACTAAGAAATAAAAAAGAGCATAATGCTCTTCCTAAGGCAGATAATTTGATTTGCTTAAAAGTCTTAAATGTGTTAAAATAGTTTTTAGGAGATAAATATGTTTATAGACACCCATGCACACCTTACTGATAATGCTTTTAAAGATGACAAAAACGAAGTTGTTAAAAAATCTTTTGACTGTGGAGTTGAATTTGTAATAACTTCAGGCTTTAATCTTAAGTCATCAAAAGAGGCTCTAAAATTTGCACAAGAAAAAGAAAACGTCTTTTGTTCTATCGGTGTTTATCCAGAAAATATACTTGAGCTTGACGATGACACTTTAGCCGAACTCGAAAAAATGGCGTCAGACAAAAAGGTAATCGCCATTGGCGAAATAGGCTTGCAGTATACTGACAATATGCCTCCTCGCGAAAAACAAAAAGAGGGTTTTGTTAGACAATTAAAACTTGCCCATAAACTGGGTCTGCCCGTTGTTATTCACTGTAGAGATGCTTATGGCGACTTGCTTGAACTTTTAAATGAAAATAAAGAGTATTTAAAATTCGGGGGTACGATGCATTGCTATTGCGGAAGTAAAGAAATTGCCCAAAGCCTAATTAAACTTGGACTTCACATCTCTGTTGGCGGGGTGTCAACTTTTAAGAATGCAAGTAAACTTAGAGAAGCACTAAAAGAAATTCCTTTAAGTTCGATGCTTCTCGAGACCGATTGTCCTTATCTTGCTCCTCATCCATATAGAGGAGAGAGAAACGCACCATTTTATATTCCAACCACAGCTGAAAATTTGGCAAAGCTAAAAGAGGTAGAAGTGGAAGAAGTGGCAAAGACCACCACAAAAAATGCAAGGGAGCTATTTAAAATATGAAAGATTTTAACTTCAAAAAAAAGTTTGGGCAAAACTTTATATCAGACAAAAACCTTTTGTCGGCAATAGTGAATGACGCAGAAATAGATGAGGGAGACGATGTCCTTGAAATCGGTGCTGGCGCAGGAAGCCTCACTACGGCATTGTCAAAAGTGGCTAAAAAGGTCGTCAGCTATGAGATTGATGAAGATTTAAAAGATTATCTTCTTTCTTTAGGGCTTGATAATGTAAAATTCGTGTTCGGCGATGTTATGGATTTTACAACAGAAAAAATTGAAGAGGACTACAGCGGGAGTTATAAATTAGTGGCAAATCTGCCATACTATATTACAACGCCAATCCTGTTTAAGTTTATAAGTTCACATAGACTTAAAAGCATGACTATAATGGTCCAAAAAGAGGTGGCACAGCGTATTGTTGCCAAAGCTGGCAGTAAAGACTATGGTATTCTTTCTGTAATGATAGCTTATTATGGAGAGGCGAGTTACAAAAGAACGGTCAATCGCAATTTGTTTAGACCTCAGCCAAATGTAGATTCGGCTATCGTCACTATAAAATGCTCTAAGAATAAATATGAGGGCGTTGATGATGAAAAATTCTATAAATTCATTTCTTCAATGTTTGCAATGCGTAGAAAGACGATAAACAACAACTTGCGACACGCAGGCTACGACAGTGAAAAAATAGCTTTATTAGGTCAGGACATACTTTCAAATCGTGCCGAAAACTTTAATCTTGATGACTTAATCGAAATTTATAAAAAAATTATCGATTAAATAAATGAGTTTTTGTTGTAATTTGAATTTTTATTTGTTATAATGTAAATGATAAATAGTGTAACTTAGTAAAAAGCAACTTTTGAATTATCTTTATCTTACCACTTGATGTTGATTTTTTAAAAAGTTAAATACTTTTGTCTGTGGAACTCGATAAACCAAGAGCTGCAATTTACTTTACGATAAAAGGTAGATAATCTACATAAAATATTAAAAGGAGGGAAAGCTTATATGAAATCGTTTTTGAACTTAGGCTTCGGCGATTGGATTATTTCGCTTTTTGATAATATCCCTAGAGCTATATATTTCTTCTTTGCTGCCTTTACGAGTGCTATTGACGCTCTTCAGTGCGTGATGAGAAAACTGGCGGGTCTAGACACTTATTATATCCAATCTGGAAACGAATTCACCGCGATTGCAGCGAGAGACCCTCTTACAGAATTTATATATGGAATTATAGGAATAGGGCAGAATGCTTCAGTCTATAAAGCATTAAATACCGTCTTTTGGTCACTTGCAATCTTTGCTCTTATAGTTCTCGCACTTTCAACAATGGTTGCAATGATAAAGTCGCACTACAGCGAAGATTATCAAAACACAAATCCTTGGAAATATATTTATACAGCAATAAAAGCAGTTCTTTCTTTTGCAATTATGCCGATTATGGTTGTAATTGGTCTTCAAATTTCATCATTCATATTAAAAACACTTGATAGAGTTACAACAAGCAACGATGAAGGTAGGCTTACTGCCATTTATGGCGCAAGTGTTGTAAATGGGAAATTTAAAGCAGAAGAAGTAAACGGAGTTAAAGTTTATACTCATTTCGATTTCTTTGGCGCAAGCTTTCCAACGACAAACAGCTCCTTTGGCGGAATGCTTTTTACGGCAGCAGCTTACTCGAGCAATCGTGCCAGAACGGGCAATATTACAGTTAAGCAGGCAAAAAACACAGGAATATTTGGTGACTCCTCAAGCTCAGAATTTCAAGCGACCGGAAGCGATGTGAACGCTCAGGCAGATTATATAGGCTATCAAATTGACTTCGCTTTCGCAAATAACATAACACTCAATTCAGGTATCAGTGTGGCAGAACTTCAAGGCTATTTCCCTGATGTTAGATATTTTCCATCAACCGACCTTTACGGCGGGTTTGGCGCACTGACATTGAATTCTTTCTCAAAATACAATCTCACCGCAGTTTGGATGTTCTATGACTTATGGCAGTTCAATTTCATTATTGCATTCGGTGGTGGAGTTACTGTAATCGGACTTTTACTTTCTATTATTATAGGCCTTATGTCTCGTTTCATAAAAGGGGCGGCATTATTCCTTATTTATCCACCATTAGTTGCACTCGCTCCGCTTGATAACTTCAAAGCGTTCAAGAGTTGGGGCACAAACTTTATGCAACAAGTGCTGATGGCATATGGTGCGGTAGTAGGAATGAACATACTGATGCTGATACTTCCATATGTTCAGAATATATCGTGGTTCGGCGAGGACTTTGGTTTGATTGATGCTATAATCAACATGCTGATACTTATCGTAGGTCTTCTCATGACAAAAGACTTTATCACTCTAGTATCTGGTTTTGTAGGCGGAGCTGATGTCAACTCAGTAGGTGCAGGTCTTAAAGCCGAAGTTGCAGGAGCAGCTAAAAAAGGCTTTAATACAACTGTGAAAACTGGAGGTATGGCTGTTAGAGGAACAGCTGCCGCTGGAAGACTTGTAGGTGCCGGTGCTGTTAAAATTGGTAAAGCCGTTAAACACACAAAAGATAAAAGAGCTCTTGATAATATGAAGAAAAATGAAGAGACTCTTAAGAATGCAGGCGCAACTGAAGGCATGCGTTTGACGAAAGCTATAGAAAATGGTCTTAAAAACAAAGATTCTGAACTTGGCAAAGCAGGAGAAGAAGCAAGACAGAAAGCATTAAAAGATGGCAAGTCTGAGGATGAAGCAAATCTTGCAGCAAAAAATGCGATTATTGAAGCATTAAAGGCAAAGCAAGTTGATAAGCTTGACAAAGATGGAAAAGTTGTTAAAGACAAACAAGGAAATGTTGTTCAAGAGTCATTGTATAAGCAATTAAATCGAGAACAAAATAAAATGGTTAAAGGCTTCAAAAAGGATTCACGTCAAGCATTCTTTAATTCTGAGGATGATGAAAGCTGGGCAGAATGGAAAGAGAAACATAAAGTTGCCAAAGCAGCAAAACAATATAAGCGTGCTGAAAAAGTTCAAGAGAAAATGGCTTCAGGAGAGCTTAAATACGAAAAGAATCGTTGGGGCAATTATAGTTGGACATCTGGAAATAATAAACAAAGGTCAAAAGACTTTGGCAAGACGCTTGCGACGCCATTTGTGGCTGCTGGTAAGGGAATTGTTAAGGGCTTCGACAATGCGTTTGATGGAAAGAAGGCTGGCAAGTCACTTGCTGACTCATTCCTTAAGGGCATGAACGGTCTTACTGAAGGCACAGGTCTAGATAAGATGATTAATGGCCTCAAGGGTACATTATCATCAACATTCTCAATGAAAGAGGGTGTATTCAATCCTAAACTTGAGGGTGATGCTCTTGCTAAGAAGAATGCTGAGAAAGCTGATACAGCTGCTCAGAAACAAGCTCAAGCAACAGCTAAGACTAATGAACTTCTTGCAAAACTTCTTGCACAAGAAAAACTTTCTACTGAAGCTACAAAAGAAGTTGCTAGAGCAACAAATACTTCAAATGCTCCAAGAGAGTTAAAGTAGAAATAAAAAAGCACATTGATTAAATTCAATGTGTTTTTTTGTGTTCACCATAAGTTTATGATGCTTGACTATATTTTTTTGAAAGAACTAGAAATGTTTTTGTTAAATGTGTTTTATATTAATTTTGTTTTTATTTACTATGATTCTTTAAAACTGACGATATGAAATCCAAAATATCTTTTATCACTTTAGGCTCACCTTCGTTTATGACTTCATGTCTCAAGTTTGGATATAGTTTTAATTTTACCTTTATATTGTGTTTGAGATAGGTTCTATAAAGCTTTTTAGTACTTTTTCCCATTTTGCCTACAGGGTCGTCACTGCCTGAAACGATAAGTATAGGAGCAGTTTTGTCAATGCTTTTTAATCCTTTTTCTGTATATAGCTTGCGAGTATTTTTGAACATCGAATAATAAAAATTTGCACAAAGCGGTATTCCACAAAGAGAATCGGCTTCATATCTTTTTACATTTTCTTTATTTAGAGAAATCCAAGAGCCTTCTTTTACCATTTTATTGAAGGAGCCGATTACAAGTTTTTCAATCATCTTTGAACTTTCACTTCCGCCTTTGGTTTTGACTATGAGCAAAGATAGAGCTTTGCCAGCCCATGTTTCAGGACGTTTCATGAAGGCACTGCCAGATAGTACAACTCCACATTGCCTATGATATTTTTGGATATAACTTTGAACTATAAAAGAACCATAAGAATGTCCAAAGATAATAAGAGGGAGGTTGTATTTTTCTATCAGCATATCTGAGATTGCTATTTGGTCTTTCACCATAACGGGGAAAACGTCCTTTATTTTTGTCTTTGAAAGCTCGCCTTTTGCAGTTAATCCATGAAGCCTTTGGTCTGAAGCCAACACGAGTAAACCGTTGCTGTTGAGAATTTTTGCAAAACTTTCATAACGCCTGCCGTGTTCTTCTAGCCCATGTACAATTTGTACAATTCCAATAGGCTTAACTTTAGGCATAAAAAGATGACATTTTATGCCAGTGCCATCAAAAGAGATAAAATCAATTTCATCCATAAACTTCTCCATATACTAACAGTTTATATAAATTATAGCCAAAAAGCAAATTGATAAAAAAATAATTTTTAAAAATTTTTAAAAAAGTGTTGACAAAAAGTAGGGATTTTGATATAGTTATAAGGCGATGGAAGTTTAGCTCAGCTGGGAGAGCATCTGCCTTACAAGCAGAGGGTCATAGGTTCGAGCCCTATAACTTCCACCAGTAGTATTTAAGAGACGCAGCCACCACTACATGTTGTGTCTCTTTTTTTTAAATTTTTAATTTGTGACTCATTTTGTGT
>CATKXS010000026.1 GCA_949841045.1 uncultured Clostridia bacterium | reverse complement strand
ATGTATTTAAGTGTGACGAAGAGAATGAAAGAATTCTTCAAGAGGGTGGAGTCCCTGCCACTGTTAAGAGAATACTTCTTGGTATTACTAAGGCTTCTCTTTCAACTGACAGCTTCTTATCAGCTGCATCCTTCCAAGAGACCTCAAGAACTCTTACAGACGCTTCTGTTAAGGGTAAGATTGATTATCTTCTTGGCCTTAAGGAAAATGTTATCATTGGTAAACTTATTCCAGCCGGAACAGGACTTAAAAACTATCGCTCAGTTCTTCCAGTAGTAGTTAAAGATGAGGAAGAATTAGACGAAGCAGAATAGAAAAGACTGGTGATAAACTTTGCAAACAAAACAAGCCTAAAAGGGCTTGTTTTTTGCTTAGTTAATTTTAAAATACCTAAAATAAGCCATATAAGTGGAAATTGTCCGTCAACTTTTGTTTGACATATATTTTGCGGATATTCCGCCCTTGCCTTGCTTGTTTCTTGTCAGATTCAAACTAAAAATCTACAATAAAGTGTAGATTTTTTTTAATTTGTTTATTTTTATTTTGCAATTTCGACAAAATATTTTATAATTTTTAATATGAACAAAAGATGGCTAACAATTATATCATGTTTATCAATATTAGGGATAACAGTTGTTTTATTGCTAGTATTTTTATTGTGCTCACCATCTTCTCCAGCTGTTATTCCAGAGTACTCACTTTCAGCAAGTGTTAAAAATTTAAATATTAGCGTAGGCGACAAGATTTACGATTTTTATGAGATAAATGATAAAAATGCAGTTATTACATTTGAAGTTAATAAAGAGGGTATCATAGAGATAAATAAAGATTACATTTTAGGTGTAAATGAGGGAGAGGTGAGTGTAATTTTGCATGCTAAAACTTCATCACAGAGCACTAGTTATGAGTTTATCGTTGTGGTTCATGAGAAAAACTATACTGTCAAGATAGATGGAATAGAAAATTGTTCTTTTGATGATAAAACAAATACTCTTTTTGCATATGATAATGTTTGTCAAATCCTTTTCAATTTTTATGACTTGAAAGGTAATGTAATAAAATTCAAGGATTGTGATTTTATTTTAAGTGATACAGACGCTGAAGTTTATAAAGAATTTTCAAATGCGATTTTTACAATTTATAAAAATTGCTGTTTAAGTATAAGAATTGATTATTCAAAAGTGGTAACATATATAAATATTGTTCTAATAGTTTAGCTGTATTAAAATAAAAACTTTTATTTGTTTAAAAAAAGACAGACCTTTATAGGTCTGCCAGGGTGGCTAATTTTTACTTAGGAGAAAAGCCACCTTTATGTATCTAGTGATGATAACTAGCTACAAGTTAAATATATCATATACAAATAATATTGTAAAGCAATTTTGTAAAATATTTTACAAAAATTATTTTAGTAAAAATATTCAAATAATACTTGATTTATTTTATTTAGTATGTTATACTCAAATAGTTCTAAGGCCTCTTGGTCAAGCGGTTAAGACGCCGCCCTCTCACGGCGGAATCAGGAGTTCGATTCTCCTAGAGGCTACCATGGTAAGTATAAACCAAGCACTTTTTGAAGTGCTTGGTTTTTTTGATTTTTTATTTCATTAAAAATTTCTTTGTATATATTTTGTTTTTATTTTAACTTGATTTATTTATTTTGATATTTTGGGTATTTAGGTTATAATATTATAGTAAGATGGTTTTAAGGAGTTAGGTTATGTTTGGGCGTAAAGTGAAGGTCGGCGTTGCATTTGGCGGCGGTGGAGCAAGAGGCTTTACTCATCTAGGTGCTATAAAGGCTTTTGAAGAGTTTGGCTTAAAATTCGATTTCATTTCAGGTACCAGTGCTGGCAGTATTGCGGGTGCATTTTATGCTGCTGGGTATAGTTACAAGCAAATGTATGATATTATAAAAAATGTCAAAGAAAAAGATATAAGAAAAAATATTATTCCATTTACGCCTTCAAAAATTGATGGCGTAGGCGAAATTATCACTGAAAATCTGGGCGATATTAACATTGAAGATTTGCAAACTCCATTTGCTGCAGTTGCCGTTGATATAAAAACGACTAAAGAGATTTGTTTTAGAAAGGGCAATCTTGCTAAGGCGGTTATGGGAAGTTGTGCTGTACCTGGAGTGTTTCAGCCTGTAATCTATGATGATATGATTTTGTGTGATGGAGGTCTTCAAAATACTATTCCTGCCGATATTCCAAAGTATTTTGGTTGTGACTATGTCATTTCTGTTGATGTCAATAAGTCTAGAACTTATGGAACAGAGAGTACGAAATTCTTTGATGTGATTTCTTGCTCTATTCGAATACTTATGAAGAGTAATGCGGTGAGAGGATATTTAAATTCAGATTTAGTTATAGCACCAGAGACCAAGCGTTTTAAATCTACTAAAACTGAAGGCATGGAAGAAATGATTGAAGAGGGATACAAGGCGACAGTTGACCTTATGCCTCAAATAATGGAAATATTTAATAAACGAAAAATTACAAAGTCAAAGAGAGATAATAAAGATATAACTTTTATTAGATAAAGCATGAATAAACAAAAGAAATTTAAAGAATTGTACCAAAACTCAGTATTTGCAACGGGCCAGTTTTATGTGAAACTTGTTATCACAATCTTTTTAATTGCTCTTTATTTAGTTTTATTTTTCTACCTTGATGGTGTGATTTATTTTGAAAGTAATATTTATTGTAGTGCTTTTAAAAATCAAGAATTTCAGGTGCATATGATTGCAGTCGAAAATGGAGATGCAATTTTGTTAAAGCTTCCGACTGGAAAGACGATGCTAATTGATACTGGCGAAGAAATATATTATAGTAGGCTTTTTTCGTATATTAGACAATATAATTATTATGAAAAAACAAAGACCATTGATTATTTACTTTTGACTCATGCAGATAGCGACCATATAGGAGGGGCAAAAGAGCTAATTGAAGAATTTAATGTAAAAAACATAATTAGGCCTAAGCTGTACTCAAATTATGAAGCAATGCAAGGATTGGCTACTGAAAACTATAACATTGAAGAGGGGAGAAGTTATAATGAAGTCATAAAGACTGGTTATGAACATAATTGTAATTTCATCTTTGCTGACAAGGGGCTTGAACTACAATTTGGAGATTGTCTTGTTGAGTTTTTATCACCAAAACTTGATAGTTATAATCAGTCAAATAATTATAGTGCTGTAATTATGGTCTCTTATTTGGATAAAAAATTTCTTTTCACTGGTGACGCTGAAGAACATATAGAAAAACAACTTATAGAGGATTTTGGCGACTATTTAAAAGCTGATGTTTTAAAAGTCGCTCATCACGGTTCAAACACCTCAACTTCGCAAGAATTCTTAAATTATGTCAATCCAAAATATGCGTTGATTTCTAGCAGTGGTTCATCATCAATATTACCTAGTTATAAAGTAATTGAGAGATTAGAAGCAAACGGAATTGAGGTGCTTGCGACTGGAAATTTAAAAAATTTTGCATTGGCAATCAATAAAAATGAAATCACATTTAAAAAGGCTAAAAAATCACCTAACAATTTAGTTTTAATATTGGCTATATTTATAATTTTTGATTTTATTGTATGGAAAAATCCTTTTAAACAAAAAACTATCTTTTTTGATGAGGATAATTAAAATTTTTATTGAACATTATAGAAATTTATGTTAGAATATAATTATGATACAAAATCCAATAAATATTGTTATTGTTTCTTTGAATGAAAAATTCAGTAAGAATGTCGCTGTTACGCTGGCAAATAATCTGGATATGTTTGTTATCGACTGTCATGAACTCATAGTCTACGACCTTATAAATCCAAAGGAAGTTGTTGAGAAGTGTGGGCTTGAATATTTAAAAAAACGAGAACGAAGTGTTATGAAAAACTGTGCAAATTATTATAATACGGCTATTTCGATAAATTTCGACCTTTTAAAAGAAAACATTGAACAATTTAAAAATTCTTTAATTTTTTATTTGCGACTTCCTGAAGATAAAGTGAGTAAAGTTGCAAATAGTTTAGATTATGAAAATCGTGATAAAACTTTATTAGAACTTTCTAATGTTCAAATAGAATTAAGCAAATGTTTAACGCTTCAGGCTGTAAAAAAAATAATTTCGAGAATAGGAGAAATTTATGAAAATTGCTGATAAAACTTTAAATTATGTCAAGTCAATTACTGCGCAAACCATTTCTAAAGCGGGAAGTGGGCACACAGGTGCATCTTTAGGTGTGAGTGCTATCATGCTTGCATTATTTAAAGACCACTATAACTTTGATATTTCAGACGTTGATTATTTAAACAGGGATAGATTTGTTTTGTCTGCTGGACATGCTTGTCCTGTCTATTATACGCTCCTGTCCTTATTTGGTTTTGACGTATCGCTACAAGATTTAAAAGATTTAAGAAATTACGCTTCTAAAACACCAGGTTATCCAGACAATAAACTTACTGACGGTGTGGAAGTCTCAACCGGGCCATCTGGACAGGGTGTGGCAAACGCCGTTGGACTAGCTCTTGCCCAAACAATTATGGCTGAAAGATTCAATAGTGTTGGTTTTCCAATAATAAATCATTATACCTATTGTTTAGCAAGTGATGGCTGTTTAATGGAAGGTATTTCGCAAGAAGCGTGCTCCTTTGCTGGAAATTTAAACTTAAATAAACTCATTCTTCTTTATGATTCAAATGACGTTACTATGGACGGCAGTTTATCTATGTCTAATCGTGAAAATGTCGCAAAGAAATTTAAAGCTATGGGTTGGAATGTTATTAAGTGTGCAAATGGCAATAATTTTAATGCATGCTCTAGAGCAATAAATAAAGCTAAATCATCTAGTAGACCTACAATAATTATTTTTAAAACTACGACAGGAATTGGTACGGCTAAAGAGGGGACATCGTCTGTTCATAGAGGGGTGCTTACTAGTGAAGAACTTAAAATTTTTAACAAGAAAATGGGTGTAAGTGAAAACTTCTATATTCCAAATGATGTTCGTGATTGGTGTATGGCTAGTTCAAGAATGGGTAAACTCAATCATGAAAAATGGAATCAGGATTTAGCAGTTTATGCAAACTCAAATCCAGAACTTTATAGGCAGTTTACAAACTTCTTTGATAAGCGTAAGGTTGATTTTGATAAAATAGCTCGCAATGCTTACAAATGGGAAGGGCTTTCAAGCAAAGATGTAAATAAGATTATATTGAATGAGATTTGTGAAAAGCTGTATCAAGTTGTTGGCGGAACGGCTGATTGCATTCAATCTACTAGCGTATTTATTGAAAATGCTGGTAACTACAATACTGGAAATAGACGTGGAAGAAATATTCATTTTGGAGTTCGTGAGCATGCTATGGCGGGTATTGTCAATGGTATAAGTTTGTATGAAGATTTCGTTCCTTTTTGTTCAACATATTTAAGCTTCTCAAACTATATGTTGCCAGCCATTAGAATGTCCGCTATAATGGGTTGCAATTCTCTATTCTTTTTTACTAGTGACAGTATCTATGTAGGTAAGGATGGTATGGTAGTTCAGCCAATTGAGCAACTTGGGCAACTAAGAGCTATAAAGGATTTAAATGTTTTTAGACCTTGTGATATAAACGAGCTTTTGGCTGGTTACAAGTATTTCTTCCGTGAGGGAGGTGCAACAGCTTTCGTGTTGGCATCACAGGCGACTGAAATAGTTGACGGGAAATACAAGGAAGCTGAACTTGGCGGATATATTTTAAAGCCAGCAAAAAAAGAGGCGGACATTGTCTTATATGCAACTGGAAGCGAAGTCGCTTTAGCTATGGCGGTTGCAAATGAGCTTGAAAAGAAGTATGATGTCAGTGTGGTAAGTATGCCTTGTATTGAAATTTTTGAAAGACAGTCTTCACTATATAAAAATAAGGTTCTTCAAAAGGGTGCAAGTTTGAGAGTTGCGATTGAAGCATCAAATGACAATGTTTGGTATAAATTCGTTGGAGATAATGGGCTTGTCATAAGTGTAGAAGATTATCAGCCAAGTGGAGAGGGAAAAGAAGTCTATTCTAAGGCTGGTTTTAATGTTAAAGATGTTGTAAAGAAAATTTCAAAAAAGTTGACTAAATGAATAAGTTTTAGTGTCTGAATATGACAAAAATAGCCTTTTTAATTTAAATATTGACATAAATGTTAATTCATCAAAAATCATCTCTTTGTATAATATATTAAGAGGTGATTTTTATGTTTTATAAAAAAAGTATTGTTCTTTCGGGTGTTAAAAATGCTTCACAACGTGCTGTATTGACAGTTGAATGTGATGGCAAAATGGCAAAAGGTAAACTTCGTTTATATAACTTTGGAGCAGAGCCAAAGGGAATTATAAGTTTAGGGTTATATCAAGGCGGAAAGGTCGTTAAGGCAGGTCTTATTCGTTCATCGCAAATGCTTTATACTTTTGCGTGTGAGGTAGATAAATTAAGCGAAGACTTTTCTTGTGCTGTAATCAATTTTGTAGAGGGTGAACCAAGTCCAATTCTTTATGGCAAAGTTGAAGGATTTATTGATAGTGACGAAGTTTTAGATAAAGTGATAGAGAAGCTTAAAGATAGTAAAAACGTGAGTGAAGTGGAAGAGACGCTTGATAATTTCGGCATTGATTATGAAGATGATTTAAAAGAGGAAATTGAACAAAAAATTGACGAATGCATGTCTAAAGAAGATAATGTTGAAGTGGCATCATGTCAAACCAAAAATGAAGATTGCAAGAATTGTGACGAATGCGTTTATAAAAAGTTTTATCTTGAACAGATGAGTTCAAAAGAGCTTGCAGTATCTTCTTTGGAGGAAGAAAAGCAAGAAGAAATAATAGAAAAAAATGAAGATGCACTCAAAAAGAACTTCTATTTTGAGTTAAAACCACAAATTGAAAAGTTATTTGCAGATAACCCAAATGAAGATTATCTTGAAAAACTTGTGCCAAATTCTAAATGGGTAAAAGTCAGTATTGATGAAAACGGAAATTATTACGTTCTTGGTCTTATATATGAGGAGGAAAAACTTGTCTATATTTGCTATGGTGTACCAGGTGTTTACCAAAAGAATGCTCCTAGAGAACTCTCTGGTTATCCTATTTGGTTTCCTCTCGAAGAGTCAAAACCTCAAGGTTTTGGATATTGGCTATCTTACCAAGATGCAGAAAATGGTGAAAGCGTAAAAGCTGTCATAGTTTAGGTGATGAGCATGAAAATATTTTTAATTGTATGCTTAGCTTTGTTAGTTCTTATGCTGGTAGTGCTAGGTTTTTATCTTATCATAGGGCAAGTTTTATATCGTCTCATTTTGACTAGAAAGGGCAAAATGGTTAAGAAAATCGAAAGTTTGATAGAACTGGAGAAAACAAGTAATATATTTGATGACTGTCAAAAACTTACTATTGAAAGTGATGATAAATTAAAATTAAAAGGTTATTATTGTGATAATAGTTGTTCGCGTCTTGCGATTTTAGTTCATGGTTATGGCGGAAGTCACTTTAAAATGACTTGCTTTGCAGATTATTTTAAAAGAAGAGGATATGATATTCTTGCTATAGATTTGCGTGCTCACGGAGAAAGTGAGGGCAGAGATATAACAATGGGCAAAAAGGAAAGTGAAGATTTACTTTTATGGATAAACAAAATGCTTGAACTAAAACCACAATATAAAATCGTATTGTTTGGTGTTTCTATGGGTGCAAGTACAGTTTGTATGGCTACTGGAAGGGCTTTGCCTTTAAGTGTTGTGCTAGCCATTGAAGATTGTGGTTATGATAATGCAGATAAAGAATTAAGATATATGTTCCTAAAACACAAAATTTTATCAAGACCTCTTTATGGAATTTTTTATAATTACACAAAGAAGGCGCAAGAGCTAGACTTAAAAAAGGTTGATGTTTTAACAAAATTGAAACATTGTAAACTGCCAATGCTGTTCATTCATGGCGATAGTGATAGGGTTGTGCCAACAGAAATGGTTTATAGTCTTTCTTCTACTATTCCAGAATCAAGGCGAGATGTGTATATAGGTCAGGACGCAGGGCATGTTGGAAGTTATAAAACTAATCCTAGAAAATACGAAAGTGTGCTTAGTGGATTTTTATCAAAATATAATATGTAAAAAAATGAGGCGTTCGCCTCATTTTTTAATTTGATTGTTTATTTTTGCCTAAATCATAAGACTTTTTGAATGGTTTATAAAGTGTAGCGACAAAATAAACCACGCACCTCCTTGGTGTCCCCCCTCACCAGTTGGATTATATAGTGTAATTAAAACCACTACTTCTGGATCCTCTATTGCTGCTGTACCTATAAAAGATGTTACATATTTATTTGTATTAACCCCATCCTCTGATGTTCCAGTTTTACCTCCTATTGAATACCCTTTAACAGCGCCATAAGAACCTCCGCCTTCTGTTACAACAGATTCCATACAATCTAAAATCTTTAAAGAAGTTTCTTTTGATATAACCTGTCTT
>CATKXS010000025.1 GCA_949841045.1 uncultured Clostridia bacterium | reverse complement strand
ATTTCTACATTCGGAAATCGACGGATAACAGATTATTTGCATCTCCCCGTCGCTTATCGCAGCTTATCACGTCCTTCATCGGCGCCAAGTGCCAAGGCATCCCCTATATGCTCTTTGTAGCTTAATCTAATAATTAGATTTGGAATAATCTTAGCATTTTCACATTCTTAAGTTAAAAATGTTTGGTAATCATAAAATTTTAATTTACTCGACGTAAATTGAAATTTGCACAAAGTATCGTATTACACTCGTTGATTAAATTAACAAGCATAATTGATATTTGTTGCTCGTTTTACATTCTGTAAAACAATATAATATGTAGTTGTCAAGGTACTATGCTAACGGGTAACCTAGCAGCCCCCTTTTGAGTTAGCATGAATATAATATCACTCGGCAATATATTTGTCAACGATTTTTTCAAAAAAAATTTAAAAATTTTCAACTTTTTTTGATTATTTTTTAACACTTCACCGAGTGTTCGCGCACACATTGCCGAGTGTTTGCTTTTTTATAATGTTTTAATGACTCTTTTACTGAATTTATAAGGGAATAAAACCTTTTCAAATAAGAAAAATCTATACACCAAAAGATTGAAAATGGGAATAATTATCTTCTGACATGTTAAAAATATGACTTTCTTTTTTAATGTTATTATTTAATATATAAAGTATATTTAATAAATAATATAAGCAAGCCAAAACGAAGTAAATAAAAAGTGCATAATGCACAGTGCCTAAGGCACAGTGGCTTAGCCACATAATAACAAGAACAGCCACAACGAAGTGAACAAAGTGCGACTAAGTCGCACAAAAAAACTCTTAAGAAATTCTTAAGAGCTTTTCCATTAGTCTAATTCATTTTCAATGTCTTCATCTACTTCTTCAAATTCGCCTTCTATTATATTTTCTTCTCTTTCTTGAACTTCAATAAGAGCATCATATAAGCTATTTCTTTTCCCCGCCTTTAAAACTCCTTTTGCAATAAGTTTGAAAGGTGCGGTTGCCGCAAGTGTTAAACATCCAATTAACCCTGCTCCCAATTTTATAATTCCTGATGCAATCCCTGTGGTAATCAAGATTGCTGCTGTTGGAATTGCAGCTATTGCACCACCAGTATATAATGCCGCCTTTGCAACTGGATTATAAAGATTTCCACCAGCACTAAACGCGCCAGCAGCTAATAATGCACTAGGAAGAGCTAGCCCAAAGCCCACAACATCTACAATATTTCCAACAGTTCCAACAACGCCCTCTGCAATTACACCAGCTAATTCAACAGGAACAGCTGGAGCAAGAGCTATACCTGCACCAACTTTTGAAGCGGTTGTAAAATAACTATTCTTCAAACTTGGGACTTCAATTTTCTTTACTTTAACTTTGAATTCTCTTTTTTTCTCAAAAATATTTTTATAATCGTTTAAATTCATATTACCCCCAAAATTGCGAATTTGCATTAATATACTTTAAGTATAATCGGGGGGGGGTATTTGTCAAGACTTTTTTTAAAAATAATGGTTTAATTCTTAATATGTTATTATTTAATATATAAAGTATATTTAATAAATAATATAAGCAAGCCAAAACGAAGTAAATAAAAAGTACATAATGTACAGTGCCTAAGGCACAGTGGCTTAGCCAGCAAAAAAGCAAACTATAAAAGTTTGCTTTTAATTTATTTTATTCTTTTTCGCTTTCTATATCATTAGTTTCTTGATTTGATAAATAATCCTCGTATGCCATTTTAAGTGAATCGCGTGTCCAAATTTTATCATTTGAAGTTTCGAATTCATACCTATTGTTCTTGCTTGGAAATCTTGGCAAACAAAGAATGCTTCCAAATTTTGTAAAATTGACAATGAAATTCATTGAAAGCCAATTCTCTATTTTTACTGCATAATATGCATAATGGTCATAAACATCCATTTTTGGAGTTTTGTCTTTACACAAGTTTTCAGTATTATTAAATAATCTAATTCTAATATTTCTGCGTAATTGGTTTAACATAAATACAAACTTATCAAATGCCTTTTCAATATCAATATTAAAATCCATACTTCTAGCCTGGACTACCATTTTTTCTTTGATAAGCCTTGCCTCTCCGTCAGTAAAGATGTTTTCCATGAAAATTCCTTTTATATTATAAAGCGTTTTCGCCTTGTTCAACTTCTAATTTGCTCTCTTCTTCTAGCGCCTTTTTAAGATTTGCTTTTGTCCAAACTTTAATGCCATGAGCTAAATCTTCATACTTGTCGTTTTTGCTTGGAAATCTCGCTAAGAAACGAAAGTTGCCAAATTTAGTTACTTCAACAATATAGTTGTGACTAAGCCAAACTTTCAATTTGACAGCAAGTTCGGCTAAATGTTCATAACGGTCAACTTTACCATCTCTGCAAATATTATCTAAATTATTGGAAAAACGTATTTTGATATTCTTATTCATTTGACTTACCATAAATTCAAACTCATCATAAACTTTTTCAACGTCAAAAAGGAAGCCTTCGTCATCAGCTATTTCCTGCATATTCTCTTTAATCTCTTTTACTTCTTCATCTAAAAACACTTCTCTTTTCATATTCCACCTCTTAAAATTTCAACGTTTTTTATTCTCTTTCGCTCTCTTCTTGTTCAAGCTGTGCATTAAAAGCTTCTTCTAGACTTTCCTTAGTCCACATCTTACTACTGCGTACCTTAAACAGATATTTATCTGTCTCATTAGGTAACACTTTAGGGAAAACAATGAATCCTTCACATGTTATATCAACAATGTAACCAGCAGAAAGCCATTGGTCAATTTTTAATGCATAATAAGCATGCATTTCATACAAGTCCTTAGAATTTTCTTCACAAAATTCTTCAACATCATAAAAATGTCTTGCTCTGCGAAGTTCACTCATTTGGCTTAAAATAAAATCATATTTGTCGAAAGCCCTATCAATATCTACCTTGTGATTTTGTTTTCTTTCCTCGCTGGCCATTTTTTCTTTAATAAGTTTTATTTCTTCGCCTTTAAAAATATTTTTACTCATTCTTACCTCTTGCTTAATAATAACATTTCCATTTTAAAATGTCAATATTATTCTATTCATAAATTCCTTCTATTCCATTTTCAAAATAGACTTTATCACCCTTAACTATCATCTTATCTTTTAAAATTTCGCCTTGTTCTTCGTAAACATTTTTAAGTTCACCGCCCACATATTTGAGGCTATCAAGTCTCACGTGTGAGTTTTTATTGAAAACTATTGATAAGCCTACAAACTCAAGACCCTTAAGGTCGTCTAAAGGTGTGTGGTCTGGAAGCACAAGGGTTCTGCCTATATATTTTAAATTGCCAAAATTAGTTAAACTTTCCCCACCTTTGCCATTCCTATCTTTTAAAAATACCGAGCCTCTTACTTCTTCAAGTTCTCTTAAACTTTCAAGACTAGAAGAATTTAAGTTTGCATTCCCTAGAACTAATTTAAGTGGACCCGTGCTGACAACTGAGGACAGTGAATAATCGATTGAACCAAGCGCAACTTTATATTTGTTATCCTCATCACTCTTAATATATGTAACTTTATTGAAGGCAATCTCATCGTAGTCACAACCATATTTTTTAGCAAACATTTTTTGAACGTATCTAGCATGTCTAATAGCCAAATAGACATCTTTTTTGAGTTGATTGCAATAATCATCATTTGTATAACTGTGACTGTCTAAAAGGTCTTTTTCAAGCCCATCTAAATCGCTTTCATCAAAAAGGCCGTCCTTTATTTTTCTATAATAATAATTTGACATTCTCTTAATATAATTCGCTCTTAATGTCTCATAATTGTCCATAAAAACACCCTTTTCAATAAAAAATCAATAATAGCCCATTTTAATTTATAAAAAACAAAAAAGCTATTTGATTATTTTATTAATCAAGAGAAATTCCTCTCTCTTCATCCTCTTCTTCGTTAAGTTCTTGATTATACTCTTCAGTTGATTTGTTTTCAACTTCAAGTCTACCACTTGTAGGGTCGATTTTAAAGTCGTCATGATTGATTACTGCTCTTTTGATTGCAATTGCATCTTCGGCCATAATCTCCATATCATCTTTACAATCAATATCTGCCCTTTCGCTAACCTCGGCAAAATACTTTTTTCTTGTTTCTTCGTCAAGAGCTTTTAAATTCCCTTCAAGCTCCACTTCAGCTTGAGAAAATTCTTCCATGTCAAGAAACATTTTCATTCCTACTTTCAATATACTTGTCTTAAGCATTTCACGCTCTTCTTGGCTGAAAATATCTTTATTAGTTTTCTTCTCTTCTTCTTTCTTTTTGCCTTTAATAAGTTCGTCTAAATTTTTTGCCATAATCATCTCCCTAGATTTTATTTAAAACAAAATATTTTTATAAGTTATTTATGTTTAACAATATAATTTTAATACAATAATAATTAAAAGTCAATATAAAAAATCATCTGAAAATTGTAAGCTCAAATTTTATAACCATATTGTAATTTTGGTTGACTTTAAAAAGAAAATTGCTTATAATAAAATTAGAAAAATTCTAATGAAGGAGTATAATACATGATAGTTAGTTGTCAAGGACTAGAGCTTTCAGATGCGCTTTTAAAAGTTAGTAAAGCCATCTCTAGCAAAATTACTAATCCAATTTTAGAAGGTATAAAAATGGTTGCAGAAGATGATACTCTCACCCTCTCCGCCACCGATACTGAACTTTCTATTGAAAAGAAAATTAAAGCAAATGTCAAAATGGAAGGCGAGACTGTTGTTCCAGGCAGATTTATTACAGAGTTCGTTAAAAAACTCACAAACTCAATGATTGAACTTGAAGTCAATGAAAAAAATCAGCTCGCTATTCGCTATGAAGAAAGTGAGTCGATTATTCAATGCTATAACCCTGTTGAATATCCTGGATTTAAAAAACTTAACACTGAAGAATATTTTGGAATTAGCAAAAAAGATTTCAAATCTTGCGTTTCAAAGACAATCTTTGCTGTTGCACTTGATGATTCAAGACCAATTTTAAAAGGCGTACTCTTTGATATTTCTAAGAATGAACTCAGTGTTGTTGCTCTTGACGGTTATAGACTTGCAAGAGTCAAGAAAAGCGTTAATTCAAATATTACAAAATCAATCGTTGTTCCAGTAAGAAGTTTAAGCGAACTTAGCAAACTTATTGATGATACTGATGATATTATCAATATCTACATTGATAAATATGCTATTATGGTTGACCTTGGTGACACTAAGGTTACTTCAAGACTTCTTGAAGGAGACTATATCAACTATAAACAAATCATTCCAGTAAACTATGAAAGCTTTATCACAGTAAACAAAGCAAGCTTTGAAGAATCTCTTGAAAGAGCTACCCTTCTCTCAAAAACAAGCAACAACAATTATGTTAAGTTTGATATAAAAGAGAACAATATTCTTCTTACTTCAAACTCAGAACTTGGTAACTTAAAGGAAAACATTCCTGTTTCACTTTCTGGAAAAGATATTACAATATCTTTCAACCCTCGTTACTTCCTTGAAAGTTTGAAAGCTGTCGGAAACGATTTTGTAAAACTCTGCTTCATTGACCCAACAAAACCTTGCGTAATCGTTCCAACAGAAGAGGACGAATTCTTGTATCTCATCTTACCAGTAAGAGTTATAAGTTAATTAAATTAAAAAAAGCATCCTATGTGGGTGCTTTTATTTTTGACTAAAACAAACAATACAAAAATATAAAAACAAATCGCTCATTTCTATATCTTTAATAAATAGGTTCTAAATTTTATTACTAAAAATACACATTGTGTATTGTAATTAAAATTATAATTTAACTTTTATAATATTCTCAGGATTAGTTTTGTTTTGTTGAAAACGAATTTCAAAATTTTTGCCTTTAGTTGTTGTAGATTTTCCTCCTGAAGAATAACTATATCCATCTGAAGCAGGCGCAACATTCTCAGGTAAACTAAACATATAATAACCTCTGACTATTTCAAAAGGCTCGAGATAGTTTGATGCCAAAATCCATTCACCATAATCATAATATTTGTTATTATATTTAGCTTCGCCTTTATCAGTAATATAATATAAACTATTTGTGATATTATCATATTTTTTTCTTTGAGTATTTGGATTTTCTATTTTAGCATTAACCATTAACCAAACATTGCCTGCCCCTGCCGGAAAAATTCCTTTATGTGCAAAATATCTAAACTCATAACTTTCAATTGTAAATTTCAATCCTTCAAGTTCAAATGTCTTACCAACAGTCGTTTCAACCACATCCGCTATAGGTGCATTTGCAGGAATATCTGAATTATTATCTTTTTTAATCAAACTAAATGAAATTATAAAACCGACAACAAAACATATTACTAAGAACACACTTATAATAACTTTTTTCTTGTTATTAGGATTACCGGTTTTCCTATTTTCTATTTCTATCATTTAAATCACCTCTCTTTTTGTATTTTCAATAATTTGTTGTAATTCAGCCTCAAGTAATTCTCCATATTCTTCTATTGAAGAGCAACCAACACTTCTCAATTCAGAATTTGAAACATTAAGGTCAATATAGTATTTAGCAATATAATAATTTTGTAATGTTAAAACAAGTTTTGCTGACGAACAAAATGTATTTGTTGTAGTTTGACTCGCGGACTTAGTTTTCCCATTTGCAGTCATACCTCCAACTACTGCTCCAACAGGACCAAAAATTAAACCACCCATTAAACTTTTACCAATACCCTTTTTGGTTTTAGAATTTGTATTTGTAGTTACAGATTCAGAATATTGATACTTTGTTTCAACATCTTTTAAATTTTTAAATTCTAAAAGAACACCATCGATTACTAATAATTGATTGGTATTATCAATGATAAGCATATTGCCTAATTGAAAATCTTTTTCAAATCTTTCTGCCAAAGCTTTTTTATTTTCGTATATTTCTTTTACTTTTTGATATTGTATATTTGCCATTCTACCTATAATATCAACCATACCAACTTTTTTAATTAAGCCGATACAATCAGCACATAACAATCCATCATTTAATTTAATTTTTCGACTAAATAATCCCATCTCTTTTTTACATTCTGAACATTGTTTTTTCAAGTTATATCCTCCATTTGTAATATTGTAAGAATTCTTAATATAATAAGACTATGAGTAATAAAGATAATGTTATAGGAAAATCTATTAAACAAAATCGTTTAGAGCGCAAAATATCTCAAAATACTCTTGCTAAGGCTATAGGAGTGACACATGCAGCAATTAGTTATTGGGAAAATGGTGTAAACTTACCTAATATAAATGACTGCTGGAAAATGGCAGAATATATGAACATAACAATTGATGAACTTGTCGGTAAAATATAAAAAAGTTTTAATTTTATAACTAAAGAAAACCTAAATTGAATCTTCAATTTAGGTTTTTTCAAGGTGATATGAAATTGAAAATATTTATATTATTTGTTTTTAATAATTTTGTATATGATGAAACACTTATTTTAATTTTTTACACTGCAAATAACAAAATCGCCAAACTTTTTATATCTAAACTTAAAGCCTTTTGTATCGTCTAAAACCTTTGCTAAATCCTGTGCAATCGTTTCGCCTTTACATTTTATAAGGCTTTCTTTTTTTGTCCAAAATTTGGTCAAAACTAAGTCCTTATTTTTTGCTCTACTTAGAGCTTTAAGCTCTTTTTCATTGCAAATTCTTTTTGCTAACTTTTCATTATAAGGAATAAGCTTTTGAACGTCCACCCCTATTGGAACACTGCTGACACCGATACAGATAACATTTTCACTATGAGAAATATTGAAATATTTCCCGCCTTCAATATAAGGCTTTCCATTTTCAGTAAACTTCAATTTATCAAGACTAGAAATATTTAAAAGCTCTTGAAGTTTATGATAAACAAAAATGGTTTGTCCGCGCTTATCACCATTACGCTTGTCAACCTTCTCTTTTAATGCCAACGGAAAATCATTATAAACTTTCTCATAATCATCTTCTAAATAACTATCACTATAACAAAATATTTTAATCATTAAATTCCCTCTTTACAAATTCATTTATAAGATTATTTTTTAAGATAATCCGTTGTTACAAAATCCTTTAACTTGTAATCTTCTTAACCTAAAATTTCAAATATTAGAAGTCACAGAGCTAAGCACGAAGCATTTGGATATGACTGATGATAATACTAACATGGTTTTATATTAAAATGTTTACCCCATTTTGTCAACATATATCAAAACTTTAAGTATAAAAACATATTCAAATCAATTAAAATAGTTATTAAATAATAAGTATACTATTTTTAACAACACATTTTTTTCATGCACCTTATTTTTATCTTATTAAATCTACAACTTATATTAGTTTTTTTAATAAATTTTAAAAAAAGACTTAAAATTTAAATTGTTTTATGATATAGTATATATGTTAAAGAGGTTATACAATGGGAAAAATAATAGCATTCGCAAATCAAAAAGGTGGTGTTGGAAAAACCACCACCTGCATCAACCTTGCTGCCTATGTTGCCGCAATGGGGAAAAAAGTTTTAGTTGTTGACCTTGACCCTCAAGGCAATGCCACAAGTGGTCTCGGAATAGATAAAGACAACGATTTAAAAACGGTCTACGACCTTATCTTTGGAGAATACAAAATTCAAGACGTTATTCTTCCAACAATCTTAGAAGGACTTGACATCTTGCCTTCAACAGTTGACCTGGCTGGAGCAGAAATTGAAATGGTTCAAATTCCTCAAAGAGAAAAGGTAATGAAAAACTTATTAGACCAAGTTAAAGATAATTATGATTTCATAATGATTGACTGTCCACCTTCACTAGGTCTTATTACAGTCAATGCTCTTACTGCTTCAAATAGTGTTATCATTCCTATGATATGTGAATACTTCCCTCTTATGGGTATCACACAGCTTATGAACACAATCAGACTTATCAAGTTCCATCTAAATCCTGATATTGACATTGAAGGTGTTCTGATGACGATAAAAGATAAACGTTCAAATCTTACAACAGAAGTCAGCGATGAAATACTTAAGTTCTTTGGTAAAAAAGTGTTTATAACTTATATACCAAGAAATATTAGACTAGCTGAAGCTCCAAGTCATGGTATGCCAATACTACTTTATGAGCCAGGTTCTAAAGGTGCAGTAGCTTATTTGTCTCTAGCTGAGGAATTTCTTGACAGAAACAAGGTAAAATACAAACCTATTACTAAAGATACAAAAATTAAATTAAGAGAGGTAAACAATGGATAAGAAAAAAGGTTTAGGAAGAGGACTTGAATCTCTCTTCGCAATGTATGATAATGTAGCAGAGCCAACACCAAAAAAGGCAGTACCCGCTGAACAGCCAGATTCCACCCCTACTTCTAATACTACCAATACTACTGCTCCAAAAACTAAAAATGATGGAATCACTGAAATTGAAATCTACAAGATTGTTCCAAACCCAAATCAGCCACGTAAACATTTCGATGAAGAAGCTTTACAAGAACTTGCAAGTTCAATAAAACTACATGGTGTTATTCAACCACTTGTAGTAAACAAAAGCGATGACGGAAATTATCTTATCATTGCTGGTGAAAGAAGATGGAGAGCTTCTAAACTTGCTGGTATTGAAAAAGTTCCAGTTGTAGTTAAAAACTATACTGAAAAACAAATTCGAGAAATTTCTATTATAGAAAACTTACAGCGCGAAGATTTAAACCCTATTGAAGCAGCACGCGCTATAAAACAACTCATGGATGAATATCATCTTACGCAGGAAGTTGTATCTGATAGAATCGGTAAAAGTCGTTCAAGCGTAGCTAATACATTAAGACTTTTATCATTATATCCTGATGTAATTAAAATGATTGAAGACGGCAAACTTTCAAGCGGACACGCCAAGAGCTTAGTCGTAGTAGATGACACAACGCAACAAATTAAACTTGCAAAACAAGCTGCAGACGGAAAAATGTCTGTAAGAGAGCTTGAAAAAGCTGTTAAAAACTATCTTAACCCTCAAAAAGGCAGTTCAAACAAGGTGCAAGAACAATCTTTAGAGTTAAAAGAGCTTATAAACGAGATGCAAAGAGTGTTTGCAACAAAAGTTTCAGCAATTGGCAACGATAATAAAGGAAGAATTTATATCGACTACTACTCACGTGATGATTTGGATAGACTTTCAGACATAGTTGAACTTATTAAGAAAAAAGAAATTACACTTAATGATTTAAGAAATTATAACAAACGTCACCCTAACAATTAAAAGCAGAAATAATTCTGCTTTTTTTTATTTCTAAAAATAATAAAATCAACTCAACCAATTTTTTAATCTTTAAAATTAACACTTGTAATGACTTTATAAAAATTTTTAAGTTAAAAAGTTGTAATTACAAGTATTTTTTATAAAAATCAATATAATTCATGCACTTGTTCCATTTTTATAAGTCGTTTAGACGAGTATTTACTCATTAAAAAATGACCATTTTTTGCGTATATCTTTTAGATAGTGCATATTATTTTTATTAATATTTTTATTGTGATAATTTTTTAGTCTATTTTTTACACTTTTTTAAAAAAATCTTTTTATCTATTTATAAAATTCACTTTATAATTAACATCTTGTATTTTAAAATTTATTTT
>CATKXS010000024.1 GCA_949841045.1 uncultured Clostridia bacterium | reverse complement strand
AAGTGCAAGTTTCACTTGCTCAGGGTGGCACCACCCTTAACGCCTCTTCGCTTCGCTCTCAAAGGTGGGGGTCGGTGGTTCGAGTCCACTCATCTCTACCAATTAGACCATGTTTGGTCTTTTTTTTATTGCCCAATTAATTGGCTTTGCGAATTTAAGGGATTTCAGCCTATAGTACGACACTCATTCTATCAGAAGAGCCCTTTGTTTTTTAATTGTTAAAAAAAAGATAAAGAAGATTTCTCTTTATCTTTTTTAATCTTAAACATTTCTTAAGTTTTCAACAGGTTTTCTTTTTGTGATTCTTATGACTGGAATTATTGTAGCTATGACCGCCACCAAAACGCTAACGCCAAGCACTATTATAATTGGAACAATTCCAAACGAAAATAGATTAAACATAAGCGACTGTGCAACACTGATTTTATTATTTATAATCGCTATAATAATTGCGCTTAAAGCACAAGCAAACACAGTGATTATAAGTGAAATAATTAAGCTTTCAACCAAGAAGATACCCGCTATATCTTTTTTAGTTGCACCTAGCGAACGCAATACACCAATCTGTTTTCTTTTGTCATCAATAATACACTTAATATAGTTAAAAAATAGAAGTCCTGAGAAAATTGTCAAAACAATTGCTCCAATAAGTACAAATGGCGCTACCTGCCCAACAACTTCATCAACATTAAATATATTAAACACATATCTGCTATTTACATCAAGTGCTTTATCATATTTATGAATGTCTCTAAGCATATGCAAGTCAGCCTTGAAATTTGAAGTCGAAGTAAAAAGTCCAACATAGTCGTAAAGCCTAAAAGAAGTTAAAATTTTATTATAAAGTTCATCGGATACTATATTTGCATTGTACTGAGAATTGTCTTCTATAACAACTCCAACAACATTTACTTTTTGCTCAAATACATCTCGAGTAAAATATTCTAAATATATTCCCTCCATATCTTGGAATATAACGCCATCAATAACTTGTCTTGTTGCCATGTCTGCAATTAGGTCGCTTAATTTGCTGTTGAACTGATTCTGCGTAATCTCGTTATTGTCAAGAAGTAATTTAAGTTCATTATACTCTTGCGTATTTTCATAACTTTTATCATTATTAATCATAGCTTTATAATAACTTACGAGTTCTGTAAAATTTTTGCCATTAATTTGATGACTGCTATTTGCAATGTTTCGCAATGTTACCACCATTTCATTCTCGCCAAGAGTCTCTTTTGCTATACCGTCTTTCCATACAACCTCACCATCTAGTAGCGACATTTTAGCAAAGTTTGTCCCTAACTTAAAAAAATCAGTGTAACTTCCATATCTTTTAGTAACTCTCAAATCTACATTCTCTAAAAGATTAGGCGTGTAATTGTTTTCTTTTATATGTTGATAAAAACCAGTATTGAAAAATACATATCCGTTTAAGCTAGTTCTAAGATATTCTCTATACTCAGCAATCATATTCATGTCGTAGTCTTCTTCAAGCTCTTGATACCTTTCATCAAGAAAATCATTGTCAAGTACGCCTACAATCTTAAAGTCTATATCATTTAGAGTAAGCGTCTTGTCTTGAAGGTCTTCAAAAGTTTCAACTGATGTAGACATCTTGCTATTTTTATATCCATATTTTGTGAAATGCATATAGATATATTTACTTATTACAATCTCATCATCTTGTGTTGGGTATCTTCCATGTAAAAGCTTGGTTTTTAAAGAATTTGCAATATTCTCATTTATTTCCATTCCGCCATAAATTTTACCATCATAAAGATAATTCCTTTTACTTATAGAATAAGTTCTTAGATTTTCTTCAATATCACCCTTATAATTCTCAAAAACTGGTATAAAGCCTCTTGAATACCTTTCTTCAAAATCTCCCTGTATTTCTACTGATATAGGTGTTTCAAATTCATTCCCGTCGAGTGCGTTGCTAACATAAAACTGTTCGTCTCCAACCTTATACATTTCGTTTAAAATCAACTTTTCTTTATCGTAAGTAAGTGGAGGAATAGAAAAACCCATCATTGTAAAGGCACAAATTGATATAAAAATGGTCAGAATAAGACGTCTTATTCTATGCTTAAAATTGAATGCGCCAAGTTTAACAATATCTTTAATAGGAAGTCCACCTTTTTGAGATTTTGCAGGTTCAGCTTTTACTCTCTCATCACCAACTTCATCAAGTTTTGATAAACTATCGTTTACAACTTTACCATCAACCATTTCAATTATTCTGTCACCATATCTATTTGCAAAATCAAGGTCATGGGTTACAACGATAACCAATACCTCTTTTGAAAGTTCTTTTAAAGCAGATAAAACCTCTTCTCCCGTCTTACTATCAACCGCACCTGTTGGCTCGTCAGCAAGAATAATTTTAGGCTTTTTTAGGAGTGCTCGAATAATTGAAGTTCTTTGCTTTTGCCCTCCACTAAGTTCATTACATAACTTATCCTTTTGCTCAAGCATTTCAAAGCGTTTAAGTAGTGAATTTATTTCTTCCGCGTCTTCCTTTTTCCCCTGCAACTTATTTGCGAGGGCTATATTTTGATAAACAGTAAGTTCATCTATAAGGTTATATTCTTGAAAAACAAAGCCTACTTGATTTTGTCTATACTCATCATTTTGAGTTTGAGAATAATTAGAAATATTTTCGCCATCAACAAGAATTTCACCACTTGTAGGCTCGTCAAGTTTTCCGAGTAAATTTAACAAAGTAGATTTTCCACAGCCAGTCTTACCTATAATAAAAACCATACCTTTGTTTTCAAATTTTAAATTTACATTGTCAAGAGCCCGAGTCTCCACTTTCTTTTTTGAAACATATTTTTTTGAAACATTTATAAGTTCAATCATTTTATCCTCACCAAATTTAACTTAAAGTCAAAGTTAATTTTAAATTTCTGTTTCGCCATGTATCAGCACCATTTCCAGCACGTAAATTTTAATTATGTATAGTTTCATTTTAAGTCTGGCAGTAAAAAAAGTCAAACAAATATTTTTAATTTTGTAAAAAAATATTAATTATTGCGATTTTTGTAAAAATATGTCGAAGAAAATAAAATCGCCACTTTTTTATTGTAGCGATTTTATTTAACAAAATTAAATTTCAAAATCCTTCATATCTTCAACAACATCTTCTGGCTTTTCTCCTGCTTTTATTCTAGCGCTTAAAACTCTTGCATAAGCGTTTTGTTTTCTGGCTGTCTCTTTTTCTTTTGCATCCTCTTCTGCAACTTCTTTAACAAGTTTAGTATAGTTACCTACATGCGAATCTGCAATTTTCTTTGCCTCTTCTGGCTCCACGCCACTTTTAATTAAAGCTACAATTTCCATATTGTACGCTTTGTCAATTTGACTATTTTTCATTTACTCCCTCTCCCTTTTTATCTAAATATTTTTTCACATAATTTTCAATTATGTTTATAGCCTCCTCTACTCCTAAACTTGAGGTGTCTACGCACAGGTCAAAGTTTTCTTTATCTCCCCATTTTTGAGAAGTAAAGTGATTGTAATAATCGCTACGCTGTTTATCAATTAACTTAATCTTTTCTTTTGCTTCTTCCTCAGTGCAGTTTTCATATTTGACCTTTCTGTCAATTTTAAACTGCATATCTGATGAGTAAACAAATACCTTTATAACATTTGGTCTGTTTTTAAGAATGAAATCTGCACATCTTCCAACAATAATGCAACTTTCACTTTCATACAAGTTTTCGATTGTCTGACATTGCTTCAAGAATAAACTGTCTTCTGGACTGATTGGCAATACATTATCCCTATCTTTACTGAAAACATAATTTGTTGCAAAACCATACCAAAAACTTGATTTTTGTTTTTCATCCAACGATTCAAGAAGGTCAATATCAAGATTGAAATCCTTAGAGACTTTAGTAATAAGTTCGTTGTCATAACATTTGATATTCAAACGCTTTGCAAGCTCTTCTCCTATAAACTTACCACCACTACCAAACTCTCTGCCAATAGTGATACAATAATTCCCGCTTGCAGTCGCCATAACAGGCTCTTGCAAATCACTTGAAACACTTTCTTGCATTTTCTTAAGTTTTCTCATTTCAAATAATACAAATATAATAGTTGGAATAAACGCACCAACGTCAGCAATTATACCCGCCCAAAGCATTAAATGTAAATTTCCAAGAAGCCCCAAAAGACAAACGCCAGGAACAAGCAAAATTACATCACGCATAAGTGATAAAAATAGAGCTTTATATGGTTTGTTGATTGATTGCAATAAAATACAACTCGCCTTTTGCAGACTGCAGAACATTATCCCACCAAGATATATTCTAAAACTCAAAATGGCATAATCTTTATAGAACTGACTTCCCTTACCAAAAATGGCAACAATAACACTTGGCGCCGCTTCAAAAAGAATTGTTGCGATAACACCTAAGACAATATTGCAAATGATTACAAGTCTGAAAGCTTGCATTACTCTATCATATTTTTTTGCGCCATAGTTATAACCTATAATCGGCTGAGCTCCAACCGCCATACCAAGACAGAAAGCAATGATGATTGCAAAGACTTTAAATACAATTCCAAGCGCTGCTCCCGCGTCTGTCGCATGTTCACCACCGATTGAACCCACAACATTGTTTGCAACAATGGTGATAATCGCAATAGCAATCTGTGTGATAAAACTAGAAATTCCAAGCCTTAAAGTTTTGCCTATGATTTTAAAATCTGGTTTAAAGCCCTCTTTGCCCCGCTTTAAACCTTAATCTTTCATCTATAATCTCCGCGCGCGAGCGCGCTCGCGCGATATTTTTAAAGTTGACACTTCTAATCAAACTATAGAGTTTGGCGAATATCCTCGCACCAAAGCCAAAAATTCTGAAAAACTTGAGGGGCTTTTTTCGCGTCATTCTCGCGAAATAGCTGAAACAGGCAAATCTTATACCGCTTTTACTGATAAGCGCCAGCCAATAGAGCATAAAGAATATACATACAAAGGTGAAAAGTATGCTAGAGTAAAAATCCGCAGATTTGAATCAGGCAATTTCTATGCGAATGGCGAAAAGCTCCCAGAGTCTGGCACTTACGAATGGTTTAAAGTTGAGCCTATCGCGTGGAAGATAAGAAACTGGGATGAAATGCCTAAATCAATCAATCCAAGAGGAAATGGAAAGGCAACGTTAATTGATGTTCGCAGTAAAGAGATAATCTTAGGCGGAATTCCTTTCTACCCTAATACAGATGACGAAAACTGCTCATTCTGGCAAAACAGCGCTGTTAGAGGCTATTTAAACGGAATGAATGTAAACAATATTAAAAGTAATGGCAATACAAAATACACCGCTTCAATGGGTGGAAATTTCGCAGGAAAAGGCTTTTTGCAAGAAGCTTTTCAAATGGAAACTGGCTATGAGGCTGAAACTCAGTCGCAAACTGGCAATGAAAATGAAGCTGATATTATTGAACCTGTTGGACGCAAGTCTCGTCTTGAAAGGTTAAATCCAGACAAGACTGAACTTTCAACCAGACGCAAAATGACCGACACTGAAAAAATCAAGAGTTGGATTGACGCTGGGCAATCGGTGCTACTTAGAGGTCCTAGTGGAATTGGTAAAACTGAAAGAATTAAAAAGTTATATCCAGACCTTATTTACATCAAGCTTACAAACAACATGTTCCCAGAAAAAGTTGTAGGCTCTATGAACCTCCAAACAGGCCAATCTATTCCGCCTGACTTTGCAAAACAGGCGCTACTTTCTTGTGCAACTGAGGAAGAGAAAAAACTTATAAACGAAAATATTCAAAACTTATTTGAACTTGCTGATGACATCTATGAAAGGTCTAAGACAAGTAAAGGCAAGGTTGTAATCTTACTTGACGAGCTTCTCAACGTAAAACCTGCCGTTCAATCACTCGTTTACACCCTCGTTCTCAATAAACTGGTAGAGACCGGCAAAGGCCTTAAACTCCCTGCCAACACTGTCGTTGTTGCAACTGGTAACCAAAAGAAATATTCTAATGTTGCAGAAGACCTTGCAGAGCCTCTTGAAAAGAGATTTGACCATATTCTTGATATGGAAGCAAAGGTTGGTGAATGGATATATGAATATGCACTTCCAAACAAGATTCACCCTTCAGTAATCGGATATATCTTCTCAAAATATCAGGAAGCTGGTACAAGTGAAGAAAATATTGATTATTTCTATGAAGAACCAGAAGTTGGCGAAAACAAAGTTGACAGGTTTGGTTGTCGAGGAAGAACAAATGACCCTCGTGGCTGGGTATCAATTTCAAACTCATTATATGCTTTTGAAGAAGACCTTAAAAATGGCAAGTTTGTAGGTAGAGACGTTGAGGATTTACTGAGAACTTCTATCGGCTCAAAGCCACGTGAAGAATGGGCGGAAGAATTTTTCGATTTCTATAATCACCCTACACTTACGGTTGAGGAGATTGTAAATAAACGTTACACCCAAGCCGACCTTCCACGCGATTCAAATGAAAAGTTTGCGCTTATTTCTGGCCTTCTCGGCGCTTCAATAATAGAAGTTGGTGCATGTCGAGATTTTATAAGACAGTACTGTGACCCTGAATATCTTTCTGTGTATGATTTATATTGGGCTGGCAATGATGAGGCAAAAATGGAAAAACTCGCAGAATTAATTTCAGCTCAGCCTTTGCAATCTTCTCCTAGCGTTTCTGCTCCAGTAAAAAGTAGGAAATATAAAATTACAATTGATGAATTCTTCAATAGTAAAGATAAACTTGTAATTCATACCCCAATAAAACAAATGGCAAATCTCTTATCGAAAGTATTTGATAAAATGGGACAAACATGGATTAGTGGTTCTAGTTATTTAAAAAATAATCATTGGTTTAGTTGTAGAGAACAAACCTGTTATAGTAATACAAATGACTTTGGGCCCCATAGTTTTTATAAAGACAATGGCAATAAGGTTTATGAATTTTTAGATGTCAACTTAGAAAAATATCTTGATAGAAATGACAGAAGAGAATATGAGAAAATATTGGCAGAAAATTCATCTGTGGAGGAATTGGAATATGAATAAAGCTTTAATCGACCTCCAAAGAGGCTCATCGGCAAGCTCGGCAATCATATTAAACGATGATACAAGAAAACTTGGAAATGCCCTACTTGTTAAGGCGGACGTCTCAGATAAATTCTTATTTGGTGACGCTCTGCCAGGCTTTGCCAAAAGACTTGAAGAAAAATCTAAAGGCAAAGACCTCGTTTATCTTGTAATAACCGGAATTGACGAAATAGACAATGACAAGCAGGATAGATATATCGGACTTGTCAAAGACCGCGAAATGAATGGCTATAACCTTCCAAAAAACTGCATTGTGGTTTTCTCGGTGACCTCTTCTCAGTCACTCAGCAAAATATCAACTGACCTATACCATTTTTCTGTCGTTGCAATTTAGGAGGCAAGTATGGCTGAAAAAGATTTAATATATGAAACAAAAAAGTTAATGCTTGCAAAATATCCCCGCTTTGCCAGCGAAATTGCACAAGCTAAAATAGAATTTAATACAAATCTTAAATATCACACTGCCGCAACAGACGGAAAAAATATTTATGTTGACCCTAATTATCTTGAAAGTCTTGATGAAGATGATAGAATTTTCCTGTTAGCGCACGAAATTATGCATATAAAATTTAAGCACGCACTAAGACTTACTGATAAAGAAGGAAAAGAAAGAGACCACGACCTTTGGAATGAAGTAACTGATGCTATCATCAATGCAAACCTCGAACGAGACGGCTTCAATATAAAGGAAGGCTATGTAAATATGCCAGATGCTTTAAAATACAGCGCAGAAGAGTTGTATGAAAAACTAAAAAAAGAACAGGACGAAGCTCAAAAAGACCAGAATGGGCAAGACGGCGAAAATGGACAGAATGGCAGTGGTAACCAAAGCGAGCAAAACCAATCTGGCGAGCATGGGCAGAATGGAAAGAACGACCAAGACGAAAATGGTGAGCAAGGCGAAGATAATCAATCTGAAGGCCAGCCTAACAATCAAGGACAAAAGGGCTCAAGAAAGAAAATCAAGCATATTGATGACCACAGTCTTTGGGATAAGGGCGCTCGAAAGGAATTTGAAAAACAAAACAAGCAAGAAAGTTCACAATCAGAAAACGAAAATACTCAAAAGCAAGAAGAAAATAAAACTGAGGCTGACGAAATCCAAGAAGACTCTTACAACGAAAAAGAAGAGTTTGAAAAAAACAGAAAGGAAAAGATAGAACGCGCTAAAAAGATTCTGGAAGAAAACAAAAACAAAGGCTTGAATAATAACGAGAAAAAAATTGAACTTGGCGAAGTTGGAAGCGCTGACGACATTATCGACTGGAAACTTCTTGTGCGACGCGAGGTTGACAAAACTGAGACTATTTGGTCTCAACGCCGTTCAATCGCAGAAAACAATTATGCTTACAGGCTTGAAGAGAATGATGTTGAAGATGACGCCTTAACAGAAGTCATGATTGACGTTTCAGGCTCAGTATCACTTGATATGGTAAGAGCTTTTCTCCGTCAGCTTAAACCCCTTTTAAGAGAATCTAAACTTTTTGTTGGTTGTTTTAATGAAAAATACTGGGGCAAAGTTGAAATAAAATCTGAAAGAGATATTGATAATTTCACAATTCCAGCAGCCTCTAGAGGCAGTTCGGCTTGTACAGAAAATTGGGACCTTGCAGTAAGGTCGTTCACTAAAAAACGAGAAGTGAACAAAATTGTATTTACTGATGGAATTCCTTGTCCAGGAACAATGCCAAAGTCTGACCTTAAAAATGAGAATGTTATATGGATAGTATATGACAACTTCAGCTTCTCACCATGTTGTGGAAAAGTCATAAAATTAAATAAAAATGAACTTATGAAAAAGCATACCCACTTAGTGATGAAAGAGCCAGACGAAGAAGAACTTGAAATGTAATTAAGTTTTTAAATTCACTCTCGTTGATATAAACTTCTTACTCACATTGATATAATCTTCTTACTCACATTGATATAATCTTCTTACTCACATTGATATAATCTTCTTACTCACATTGATATAATCTTCTTATAATTAATTAAAAAAGCACTAGATTTTAGTGCTTTTTATTTTTTATAATCAATAGACTTAATATTAATATCTCAAATCGCATTTTCATGCTTTAATAACTTGACTTTCTTATCAAGTCCGCCAGCATAACCTGTCAATTTCCCATTGGCGCCTACAACTCTATGACAAGGAATGATAATTGATATTGGATTGCGACCTACAGCTCCACCTACAGCCTGCGCCGACATCTTCTGTTTGCCTAATTTTTTTGCCATAATTTTTGCAATCTCACCATAGGTCATGGTTTGCCCATAAGGGATTTTTTGGAGAATTTCCCAAACTTCCAAAGCAAAGTTACTGCCTTGCAATTTTATAGGAATTTCGCTTGGCTCAGGATTTAACCCCTTAAAATATCTATTGAGCCACCTTTTAGTTTTTATGAAAACCTCAATCTTATCTTTTTCCTCACTGCAATCAGTTTTAATTCCCTTTTGCCCTTCTAGCCAAAGGGCAATTAGATTATATCCGTCACTTGCAAGCGTTATTTCTCCAAGTGGCGAGCAATATCTTGTTATATAATTCAATTTTTTCTCCTATTTAACTAATGTTTCAAGTTTTACTTGTCCGCTATTTCTGATTATATAATTTCGCAATGTTAAAGCCCGCACTTTCTATTTTTTCAGGCAAGGTCTCTCTGTCAATATGCATGCAATAAACCTGCCCTCTCTTTTCGACTGGGATAAGCTTCTTCAATTTTTCAAAATAAGTATGGGCGTTGCCTGGATAATCCTTATCACATGTATCACAATAAAATTCATCACCAATTTTTAAGTCATGTGCTACCCGCACTATAAATTCTTCATCGTTTGTATCACCGCTGAACACCACTTTCTTTCCATCTTTAAAGTTCAGTTTTATTGCATACGAATTCATGTCAGTGTAATGCGACACCTTTTCAAATTCACATGATTCAAGATTTTCAAATGATTCATTTAGCTTACTATCACATAATCTATACTCATCATAGACGCCAGACATTTCCAAGAACCTTTTTAATTCATCGTCCTTTTCCTTTCCTCCACTCACCAAATTTGTCCTTATATCAAGATAGAAAAGTGTATAATACAAAAACGTTGGAAGCGAGCCTACATGGTCACTATGAAGATGGGTGATTGCAACATAAATTTCTTTCACACCATCAAGAATTTCGCTTTCCTTAACTTTATCAAAAATGTTTTCGCCAAAATCTAAAAATAGCAATTTGTCATTCTCTCTATAGAAAGCACAGTTGTTGCCCCTCCTAACATTAAATGCGCTACCATTCCCCACAAAATTTAAAACCATAATATACCTCAATTTTTATATTCTCATTTTAATATTGCAAAAATCTGCAAACACAAACACCGACACAAAACAAATCTTATTTACTTGTATTTCTAAAAAAACCACCTTTCATAAATGAAAAGTGATGTTTTTTATTTCTTTCTTTTTCTTTTTGGCGCCAAGAATAATGTAAGAAGTGACAAAATCCAGCCAGCCATTAAACTCCAACCAATTGATACTATTGGTGCATTTGTAACGCCTGTTACTTTAGTGCTTTTCATGATAAAAATAGTGAACAAAACGACTGCTACGGTCATACTAATAAAAAGCAAATAAGCAGCGAATTTTGCGCCAATTCTTTTTCCGTTAACATTCTTTCTTCCAATAAATGAAAGCACTGTGCAAAGAAGCATAAGTCCAGTAAACGCAAGAGCAATTATCAAAAATACGCAACCTACAGTATAGTAAATGTCTTGATTTGAATCAAATTTTATTCCTTCATAAGCGCTTATCTTTTTATAGCCTTCATTTAAGAGCTTTTGCCCTGCACCGCCATAACACCAAAATAGTGGTTGGGTCATCATAGCAAAGATTGCAACGCCTAAGAAAAGTGTCATAATACTTGTAACCATTTTCCCTCCTCGTAATGCATATAATATCATAAAATTTTAAAAAAGTAAACTGATTTTTATATCTTAAAATTTGTTAGATTTTAAAGCTCTTTATCGTTCTCATCCTCCTCTAATGAAACAGGAAGTGCATCTCTTAAAGTCTTTTTACGATGAGCAAGATTTCTGATTTCTACACACGAAAGCCCCATATATCCATTATTCTTTTTATCCCAAAATTCATTGTAATATGAAGGAACAACTTCTTCAAAAGCTATTGACTCAAAATTAGCTTTGCTAAGACCATAAAACATTAAAGTCTCAGTCGCACTCTTTAAAATACCATTATCATCTAAATGAATTAAAAGTGCATCTTTAATATTTTTAACAATTTCCTTGTTTTTTCCCATATATTTCCCGTCAAGCTTTAAAACACATACAGTGCCAGATTTATTTTCCATAACCCCCTCCTACTTATATCCATTATTTTACCATAAGTATGTTTCAATTTCAAGAGCTAACTAAAAAAAGAAATGAAAACTTTTATTTCACCTCTCTTTTTAATATTTTTTTTCAAATAGCAACCTAAATTGAATAGATTTTTTATTAAAGACTGTATAAAAGTCTCATCTTCCTACTTTCACTTTTTTTACTTTTGTCGCCGAGCATTAAACCAAAACCACTTGTAATATTTAAATTTGTTATTCTTTGTGATGCAAACTAAGTTTGCTGGTGCGGGAGATGGGAGTCGAACCCACATGGTGTTGCCACCACAGGTACCTGAAACCTGCGCGTCTGCCATTCCGCCACTCCCGCATATTTAATTTATTTCTTTCTATTATTTTTCTATCTTCCTTTCGGGCGCGGGTTTTAAAATCTGCGCGTCTGTCACTTTTGCCTCTAAAATATAAATGCTTTTAGGTTGCCTCAAACCACCACTCCTGCTTATTATTCCTCTTGATAAATCATAACCGGAATGCAAAAAGTCAAATCTATAACTTTACTTTACTATCTAAGACCTCTTTATTATATAAAAGATTGCTCCGAAAAGCAATCTTTTTTTATGTTTTATATAATAATCTTTTAATCTTAAACAATAATATTATCTTCTTCTTGAATCTCGCTAAGTCCTGGTGCTATTTCATCAACTACGCGTTTTTCAAGTTCTTTTAGGTCTCCTTCAGCTTGGAATGCTGCAACAGTTGTGCTTCCGCCTCCGCCAAAATTCTTAGCCACCTCGCCTACATTTACCTTACCCTTGCCACGCAAACTTACATAGATTTTTCCAGGTTCTTTTTCAATTAAAATTACACTTGCTTCAATGCCAGCAACATTATTTCCACTGTCAATAATACCCAGCGTGTCCTCAAAATTCGCATCGAGTTTGACAAGCATGTCATTTGTAATCTTCATTGTTGAAAATTTATCATTACAATAAAATTTCATTGTAGACATGGCTTTAGCAAAAAGTTTTGTTTTTGCTATTGAGTTGTTTTTAAAATAATAAGCTTTTATAGCATCATGGTCAAATTTGTAATTCATCAGCTCGCTTAAAACTTCGTGCGTCTTTTTGGTAATTGAGTATGACGAGAAGCAGTTTGTATCAGTGATAATTCCTTGATAAATTTGTCTTGCGACAATATTGCTTATGTGAAGCCCACTAGATTTTGCAATCATGTAAATAATTTCACATGTACTTGATGCTTTTGGTAGTACATAAACAAGGTCACCAAATTTTTCGTTAGTCTCATGGTGGTCAATATTTATAACCACTGGAGATTCTTTTATTATATTTTCATATTTTCCAGTTCTTGAAGTATTTGGACAATCTAGTACAATAGCAAGGTCGTACGATTTAAATGGTACTGGATTTATCCCCTCCGTTCTTAAAACTGGGTCATAGAGCGAACCTATTTCACCGTCTACAAAAACGTCTACCGCTTTATAGGCAAGATTGTTTTCAATAAATCTTCTTACCGCAAGACAGCTACAAAGCGCGTCTCCATCTGGATTGATGTGCGAAATAACTGCAATCTTTTTTGCCTCGTCAACGAGGTCTATAAATTTACTCATATGTAACCTCCTTTTTATTAAGGTACCCATATATTATAGCACTTTAAGCATAAAATGTCAACTACGCCGATTTTTGCTCAAATTTTACAGTCAAAAAAACTTACGAGGCACAGTTTAAAATAATTTATGTAATAATTATCAAAAATGAAATAAAAATATGTTTTAGATAAAAAAATAGACCTGTTACTCATATTAAACCTTTCCATAAACAACAAAAAAGGGCATTGTGCCCTTTTTTGTGTGCCTTAGGAAGAAAATTTGCTTTTACCATGGCATTATACCCCTTTGCCTTAGGCAGGGCATTATGCCCTTATATAAATAGCTTTTCTATAAGTCTAGATTACAAGTCCTTTAGGAAGTTTTCTTCCGCCAATTGTAACCCAGTTGTCCTCACTTGTAACGTTTACTCTTTCGTCATTTATGAAGCTGTCTGATATATACTCGCCTCCAATCTCTTCTCCTGTAATTATTCCA
>CATKXS010000023.1 GCA_949841045.1 uncultured Clostridia bacterium | reverse complement strand
TTCCACCAGTAGTATTTAAGAGACGCAGCCACCACTACATGTTGTGTCTCTTTTTTTTAAATTTTTAATTTGTGACTCATTTTGTGTCAAAAGTCTAGTCAAAAGTCTAGTCAAATCGTGGGTATAATTCCCCGTATAATTCAAGCAAATCAGACTTTGCTATGTTTTCCTTTATGTTCGTGTAAATGTCGTTTGTTGTAACAATGCTTGCGTGTCCGAGTTGCATTTGCCTATATTTGTCTTTTGCTCCTAAAAAGTAAAGATTAGCCGAGCAGGTGTGCCTCAGCCCGTGCAAACAATTATCAATGCCGAGTTCTTCCATTAAGTCTCCAACTTTCTTTGTTGGATAGTTCAACCTAAAGCCAAATCTTCCGTTTGGCAAGTTATCCTTCAAAAATTTAATAAAGGCGTCAGTTGTATAAACACGGCGTCTTGTTTTTTTCTCCTTCGTTTCGTTTATGTAAATGATTCGCTTTGCCTCGTCAACGTCATTTGCAAAATTAAAGCGTATTGTTTCTTCTCGTCTACTTCCGATTATGATTGAGAACATAACGAAAGCATAAACGTTGCTTGACTTTGCACGGCTGAGTAAAGCTTGTTGTTCTTCAAGAGTAAGCGGTGGACGTTCCTTGACGTCTGTTCGTTCAGGTTTTTCTAAGCCTGCCGTTACGTCATTCTTAATTTTGCCGGTAATATATGCTTTCTTGAATACTCGGACGATTCGCTGAAAGATAATCTCTCGTTTGCGCTCTTTGTCAATTTGATTTACGAATGATTGTAAATCTTCAGTTGTGACTTTATCGAGTGGAACTCTTGGGAATGCTTTTGCAATGTAATTGTCCGTTGTATGTTTCCAGTCGTCTTTTGTTTTTTGTGTAATGCTTTTTTGAGTGTCGATATAGTTCTCGACAAAGTAAAGGAAATATCTCAAGACTGTCAGGGTGTTGGTTCGAATCGTTTGATTGTTTTTATTTTTCTTGGTTTAATTCGTTTTATTTTTTCTATTAGTTCTCGGTAGGTGTTTGCAATGGTATAGTATAAATAGCCGTCTTTTTGTTTAGAATATTGCCACCTGCCGTCTTTTCTTTTACTGCAATGTTTTTTCATTGTGCTTTCTACTCCCTTTAATTCAGAAGTAGAAGTTTCTTGAATAGTCTTTTGTTTGTCTTCTATGGAAACAATTCTTTTTTCTAATTTTGGTTTTTGCTCAAGATAAGGCTTTATGTCAAAAAGTTTGTGGTTATCATTATAACCTTTCAAAAAGTCTTCCAAATCTTGATAAATTGGTTGCCATTTATTATATTTTTTTTAGCAGTTCAACTGCGTAGTTTTGACTCATAATTACTCCTTTAGTAGTTCTTTGTATTTTTTAATCTGATTGCAATTTTCTAAATTTTACTTTTTATTTCTAAAATTTGTCAGTTCACATTGATATTATTCGTGTAAAATGAATATAATAATCTTAGTTTAATTTAAAAATATTGTTGACACCTTGGGTCAGATATGTTATAATTAAACTATCAATAAGAGAGGATTATACCGGGTTGGTTACCGAAATGGTAGTAAGCAAAATGCTGAGAATTCCAACTAGATGGGGCGAATATCTTGGTTGCCGAAATGGTAGTAAGCGCAATGCTGAGAATTCCGAGAGTTCCGACGGTTGACCTCTTTTATTTTTTATTGTTCTTTATCCGAAAACAAATCAGGATTCTTTTTTAACTGATTAAAAATAAAATCTATATATGCCTGGCTGTATTTTTTATAAATATTACTTCCAAATTCACTTTGATAACAATACTCTTGTCTCTTTATCACATTATTTAATTTGTTAAAAAGAGAAAGTCTGTTTTTATTCAATTTATTAAGATTGTATGGCAAATTACTTTCCGAGGCAATTTTCTTTACTTCGCTGATCACCTGGCCCATTGTAAACGGATGTGTCAAGTTGCTGTCTTTTGGCACAGTTATTCTTTTAAATCCTACGGCATCATCAGTGTCAACATAGTAAGCTTTTATATCTGCAGCTTTGCTATCTTTAGTAAATGAAACTGTATAGTTGATCTGAGCGAAAATGCTATCTTCGTCATTTTCAGTTTTATCCATAGTCTCAATAATGTATCTAAAATCATCGTCGAAAAGTCTTGCATAGTTTTTACTATACAGTTTTGAAATTGATTTTGGTTTGATTTCTTTTCGCGAAATCAAGGCAAGATAATCAAATGGCACTCTTTCTGAAATGTCAACATCAAAAAAATCGTGAAGAGCATTAGCATAATTGAGTACAGCCTTTTGCAATAAAGGTGTGTAAATCATATCATGCTCTTTAATTATTAAGTGTGTAGACTTGTCTCGAATTTTATTTATTATGGTTTTTAAATTGCGCTTTACAGGACTATTATCTTCATAATATTTGTTTAGCATATCCTCTAATGAATATGTATACTTTGAATCTGTTTTGTAAATAGATTTTTCACCATACTGTGAAATATGGTAAGCCTTTAAGAGTAATTCCCACGCATTGCAAATAAAGTATGAAGATGCTTCAATTCTATACTCAATAGTAGGTTTATTGTAAATCTCAATACAAAGCAAATATGCTTCAATGCTTTTTTCTCTGATTCTATTTGCGATTTTTATTTTATTTTTAATTTTTGGCATACTTTCTCCTTTTGTGTTTATAAACAAATTCTGCTCTTATTAGGTCATTTTCTTTTTATTTTTTCTTTGGTAATTGTCGATTAAGAAGTCGATTTAAATATCTGCTTGACTTAATCTCTTTCTTAAGTCTTCAATGTTTTTTCGACTCTCTTCTTCAGCTTCCATTAGCCCGTTAAGGTAGGCTTCCGTTCTTTCAGCTAGCCTATCATTGACAAGGGCTATTTTTTTTATGAGCTCTTTCTTTTGTTCGCTTAATGTACTCATGTCTAAAAGATATGGCACTTCGTGTTCTAACAAACTATCAACTGTAACATGAAAGTAATCGGCAAGTTTGATAAGAACTTCAACATTTGGAAATGTTTGGCTATTCTCATAATTTGAAATGCTTTTCTGAGACAATCCTGTAATCTTAGCTAATTCTTTTTGATTGATATTATATTTTGCTCTTAGCTCTTTGATTTTCATCTTTACCTCCCAGAAATATTTTAGTCAAAAGTTACTAAAAGCCGATATAAATAAAACTTTTTTGCTAAAATAGTAAAAAAATACTAAGAAGCGCTTGACAAGAGAAAAAAAATACTATAAAATCATGGTGTTTAGTAATTATTTACTACAATTTCGAATTTTGGGAGGGTTGAAATGAGTAGAATTATAAATTTGAGAAACTTTACGATTGATTTGGATGAAGTTATTGTGGTCGGTGCAGACTTTAAGAAGAAACAACTACAGTTTGCTTTGAAAAGTGGCAATACACCTTCGATTAACTACAAATTTTTAAGAGAATTGCAATATGCATACGATTTCATCTTGTCAAAATTAAATTTGGAAAGTGGAAATTTAGATGACTTCATTCGTGAAAAAGAAGAACAAGATGAATAAAAAATCACTCCGAAGAGTGATTTGGAAACTATTTCTTTTTAGTTTTCGTAGGTTCTTTAGATTTGACAGATTTTTGATTTTTAGCAGCGATGTTAACTTCCGCTTCTACTATACCTTGTTTCTTTGTGATAGTTTTAGAACTAGTATAGCTTAAATTATTTTCGTGAGTTGAATTGTCAATTTGAGGCTTTAAACTCTTTTCTGAAGCAATTTTATTTCTTTCTTCATTCCTACCGATTCTACCAGCAAGTTTTTTTGCCTTTTTCTCCTCTTCGTTAGACAGTAAAGGACTTTTATCAAGTTTAGCAAGTTCTCGTCTGTCTTGTTTCAACTGACCAGCTCTTCGAACTCTAGCCCAATTTCCAAAAACATTCATAGTTTTTCTCCTTCGTTAAATTTCTTTGGCAATGTGGCAATCGACATGCCGTAACAGCTCAAATATTTATTATATCGAAGAATATTGCAAAAGTCAGTAAGATGACAAAATTAGACAATTTCAATTTTTAAAATTTTAGTGGCGCAAGATAGACGCGGTGCTGACCAAGGTCCAGCTTTTAGATTTTGTCATTGGGACCCTCCCGCGCTGCATTAAGCCTGGTCAACTTAGTGCTTCCATAGGTGAAAGCCCTATGGCTAAATTTCAAAGGTGTGTTCGGCACTAGAAGTTCACAGCTTCAACCTTTGACAAAATTAAATTCATTGCTATTGGGAGGTGGCATAATGAGTAACCAATTAACAACAAAAAATCTTTTAAATGCCGGTATGGTTAAAGGAATGACTGAGTCATTCTCTAATGCCAATGCCGGCGTTTTTTGTTTAGCCTGGAATTTTAAAAATGCGCTTAATTCAATTCAGGCTTTCAATATCTTCCAGGTATTAAAACTCTTTTTCAGTTTGCATACAGAAAGCGCCATATATTATTATCCCTCAGCCTCGCCTGACGGAATAGCAATAGAAATTTTTAGGAGGACAAAATGAGTTATTGGGATATAATACCAGCACCAATAAGAAAGTCAAAAAGGCTGACAGGTGACGAAAAAGAGTTATTGTATGAACTTTGGATAAGAGGAGCTTCATATACTCCGCGATATTGTAGCGCTACAAATGCTGAACTTTCCAAAGCACTTAACGTTACTCATCAAACTTTATCCAACAGACTTTCAGCACTAGAAGCAAGAGGCTATATTTGTAGGCGCTTTAACCCGCATTTACATAAACGAATTATTTATGTAAGTATTCCAGGTGAGCCAAGTGCAGAGGAAATACCTATTGGAAAGGTACTTGAAGAAAGAGTAAGACCTTATGAAGAATTACTCAAAAAAGCCATAGTATTCGGAACGATTGAATTCAATGTTTTAATTGAAAAACTTAAAGAGAGTCCCTATCTTGAAAATGTTGAAGATAATCAAACTCAATTTCTTTTAAACCAGGGACAAATCGATTTCTTACATAAGTTCTATAACCTTACGAAGAAGGAACTTGATTGCCAGCTTGCTTGTTATCCAAATGTAGATTTAAATAGGCTATTTACCAGTATTCGAGAAAGTGATTTTATAATACAAAATTCTAACTTGAATTTAAAATGGTGCTTAGAACATTCAGAGGAAATCATAAGCGGAAAATACAAATATTACATTCCTGGTTGGGCAAATCAAAAATACAAACCAAATTTTAAGCAACGCAACATTCCAAAAGAAATGGCGAATAAGCGTTTTCAGTCAATCGAGGATATAGACGTCTAATGAAAATTGTACAGCTTTCATTTATAAGCGGGCTTGAACTTGAGATGAAAGAAATTGAGAAAAAGCAAACTATGGTGGCGAAAGATAAACGCGGTCGAAAGGCTGTCTAAACTTAGACATTTAAGAGAGTAAGGCTCTTAACCATAGGGAAAATTCAAAAGTCGAAAATTTAAAAAATCTATAAAAGGAGTGACAGGAATGAAAGCATTAAAGAAAATTGCAATAGTTATTTTCTTTGCGGCGTGGATATTTATCACTGTAGTTTTGGTACTTGGTTCAGAGCATAACAAAACGTTCACAGAAGAAATTAAGTCCTGGGGCAATAGCGAAAAGACGTCAGTTCTTCCTGATAAAGACGCAGGAAATGAGAGCGTAGAAGACGCTGAAAATGCAGCCGTTAATATTGACAATGCAGGAAATATAAAAATTGCATGTTAATGCGTAAAAGAAAGTTGGGTTGAGAAAACCTCAACCCAAAATTTCTTTATTCTGAACTCGAGAGGTAAAAATGAGCGAAAAAACAAAATCAATTTTAAAACCAATAGCCATAATCTTGGCAGTATTGGCAGTAATAACTTGTTTAGGTGTTGACGTTTGGAACATGTGGCTTTTGAATTATGCGCCTACAAAGTTGGTATCAAATACCACGTATATAGGAATGCAAGAGGCTACGGACGGAACGATTGCACCGGCATTTAAAGTTAAATGGAATTCAAATAAAAACAAAAATGGACATGAAGTGTTTAGTTTAAGTTTTAACTACCTTCGTGATGAAAAGGCTTCTGGAATCTATTCTCAAGGCGTACAGTACGAAACAAACAATACTGGCGAACTTCTTGACTGGTATGAATGGGAAGATTATACAGCTGATATAAACAAAGTAGGTGATAATGTTAAAGCGCTAATTGAATTGAACAACAAAGTTTATAACAACGGCTTTTTAACAGAACATTCATTACATACTTCAGCAAAAGGTCTTTGGAAAGGTTATTATAGCGCCACCTATGTTTCGCCAAAAGTTTTAAATGGTGCAAAACATAACTATCAATTTGTTGGTGACGGAATAGTAACCGGTTCAACAAATCCAATTTCAAATGACTCATATTTCACATTCCAAACAGTTCAAGGTAGCTCTGACGACATGTTGTATTTGCAGTTTAGAGGTGATAGTTATGCAAAATACTCAAAGGGCAAAATTGAAGCTGACGTTTCAACGCTAGATCGTATTGAGTATGACACCTTGATTGAGACGGCTTATAACTATTACTACAACAGCTTTGATATAGACTGGTTTGCAAACATAGTATATCACTCAGTCCAAGCATTAAAGCCTGGCATACACAATGTCAAACTGCCATTGGAATTTGGCAATAATTTCAGACTTTACTCAGTAAATGCTGAAGGCTCTGTTGGAACTGAAATAGGCGCAGAAAATTCAACTAAAGTTCAGAATATTTTTAGAAATTATTTTGTGTTTGAAGTTGAAGTGACTGCAGACGGCGCACGTGCTTCATCTGATACTTTATTCGGTCAATTACACGGAAGTCCAAGTTACAAAGTTGATGGATATACTGGCGAGAATGGTGATTACTTTACTGGAGAACACATTATTGACGTTACATATAAAGCATTTGACTTTGTAAAGTTAACTGACACAGACGTAGCTTTAAAACTTAAAAAAGAATTTTTAAATGCACACCTTCCTTACAAAAAAGAAATCTCATTAAATATCAAGATTGATTTGTCAGAAACCGGATACAACTTTGTAGGGTTTACTGAAGACAGTGGGCTTGAGAATTTCAAGATATTTAAAAGTGAGGTGGTCGCATGATAAGTTTACTTTTTGATAAAACATTTTGGTATGGTGTTGTGATTGTTTTTGCAATCGTATGCGTGGTTATTGCTTGTATAAAATATCCGCAATCAAGAGTTTATGTGTTTACTTTTGCTGGGCTTATTCTTGTTACTATTACAATTTGGTGTGGAATTCAACTTGATAAATATTACACCGCAAGTGGTGGAATAAGAGGCAAATTGTCTGGGCTTATTGGTATTAACCAAAGCGAAAAAGTAGAAGAAGCAAAATTCAAATTAAAAAATGTTATGTTGCTTGAAGATGAATTTGGTAATTATACAGCTACAATATCGGGAAGTGATAAGTATAATTTTGATGATGATAAAACATATAACTTATTCGTTAATGGAGCCCCTTGTTCAAATTCAACATACAATCTTCTTCCAACTGGAATTTCTGTAAGGTGTGAATATCATTACGCATTCAAGAATGATGATTTGGTTGAAGTATGTGATGATACTTTGAAGATGAACTTCTCTTCATTCACAAACGGTTATCAAATTAAATTGACGACGACCGGGAGTGATAATGCGAATTACTGGAATAAATATTTCACTAAAAATAATTTTGTTTTATCAGTTGAAGAGTTTGGCTATTCAGAAAAAAATGAAATAGGTTTTATAGATGGTGATATTTCAAATTACGCAAAAGTTGAATACATGGTTGATGATGAAATTTATTTCATTTCAGCTTATGCAAAGGGCTCAAAATTAAGACCTATAAGCGAGCCAACAAAAACCGGGCACTATTTTATTGACTGGGTTGATAAAGACGGAAAATCGGTCAAAGAAATGGTGGTGACTGAGGATTGTATTTTATATGCAAACTTTGAAAAGCGTGGCGAAGATGGAATATTTGCAAATGATGAGCTTGTAATTACTGTTGAAGATGGAGAGATTATTAAATTTATGAAAGGCAATGATGATAGAACTTCAAGACTTAACAAATTGAATGACGGAACATATAGCGTTGGTCTTGGTGGTGATGTTTATTTATTAAACCTGCATTACGACAAACAAGTTGGAGTTTGGCGCGGTGAAGTACACCAGGATTTCGTTGCTGAGATAACAAAATTGACCTTTACTCGTCAATAAAAAATTAAGGAGAAATATATGAAAAAAACCTATAAAATTTTAGCAAGTGTATTTATACCTTTAGCCCTTGTTACTACAGCAGGGTCGACATGGTACGCAGTGAATAGTAGTAATAAAAATAAAAAGTTAGAACGAGAAAACGCTCAACTTGTTCAAATTGTAGATGAAAACAAGGATTTGCTATCGCGTATAAATTTGCTTGAGACTGAAAGAGATAATTTCAAATTACAAGTTACGAAATTAACAGAAGAAAATAAGTTAAATATTCTAAGAGTTACTGAACTAACTGAGAGAAATCAAAAACTTGAAACAAATCTTGAAGAAGTAAATCAAAAACTTGCAGAGAAAACAGCGGAATATAACGAAAAACAAAAAGCACTTGAAGAGGCGCAGGCAAATGTCAAAAATCTTCAACTTGAACTTTCATATTACACAACTACAATTTATAACTTAAGTTTGCAAATTACTGAGTTAAAAGACGAAAAAGCAAACATTGTTAAAGAATTAAATGATAATAAAGCGTTGCTTGCTGAAACAACAAACAAACTTACAACTGCTCAAAATTCTTTAACTGAGAAGCAAACAGAACTTAACAATACAAAATCTCAGGTTAATACCTTAACAGCTCGTATTGAAGAATTGGAAGAAGATGTCGAAGGAAATGCTGAAGAAATAGCGCAACTTAATGCTCAAGTTACAAATCTTAATTCAAGAATCGACGAACTTGAAAGCGAAATACCTGATATTCAAAATAATGTTGATAAGCTTCAAACTCAAGTTGATACTCTTACAGAAAGAAAGAATACGCTTGAACTTCAAGTAACTAATTTAACAAGGCGAATTGACACTCTTACAACTGAAAAAGAGAATCTTGAAAATGATAGAGCAAATAATATCGCTAAGATTAAGGAACTAACCGATAAGATTGCTGAACTTAATGAGGAGCTTGAAAACAAGCAAGCAGTTATTGACGGCTTAAATACTCAGATTACTGATTTAAGTACTCAAGTAACACAATTACAACAAGAGAAGTCAGACGCGCTCGCTGAGATTGATAGGCTTGGCGGTGAGATTACAATCTTAACCAATAAGAAAATTGAACTTGAACAAAATGCAGAAGCTAACGCGGAAGAAATAGAAAGACTTGGTAATCAAATTGCAGCGCTTACTACAGATAAAACAAATCTTGAAAATGCTGTCGCTGAGAAAGAACAAAGTATTGCAAATCTTGATAATCAAATTTCTACACTTAACACAGAGCTTACAAAAAAACAAAACACAATCAATAATCTCAATACTCAAATTACAAACTTGTCAAATACTAAGAAGCAACTTGAACAGGACAAAATAAATAATCTTGCAGTAATTGCAGAACTTGAAAATACAATCGAAGAAATCCAAGCAACAATAACAACGCTTACGACTGAAAAAGAAAACATAGAAAAGGAGTTGAATGACCTTAAAACTGGTGAAAAAGTATTTGCCACATTTGTAGTAGAGAATGAGGTTTATCGCATTCTTGTAGCAGGGAAGGGCTCAACGATAACACTTCCGCCTGAGTATAAGTGGCTTGTAAATGGAGAAGAGGCTCCAAACAGTTTTACAATTCTTCATAATACTACATTCGTAAGCGTGCATGTTGCAGATATGAATGGTACCTTTAAGACTGCAAATTCATCTGAAACTTTAGTCGTTGAAAACAATAAAATTAAAAGTTTTAGCGGTGATTTGTCAGAAAGCAACAAGGTAAGTGATGGAAATTATCATAAATCAGTATCTGCACCAGACTTTGATGTTATTTTCGACTTGGTTTTTGATGAGGCAAAAGAATGTTGGACGTATACTGTTTCTTATGGTGATGATGTGACAAAGTCAATTTTAATTCGACAATAAAAGAGATAGGTATAAAAATATGAGAAATAAAAAAAGCGGATTCGCAAGAACGAAAACATATCCACACAAAAGACACCCAGCAAACTATCGTAAAAAGGATAACGATCTAATTGAATATGTAACTTTTACTCATTCAGATGAAGTGTTAATCGGTAATCAAAAGATTAAAACAAAATCACTGTCAAAAAACATTGATAAAAGAAAACAAGGTGAAGGCGTTTCAAAGGTTTTGCCAATTGTCTTTGAAGGAAAAAGAAGTTCTTTAGGAAAAGAGGAAAAGTTGTACTTATCAAAAGAGGACTTTCTAATAGTAGAAGAAATTTTTAAATCATCTCCCCACAAGAAAGTCCCTATTACAAAAAACTCAAAACAAAAGAAATAAAAAAGAAAGTGCCTACAAGCTACCGCTTCATGTGGTAGGAAACTACAAGGATAAATCCGAGTTAATCACTTTCAATTATTATTATACTTAAATAAAAGTGAAAAATCAATAAAAATTTAGAAATAGAGGAGAAAATATGAAAAAAGTTATTAAAAACAACAAAAAACCGGCTAATAAACAAAAATCAACTCCAAAAAAGGCTTTAAAAGGCTCTAAAAGGTCAAATAAGCCTTCTTTGAGCAATTCTTCGGGCAAGCATCAAAAGACGCCACACAAGTCAATTGGTAAGGGCAATTTTCAAACAACCAAGCAAAAATCAACTTCTCACAACAGAAGAGAAGTTGTAGCAGTAACAATTCACTATAAACAGCCAAGGTAGTTTAATGAAGAAATATGAAGAGTTATCAGAAATATTTGCCGACGGCATATTTCAACATTCAGACATTTTGATATTTTGGGGAAAAAGAGGAAAAGGCAAAAGTTCTTTAAAAGCAATGTTTGAAGTTCTCTTTATGCAACCGAGAAACGCAAAAAGAGATTTGCGCTTATGTAAATCTATTTGCGACCAACTAAACCTAGCCGGAATGAACTTACACCCGCCAACCGACCACCTTGTTTTTGTAAATACCTATGCTAGAAGTATCGGGCCTCACCTTAAACGAAATAATGCATATGAGTTCTATGACATAGAATTCGGTTTGCCGAACGAAAGACACCCAACGGGCTTGTTATGTCCTGTGGGTAAATACTCGTTTGATGAAAGCCAGGATTTATTTGATAGTCATATGGGAAACCTTGCGACGTTTGTATCAAAATGTATGGAACTATCAAGGCAACCAGAACTGTTTATTTTGATTGCGGTACAAAGAATACAAAGGTTTCACAAGATATAAGAGATTTAGCAACATTTATTGAATGTGTAAATAAAGAAAATTTTTATAATAAATATGGAAGATTAATTCGTACCGAGTGGACTTGCAATTTGATTTATGATGAGGCAAACTTGCAGGCGTATTTGGGCAGTCGCGAGAAAAAGTATGTGGCAAAAACAGTTAAGTTCGTTTTTAATGCAAATATTTATAATTGTTACAATGATAGATATTATTTGCCAATGTTCTATAAAGGTAAGGAAGGTCAAGATTTTGTTTTAACAAAATGCAAAGATGTCGATTTCTCTCCGCAAGGATTTGAGGAATATCATAAAAAACATAGCGTTGATATTCCAGAAACCTATCGAGGAAAAAGAAAGAAAATAAAGAAAGAGGAAAAAGAAGATGAGCGAGAGACAGGATAGAGAATATGAAAAGTTAAAATCGCTTGATGATTATTTGTTACTTTACCGCAGCCTAGACGATTTAGCAAGTGAAGTAACAAATACTAATTCTATTGACGAAAGTATGGTGATTGTTGGCAAAGCGATAAAAAGAAAAGTTAAGTATTTGGTTTCATTTTCAAAGGCTTATACTCGAAGGCAAGGCTTTATTTCTCTTTTGAAAGATAGGAAAGAAGAGAAAGCGAGGCTTAAACAAGAACAATTAGATAAAGCCGAAGAGGAAATGATGTCTAACCTTCATGAGAAATTTGCCAAAACGGATAAAGGCTCGACAGAGAATATATCTTCTTTATCAGCACCGCCAAAGGCGGAAGAATTAAAACCTACGCAGAATGTGGAGGTTTTAGAAGAACCAAAGGAACTTGAAGTTATCGAAGATAACGAAAGTTCAAAATTGGGTTTATCAAGCGAAGATGATGAACCTATGCAATTTTGATAAAGGAAGCAATGCCGTAAGGAACATAAGAAGAAAAAGGAAAGCGAATGCGTTTTTCTTCTTGTGTTTAGGCATTGCGACATTGCTTATATAAATATATCCGCATGAAATGTGGGAAATTAAACCTTATTTACCAAACGCAAAATTTTTGCGTTTGGTCGATTGCGCAAACGCAATTTAATAAAAATTTCTATAAAAAATTTTTTAAAAATTTTAAAGGGAAAATCATGGAAAAACCATATGAAATTTTAAAAGTTTTTGATAAAGAGCGATAAGAACTACAAAACAAAATGTCCAAGTTATACCCCGATAAAGAGCAAAGCATAGAGTATCAAAGTTTGCTTGAAGCCTGGGCTATTTTATCAGTAGTAAGAAACAAAATTATTAATATAATTGAAGGAGGAAACGAAAATGGAAGCCAAAGAAATGATTAACTATATTTTAAATAATAGTGATATAAATCAAAAACAACTTGCTGACAAAATAAAAGTATCACCGGCACAAATAACTCGTTGGCGCGACGACGCAGAACCTAAACGTGAGAATTTTCGAAAACTAGAAGAAATTTATAAAAGTTTAATTGCTTAGGAGGTAATATGGGATATAGCGTTCATAATCAAGTAGATAGAGAAAAATATTTTAGTATATCTACCATAGACAAAAAAATGCTTGAAAAATACGGCATTACTACGCCTATGACCGAGTTTAAAGAAATTGTTAGAAGAACTCAAGCATACACACAAATTTCGACCGGGAGCGACCGTGTGATGGGACAACGGCGCATGACAAACATTTATCGTTATGAAGATTTTATTGTACTATCTTCTAATGAGGCGTCAACGTGAAAAATGCACTTGTATTTCTTTTTGGCAACCTGGGGAGGCTTATTTCGGCGGTTTTAATGTCTTTTATAAGTTGGTTTACATTCCCGTTTTTTATTCAAATTGTTACTGGAAGACATATCTTGTCGAACGTGGTCGGTTATATTTTTGTTTGTCCTTTTATTTTAGGCCTTCTTCTATCTTCTGTTGCAAGCTCATGCAGTCTGATTATTAAGGGGGCAATAAAAAGGCAATGGATATGGTTTGCGTTAGGGCTAGTTATTTTCTTGTTTGACATTGCGCTAATCATTGTAAGCGCAGTTTAAAGGAGGTATAAGATGTAAAATACAAAAAAAATTTGATTGAATTCACGAAAATATACATAATTTAAGTCAAAAAAGGCAATTGCAATGGCTATGCCTTTTTTTTATTTGTAAAAATGGAGGTAAATATTTAGATTGGATATATAAAAATTTTTGCAGGTCTAAAGAAAGTAGCAAAGAAATTTATCCATATTACTACTTCTAATACTTAAGTTTCTTTCATAGAGAAAATATAAATACTAAAATATTTATTTTAATTAAAATAATTAATATATTATATATAATATACTATGTAGTATAATAAACTTAGTTTAAAAAGGCGGTTTTATTTAAAAAGACAGCTCTCGCTGTCGCTAACAAGAGAGGAATAGTTAAAGATAGGTCACATGTAATTAAGATAAAGTGATATGGGAATAAAAAAAATGTCAGTCAAACTTGCAATATTGCAGAAAAATGGGAATAATATGTATTGATACAGCAAAAAATAGTTGACATTTACTAGAATATGTTGTATCATATAGGCAGATGAAAATAAACATTTTATTTTTTTTCATCTCCTTTTAGTGGCTTAGACCACAAATGCAGGTAGCCCTTAGCCTTAAAAGTAAGGATTAAAAAAGCAGGAAGCTCTTAGCCCATAAAAGTAAGGATTAAAAAAGCAGGTGCCCTTAACCTTATAAATAAGGATTAAAAAAGGAGTGAGAGAGTTTTCTCTCACTTTTTTAGGAGGAACATGGGAAATAATATCATAAGATTGATATATGTAGACAATAGGTATATAAAATATTTATTTAAGTATGATAATCATGTGATGTATAATAAAGGCCAAAAAAGACCTTACATAGGAGTATTATTTGAAATAAAAGGACTTAAATATTATGCACCATTGTCTCACCCAAAAGAAAAATATAAAACTATGAAAAATGATGTTGACTTTATGCGAATAAAAGGCGGCACTCTTGGAGCAATCAATTTTAACAACATGATACCCGTTCACCAGTCAGCAATCATTCCAATCCTTGTATCAGATGTGGAAGATGTAAAATATAAAATGTTATTAATCAATCAAATAAGGTTTTTTGATGAACATGAAATAGAAATATTAAATAAAGCTACAAAATTGTATAAGTCATTTAAAAAAGGTTCAATAAGACCTTGCGTAAAAGAGAGATGTTGCAATTTTGTGTATTTAGAAAAAATAGCAAAAAAATATAATCCAAATTTTGCAAATAAAAGTAATTAAGTTATTAAGCGAGTTATCTCGCTTTTTTTATTAGTTTTATTTAAAAAGACAGCTCTCGCTGTCGCCAACAAGAGAGGAAATATCTTGTACAAAGTGCATTGAAACGATCCTAATTGTGTTAAACAAATATTGACAAAAACCAATAAATATTTTAGAATAAAACTAATTTCGTGCATTTATGGTGAAAAAAGTCTAGTCAAAAGTCTAGTCAAGAATCTCTACATTCCTTTATTTATAACGCTTATAGCGTTTTTAAATTGTGCCTTACAAGCAGAGGGTCATAGGTTCGAGCCCTATAACTTCCACCAGTAGTATTTAAGAGACGCAGCCACCACTACATGTTGTGTCTCTTTTTTTTAAATTTTTAATTTGTGACTCATTTTGTGT
>CATKXS010000022.1 GCA_949841045.1 uncultured Clostridia bacterium | reverse complement strand
AATCCTCTTTATGAGAATGGTGTTTCAAATATTGCATTATTTGATACCCACTATTATGGCGGTATAAAACACTATCAATGGACTGCTCTTCCACTCGCTATGCATGGCGTTGTTTGCAAGAAAGACGGAAGCACTGTTAAAATCAGCATTGGCGATAAAGCGGAAGATGAAGTATTTTGTATCTCAGACCTCCTGCCACATCTTGATAGAGATATGACAAAGGGTGCTGAAAGCAAGATTAAAGGCGAAAACCTAAATATAATCATTGGCTCTATTCCTCTTAGCTGTGAAAATAAGGAAAGCGTTAAGGCTAATGTGCTTAATATCCTTAAAGAAAGATTTGATATTGCAAATGAAGACTTTATCTCAGCCGAAATTGAATTTGTACCAGCTGGTGACGCTCGTGATATGGGGCTTGATAAAAGTTTTGTACTTGGCTATGGTCAAGACGACCGCATATGTGCCTACACTTCCCTCTGCGCTATGCTTGACACATCTGACAATGATTTAACCCTCGCCTGCATGTTTGTAGACAAGGAAGAAGTTGGCTCTCAAGGAGCAAGCGGCATGCAGAGCCTCTTCTTTGAGGACATGGTGGCTGAAATTAGTCAGCTTTGTGGCAACTACTCTCACCTTGACGTAAGACGCGCACTTAGAAATTCATATATGCTTTCAAGTGATGTCACTGCTGGATATGACCCAAATTATGAAAATGCTTTTGATAAAAATAATGACGCATATCTCGGGCGTGGTATTTCATTTAATAAGTACACTGGCGGACGCGGTAAAAGCGGAGCCAATGACGCAAGCCCTGAATACATTGCAAAACTTCGTGCTATCCTTGACGAAAAAGGCGTCAGCTATCAACTTACCGAAATGGGAAAGATTGACCAAGGTGGTGGCGGTACAATCGCGTATATAACTGCAAACTACGGCATGAACGTAATAGACTGCGGGTGCCCTCTTCTCAATATGCATGCACCTTTTGAAATCTCTTCAAAGGCGGATATATATGAGGCTTATCGTGCGTATAAAGAATTTTTATTAATGAGATAACACTTTTGTATAATAACAAAGAATTTTAGAAGATAAAAGGATAAAATTATGAACAAAGGAATAAGTTTCTATTTTGGATTTGTCTCCACCCCAGAAGAACGTGCTAAGGCGATAAAAGAGGCAGGCTTTGACTGCGTTATCACCTCTGATGACGAACGATGGCAATGGCAAAATGACACAATTGAAAACCAAGTGAAATTGTTTAAAAAATATGGGCTTAAACTTTCAAGTCTGCACGCAAGATATATCAAAAAGGAATTGCCAGAATTTTTTAAAGAAGGCGAAATTGGCGACAGGCTTGAAGAGAATCTCATAAAAGACCTGCATGTAGCCAAGAAATATGGCTTCACATGCGTAGTATTACACCTTGAAGGCAGTGGCGAGATTGGCTATGCAAGGCTTAGACGAGCATTGAAGGTGGCGGAACAGCTCAATGTACCAATTGCAATCGAAAACCTTAGCAAAGTAGAATGGTTTGTAAAGACTTTTGAGAATGTTCAAAGCCCTATGCTTAAATTCTGTTATGACAGCGGACATAATAATTGTTTTACCCCAGACTTTGACTTTTTAGGAAAGTATGGCGACAAACTCTTTTGTCTCCACCTGCACGACAATATGGGTAAAAATGACGACCATACTCTCAACAAATATGGCAATATTGATTGGGACATGCTCGCCGAGAAGCTCGCTCCCCTTGGCGAGGTTAACCTTGACTATGAGATGCTTTTAAAGGTCAGAGAAAATGAGACCCTTGAGGACGTTGCCCGCGAGACCTGCGCCCAAGCATTAGAGCTCGAAAAGAAAATCTTAGAAAAAAGAAAAGGACTTTAACTTAAGTCCTTTTTTATCTTACAACGTCATCAAAATCATCAAAGTAATCTCTAGCATAGAAATCCCGTAATCTCATCCCAGCGCCATAACAAATTCTTTTCACTGTATCTGCCTTAGGCATTTGCGTTCTACCATTCATAAATTCAAATAAAGTTGATGGTGTCATTAAAGATTTTAAAGCCAGAGCAGTTAAAGAAATTTTCTGTTCTTCTAAAATCTCATAAATTCTCTTTCTAATAGCATCATCCATTACCATAAAATATCCTCCTTACGTTGTTCCGTAAGTATTTTAAAATAAGTAGACAAATTTATTATTACTGAACTCTGTAAACTTTATTAAAACATTTCATCAAAGTTATCAAAATATTCCCTATCAAAAAATTCACTTAATGTAATTCCTGCTCCAAAACATATCTTTTTAATTGTATTAACTTGTACATGATTAGTCACTCCGTTTACAAGGTCATACATAGTTGAAGAAGTCATATAAGAATTAAGTGCTAAATCATTTACTTTTAAATCCTTTTCTTCAAGAATTTCATTTATTCTTTTAATAATTGCATCTTTTAATTTCATAAATTCACCTTTATTTTTAACTTTATTATTGTATTTTTATAAAAAAAATATTTATAACGGGCTTCCGAGACGGTTGACTTTTTAAAAGTTTTAAATTATAATTATTTACGGAGAACCGTAATGAGTGAAAAAGCATGTTATATTTATTCTTGTGGGAATATAGAATTAGATAGAAAATCCAAACAAATGTGTTCGGCTTACCTAAGAGATTTGATATTAAATAAAAATGTCAGCAAGTTTTATTTTGCTGACACAAAGGATTTAGAATGCTTTTGTTTTAATTTAATTCAAGAATATAAATATTATTATCCTCACATAACTAGAATATTGGTAGAGAATGATTATAAACTTGAATTAGAAAAAACTAATGAAAAGTGGCTAGAAAACCTTGCACCAATTTTTGAAATATTGATAGAAGATTATAAAAAAGAAATAGAATATTATAAACACCGATTTATTATAAACAAATGTGATTTTGTTTTATTTTATAAAATTCCTGTCACTAGATATAAAAGACACAATCCATATGAATATGCAAAAAGTAAGCAAGATTGCGAAGTGATTTTATTAAATGAACAATAAAAAAAGTAAGTCATAAAGACTTACTTCACTCTGGTTGCGGGGACAGGATTTGAACCTATGACCTCCGGGTTATGAGCCCGGCGAGCTTCCGAGCTGCTCCACCCCGCGATATAACGATATATTAAGTATATGTATCTTTAAGCCATTTGTCAATACATTTTCTTAAAAATTTTGTAGTTTTTTGTTTTATCAAATACATTTGCTACTTTTTAATCTTTCTCTTCTTGCCTAAGTAAATAAAAAAATACCTATTTCAAGGTATCTTTTTTTAATAAAAATATATTGTAACCGCTATAAGGATGAGTGCCGCTAAACGTAGCGCATAGGCTAGATAATCGAGTTTTGTGCCCTTCTTGTCGAGCTGCCCTATTATCACGCTTGCAAGCAGGCATAAAATGCCTAAAAGCATAACAACCGAACTTATAGTGTGGCGAGCAAAGGCAAGGGCTGTAATCGAAAATGCAAGCACAAGGGCAAGGCAGACATATTTGGCAATATTTAGGAGAACTATCTTCCAGTCTTTTATTTTCTTAGTAGCCGTAAAAACCAGTCCGCCGCCCCCTCCAAGGAGAATTCCGCTTACAAGAGCAAGCAGGTTAAATTTGGCAAGAGTTATCGCTGAAAGCACCAGCATTAGTAAAACCGCAATATTCAGTATTTCAAGAACAATAATTTTTTTAATATCACTTGAATCATTATTATTATCACCCGCTTGACAAAGTCTTACCAGTTCAACTACAAGAGCAAGCACAACAAATATTGGGAGAGCGTTGTTAAGTTCGCGTAAATTGCCACAAATTAGCGCTAGAGCGACAATAGAAAGCAAGGCAAGGCATTTTATCAGTCCGCCCTGCCAAGAGTCTCTCCTTGAAAATATAGTGGAAATTATGCACATTCCAACGCACAACACGGTGAGAAGTACAAAAGAAATGATATTCATATTTATATTGTAACCGAAATTTGATATAAAACAAAACAAAATTTAATAATTTTCATTTTTTTTAAGCAAAATAAGGATATGAAGAAATGTAAAGACATGTTTAAAGATTTTACCCTATTCTTGTCAGCATTTGTGCCTATGTTCGTCTTAATCTTTTTAAGGCTTGGAATTGACATGCTTAACAACAACCTTTCCTTCAATGTCTTAAACACTCTAAATTTTGTCACCCTTATTCTTCTAATAGCCGTTGGAATTGGCGGACTTATATGGAATATTCGTGGCAATGGTGAAAGCATTGAGATTGAGATATGCACAAGGAAGAATATAACTGACGAGCATTTTTTAGGTTACTTTTCATTATTCGTCCTATTTGCCCTACAACTCAATCTTTCACTAGTAAGCGGATATTGCCTTTTTGTGACCATTATGGTCTTTATTGGAATAGTCTACATCAAGAATTCTCTTTACTTTATAAATCCCCTATTAAACCTACTCGGATATAGTTTTTATGAAGTGATTTATAAAGTTGAAGGCAAGGAAGACGAGCGTCATGCAAAAATCTTTCACAAAGGCGACCTTAAAGTTAGCGCCAAATATTATGTCAATCTCAAAAATGACAACTTTACTTTTATCGACAAAAAAGGTCACTAAACACCGCAAGTCAAAAAATCAAAAAAAGGATGTCTATTAATTTGGCATCCTTTTTTAGGTAAATATAATTTAAATAGTTTTATTCAAATTTTTCACAAATATCATCTTCAAATTCGTCAAATATTTCTTGCTTATTGCCTCTAAACTCATTGAATAACCCTGGCATATTTCCTTTTTCTGCATAAACTTTACTCTGCATAATTGCATCAAGTTTATCAATCTTTTTAACGAATCTTGCCTCTGGCGTCTTGTTTTCTTCAAATTCTTTCCAAATTTTCAAAATCTCTGGCATTTTATATTGTCTGGCTAATCTAGTCACACATTTTAACTCGTTTTTATATTTTTCTTCATGTGAAATTTTTTCCGCTGGTGTATGGTCACCATAGTCTATCTCGCAAAGTTCATGATAAGCAATCATTTTTAAAACCTTTTCTTGATTAAGATTAAGTTTCTTTTTATTTATAATTTCAAGTGCAAGCATAAGCATTGAAAAGGTATGTTCGGCATCACTTTCAACGCGTCCACATTTTCCACCAACATCTCTTTCGAGCCAACCCTTTCTTAATATGTTTTTAAGTTTTGCAATTTCATCATAAAATGTCATTTTTCATTCCCTTTATATTATTCTTTATTAAACTAGTCTATTTTTGTTCGTCAGATTTTTGCCCTTCCTCTGCTATTTCATTGTCATTTTTATTTTTATGTATTTTGAGAGATTTTTCAACCTTTGCCATAAATTTATCATTAAAAACAACAAACTTATCCCAAACAAACTCGGTTAAGAAATTGATAAGCATCATAATTGCTTCAACGAGAGTTCCATTCCAGCCTATTCCTTTAAGTGCGTTTCCGCCAAAAACCGAAGCTGGCGTGAAGGCACAATAATATAATATTACAAAGGACATTGCAAGTGGAACATTGCTTGCCGATTTGAAGGTAAACTTACGATTGAAAGTAAAGTTCCACACTACTGACAACGTAAGGCTTATAAGGTGGCAAGCCCACCACTCTTTCCAGCCAATAAGGTCATACAATAGTTCAAAAGACAGAATTTGTATAACACCTGCTGAAATCGAAAAACCGACAAACTTTAAAAATTCAAAAAACTGCCTTTTTCTTGATATTTTCTTTTCTGCGTTTATCTCTTTTTCGCTGGCATTTCCGCTTTCCGCCACCGAATTTTCTTTGTTTTCTGCCTGATTTTTGCTAGGCGTTTTCTCTAGTACCCCTCCCTGAGAATCAGTTGAGGTTATATTTTTTTCCTTAATCTCTTTCATGGTGGTTATATTAGCACAAAATCTTACAAATTGCAAGCAAAATTCGCCTTTAATTTTTCAAAAACACTTGCCTTTCTATAATATATAATATATAATAATATATATATTTAATATATAGGAGAGAAAATGGAAAATAACGAAAACATCTTAGACGAAACAAAACAAAACGAAGAACAAGAAATTGGCCACTCTGTCAAGTATGATGCAAGTGACATTCAAGTTCTTGAAGGCCTTGAACCAGTCCGCAAAAGACCTGGTATGTATATCGGCTCTACCGACATTCACGGACTCCACCACCTTGTAACCGAAGTTGTGGATAACTCTATTGACGAAGCGCTTGCTGGATACTGCACTCACATTGAGGTTGTTATCAATGCTGACGGCTCATGCTCAGTATCTGATAATGGTCGTGGTATTCCTACTGGAATTATCCCTAAGGAAGGCAAGAGCGCAGTTGAAGTCGTTTTAACAAAGCTCCACGCTGGTGGTAAGTTTGGTGGCGAAGGCTACAAGATTTCTGGCGGTCTTCATGGCGTTGGTGTATCCTGCGTTAACGCACTTTCAAAGCATATGAAAGCGGAAGTCTTCCAAAATGGAAAATACTATAAAATCGAATTTGAGCGTGGACATGCAATCACTTCTCTTGAAGTACTTGGCTCAACCGACAAACGCGGAACAACAATCACCTTCCTTCCTGATGACGAAATCTTTGAAACAGTTGATTTCAATTTTGAAACAATGAAAAACCGCTTTAGAGAAATCGCATTCTTAAACAAGGGTCTTGTACTTTCACTTGAAGATAAGCGTGAAGGACAAGAACGTAAGGAAGTTTTTGAATTTAAAGGCGGTATTGTTGAGTTTGTTGACTATCTTAATAAAAATAGAGAAACACTCCTCTCTTCACCTGTTTACTTTAACAAGTTCAACAGGGGTGAAAATGGCGACATAGAAAACGAAGTTGAAGTTTGCTTCCAGTTCAATGACGGTTATAGCGAAGTTATAAACGCCTATGCAAACAATATCAACACTGAGGAAGGCGGAACACACCTTGAAGGCTTTAAGGCAGGTCTTGCAAAGGTTATGAACGACTATGCAATTTCAAACAAGCTCATTAAAGACAACGAAAAACTTAGCGGTGAAGACTGCCGTGAAGGTATCAGCGCAGTTATCAGCGTAAAACTTAAAGAGCCTCAATTTGAAGGACAAACAAAAACCAAGCTTGGCAACAGTGAAATGAGAAACATAGTTTATAAGGCTATGGTAAGCGAATTCGGAGATTATCTCGACCAACACCCTACTGAAGCCAAGAACCTTATATTAAAAAGCGTAACAGCTCAACGTGCAAGAGAGGCTGCAAGAAATGCAAGAGAACTTACAAGAAGAAAGAGCGTGCTTGAAAACACCACCCTTCCTGGCAAACTTGCAGATTGTAGCGAACGTGACAGACGTTTCTGCGAAATCTACATTGTTGAGGGAGATTCTGCGGGCGGTACTGCAAAAACTGGAAGAGATAGACGTTTCCAAGCAATTCTTCCTCTTAGAGGTAAAATTTTGAACGTTGAAAAGGCAAGACTTAACCGCGTACTTGAAAACGCAGAAATCAAATCTATGATTACCGCTTTCGGTTGCGGAATTGGTGAAGAATTCAACGAAGACAAACTTCGTTATGACAAAATTATTTGTATGACCGATGCCGATGTTGACGGAGCACATATTAGAATACTTCTCCTCACCTTCTTCTTTAGATTTATGCGACCTCTTATTGAGCATGGCCACGTATATGCTGCAAAACCACCTCTTTATAAGGTTACAAAAAATAAAAATGATTATTATTTCTACTCAGATGAAGAACTTGAGGCTTGGTATGCTGAAAATGGCAGAGTTGGAGCTTCTCAACAGCGTTACAAAGGTCTTGGTGAAATGAACGCCGAACAACTTTGGGATACTACCCTTGACCCAGAACACAGAATTCTTATTCAACTTACAATGGAAGATGCAATCGAGGCAGAGAAATACTTTAATGACCTTATGGGCGAAGATAGCGAACTTAGACGTCAATTTATTGAAGCAAACCCTCACCTTATTTCAGATGATGATATTGATGTATAAGGAGCAGGCAAGTGATGATTGACGAAGAAAAATTTAACAAAGTTTATGACAAATTCACACGCGCCTTTGGAAAAGAAAGCGAAATGCGAATGTGCATTGAAGAAATGAGCGAACTTACAAAAGAACTTTGCAAGTTTATGCGCTACTCAAGAAATGACAAATCAGACGAAAATGATAAAAAACTTGAAGATATTAAGAAAAACATCATTGAAGAGACTGCAGACGTCATCATATGTGCAAGTCAAATAAAAAGGCTTTTTGGTGATGACGAAGTTGAAAAGGTCATGAACTATAAAATTGAAAGAGGCGAAAAGATTGTTGATGATTTTATCAGCAAACACAAAATAGGAGATTAAAATGAAAGAACACCAAACAAGAAAACCGCTTGAAGAGATATTTAAAGATACCAAGGTCGAAAAAGTTGACACCGTCGACAACCTTAAAAAATCATTTATGTCTTATGCTATGGCGGTAAACGTTTCTCGTGCCATTCCAGATGTTCGCGACGGACTTAAACCTGTTCATCGTAGAATTCTCTTCGCAATGGGCGAAATGAACAACTTTTTTGACAAACCAACCAAGAAATGTGCCAGAATTGTCGGTGATGTTATGGGTAAATATCACCCACACGGCGACAGTTCAATCTATGACGCACTCGTAAGACTTGCCCAAGATTTCTCTATCCGCTACCCTCTTGTAGACGGACAAGGAAACTTTGGTTCTGTGGACGGTGACCCACCTGCGGCTATGCGTTACACCGAAGCCAGACTTGCTAAAATTGCAGGTCTTATGCTTGAAGATATTGACAAAAACACTGTTGACTTCATGCCTAACTTCGATAACCAAAACGAAGAACCAAAAGTTCTTCCTGCAAAGATACCAAACCTTCTTATAAATGGTGCTGACGGTATTGCTGTTGGTATGGCAACAAATATTCCACCTCACAACCTTACTGAGGTTTTAACAGGACTTCAAGCCCTTATTGACAATCCTGACATAGATATTGATGAACTTATTAAGATTATTCCAGCACCTGACTTCCCTACTGGCGGTATCATTATGGGCAGAACTGCCATTAAGCACGCCTACAAAACAGGTCGTGGTGGTATCGTTGTAAGAGGAAGAGCGGAAATTGAAGAACATGAGAATGGAAGAAACAGAATTATCATCACTGAACTTCCATATCAGGTAAACAAGGCTCAACTTATCGTTCAAATTGCCGACCTTGTCAAGAACAAGAGAATTGAAGGCATTGCAAATATCAACGAAGAATCAGACCGTACTGGTATGAGAATTGTTATTGATGTAAAGAAAGACGCTAATGCTCAAGTGGTTTTAAACACACTTTATAAACTAACTCAACTTCAAAAGGGCTCAGGTATTATCTTCCTCGCTCTTGCAGAGGGTCAACCAAAGATTTTAAACCTTAAAGAAATGCTTTACTACTATTTAGAGCACCAAAAAGAAGTTCTTGTAAGAAAAACTCAATTTGACCTTGCAAAAGCAAAAGAAAGAGAGCATATTGTAAGAGGTCTTGTAATTGCACTTGCAAACATTGACGAAGTAATCAGAATTATCAAATCAGCCGAAGATAAAGCTGACGCTTGTAAAAAACTTACTGAAAACTTTGAACTTGACGAAATTCAAGCAAACGCAATCCTTGAAATGCGACTTTCTAAACTTACAAGTCTTGAAGTTGAAAAACTTAATGAAGAACTTCGTCAACTCGATATTCTTATTGCAGACCTTGAAGACATACTTGCAACCCCTGCCCGCGTACTTCAAATTTTGAGAGATAACTTTGAAGAAATCAAAAATAATTATGGCGACAAACGTAAAACAGAAATCAGTCTTGAAGCTGGCGGAATTGATATTGAAGACCTTATCACAAAAGAGGACGTTATTATTTCTATGACACATGCTGGCTATATCAAGCGTATGAGCACCACAGAATATAAATCACAAAATCGTGGTGGCGTTGGTATAACTGCCCACAAGACTAAGGAAGAAGACTATGTTGAAAACATGTTTGTAACTTCAACTCACGATGACCTCCTATTCTTCACAAACAAAGGTCGCGTTTACTGCATTAAAGCATACGAAGTGCCAGAAGCTCAAAGAACGGCAAAAGGACGCTCTATTGTCAACCTCCTTATGCTCGCTCCAGAGGAAAAGGTTACAACCGTTATTCCAAGAAAAGATGATGCAACAGGCAACTTTATTATGGCGACAAGAAATGGCCTTATTAAGAAAACTAGCCTTACCGAATTTATTTCAATCAGAAAAGTTGGCAAAATCGCTATTCACCTACTTGACAATGATGAACTTATTGGTGTTGAACTCTCTTCTGGTGAAGATGACGTTCTTATTGCTTCTCACAACGGAAAAGCCATTAGATTTAGTGAAAAAGATGTTCGTAACATGGGTCGTGATAGTCAAGGCGTACGAAGCATGAAACTTTCAAGCGGCGATTATATCGTTGACCTTGCTGTTATTAAACCAAACAGTCAAATCATAACCATTTCTTCAAATGGCTACGGCAAACGCTCAAGTGTAAACGATTATAGACTTCAAAGTCGTGGTGGCATGGGTGTTAAAGCGGGCGTATTTAACGAAAAAACTGGTTATTTGGTTGCTCTTAAACAGACTTATGACGACAATGACATTCTTCTCATTGCAGACAATGGCGTCATTATAAGAACTCCACTTGACGGTATAAGTCAGCTTTCAAGAGTAAGTCAAGGCGTTAAAATTATGAGACTTAAAGGTGACAACTCTATTGTCAGCGCTGCACTTGTTAAAAAAGAAGAAGAATCTGAAACAGACGAAACAAACAAAGATGAACAAACAGGCGAGAATAACTTGACATCAGAGGAAAATAATGCTAGTCTTGATAATCAGGAAAACGCCCCTACAACAGAGGACGAAACAAACGAATAGTTTTCTTTATCGGAGGTTAATTTGGAAAATACAGAAAGGGAATACCTCACCGAGACCGTAAAGGTTTTAAATAACAAATTAAAATTGTGCAAAATTAAAATTAAAAATAATAAGGAAAAGCTTAAACAAGGCATTCGAGAACATGCTGATAATTATAGCGACCTTAGTCGTGGCGATGACCTATCAAACTCTTTCAGCAGTTTAGGCGTAATTGTTGAAGAACAAGAAGCGCTTGAACTTGAAAACAAAAGACTCTCCTTGCAATGCAAGAATCCTTACTTTGCAAGGATTGACTTTAAAGCTGACGGCCATAAAAAAGTACAAAAGATATATATTGGAATAGGAAATGTTATTGAAAACAATAAAATTTATGTAGCCGACTGGCGCGCCCCTATTGCAAGCATGTATTATGATTACAGCTTAGGAAATGCTTCTTTTACAATCGACAATGATACTTATCATGGCAATATCGAACTTAAAAGACAATATAAAATCGAAGACGGACAACTTCTATCTTACTTTGACACTGACCTTACCATAAATGATGACATTTTGCAGTCAATTCTGTCACAAAACGTAACAGTAAAGATGAAACAAATCGTTTCTTCTATTCAAAAAGAGCAAAATGCAATTGTCCGCAGTGACACAAACGAAAGTATGCTCGTTCAAGGAATTGCAGGCTCTGGAAAGACCTCTATCGCCCTTCATAGAGCAGCATATCTACTATATAAACACAGAAATACTATAAAAAGCAGTGATATAACAATCATATCACCTAATAATATCTTCTCAAGTTATATTTCAGACGTCCTGCCTCAACTTGGCGAAGATAACCTTGTTGAAACAACTTTTGCCCAAATAACAAGGGCTGAACTTAAAAAAGGCGTTGCTTCAAGAGAAGAAATGCTTGACGAAATTGCAACAAATCCAAGTCAAGAACTTTTAAATGAAATTTCTTACAAATCTTCTTATGAATATCTTGACGACCTGCTTCGTTTCTTAAAAGGAGCTTATCTTGAAACTTACTCCCCTCAGTCGCTCACCTTTGTAGTTGGTGAAAATCTTGACGGCGAGAAAGAGACCATAGAATTTAGCGCCCAAGAGACAAGCGAACTTTTCTTTAAAACTTTCAAAGGACTTGACCTATACGAGAGAATAAACAAAATTGCTTGGCAGTACGCAATGTACTTTACTGAGCGTAGACATTATTCAAAAGAACAAAACAGAGGACTTAAAGAACGTTTTAAGAAAATTCTATATAAATTCCTTCCCGTTCGCGACACCGATAAAGTATTTGAAATCTTTATGGCAAGAGAGGGCTACTCGGCAAACAAAGGCAAAAAGATAAAATACATGGATAAGGGAACTTGGATGGCAATCAAACATTTCATCTATGGAATTGAACATGACTTTTCAGCCAAGTATCTCATTATTGACGAAATGCAAGACTTCACCCCTGTTGACTTTTACATGTTCAAAAAGATTTGGTCATGTCCAAAAATCATGGTTGGCGATGTACACCAGTGCATTGAAAAGAATGTCACAGACGAATATCTTACAATCACCGCCGATTTTCTCGGCTTAACACTACTCAAGCTCAATAAAACTTACCGTTCAACCAAAGAGATTGCTCAGTTTGCAAACCACCTTGTAGGACTTGATGATATTGAGTTTGTAAATAGAAGTGGTGAAATGCCTGCTATGTATATCACAGATAACCAAGCAAAAACTATCAGTGAAATAATAAAAGACAAGTGTCAAGGCCACGAGCACATCGCAGTCATCTGCAAATGTGAAAAGGAAGCCTCTGAAATAAACAAATCACTTAAAAAATATATTGACTGCAAATTATTACGAGAGCCAGAAGATTATGACAACCGCGTTCTTGTAACCTCTTGCGCAACAGCAAAAGGCATTGAATTTGATGCAGTCATCATTCCAAATTGCGATAAAAATAATTATAAAAACACCGTTGACAAGAACATGATTTATGTTTCAAGCACACGCGCGCTTCACAAATTATTCTTCACCCTCACCGGTGAACCATCAATTTTCATCAAAAATTTGGAAAACAAAACAGACCTTTAAAATATTGTAAAATTTTTACAAAAATGCCCTTTCCGTATGTTTATACATTTTGAATGAATTTTTACGCAAAGATAAAAATTTAAATTGAATTTTTATGCAAATACTTATTCATTTTTATGAAGATTTATAAACATTGTACTTATAAAAATTGAATTTTTATTACTTTTACACACAATTTTCGTGTGGAAATGTGGATAACTATGGTGGTTATCCACAAAAATAGGTGTTTATGAATAAAAATAAGCAGTTATGTATAAATATTTATCAGTGGAAATGTGGATAACTTTATGAGGATAACTTTTTGTTATTTTTGGCTTTTTTAATCAAAATTTGGGGAATTTTTATCCCCTATTCAACATCAAGGAGAGCTTATGAGCGAGAAAAAATTGATTACACCTAGAAAGCTTGCTGGATTCATGGAACTTGAGCCGTGCAAGCAATTAATACTGAATGAAATGGAAAATAAGATTAAAAGCATTTATGAAAAATTTGCTTTTATGCCTCTTGACACCCCTATCCTCGAACTTAGCGAGATTCTCCTTGCTAAATCAGGCGGAGACATTGATAAAGAGGTCTATGCTTTCACCAAAGGTGACACAAATGTTTGTATGAGATACGACCTCACCGTTCCTCTTGCAAGATTTGTTGCAATGAACCAGTTTAATCTCACCTTTCCTTTCAAGCGTTACCAAATAGGCAAAGTTTTTAGAGGTGAAAAGCCTCAAAAAGGAAGGTTTAGAGAGCTTATTCAATGTGACGCAGACATCATCGGGCTTGACACCCTTCCCCTGCTCGCTGACGCTGAATGTATCAAACTTGCCGACAGCGTGTTCACCGAGTTTGGTTTAAAGATTGTATCACACATTTCAAACAGAAACATCTTGTTTGGATATTGCGAAGGCTTAGGCCTTGAAGACAAAACTCTTGATATTTTAATCATTCTTGACAAACTTGGAAAGATTGGCAAAGAGAATGCTCTATATGAACTTAACAAACTTGGGCTTACTGAGGCTCAGTCAGGAGCACTTATTGATATAACATTAAATAGTGGAGATTTCGGTAAAGTCCTTGAAAGCATCAAGAATTTAAGTGAAAACGAGACCTATCAAAAAGGTGTTAAAGAGCTTGAAGAGGTTTACTCATATCTCAAAGCATACGAAATTCCAACTGAAAATTATGTACTTGATATTGGCATTATAAGAGGACACAATTACTATACTGGGACTGTATTTGAAATGTATATGCCCCAGCATCCAGAGTTTGGAGCTGTTTGCGCTGGTGGACGTTATGATAACCTTGCCGGATATTACACAACTCAAAAAATGCCTGGCGTTGGCGTTTCTATTGGGCTTACAAGATTATTTGACCTACTTGACAAGAATGATATGTTACCAAAGATTTCCCCTACTAATATTAAATTGCAAATAATACCTCTTGGTGACACACTCACCCACTGTCTTAAACTTCAAAAGTATTTCCAAACTCAAATGGTTTGCGATGTAAATTATGACGCTAGGTCATTCAAAAGCAAGATGAACAGTGCAAACAAGCGTGAAATACCATTTATAATGATTGTTGGCGAAACAGAAGTTGAAAGCGGAAAATACGCGCTTAAAAACATGAAAACTGGTGAGCAGTACAATTTATCAATGGAAGAATGTTTAAACAAAATTAAATAAATTTAAGGGTGCCTTAGGCACCTTTTTTTGTGGCTTAGCCTCTTTTTTTTCACTGCGTTTATGTGCCTTAGGCACCTTTTTTATGCATTATACACTTTTTATTTACTTAATAAGTATAACATTTTTACTTTCACCATGCAGCTAATCCACTTGCAAAAGAGGGAAAAAATGGATATAATATAGACATGAATGAAAAAATTAGAGACAAATTAAAGAGTTTGACAACCAAGCCTGGCGTTTATATTATGCGAGATGAAGACGGAAATGTAATCTATGTCGGTAAGGCAAAAAACCTTAAAAACCGAGTTAGTCAATATTTCCGCAACTCCCCTAAGCCAAGCAAGGTGCAAGCAATGGTAGATAATGTTGACCATTTTGATTACTTTATCACCATGTCTGAAATGGACGCACTGGCACTTGAAAGCAATCTTATAAAAAAATATCAACCATTCTACAATATACTTCTCAAAGACGGAAAACAATTTCCATACATCAAAATAAATATTAAAGAGCCTTTCCCTAAGTTTGAAATCGTGAGAAAGGTTAAAAAAGACGGCGCAAAATATTTTGGTCCTTACTTTGCAGGGCTAGACGCAAGGGAGATTTTAAAAACTATCAACACAGCATTTAAAATTAGAACTTGCAATAATAAGATTACTGACACCTCTATCGCAAAGCGAGAATGCTTAAATTATTCGCTTGGACTTTGCAGTGCACCCTGCACCAAACAGATTTCAAGTGTTGAATATTTAAAGGAAATCGACAAAGCTATTAAGTTTTTAAATGGAAATGATAACGAAATTGAAGAAATTTTAATGCAAAAAATGTTGAATGCTTCTGAAAATGAAAATTTTGAAAATGCAATCGTCATAAGAGAACGCCTGAAAATGATTAAAAAGCTTAAAAGTAGGATTGTTGCAAATCTTCCAAAAGATGTATCCAAAGATGTGTTCGCCTATGTTACAGACGGATTAAGTGGAATTATAACTTACATGGTTGTCCGTGGCGGAAAAATACTAGGAATTGTCTCATATCCTTGCATGGACGCCGAACTTGAAGAAGGTCAAACGCTTTTCAATTTTATAAGCCAATATTATCAAAATATGGTAATTCCGTCTGAGATAATTCTCTCGCACGAAATTCCTTCACCCGAAGTTCTTTGCGACTATCTAGGCAAAAAAATCAATTTTATATCTTCTCCACATGGAATAAACAAAAATCTTCTTGATATGGCAAAGGAGAATGCAAAAGAATATCTTGAAAAGCACATTGAAAAAGATAGGTTAAAATATAATAACACACTCGGCGCAGTCAAAGTCTTAAAAGAAAAACTCTCGCTGAGAGAACTCCCTCACCGCATGGAATGTTATGACATATCAAACATCAGTGGTACAAACAAGGTTTGCTCAATGGTTGTATTTAAAAATGGCGAGCCTTCTAAGCGAGATTATCGCAAATTTAAAATCAAAACCATAAAAGGCTCAAACGACTTTGCAAGTCTTGAAGAAGCTATGACGCGCAGGCTTAAAAGATATAAAGATAAAAATGGTGAAAGTTTTAAAGAAAAACCAAATTTGCTCGTCATAGACGGCGGTAAAGGTCAACTTTCTTCTTGTTATGAAATCCTTGAAAAGTTTGGACTTCAAGACGAAATTCAAATGATAAGCCTTGCAAAACGTATTGAAGAGGTCTTTGTTCCTCACAATTCAAATCCCATTCTCTTAAAGCCGGGTTCTGCCGAACTTAAACTTCTTCAAAGAATAAGAGATGAGGCACATAGATTTGCAATCACCTATCATAGAAATATCCGAACAGCAAAGCAGACCCGCTCCGTCCTTGATGAAATACCAGGAGTCGGGCCAAAGAAACGAGATGCGCTATTAAAAGCGTTTGGGACAAGCGATAACATTGCTTCTCTTGATAGTGATACACTTGAAACGTTGCCAGAAATCAATCATAATCTTGCGTTAACAATAGTAAATTATTTTAAACATCACCCTATCATGCACGAGCCGGAAGAGTAGAAGAAAATTAAAAAATCTATTAAAAAGTTTTGTAATTAATAAAAAAATTGGTATACTTAATTTTGGAGGATAATATGGAAAAAATTAAAATGGTTCAATATGGTTGTGGCAAAATGAGCAAATACACAATCAAATATGCACTTGAAAAAGGTGTTGAGCTCGTTGGAGCATTTGACGTTGACAAAAGTAAAATCGGCAAAGACGTTTCAATCGTGCTTGATGATGCAAAAAAAGTTGGCGTAAAAATTCAGGACGCAAAGGATTTTGATAAATTCTTGCAAGAAAACCCTGTTGACGTTGCTATTGTGACAACAACAAGCCTTTTCAGCGAAAACTACCCTATCTATGAAATCTGTGCAAAGAATGGTGTAAACGCAATTTCAACTTGCGAAGAAGCTTTCTATGCTCAAAATTCAAGCCCAGCTTTGGCAGAAAAACTTGACGCTCTTGCAAAAGAAAACGGCTGTACAATTTGCGGAAGCGGTTATCAAGACGTTTTCTGGGGCAACCTTATAAGCGTTCTCGCTGGTGCTACTCATAAAATCACTACTATCAGAGGAAAATCAAGTTACAATGTTGAAGACTACGGCATTTCACTCGCAAAAGTTCATGGCGCTGGACTCTCAGTAAAAGACTTCCAAAAGGAAATTGCTTCTGTTGATGAAATCAGCGATGAAGAACGCGCTAAAATGATTAAAGAAGGCACTTACGCTCCAAGTTATATGTGGAATGTTAACGGCTGGCTTTGCTCTAAGCTTGGACTTCACGTAACAAGACAAACTCAAAAGACCACTCCTCAAATTGCAACCGAAGATATATATAGCTCTACCCTTGATATGACAATCAAAAAAGGCGACTGCACTGGTATGAGCGCAATCGTAACTACCGAGACTGAAGAAGGTACAACAATTATCTCTGAATGTATCGGAAAAGTTTATAGAAAGGACGAATTCGACTGCAACGACTGGACAATCGAAGGCGAGCCATCTACCCGTGTTGTTATCGAAAGACCTGCAACAGCAGAACTTACCTGCGCATCAGTTATTAACCGCATTGTAGAAGTACTTGTAGCTGAGCCTGGATATACAACAACTGACCAAATGCCAGAAAACATTTATAAATCTCACAACCTTGATGAATATATCGAATTTGTAGATATTTTTGAAGAAGCAGAAAGATGTGGTGAACATCACCACCACGACTGCTGTGGAGGTCATCACCACTGCCACTGCTCTGACGACTGTGACTGCGATGATGATTGCGATTGCGATGGCGAACATCATTGTCATGGCGACTGCCACTGCGGAGATGAGGATTAAAATAGATGAATAAAGGATTATTTATTACAATAGAAGGTGGCGAGGCTTGCGGCAAAACCACACAAGTTAGAAAATTAAATGAATATTTTAACAACAACTTCAACTCAAACGACTTTATGTTTGTTAGAGAACCAGGTGGCACCCCGCTCGCAGAAGAACTTAGAAAATTAATTTTAAATTACAATGAAGACAAACCTCTCCCAATGACAGAACTACTCATGTTTTGCGCAGCAAGAAGTCAGCTATGCCACAATTTGATTATTCCAGCACTTGAAGAAGGGAAAATCGTAATTGCTGATAGATTTTATGACTCAACCATTGCATATCAAGGCTCTGCCAGAAAAGTAATGAGCGCAAAAGAGATTTTAAACCTCACAAAACTTGTTATTGGCGACCTTAAGCCAGATTTAACCTTCTATCTTAAACTATCACCAGAAGAGGCTTTTAAAAGAAAGACTGGACTTGGAGAACTTGATAGAATTGAACTTGAGGGAATGAATTTTCATAAAGACGTTGCAAAGGGCTATGACTTCATCTCTTCACTTGAAAAAGAAAGATTTTGCATAATAGATGCAAGCAAAACTCCAGATGAAATCTTTAGTATTATTAAAGCGGAAATTGAAAAACATTTAAAAAAATCTCGTGTTGCTTCACCTGTTTCTAAGTCTGAAGATGAAAACTCTATCTAATGTCCTCAAAATCATGAAAAAGTCAAATTTTAATAATTGTATATAATTAAAAGTAAAAAATAGATTGCGTAATTGCAATCTATTTTTTGTTTATTTTAGTCCTTATCAGTTGATTTAAGATTAAGGTTTGCTTTCTTTTGGAATTTGCCGTCTTTTTTGTAAACAACAAATTTAGTATCTTGAGAACCTGACAATTCTTGAACTCTTGCAAGAGCCTCTTCTTTAGTAACTTTGCTATCAATTACACGTTTAGCGCCATCTTTCTTAATTTTCCAAAGTCTATCTTCCTTATCAAAAACAACTCTATATATAGCCTTTCTAGTTTTTTCTTGAACTTCAACATCAAAAGATTCTTCACTTTCAGTCTCTTCTTTTTTAACTTCTTTCTTTGGCTCTTTTTTAGTTTCAGTTTTTGCAGTTTTCTTTGGCTCTTGTTTTGCTTCCTTCTTAGGTTCAGCCTTAGTTTCTTTTTTGGCTGGCTTTTCAGCAGATTTTTTCTCAACAGGCTTCTTTTCAGTTGTCTTTTTTTCTGCCTCTTTCTTTGCCTTAGCTTCCTTTGCTTTTTTCTCTTTTTCTGCTCTTTCTTTTTCAGCTTTTTCAGCAAGAGCTTTCTCTTCGGCTAATCTTCTAGCCTCTTCTTCTTTGGCTTTCTTCTTTTTCCCAAACCACATATAACAATTTCTCCTTTAAATTAATATATTAGATTATAACATTAAAAAATACCTTTTT
>CATKXS010000021.1 GCA_949841045.1 uncultured Clostridia bacterium | reverse complement strand
ACAAGTTAAAATCTCTATTCGCCATATATTTAGGGGCAATCACAGATTTTTGCAAATTAAAAAATAGCCCAAAAGGGCTATCTGGTGCGTCGCAAGGGATTCGAACCCCTGACCTTTCGTTCCGTAGATACGCAACTAGCATTTTTTAACTTTTTTATGTTGCATAAGTTGTACAAGTTTTGCATGGCTAATCATATCTTTTATAAATTGCATATATTCGACTTTATAAGCAACTTTTACCGCTTTCTCAGAAAGTGGCTTATTTTTTTTACAAAGATTTATACAAGAAACTTAAAGGTCTTATCTGCGCTTGCTCCTTTCATTAAGTATTATAGCATAAACCAATAGATATATCAACAAAATCATAAACAAAACAAAATTATTATCTATGCTCTTTGTGGGTAGTAACTTTTAATTTAAGTTGCGATTATATCTCTTTGAGAGAAAATCTTTTTTAGTGTCGCATTGCAGATACTGTATCTATATATATAAAAATTTTTTCCCACCATTCTGCCCTTTTGCAAGTGCTGGGCAAAGATTTATATAGAAAGGAGGATTTATATGATAGATACAAGTTGATATACCTACATCGTAAAGTAAAATATAAAACATAGTAACTAAAAATAAAATGAAAAAAGGAGAAAGAAAATGATAAACAACGATAAAACTAATATATTAGTGAATTATGAATTTCCCGATCAATTCAACAATAGATTAGTAGAATTAGTAAGAAATAATTCAGAAGCCTTGTTTAGACAATTTGAAGAATCTAGCAACGAATGTAAAATAACGCCAAAATTTAGAATAATTGATAAAGATATTAATTGCATAGAATTGGTAAAATCTAATTTTATTAAATATGTCAACATTGGAAATCGTTATACACTTTGTGAATTCTATGAAGATACTAATAAACAAAAATTCACGGGCGATTTTTTGAAAGAAGCTATACCAACAATAGAACTAAAACAAACTGAAACTAAGATTATAAAAGAATCAGGAGAGTATTGTGATAAAGCTATTGGCTTATTAGCCATATTTAATTTAAATGTTTGTCATAACTGCAAAGTAGACAATATTAACCTTAGTGCTTTTATTGTAGCCAATTAAAGTTACAAAAGAGATTAGAAGATTGTATGTAAGCAATCTTCTATAATCTTGTTTTAATAATCACATAAACTCTAGAAATTTAGTATTAATAATCTCTTCACAATAACGATAAAACAACTCGTTAATAATCTTTTATACTAAATTTTCTATATATAATAAAACAAAAATTTTAACTAAGATAAGGAGAAATCAAATGAGCAAATACGAAGATAAAAGAAATGTAGTGTATGTTTATGAAAATAGGATTGTAATTAAACTACATGATTATAATCCACGAAATGATTGAAGATTTATTGAGAATCTTCCACCCGTTCCACAAAGAATTAGAAATGATGAGTTTCCTTTTATTACAATAAAACAATATATAAGGCAAATGAAAAGAAGCAGAAAGAAACTTTATAATTTTGTGTTAGATGAAAACAAATGTAAATTTATAACCCTTTCAACTAGAGATGAAATTGATTGAGATAGTTTTAAATATGAAATAGAAAAGTTTAGATCAAACTTAAAATATAAATATGGCGCTTATGAATATATTTGCGCTGTTGAGTGCTTTTGTAAAGGAATGAATAGATACCATGCACACTTAATTTTAATATTTCCTAATGAAAGACCAAGTTTTGAGAGAGATTGGCTCAAGGATCATTGGAAGTTGGGCTATGTTCATGTAGAGAATAGTTGGAAAAATAAAACTTATGGACTTGTAGAATATATTACATTGATAGATAAAGAAAACAATATGCACCCACAATATAAAGGCTTTACGAAATTTCCACAATTTGCAAGACTCATAACAACAAGTTTAAAAATAAAAAAAGACTTCAATTATAAAATGTATTGGACTAAAGAGCAACTGGAGAGTTTTATATTAGAAGTCAAAAAATGTGGTGGCAATATCTTCTATGATGGACATTATTTTACTAAAGATAAATATTGTTTAGATACCATATTTATACATAATGCAGATGAAATAATTTCAAAAATATAAAAAGCAAGGTAGATTTTTCTTAATCTACCTTTTTGATTGGCTAAATTTATTGTAATGAAATAATTCTACTTAATTAAAAGAGAACTACAAATATTTGAAGAAAGTCATAAAATATTTGCTTGCGGAACAAAAGGACACTGCCTTGAAAGTGATATTGTAGAATTATAAAGCAGTGATTGTTGGGACTATTAAAGATAGGGTTTCTACTTGAGAAGATCTTCAAAAAGAGCTATAAAGTGATCTCTGTTTTCATCTGACAATTCATGAAAGATTTTTAAGATTTTCATATCTGATTCATAGTGTTGTCGATCATGATAGAAAAATTGTTCTGCTGTTACTCCACAAGCTTTTATTATCATCATAAAAACTTCAAAGCTAGGTAAGTGTGAATTTTGCATTTCAAGTCTGTTTATGTAACCATCTGCCATTTCTAATCTTAATGATAGTTGACGAGCTGATAACTTTGCATCTTGTCTAAAAGTGGCGATTTTAATTTTAAAATCTCTTTTCTCTTTTTCAGTCATAGAATATTCATTTTTAGTCGGTGTTTTGTTCATAATTATACCTCCTATTCAATTATAAATTTAAATAGGGTTTACCTAATCTCTATGATAAAAGTAAATTTTCATATAAAGATACAAAATATCTCTTTGAATGAAATTGTGTTGTTATTTATTGCTTTGTATGTTATAATTTTCTCATGAAAGATGAAAAAGCAGATACAATATTACAATTTTTAAAGGCACGAATAAAAACACAAGAAGATTTAGATAATCTTGTTAATATGCTATGTATGAAAGATAAAAGCAAACAAGAAAAGATTGATTATATTTGTGAGAGCAATCAAATATCTATCACAACTTTGAAAAGATTATTTGATTTAACTTACCCACAAGCAGAAATGATTATAAAAGAATTGTTAAATATTCATGCAATCTCAATGGAGAATAATATTTATAATATTATTTCAACTACTATTCTAAAAGACTATTTGAGTAAAAAAATATAAAAATATGGCTTTGTAAGCAATATTTTATTTGCGTAAAGGTAAATTTATTTGATAAATATCTCTTTGTATGTTATAATAATCAAGATTACAAGGAGATATTATTTATGGAAAATCAAGAGCTTGAAATAGTAAAAAAAGAATTAGAAATTTTAGTTGAATGCCTTCCGAAAAAGTATTGTTATCAATATGGTCTTGATCCTAAAACCGTAAGTACTAGCAACATTAATACAATAGACTCGTGTGCAAATAAATTATTTGAACCTACGCCTACAACTCTAAAAATATATAATATTTTTGCTACACCTTGGTATCCAAAACCAAAAGAAGAACAAGAAAAAGCAGCTATTGAATATGCTAAAAAATACACTCCAAATAAGAAAATTTCAAAAAAGTTAGACTATCTTGAATATAAGGCTGAAGAAGAAATTCAATATGCAGAACTTGAACTTGAACAAAAAATGAGAGATAAACCCATTGAACCAATTAAAATGAGTAATTTAAAATTTACACTTATGCCGTGGCTAAAAATAAAATATAATCGGGAATACAGTAAATGGGAAAACGATTTAAAAATTTGGCAAAGTGAATTGGATAGTATTGAAAAAAAATTAAAACAAATTAAAAAACGCCTTAAATATTCAAAATTGAAAAACGAAACTGAAAAGCAAGGTAAGGCTGAATGGTATAGGTTGAATGATTTGGCTGAAAAAGAGTTACCTATTATTGAAGAAAAATTACAAACAATCACTCATTTACCTAAAAAATATAGGACATATTATCATGCTACAAGATTATTTGATATTGTCGATTGTCAAAGAGCTGATACGCCTAAGGAAGCCTATAATATGCTTGAAAAAGAAATAAACGAAGAAAATTTTAGAAAGCGAATGGAAGATATAGAGGAAAGTAAACAAGAAGCATTAGAAGACGCTGAAATTAAAAGAAATAGAATGTTAGAAAAAGAAATTGAAGAAAGAAAGGTTGAATTGGAAAGACATCATAAAGAAATGGAAAGTCAAGCACGTGCACAGACACAAGCATTGGAAGAACAAGCTGAAGCCGCATTAAGACAACAAAGCACAAAGAAGAATTACGATTCAACAAGATGTCTTGGTTGTATGTTTAGAAATTATTGTGATCGTACAAAGTGTAACTTTAGACCTGGCGCCCCAGTTTAATTAAGTGGGTACGCTTATGATAACAATAAATGATTTAAAAGACCTTGAACAACACAAGGCGCAAACAAAGGTAATAAATAATGAAGATATAAACAATCTAATCACTTATGAATTTAAAGAAAATGACAAACTTGCTTGTGTTACTTTCAATTGTGAAATACCCTTTGGAATTTCTGATTTAGGCAAACTTATATCAAATGGAAACGAAAAAGATTTACTTGATTTAAACTTTCCAAGTATAGATTGTTATAAGTTTGTGGCAAAAGAGATTTATGCAAATAAAAAGTTGAGAATTGGTTGTTTACAAGCCGAAAAGTTTATCTTCAAAGATAGTTGCCAAGTGTTTGAAGATTTGCAAGTAAAAGACAAAATTTTAGGATCCAGTTTAGAGTGTGAATTTATTGAGATAACTTGTAAAGAGATTGATTGCGATAGCCTAATTGCCGACAATATTATTTGCTCCAAATTGCATGCAAAAATCTTAATTACAACGCATAGTCAATTTGAAAACATAACAGCAGAAAATGTGAATTACTATAATGATATTATTTGATTGCTAATTATATTGTTTAGTATTAAGGAACTTTAACATGATTAAATTAAATAGTTATAACGATTTAAAAGAATATATAAAATACTCAACTGAGCCACTGGAAGACATAAAAAATAAAGAGATTGCTATTATTTCACTTGAATTTATAAAAGATAATAAGCCCTTAGATATAACCTTTGATTTCAATTTTAAATGCAGTGAAATTATATCTCAACTAGACATAAGCCTTACTAAAAAAACTCTGCGTACGCAATATGAGATTAAAGCAAAAGACCTATATTTCAATTATGAAATGAATGACAATGTTGATATATACGCAGAAAACCTATATTGTAATAAGCAGTGTAAATTTAGAACAGTTGAAGTAGTTAAAAGTATTGAATGTAAAGAGTTGTTCTTTAGTGGTGGTATCAAATGTAAAAATATCATTGGTGAAAATATTTCAACATTAACACTTGAATGTGAAAACATAAAAGCTGATAGCTTAATTTGTTTTCACCAAACGAAAATAAAAAACATTACAGCTGATTCCATAACGACCACTCCTAATTTTAAGAAGTAAAACTTGTGGTTGAAATGATTAACTTGTTTTAATAATCACATAAACTCTAGAGTTAGTATTAATAATTTTTTAATATAACCGACTTATATATCTTTGTTGGTTATATTTTTATTTAATAAATCAGTTTATTTGACTTTATATCTCTTTGTATGATACACTCACTATAAATAAGTGAGATGATATGGCGAATAAACAAGTTGAAGACAACTGGACAAGAGAAATATTAAAGGCAGATATTGAAAAAATATTAAGTGATAATTATAAAGTAAGTTGCAAACAACATTTACTTTATGATCTTAATATTAAGTCTTACATTGAGATAAATGGGAAGAAAGAAGCTGTCTTTTATTCTAATGTCATCACGCCTAAAAAAGGTAGCTATGAAACTGATTTATTGATAAGTGAAAAGATTTCTGACACTGAATTTATTCCTTTAATAGTTATTGAATCTAAGTGGGAAAAGATAACAACTCATGACTTATTAACTTACAATAAAAAAGCAAACGATCATAAGCGTATACATAAGAATTTAATTTATGGAGTTGTTATTGCTAATTGTCAGAAAGGCGGAGTAACTTTGCAAAAGGTGTTTAATCATCAAAGTGAGAATTTTGATTTTGTGTTTTGCTTTAAAGGATCAGAGCCAACACAAGAAGAATGGAATTGTTTTGAAAGCCTAATAAAAAGAAAAATAGATGAATCAAAAAACTTACATAATATTCTTGCAACAGACAAGAAAGGCAAAGATAATTTTATGTTTATAGAAAGACAAACACTAACAAAATGACAACGATTTTTAAGTCGTTGTTTTTTATTTTTACCAAACTTCGCCCATAGGTAAATTTATTTGATTTAAATTGGGTTTTGTATTATAATTGATTTTGTATATAAAGGAGTGCATAAATGAAAACAAAACAAGAATTTGAAAAGTGTTTACAAGATTATATCTGCAATACTCTATTATATGAGATTCCTTATGTTGCAAGGTTAGATAAATTATATAATACTAACCTAAAACGATTACCATATAAAGAAAGATTAGAAAAATTTAAATTTACTTTTGCTCCAGAGGGTAAGAAAATGGTGCTTGAGTATTTTACACTTTGTTATATTTCTCATGGTGTTAAAAATAGTGGCAAGATAGATGATGCAGACTATAACAAATTAATTCCCCTTATTGAGCAAATGTTTGTTGATGAAGAATAGATATGCTTAACATTATAGTTAAGTTAAGACAATGATCAATAGCGATCGTTGTCTTTTTTATTATCTATTTGTTATTTCGCTTTTAACAAGAGTTTGACAGTAATCAACAGATTTACACGCTTAAATATGTTTCGCTTGTTTAACGCGCGATAATGCAAGTATTTTGCTATGGTTTGAGTTTAATAAGATAATCTATGTTGTAGTGAAATCGTTGTAAAGGTAAATTAAGGTGCCTTAAAAAGAAAAATCAATTAAAATATTATCATACTCTTTGAGAGTAGTAACTTTAAGGTTAGACACTATAAATATTTCTTTGAAAGAAAATTTCTTTTCGTGTCGATTTACAGGTACTGTATATATATGTGCGCGACAAAAAATTTTTACCCATACTCTGCCCTTTTGCAGATTGAGTAAAGATTTTAAATAAGGAGGTACATATATATGACAAATTCAAGTTAAATACAAAATCAATCAACACAAAATCTTATTTATTTAAAAATTTAAAAACAAATTCGCCTACAAGGGCAAAACATTATTTTATATTAAGGAGAAAAAGAAATATGAATACACAAATTAAAACAAAAAAAGAAACACAACAACCTAATAAATTAGAAATTTTACTAGAAGACTTTGACTATATAAAAGTTATTACAAACAAAAAACCAATCATTGAATGTATGGATATATATGATTCCATCGATGAATTATTTGATGAAGATGAAATAAATGACGATTTAAGAGAAATGTTATTTACAATGTATGGTTACCAAGATCAAGATGAAATTCACATAATAAACTCTATCTTTAAAAAGGGTTTTGACTATATATATTCAGACCCATGCGAAACTCTTCCAGAAATACTAAAATTTCTAAATAGGAGTTTAAGAAAAATATTGTCTAGGACAAGCTCAAGAGAAGAATACGAATATAGAACTGATAAAGGTTTCTATTTCAGTGAAAATTTAGTTAATAAAGGAGATAAATAATATGAAAAATAAAAAAAAGTTACAAGGAGATATTTGCACAATAAATATTTTAAATAGAAACAATAAAATTGAAACAGTCGATGTTTGCAACCCTAACTTGTTTATACCTATAGCAACAATAAATACTATAAATCAATATATTGGCGAATATATAAAAGAAGATTGGAATGAATCTTTGGATGAGTTTCAAGAATATTTAAATAAAGCTCATGATATAATTTCAAACATTTCAAAACAACACCCAGATTCTTTATATCATTTTATCAATGAAGTAAAGGAATAAATTAATGGTTATACTTAGAACTGTACAACAGTGTTTAGCAGAAATAAAAAAGCTAGACCCAAACACAGCAGTGAGCGAGCATGTTATTCGCTCACTGTGTAAGTATAACAAGATTGATTGACACAAGATTGGGTGCAAGTGGATGATCAGTCTTGAAAGCTTGTTTAATTACCTTAATAATAACTTTGGAGAAAGAATAGATGAAGAGAAACAATAAAGATATAATGTGTGTTGAAGAAACTTATAACAAAAGAAACGAATTATCTTTTGTGCTGCGTTGTAGTGGTAAGGATCCATTCACTAAAAAATATAAAGTATATGTTAAGACTGTTAAAGTACCTTTAGATTTAAAAGGCAAAAAGGAAATTGAACAATTTAGGTTACAATGTCAAATTGACTGGAAAAATGAAGTTGATAAAAAATCTAAAGGGTTACTCTTATATAAAGATGATAAAACTTGTTTCTATGATTATGCTGAAAAGTGGGTTGAAGATATTATACGATATAACAAAGAAGCATATCATCACTATTCTACTTGTAAAGGAAATTTAAAAATATTCAAAGAAAAGTTTGGTTTATATACATTACAAGAGATGACACTCCCAGTCATTCAACATTTTTGCGACTGGCTTTGTGAAAGAACATACAAAAAAGAAATAATAAGAGTAAAGAAAAGCATAAAAGAAATAATACAAGAGAAACATTTAACTTTTAAACAAACTTATACTGGTTGCGGGATTGCTAATGCGACATTATGTGTCGCATTAGAAGTCGGCAAAACAATCAATAAAACAACTGCGAAAAAGATTTGTGATTTTTTAGATATAAATTTTAATACATACTTTGAATTGACAAGTGAAGATGTCCCTTATTCTAAAAGTTCAAACAAAAGTTTAAAAGGTATGTTGCATAGTGTTTTATCTCAAGCTGTTAAAGAAGGACTAATACCGATTAACTATGCTACAAATGAATATACAAAGCCAGTTACTGGGACTGTCGGCAAAAAAGAGATATTTGATTCTCTTGATGAAATAAGAGAATTTAGAAATATTATAAATGATGAACAAGATATACGAAAGAAAACCGCATTTTTCATTTCACTCAACACTGGCGTAAGAAGTGCCGAGCTTGCTGGGCTTGAATGGAAAGATATAGATTTTGAAACTGGAATTTTATCAATCAATAGAAATACAATGTATGTAAGCGGTTTTGGAACAGTAACAAAAGGCACAAAAAACAAATCATCTACAAGAACGATTAAAATGCCTATGGGATTAATATCTATTTTAAAGGAATATAAAACTTGGTGGGAACAAGAAAAGATATACCATGGCGACTTATGGGCAAATACCGATAGGCTATTTGTTCAACATTGTGGTAAAGATATGGCAAACTCTACTATAAGCAAATGGTTAAGCAAGTTTGAAGAATTGAAAAATATAAAACATGTTACATTACATGGACTAAGACATACAAATATTACAATGCTAATCACAAATGGAACTGACGTTAAGACTGTTTCGGCAAGAGTTGGACATAACAATCCGCAAACGACATTAAAAATTTATTCACACTATACAAAAGAATCAGACAGTAAAGCAAGCGAACTGATAGACAATTTAATATTTGGTTAAAATAAAAAAGCACATGAAGTGCTTTTTTTGGTGCGCCGCAAGGGATTCGAACCCCTGACCTTTAGTTCCGTAGACTAACGCTCTATCCAGCTGAGCTAGCGGCGCAAATATTAAGTTTTTTAGTAGGTTTTTTACAATTTTTTTACAACAAACTTGAAAACCTACTGAAAAGTGCTTGAAAACCCTTATAAATAAAGGGGTTTTGTTGGATAGACCAAGTAGTTCGTAGCCGAGTACTCTATCCAGCTGAGCTACGGTCGCATAACATTAAGAATTTTATCACTATTTTTGCAAATTGTCAACTTAATATTGTTTTTTGCTTTTCTTATTTTCTATTTTATTTTTTCAAAAAATATTGACACATTACAATTTTGTGATATTATTATTTTATACACAAAAAAGGAAATGTTATGAAAACTTCAAATTTTAAATTTTCATATTATTACTGCTACATATAAACTATATGTAGATTTTTGTGCGTAAAAATTATAAGCAATATCTGTCATATAGTTTAATTCTTGTGACAGATTTTTTATTTGCTTTCATTTCTTTTGAAAAATTAAAAATTTATGCTACAATATTTTTGAATTACGGCAGCATTACAAAACTACTATATTTAAAGGAATTAAAATTATGAAAAAAACAGACACAAATTTATATAACGAACTAAAAGAGCGTGGACTACTTTATCAATGCACAGATGAAGAGGCTCTTAAAAAAATGCTTGAAAGTGGCGAGCCAATAACTCTTTATGAAGGAACCGACCCAACTGCAGACAGCTTGCATATTGGTCACTGTGTGCCATACACAATTCTTAGGAGATTTCAAAAAGCAGGCCACAAGGTTTTGGTGTTAATGGGCGGAGCAACTGCTGGCATTGGCGACCCTTCTGGAAAGTCAGAAATGCGTCCACTAATGACAAAAGAACAAATTAACTCTAACATTGAAAAAATTAAAAATTCCCTCTCTGTATTTTTAAATTTTGAAGGTGAAAATCCTGCAATTATTGTTAACAACGCTGACTGGTTTAAAGATCAAAACTATATTGATTTTATGCGTGAGATTGGTGTTCACTTCAACATCAACAAAATGCTTTCTAACGAAATTTATAAAAATCGTTTAGAGAGTGGTGGACTTACCTTTTTTGAACTTGGCTATCAACTTATGCAAGCCTATGATTTTGTTCATCTTAACAGAGAATTTGGTTGCACCCTTCAATATGGTGGTGCAGACCAATGGGGCAACATTGCTGCAGGCAGTGAACTTCAAAGAAAACTTAATTTTGTTAATGGCACAAGCATAAACTTGGTTGGTGCAACCAACCCACTTCTTCTTACACCTGAAGGCAAAAAAATGGGCAAAACAGAAAAAGGTGCTATTTGGATTGACAAAGATAAAATTTCTGCCTATGACTTTTATCAAGGAATTTATCAAACACCAGATGCTTGCGTAAGAATGATGTTTGCTCTTTTCACAGACCTTCCTATGAAAGAGATTGACGAGATTATTTCTGAAAATATTGTTAATGCAAAAAAGAGGCTTTGTTTTGAAATTACAAAATTTGTTCGTGGCGAAGAAGATGCAATTGTTGCACAAAGTATGAGCGAAAATCTTTTCACTGATGGTGGAAACGATGCTCCTGAATATGAACTTTCAAAAACAGAACTTGATGGTGGAATTGCCCTTTTAGATTTGCTTGTTAAAACAAATCTTTGTCAAAGCAAAGGCGAAGCAAGAAAAATGATTCTTGGTGGTGGAATATCTGTTAAGGGCGAAAAAGTTTCAGATGCTAATCTTGTAATTTGTGAAAAAGATTTTGAAGAAAACGCAATTTTGTTAAAAAAAGGTAAGAAAACCTTTATTAAAGTAGTGTTAAAATAAACTTTTTTACATTTTGGAGCAAAAAATGGAAAAAACTAACTCTTCAAATAAAACTAAGTTTTTATTAATCTCTGCCTATATTTTAACGGCAATTGTTTGTATAATCTGTCAATTTGCCTGCTACAAATTTTCAATGCAAGGATTTGTTAATTGCATAATTATAGCAGTTATTTGCATAATTATTTCAATAATCATACATTTCTTTTATAAGGTTAAAGCAGAAACTAATTCTGAGCCAAATAAAGAAGAAAATGAAAATTTATCTGAAGTTGATAAATATATTAAAAGTTTAAAACCTAGTGAAAAATCAAATGCAGAATATTGCAAAAGAATTTTAGAAAACAAAGCATACTCTTATTTGGGCAAAAAACTAAAACTTATTGCATTAGGTTTTCTTGGGTTTATTGTTATGGGTGCATTGTTTGTTCCAATGCTAATTTTTGGAGTAAACACAATTAAAGATATTAGTGGCAACAACTATGTTAAAACTCAGGCAATAATAAGAGAAGCTTCTTATGATGCAAATGAAAATTCAAGTAAGCTAGCTTATTCTTATATGGCTAACGATGGAAAAATTTATACCAGCAGAAAAGGTGCAACTTTTGGTGGAGCAATTTTTAAAGTTGGAAAAACCATAACAATATATTATGAAGCATCTAACCCAGAAAACATTATTACCCCAACAAAAATATTTATTTTCTTTTTTATAGCAAGCCTTGCAATTATTCTTGGAGTGGGTTTTATTATAAATGGTTTTTTAGGAAATTCTGGCTCTGTCTTGGGATTATCTTTTTGCTTAACGTTTATAATTGCAAGTTTTGGATTAATGATAGCAACAATGCTTGCAGGCGGGTTATCGTTTTTTGAGGTTTTAGGTTGTGGAATATTACCTTATATTTGTTTTTGCTTTATAATAATAAGTATTTTAATTTTATCAATATTTGCACGCACAAGGCGCTTCTATAAACAAAATAAAACCATTTTTGAAGATTTAATTAATAAAAATTAATTTTAAAATTTTGGAGCTAACATGAAAAAATTTAAAGGAATAGATATTGCAAGGTTTTCTATGCTATCAGCTTTTATTGGGCTAGCAGTTATTTGCATTATTTGTCAGTTTGCATGCTTCAAATTTTCCATTGAAGGACTTGTTAACTGCATAATAATTGTGGTTTTGTGTGCCATTCTTTCATTTATTTCAAACTTAGTCTTAAAAGCTTATAAAAAAAACATTAAAGAAACTGAGTCTAAAAATGAAAACACAAATTATAGCCTAAATAATGCTAGAAATGTAGATGATTATATAAATAAGCTTGAAGGCTATGAAAAAACAAATGCAGAGTATTGCAGAGAAATTATAGAAATAAGATCTAAATTTTTTTCACTTAAAAGACTTAAACTTATTGCCTATGGATTTCTTGGATTTATTGTTTCAGGAATAATGTTTGTACCTCTGTTAGTTTTAGGAATAAAATCAGTTAATGAAATAAATAGTGACAAATATATAAAAACTCAGGCTGTTGTCAGAAAAGTATATTATGATGCAAATAAAAACTCTAGCATACTTTTATATTCCTACACCACAGAAGATGGAAAAATTTTTACCAGCAAAAACGGGCCAAGATTTGGTGGTGCAATATTTAAGCCTGGCAAAACTGTAACAGTTTATTATGAAGCCTCAGCGCCAGAAAACTCAACTTCCCTTTCTAATGTTTTTATGTTATTTGTTGGAGCCAGTTTTGCCTTAACAGTGGGCATTGGGCTGGTTGTTAATGGATTTTTGGGAAACACAGGTTCAGCCTTAGGAGTTGTAATCTGTTTAACATTTTTGGAAGTAAGTCTTGGACTTATTGCAGGTGTGTTTATTTCTGGAGGATTTTCAATTTTTGAAACACTGGGCAGTGGAATTTTAACATACATTTGCTGTTGCTTTTCATTTTTTGGAGTGTTTTTGCTGGCTGTGTTGGCCTATGCAAATAAATATCATAAAAAATATATAAGAAAAATTAAAAAGCTATCTAATAAAAAATAAAACTATTTTTTATGTCAAATGGAGATATTATGAATAAAGATATAAAAATTAATTATGGAACTTTATTTTGCAGAATTATGATTGGAATCTTTATTGCGCTTACAATTATTTGTAATGTGCTTCATTTTGTTTACTTCAAGTTTTCAGTTGATGCAATTATTTATATTGTTATAAGCATTATTATCTGCACAATATTTTGCATAATCTTTGGATTTGCTGCTGGTGAGCCATTAACCAGTTTAAAAAGAAAAAAGAAAAAGAATACTCATGCTTTTCATAAACAGCTTGAAGAGGAAGAAGTTGTTAAGCCTATCCCTAAAAAAGAAAGAATAAAAAATATTTTTATTGGTCTTGGAATATTTTTAGCTTGTGGCATTGGCTATATTCCCCTCTTTCTTTTAGGTGCAAACTCTGTTAAAAAAATGAATAGTGATGGCTATGTTAAAACAACCGCCGTTATAAAATATGTTGAGGATTCGCATGGCGATATGAAAAGGCTTGCATACACCTATACTGCAGAGGACGGAAAAATCTACACCAGCAGAACAAGTGCCTCGTTTGGTGGAGCTTCATTTAAAGCAGGTAAAACTGTTACTATTTATTATAATGTAAGCTCTCCAGAAGCCATAATTTCACCATCAAGCACAGTAATGACATTTATGGGCGCATGTTTCTTCTTTTTAGGAGGATTATTTGCAGCAATTGCAATGCCTGGCCATGCAAAAAGCGCATTTGTTGGCTTGATGTTTGGCACAATATTTTTAATGTTTTCAATATCGCTTATTGTAGGCATACAGCTTGCAAGTGGATTATCTTTCCTAGAACTTATTGCAAGCGGAGTTTCAGTGTATGCAATGCTTATGTTTGGCCTTGTGGGCATAGTTTTAATGATAATAACCATTAGCCAAATAATTAGAAACATAAAATTTAACAAGTTTAAAAGGAATAATCCAGAAATTGTCCAAAGAATTAATGAAAGAAAAAAACTAAGAGCAGAAGATAGTCTAAAAGAGTCAGATAAGCCTTTAGAAGCACCTGATAGCGATATAGTTTCAAACCCAAAAGTGGAAGAAAAAAAGAAAAAACCTCGCAAGAAATATCGTCATAGTTTTCATGCAGGTTTAATTCCTTTAATTCTTGCTGGAACTGTGTTTTTTATCGCAGGAACCTGTGTTATGATTTTGGTTGGAATAATTCCAACTGCAAAATATTATAGCTATAATAAAACCGAAGCAACTATTACCAAAATTGATACCTATCATAGCAAAAGAGATGGAAGCTTGCTTGCAACCTATTTTTATGAATATGAAGTTGATGGCAAAAAATATGAAAGAGAAAGTTCTTATGGACAAAGTGCTGAACTCGTGCCAACAATTGGAAGCAAAATAAATATTAGAGTAAACCCAAAAAATGCAGAAGATGTTTTAGATGGCGGTTTTATTAATTGGATAGCAATTATTTTGGGCTTTATATTTGCTGGAGCAGGAGTTGGACTGTTTATTGCAACAGTTATAATGAGCAGAGATGGTGTGAAAAAAACGAAACATACAAGGTCTACGAAAAAAATATAAAATTGAATTGTAACAAACCAAATAAAAAAAATGTGGACAACAAGTCCACATTTTTATTTTATTTAATTACTCACCCTTTTCAATAACTGAGTATTCATTAGAAATTTTTTCTGCATAACCAGTATATGATGATGGAGTCATATTTAAAAGATTAACTTTATCTTCATCTGAAATCGGAAGCTCAGTAATAAAATTATATATATCTTCCTGACTAACTTCTTTTCCTCTAGTTGCTTCCTTAAGCCTATTATAAGCATCTGGGATGCCATAAACTCTTAAAACTGTTTGAATAGCTTCTGCAAGCACTGCCCAAGAATTTTCAAGCTCTAAGCTAATTTTCTTTTCATCAACTACACATTTAGCAAGACCTGCTGTTGTCTGTTCAATGGCTTGAAGCGAATATCCGATTGCCATTCCAATGTTTCTTTGAGTTGAAGAATCTGATAAGTCTCTTTGCCATCTTGATCTTGGAAGTTTGTTTGAAAGTGCAGTTAAAAGCGCATTTGAAACTTCTATATTAGATTCACTATTTTCAAACCTAATCGGATTAACTTTGTGTGGCATTGTGCTGCTGCCAACTTCATTTTTTACTGGGATTTGCTTAAAGTATCCCTTACTAATATAAAGCCACATATCAAGGTCTAGGTCTGAAAGCACATTATTAAACTCATTAATCTCATGGAAAAGCTTGCACATATAATCATGATTTTCAATTTGAGTTGTTACTGGGTTAAACTCTAAGCCCAAATAATCTTCAATAAATTGTCTTGAATTTTTTTCCCAATCATACTTTGGAAATGCTACTGAAATTGCAGCATAGTTTCCAGTTGCTCCATTAAACTTTCCAAAAGTTTTAAATTCTTTAATACTATTTAAAATTTTATTAAGTCTTTGAACATATACTGTAAATTCTTTTCCTACAGTTGTTGGGGTTGCAGGTTGACCATGAGTGTGAGCGAGCATTGGAACTGCCGCATTTTTATCTGCAATTTCAGCAACAGAACCAATAAGAGTTTCGGCTGCTGGAACCCAAACATCATTAACACCGTCCTTAAGCATTCTTGCGTATGAAGTGTTATTGATATCTTCTGAAGTGCAACCAATGTGAACATAACTAACAAGCTCACCATAACCTAATTCTTTAAGCTTATCAGCAACATAAAGTTCAACAGCTTTAACATCATGGTTTGTTACCTTTTCAATTGCTTTAACAGCAAGCATAGATTCATCATTAAAATTTTTATAAATTTCTTCTATTGAATCAATCACTTCTTTTTTTATAGTTCCATGATCATCTAAATTTGCACTTCTAAAATTATTTAAAACTTCTGACTCAATATTATTTTCAAGCAAATATATAAGCCATAAAACTTCAACTCTAACCCTATTGCTTACCAATCCAAATTCTGAAAAATATGGTGAAAGCTTTTTGCCAATTGATGCATATCTGCCATCTAGTGGACAAAGTGCATGATACTCAAACAAAACCTCTTGGTCTTTGCTTGGTTTAAACTGAATGTCATTAAAACTTTTATTTAACATTTTTTTCTCCTTTAAAACAAACTATATTTAGCATAAACTAAATATTTTGCAATGTCAATATGCAGGCCAAAAATAATAAAAATAAAAATGCGAAACTAATTCGCATTTTTTTAATCTTTGCAAGCTTTAATAAATCCAGAAAATAAAGGATGTGACCTGTATGGATGACTCTTAAACTCTGGATGAAATTGTGATGCTACATGAAATTTATTTGCAGAAACTTCAACTATCTCAACCAAATTTCTCTTTTTATTTATGCCACTCGCAATCATACCTGCTTTTTCAAATTTATCTTTAAACTTATTATTAAATTCATATCTATGACGATGTCTTTCTTCAATATGAGAGGTTCCATAAGCCTCTCTTGCTTTGGTTCCCTTAACAAGCTCGCATGGGTATGAACCAAGACGCATTGTTCCACCTTTTTCATGGATAAATTTTTGATCTTCCATAATATCTATAACATTATATTTTGTTTTAGGATCAATTTCCGCAGAGTTTGCGCCTTCCATCTTTAAAACATTTCTTGCAAATTCAATAACCGAAATTTGCATTCCAAGACAAAGCCCTAAATATGGAATATTATTTTCTCTTGCAAACCTGCAAGCTTCTATTTTCCCTTCTATACCCCTTGTTCCAAAACCACCAGGAACAACAATACCTTTAACGCCTTGAAGAAGTGTCTCTGCACCTTGTTCCTCAACATCTACGCTATTAATTAGTTTAACTTTAACATCAACATCATTAGCTAGTCCTGCATGCTTTAAGCTTTCTGTAACTGAAATATAGGCGTCAGCACATTCAGTATATTTGCCAACAATTGCAACAGAAATCTCTGGTTTCTTTTTAACAATATGAGCAACCATTTTTTTCCAATCACTCATGTTTGCTTTTGGAGTTTTAAGTTTAAGCTGCTTACAAACAATTCTATCAAGACCCTCTTTTTGAAGAAGTAAAGGAACTTCATATAAGCAGCTTGCATCTGAGTTATGAATAACACATTCTGGCGAACGCAGATTACAAAACATTGAAAGCTTTTCTTTCATTTCATTTGTAATTTCTATACCACTATTTGTCCTGCAAACCAAAATATCAGGCTGTATACCAATTCTTGTTAATTCTTTAACGCTGGTTTGTGCAGTCTTTGTTTTAACTTCATGAGCCGCCTCAAGATATGGCAATAGTGCAACATGCAAAAACAATAAATTTTCTGAACCAACTTCAATTCTAAGTTGACGAACAGCCTCTAAAAATGCCAAGCCTTCAATGTCACCAACAGTTCCACCAATTTCCACAATAACTACATCAGTATCTGGTGAACCAACGCTTTTAATTTTTTCCTTGATTTCATTTGTAACATGAGGAACTACCTGAATGGTTTTTCCTAAATATTCGCCCGCTCTCTCTTTTGCAATTATGCTACTATAAATTTTTCCACTTGTATAATTGCAATTTTTATTGCAACTAATATCTAAAAATCTTTCATAATGACCAATATCAAGATCTGTTTCAGTTCCGTCATCAGTAACAAAAACTTCACCATGTTGATATGGACTCATTGTCCCTGGATCTACATTTATATAAGGGTCAAGCTTTTGAACCATGACCTTTAATCCCCTATTAATTAGAAGTCTTCCAAGACTTGCTGCGGTAATACCCTTTCCTAAACTAGAAACAACACCACCTGTTACAATAATATACTTACTCATATTTGCTCCTTTGTAATAAAAACAAGAATATTATATATTTTTTTTTTAAGATTGTCTATGACGATATAAGCATTGCTTAATTATTATAAAAACTTTATAAACTTAAAAAATATATAATTTTGTTGTTGCCAAAAAGCTATCTTTTGTTGTATTATGGGCATATACCCACCGCAAAAGTATCAACAAACTTTTGTGGTTTATTTTTGCAATTTTTTCTAAACTTACACATACTATATATAAGTTTATGGAAATTAATGTTTATTTACTAATAGTTTCGCTTTTTGTAATTATGTTTGCCCTGCCTTTTATATTTTGTTTGATTTTTAAAAATAAACAAATTTTATTAAAAATTATTATTTCTATATGGTTTATAATTTATTTAGCTTTGCTTTCTATTGGAACAACCGCCAATATAGAAATTAGAAACTCATCAGTCAAAATCTGGTATGATTTTAGCGTTGGTTGGCTTAAATTAGATTTCTCAATTTTTAGTAGCGGAACGTTTAACATTTTTACAAACCTTGTAATGATGTTTCCTGTTGGTTTTTTTGTTTTTTCAATATGTGAGCATCATCCAGTTTTTAAGACAATTATACTAAGTTTTATTATTAGTATAATTATTGAACTTTATCAATGGATTTTGCCTGTTTCAAGACACACAGAAATTATGGATATTTTGCTTAATGTTGCAAGCGGAATAATATCTGCAATATATTGCATTATTCTTAAAAAATTAAAACTAATAAAATAAAAATAGGAAGATTATCTTCCTATTTTTTATTTTCTACTACCTCAGATTTTTTTACAACAAGTGTAACTTTTTTTATTCTGTTATCTTCAACGCTTTCAACTGTAAATGTAAGTTCTGCAATTGTTGAAACATAATCATTGTGTTCATTAAGCACATCATCAACTGCTGTGATATTAACAACTGTTCCCTTAACAGGCAAAGTTTCAGAAAGCTCATAAATCATTCCACCAACTGATGAATATCTTGTTTCTGGCAAATGCTCTATTTCAAGATATTCAAATAAATCTTCAACTGAAATATCTGGATTCACTCTATATTTGTTTTCGCCAACTTTTTGAATAGAAGCTTCTTCCGCCTCATCATGCTCATCATATATTTCACCAACCATAAGCTCTAGCGCATCTTCCATTGTAACAATTCCTGATGTTCCACCATATTCATCTATTACTATGGCAATTTGTTTTCTGTTTTTTCTTAGTTCTTCAAATAATTCATTTACTGGTTTTGTCTCTGATACGAAATAAACCTCTTTCATTAGATTTTT
>CATKXS010000020.1 GCA_949841045.1 uncultured Clostridia bacterium | reverse complement strand
TAACTAAAAACATTTTATTTTAAGCAAACATATTTTAATTTTACTAATAAAAAATCGGTCAGTTAATTATTGACCGTTTTTTTTGGTGTTCCCAAGCCGACTCGAACGGCTGACTAACCCTTAGGAGGGGTTTGTAATATCCACTTTACTATGGGAACATAAGTTGAATATTCACTATTATTCTTAACTTTAACATTATAACATATTGTTGACAAAATTCAAATTGTTTTATTAATTATTTTTAACAATATCCACCTTTTTAGACCAGTAAGAGCTTTAACTAAAAAATGAAATTATAAAAATTCTCAAATTCACTGTAAACAAACTCAAAAAATGTGTTATAATCAACTTATGGAAAAATTCGACATAATTATTTTAGGTGGTGGAGCGTCTGGCTTGATGTGCGCAATTTCAGCGGCTCCTTCAGGCAAAAAGATTTTAATAATTGACAAGGCTTCAAGTCTTGGCAAAAAATTGATGGTTACAGGAAATGGTAGATGTAATTTATCATTTGATAAAGATTTAAATGAAAACGACTATAATCAAAACTTAGATAAATATTTTAAAATTTTATCATCAAAGCAAACCATCGCCCTATTTAATAATTGGTGTCTTGTTTGTTATACAGATGAAGAAGGACGCGTTTATCCTTATTCAAACAATGCCAAATCTGTTATTGATGTTTTAAATAATAAAATAGAAAACTATAAAAATATTTCCAAGCTCCTTAATACTACCTTTGAAGATGTAGAATACAAAAATGGTTATATAATAAAAACCTCTAATGGAAGTTTTTTTACTGAAAAATTGGTTGTTGCGCTTGGCGGGAAAAGTGGTGAAAACATTTTAAACCAGTTTAATATAAAAACAAAACCTTTCGTAGAAAGTTTGGTGGCCTTAAAAACTCAAACAACAAAATATCTTGAAGGAATAAGAATATCCCCTGTCAAATTGACAATTAAAGATAATACAAAAATTGAATTTTGCGAAATCGGCGAAGTGCTTTTCAAAGATAGTGGCATAAGCGGAATTCTTGCTTTTAACGCCTCAAGTTATTTTGCTAGAAAAGGAATCTTTGATGGCGAAATAAATATCGACATCATGCCAAACTTAAACAAAGAAAAAATAAAAGAATTATTAATTAAAAGAAAGAGTTTAAATCTTCCTATAAACAAAATGTTTGACGGCATTTTTATGCCTCAAATAGCTTATTTTATATTAAATTTATGTAAAATTGATGAAAATCGAACAACAATACAGTTGAAAAATGATGAAATCGAATTAATAGTAAATACTATAAAAAATATAAAATTTAAAATAAAATCTCATTATAATAACAATCAAGTATACTCTGGAGGCGTACTTTTGCCTGAACTGACAGATAGTTTAGAGAGCAAAAAGCAGAAGAATTTATTTTTCTGCGGTGAAATTTGCGATGTTGACGGAAAATGTGGAGGTTACAACCTTCAATGGGCTTGGACAAGTGGTTATATAGCAGGTGTAAACTTATGATAAAACTTGACAACATTTCATTATCAATCAACCATAATTCACAAGAAATTTATGAAAAATGCGCTAAAAAGCTTAATATTTCACAAAAAAACATAAAAAACTTTGAATTTATCAAATTATCTCTTGATGCAAGACGCAAAAACGACATTAAATATAATGCCATTATCGCTCTTGAACTGGAAAATGACCTTGAAGAAAAATTTATCAACTTAAAATACAAGTTAGAAAGAAGCGGACTAGAATATAACAAAAAGTCATTGGATTTATCACCTATCGTTGTTGGTTTTGGCCCAAGCGGTATTTTTGCTGGATTAGCTTTGGCAAGAATGGGATTAAATCCAATTATAATTGAACAAGGCAAGCCTGTTGATGAACGTATAAAAGACATAAATGATTTTTGGAATAGCGGAAAACTTAACAAATATAGCAATGTACAATTTGGTGAAGGTGGAGCTGGAACATTCAGTGATGGAAAACTCAACAGTAATATTTCTAACGAACTTACAAAAAAGGTCATAGTTGAACTTGTAAAGTATGGAGCACCTAAAGAAATCCTCTATATTTCTAAACCTCATATAGGAAGCGACAAATTACAAAAAGTAATAAAAAATATAAGAGAAGAAATAGTTAATTTAGGCGGAAAAGTACTTTTTTCAACCAAAATGACAAAAATTTCAGCGAAAAACAATAAAATTAATGGAATTTATGTAAAGAATGTTGAAAATAACCAAGAAAAGTTTATAAACACAAACCACCTCCTTCTATGTCTTGGACATAGTGCAAGAGATAGTTTTGAAATGTTATACGATAATAGCGTGGAAATAAAACAAAAGCCTTTTGCGATGGGCGTGCGAATTGAACAGAAACAGGAGTTAATCAATATTGGACAATATGGCAAGAACTACAATAAATCCTTACCAAACGCCGATTACAAACTCGTTGTACATCTTCCAAATGGAAGAAATGTATTTACTTTTTGTATGTGTCCGGGCGGACAGGTTGTAGCATCATCATCAAATGATGGCGAAATCGTTACAAACGGAATGAGTTTGTATGCACGCGATGGCAAATATGCAAACTCTGCACTACTTGTGAATGTAACAACTCAAGATTACAAATCCTCCCACCCTCTCGCTGGAATATATTTTCAAGAGAAATATGAAAAAGAAGCTTTCATTCTTGGCGGAGAAAATTTTTCAGCACCTGCACAAACTGTGGGGGCATTTCTCAATAATAAAACTGATTTGAAAGAAATTGAAAGCACTTATAAACCAAATATAAAGTTGACAGATATTTCAAGATGTCTTCCTCATTTCGTAACAGCAAGTTTAAAAGAAGCACTTCCACTACTTAACCAAAAACTTAATGGATTTTCAGATTTTCGCAACCTTCTCATTGCCATTGAGTCGCGAAGCAGCTGTCCTATAACAATTGTAAGAGATGAAAATTTTGAAAGCAACATTAAAGGTCTTTACCCTGTTGGCGAAGGTGCCGGATATGCCGGAGGAATTATTACAAGTGCTCAAGACGGAGTGAAAGTCGCACAGGCAATTTACGCTCAATTAAAATAAGTTTTTAATACCTACTATAATTTAAATAATAAAAAACAATTAAGAAATAGACAATGCTTGATTATAATAGTTTATAAATTATACTTTTGCTATAATTATCTCTAATTTAATAACTATTTAAATGCAGTCCTAATTATAATCATAAAAAAACACCTAAAAAGGTGCTTTTTTTAATTTAAGTCGTTTTCATCTTCTTCAAGTTCATTAAGCATGTCAGCAAGTTCATTCATTTCTTTCTCGCTACCCACGATTTTTGACATTGTTTGAGGATTTTCATTTATAGCATTAAGGAGAACATCAGCTGCACTCATTAAAGTAATTTCTTCATCTTCCTCTAAATCGTCTTCAAAATTTTCTTCCAACTCATAAGACCTTTTCTCAGCCTTTTGCATTGCCTCTGTACACAAAGTAAAAAGTACTGTTTCGTCTTTAAGCTGCTCTTCTCCATTCTCTTTGGCGAATGCAGCTATAGCTCTTAAAGATTCTACCATTCCTAACAATTCAAATCTATCACTTGCAGTCATAGCCGCTGCCTTAAGTAAAGATTTGTCTGTTATGAGCATTTTTACAAACTCGAGCTGTTCGTTATCTGACTCGGCTTCTGGCATGCTAATTAAATCATTTAAAATCTCTGTAAGTTCTTCAACTGCCTTATTTAAAAATTCACTTTTCTTCATTATAAAATCTCCTTGATTTAATTATACCCCCTCCCGTTTGAAAGTAAATAGGTTTTGAAAAAATATTTTTAAATCGAAAAAGATTTCTTATTCCCAGCTCCACTTTTCAATTTCTGGCATATCTTCACCGTACTCGGCAATATATGCTTTATGATTTATTAATTTATTCTTTATTAGCGAAGCAAGTTTTTCATCTTTTATGTTAAGTCTATCCATAATATCTAACAAAAGGTGGAATCTGTCAATTTCATTTTGAACACGCATATCAAAAGCTGTTGTAATTGTTCCCTCTTCCATATAACCATGAACAGAGAAGTTTTTATTGTTTCTTGTGCTGACAAGTTCATGCACAAACTTAGGATAACCATGAAAATTAAATACCACAGGCTTATCTAAAGTAAACAACTTGTTAAACTCACTATCAGTAAGTCCGTGTGGATGAAGAAGGTTTGACTCAAGTTTCATTATATCAACAACGTTGACAAATTTTACTTTCACTTGTGGCAAATATTCTTTAACCAGAGTTATTGTTGCAAGCGCTTCAAGAGTTGGAGTGTCTCCAGCACAAGCAAGTACAATATCAGGTTCTTCATTGCCACAGTTACTAGCCCATTTCCACTCGCCAAGTCCAGCCGTGCAATGCTCTATTGCCTCGTCCATGTTCAGCCACTGCCAACTTGGATGTTTTGAAGCCACAATAACATTGATATAATTTTCACTTGCTTGACAATGGTCATAACAAGAAATCAATGTATTAGCATCTGGTGGAAGATAAATTCTTGCAATTTCAGATTTTTTGTTTGCCACATGGTCCAAAAAGCCTGGCTCTTGGTGAGTATAACCATTGTGGTCTTGTTGCCAAACATTGGAAGTCAAAAGTAAATTTAAAGAAGAAATTGGTTTTCTCCAAGAAAGTTCGCGCGTTACCTTTAACCATTTTGCATGTTGAGATACCATTGAATCCACAAGCCTAATAAAAGCTTCATAACTTACAAACACTCCATGTCTCCCCGTAAGAAGATAACCCTCTAGCCAGCCTTCGCATGCATGTTCGCTCAGATAACTATCCATAATTTTACCGTTACGAGCTAAAAATTCGTCATTTTCATCAATTTTTGCGTTAAAATCACGATTTTGACTTTCAAAAATGTGATAAAGCCTATTTGACATAGCTTCATCAGGACTGAAAACTCTATAATTATGATTGTCCTTATTGAGAGTAAAAATATCTCTTATATAATTGCCAAGTTCAAGCATGTCTTGTTTTTTAACTTTTCCATGACCTTCAATTTCAACCGCATAATCACGGAGTTTTGGCAAAATCAATTTGCTAGCACCGCAGTTTGTAATAGGTGATGCAGAAATTCGTTTGTCACCTTTTGGCAAAATTTCAGCTATTTCTTTCTTTAAACAGTAATTTTCATCAAAGAGTTCTTCAGGTTTATAACTTTTAAGCCAGTCTTCAAGCATTTTCAAATGCTCATCATTTGTCATAGGAATTGGCACTTGGTGCGCTCTAAATGAACCTTCAATCTTTTTATCATCAACAAACTTTGGTCCAGTCCAGCCTTTTGGAGTACGAAGAACAATCATTGGCCATAAAGGACGATTATTTACACCTTTTTCACGCGCATTAACCTGAATTTCTTTAATTTTTTCAATGCATTTATCCATTGCAACTGCCATATCATGGTGCATTGTCATAGGGTCATCACCCTCAACAACTATTGCTTCCCAGCCACAGCCGAACAAAAATGATTTAAGTTCAACTTCACTTATCCTTGACAAAATTGTTGGGTTTGAAATCTTATAACCATTCAAATGTAATATTGGAAGAACGGCACCGTCTGTTTCTGGATTTAAGAATTTATTAGAATGCCATGAAGTTGCAAGAGGTCCCGTCTCCGCCTCTCCATCGCCAATAATGACTGTTGCAATTAAGTCCTTATTATCAAACACCGCGCCAAAGCCATGTAATAAAGAATAGCCGAGTTCACCGCCCTCATGAATAGAACCAGGAGTCTCTGGTGCAACGTGCGATGACACACCGCAAGGGAAAGAAAATTGTTTGCAAAGCCTTTTCATTCCTTCCTTATTTTGACCACACTCAGGATAAACTTCACTATAAACTCCTTCTAAATAGGAATTGCTTATAAAAAAGTTTCCGCCATGTCCAGGTCCTGAAATTAAAACCATATTCAAATCATATTTATTGATTACCCTATCAAGGTGTGCATAAACAAAGTTTTGACCAGGCACAGTTCCCCAGTGGCCAACAATCTTTTTTTTGACTTGTGCACGTGTTAAAGGCTCCCTCAAAAGTGGATTATCTAAAAGATATAATTGCGCAACAGAAAGATAGTTGCACGCTCGAAAATATTTATCAAGCTTGGTGAGGTAGCCTTCCTCTAAAAATGTTTTTTCCATAAAATTCTCCTTAAAATTGTGATAATTCGCTTTATTTATTATGTTTTTTCATGATTTTTTGATATTTTTTAAGATTTTTAATTAAATTATGCATTTAACTTTTGTTTTGCTTTTTCTCTTCGCGTTTACGCTTAGTAAAACAAGAGTAGCACATTCCCTCATAACTTTCGTCTGCACCTATCAAAACTTCTTCACCACCACATGCAATTTTGCCCTCGATTATTCTTGCATTGACTGTCGCCTTTTTCCCACATTTGCAAACAGATTTTATTTCAGTTATCGAATCTGCAATTTCAACAAGACGTTTACTGCCTTCAAAAAGTTTAGTTTTAAAATTGGTCAAAAGTCCATAGCAAAGTACTGGCACTTTTTGTGATAGGTTTTTAAGTTCATTGACTTGTTTCGTTGTAAGAAATTGTGCCTCATCAATTATTATGACCGAACGAGGCTTAAGTATATCATAAGCACGACTTAATTTTATAAAATTATCCTCTCTAGTAAACTCAACGCACTCGCTTTTAAGTCCTATTCTACTTTTAACCAAAGGAAGTCCATTTTCTTCACCACGATTATCTGCTTGTGGCTTAAACAAAAAAACATCAAAACCCTTTTGAATATAGTTAAATTGACACATAAGTGCTTGCGCTGTTTTCGAGCTTCCCATAGCACCATATTTAAAATATAATTTGCTCACTTTATATTCTCCGTATATGTTCAATTGTAATTTTTTATTTTACTTTTGTCAAATAAAGATGGGTAGAATTATTAATGTTTAATAATATTTTATTTTTTTATATTTTTGCTAAAATGATTAAATTTAACGAAAAAACGGCCATTTTGACCGTTTTTTTAATATTTTTCATTAATTTCTTCAAAATCAATAGGTTTTGCAGATTGCTTGCGTTTTTCGTTCTTAAAGCGTGCCGTTTCCTTACGTTCTGTTTTTACACGCTTACTCTCCTCCGCGCTAATTGATTTATTCGCCTTTTTGTATTCAACCTCTTTAAGCATTTTTTGCTTTTTCTGGCTAGGGGTTTTCTCAGGATTGAGCGCTTGAGTACCCTCTCCCAATTCAATATCGTTATCAAACTGATTTGAAACAAATCTATGAATATCACCTGTAGCAATTATTTCTTTAGTAAGCCTGTTTGCGCTGACTATCTTAAAATCAACATATTCGCAAAGTCTCAAAAGCGGTTTAGAGTTATTTTTATCAATAATTGCAACTCCAAACGGTGAAATTCCTATATTTTTTTGATTTTTTCTTAATACTTCATTTAAAGGTACTTCAACTTTAATGCCTTTCTCTTCGTTTTCAACAATTACTACAAAGTTTTCAGCGCTGTTCGACTCACCATCATACTTACGTTTAAACCCGCTTACATAACCTCTCATCACTTCACCAAGATGACTTTCACAATAGATAACAGAACTTATTTCTTGAAATTCTCGTTCAGCAAGTTTTTCTGACTCCTGTTTTAAATTCGCCCAGTTGACAATCTCCATGGTTGTTTTTAAATCAATAGGCTCATTTCCTTTTAATTTTGCAAGAATATTGTAATGAGTTACGTAATCAACAATTCTACGGATTGGAGATGTTGTTTGACTATAAGCCATACTTTGAAGTCCAAAGTGACTGACTTCATCTTGTGAAATTGTATTCTTTAAATATTTTTCAATTTCTTTATTCTCTTTTACAACCTTTCCATTTTTGCCTAAAAATTTATTGTTTGCAGTCTCTCTTCCTGTCTTAGGATTTGTTGAACAAGAATATTTTGCTCGATTTTGAAGGCGAACCCAGAAATTATTAACCATTTTTTCTTTGTTTGTGCCTGCAACAGCCTTAATAATCTTTTGTAATCCCTTTGGAGATAAATCGCCATCAAAAGGAATATTGAGCCCACGAAAGAACTCTTCAGCCTGAGCCGTACGCTCTTCGTTTGGCATTTCATGAACGCGATATATATTTGGTAATCCATTGTCTTTTGCAAACTGAGCAGACGCCTCATTTGCTGTCAACATGAACGATTCAATGACTTTGTGATAATCACAATTTTCCTGTGGCAATATATCAACAATGTCGCTAAAATCTTCATTGAAAATCATATCATATTCATCTTTGGTTTCAAATTTTATAATATCTCTCTTGTCAAAGCCTTTCCAAAGAATTTGTGAAGCTCTTTGATTTAAAATTACTTGCTCTTCTTGTGATAAGCCCTCATTTTTCAACTTCTCTTTAAGTTTTTGCGTGCTAATAGGATTATTATCGCAAATTTCTTGAGCTTCTGGGTAGCTATATTTATGCTTACTTTCTATAACGGCGTCCATAAATGTACTTGAAATAGGGACTCCTGTCTTTTCGTTTACAACAGTTTTTATTACAAGTGCAAGCCTATCAACATTTGGATTTAATGAGCAAATTCCAGTGGAAAGCTCAGGAGGAAGAATGTTATATGCACGATTTGGTGCATAGACGGTAAAACCACCTTCAATATATGTTTTTCCAATCTCACTATTTATGTCAACGTATTTTGTAACATTTGCAACAGCGGTATAAACAACCAAGTGTCCGTCTTCGTCAAAAGTAGAATAAATAGCATCGTCCATATCTTTACAAGTCGCTGGGTCAACTGTCGTAAAAGCAAGATTTCTCAAATCATAAATGCGTTCTCCGCCTCTTTGAAGAATGTCACCCTCTTCACTTATTAAAGTCTTGTCAGTCAAATCTACTTCTGAAGGTATATTAGAAATTTCTTCTTTATATTTCTCATCGCTCCATGACATTATAGCACCATTTGCTGAAGCAATGGCCTCATACTCATGAATTGGGTTGCCGGCATCTCCTAAAATCTTGGTTAAGATACCGCAAGCAGGCACTCCTGGTTTTTCATCGCTTGTAATTTTCATCATGCAAATTTTATCTTGGAATTTACTGATGCTCTCTTTGCTGTTTGCAATCACAACATTTTTCTTGAATTTCTTGTCAATCGGAATAAATGCAAGCTCGTCATGACTGATTTTTACTACTCTTCCTACAACAACATCGTTTTCAAGCTTTGGCAACAAGTCCACAAAAGACTTTTCTTTACTTTCATATCTTGAAATAATAAATGGTCTTGTTTCATTGCCATATTCAGAAAAACCAATATTAATTCTTTCGTTTGTTCTATAGCCCTTTCCTTCTTCTTTAGAAAGTTTTCGTCTTATTTCTTCGCCTTCAAGCACAACAAATTTCATCTTGCCACTAGCGACAAAGATGCCTTTTTTGATTTTGCTTGGCTCAGCCATTACATAACCTTTGTTAACAATAATTCTTCCACTAGATTTAAGCTCTTCAAAAGCTTTGTCGAACTTATTGCCCGACTCTACTAGATTTTTCTTAACCATAAAAGCTCTAAGCGTGTAAAGGTCACGTGGCAGGGTTGCCACTTCTCTGTAAATTTTTTCTCTGTCTTTAATGAGTTTAAAATCTTTAGTTGTTTTGGAAGCCATTGTTACTCCTACTTAACTTTATTGTAACATACTTGGTTTATTTTGACAATAGGAAAATTAAATATTTTAAATATTTTTTATATATTAAATAATGTGCACTAATCTCTCACCCGAGCGTCAGTCACACGCAATAAAAATATTTTTCGTTTGCAATTTACACATAAACAAAAAAGTCGCAGATTTTCTCTGCGACTTAAATTATTCAAGTTCGCTACCTTCTTCGTCTTGCTTTTCTTCTTTCTTTTGTTTGTTCTCTTCTTCTGCGAGTTTTTGTCGGCTCTCATTTACAAGGTTAACCACATCTTTAATAATGTCTTTCTCAACATAATCTAATACTTCAATATTTTTAAGAACAGCAACTGCAACTTCTGGTTTAGTATATCTAAGCCTAATTGAGGCATCTTTTAATGATGCTGGATAATTTTCAACAGCCGTTAAAACAACATCTAAGTCATCTGAAAGTCTTCTTGACACACATGAAAAAGCACTTCCGTCAATATTTAAAACTTGAAGAACAAAACTCTTGTCATCATGCAACTCTTTTGAAGCATACTTGAATGGGCTTCGATTGTCAATATAATTTACTCCTGCTCTGTGTTTAACCGCCATAAGCACAACATCTTTATCATTTTTAAGTTCATCTGATGCATCACCCAAAAAATTTCCTTTCTTTTCAACAGCATGTAAAACAAATTCTTTGTCTGCCCTTAGCTCTTTTGACGCATGATAAAAATTATCTTCTCTTATATCAACTGCTTTCATCATAAAATCTTTTGAATTTTTAAGCTCGTCACTCAAATAAGACATAATCTTGCTACTACAACTATTAATCCTCCAACTTTCTTTCACTTCGCAAAGTGCCAATAACACCTCAGTATTGCTTTGGTCAATAAGTTCAACTAATTTATCTATGCGATTAGAGTCAACTTCTCTCAAAGCTTTAACTATAAATTCTTTATCATTTAAAAGCTCATTAGGAATTCTCCACTTTTTAGAATGTTTATAACTTATTCTATATAAAACTCTTTCTTTTTTCTTTTCTGCAATCATAATCCACCTCTCATTTCCAAGTATACTCGGGGGGGGGCAAGTCCTTTTTTAAAATTCTTTTAAATTTTTCTTTTCAACAAAAAACGTAGCAAAATTGCTACGCTTTAATTCTTTACTTGTTATTTAAGATGTCTAAAACCTCTTTGATTTGGTCTGCTGCCTTGTCAAGAAGTTTGAAATCAAAAGTTGCAGTATAACTTGTTCTAAGAAGGCTTTGTCCAACTGGTGTTGCTGGAGATACAACTGGGTTTACATAAACACCCCTATCAAGAAGCATTTTGCAAGCGATAAATGTCTTGTCATTTTCATATGTAAAGATTGGAATAATTGGTGTTTCGCTTTCCTTGAATGCAACTCCTCTCTTTCTGAGGCAATCTCTCATATAATCACTCACCTGTTTAAGTCTTTGAACACGCTCTGGTTCAGCCTTTAATACTTCAAGTGCGGCGTTAGCACAGCATACAGAAGCTGGTGTCATACTTGCACTAAAAATATATGGACGAGATGTGTGTTTTACATACTCAACAACCTCTTTCTTTGCTGCCATATATCCGCCAAGAGAAGCAAGAGATTTAGAGAATGTTCCCATATAAATATCAACTTCATCTTCAAGGTCAAAGTATTCAGCAGTTCCTCTTCCATGCTTTCCAATAACACCGAGTCCATGAGCATCATCAACCATAACTCTAGCATTATATTTTTTGGCTAATCTGCAAATTTCTGGAAGATTTGCTATATCTCCTCCCATACTAAACACACCATCAGTTACGATTAAAATTCCGCTTTCCTTTGGCACGCTTTCAAGTTTACGTTCAAGGTCTTGCATATCGCTATGGTTATATCTCAGCATTTTACCATAACTGAGTTTGCAACCATCATATATACTTGCATGGTTTTCTTTGTCGCAAATAACATAATCGCTTCTGCCAACTAAAGCACTTATAATTCCAAGATTACTTTGAAAACCAGTACTGAAAGTCATAACTGCTTCTTTATGTAAAAACTGAGCAAGGTTTTCTTCAAGTTTTAGGTGAAGGTCAAGTGTTCCATTTAAAAATCTTGAACCAGAGCATCCACTGCCATAGTTCTCTATAGCCCATAGACCTGCTTCAATAACTTTAGGATGGTTTGTAAGTCCTAAATAGTTATTTGAGCCAAGCATTATAGTCTCTTTTCCTTCCATATTTACAACACAATCTTGTCTAGATTCAAGTTTGTGAAAATATGGATAAATTCCCTGCTCTTTTGCCATATCATAGATGTGAGGTGTATTAGGATTATAAATCTTTTTAAAAATGTCCATTTTATTCTCCTTAAATTTTAAATCATTTAATCGACATATATAGTAACACATAAAAAAAATTTTTGCAAGTGTTTTAAAAAACAATTTTTTTAAGATTATGACGGCTACTTTCCTTTATTTATAAGGGTTATAGACTTTTTTTTATTATTTTTATCAAAAAAAATATTTTTTATATTTATTCTTTAAACAGCTTCTTTAATTTATAAATCGTCTTTTATTATATTTTTTATTTTAATGCAAACTTTATATTTAAATTCTAAATATATTTAAAAATATTGACAGTCTCAACATTATTTGTTATACTTACTAAAGAGAGGTTAACCATGAATTATATTGAAAAATTACAACTACCACATATACTAGGATTAATTGAAGAAATGAAAATAAGTAGAGATGAAAATATACACGATATTACCTCTTCAATACACCGTTGCAAACTTCATACATATCACGGAAAACTAAAAGATAACACACAACTTGAATGCATATATACTGAGTTTGAAATTGAAAAACTTTACAATACAAAACCATCAAAATATGACCAAAGAAGATTTCAAAACTACATGATAAGCATATTTGGAAGAAAATATAAATCTGACCTTAAAGCATACCTTCTATCAAAGGAAGAAGATGACGAAAGTGAAAGAGAATAAAGTATAACTTAATTTCTAATAATAAAAACCTAATTAAAAATTAGGTTCATGCTGATGTGGCTCAGAGGTAGAGCACCACCTTGGTAAGGTGGGGGTCGCGGGTCCGATTCCCGCCATCAGCTCCACAAAATTTTTAAAATAAAATTTTTATTTGTTTTTGCCAAAACAAATTTTGCAAGTTATAACTTGCAAGTGGAGCCTATCAGCGCTCACATACATTCGCTGAACAGCTCCAAATATACTAAACAAAAAGTCTTTTTTATTAGAGGTATAATTGTGAAATATGAAAAATATTATAACTTAATAAAACAACAATCTGAAATTTTTGATAAATCGCAAAACTGTAAGATTGGGCAAACATGGAAACATCATCTATTGCCTGTTATAAACAATGCACTTGTTCTTGCAGAAAAATATAATGCTGACAAAGATATAGTTGAAATTGCCGCAATATTTCATGATTATGCTGATTTACTGGATATGGCTAACCGTGATAATCATCATATTTTAGGAGCAGAACTAGCGGAAGAAATATTAAAAAAAGATGGCTTTAAACAAAACTTTATAGACAAAGTTAAACTTTGCATATTGAATCATAGAGCAAGCGTTGTTAAAGAAAAGTTTTCTGTTGAAGAAATATGCGTTGCTGATGCAGATGCCATGAGTCATTTAGATAATGTAGTAGAATTAATATGTTGGCGTGCATATTTAGGTGAAAGTATAGAGCAATGCAATAATTTTGTAAAAAGAAAAATTGAGAAAAGTTATGCAAAGATGAGCAAAGAAACACAGAATTTAATGAAAGATAAATATGAAAGTATTTTAAAAATATTATTTTAATTTTAGAAAAATCAAAACTTGCGATGCTAAATTAAATTTTGAATTATTTGATTATTTTTGTTTTTTATTCAACATATAAGGTGTCGCAACATCAAATCTAGAAATATCAATGATATAAAAGGCATTCTCTAATGCAAAATCTTGCATAAGCACAACTTTGATTCATTCACTTGTTTAGAAAAGCAGGCATTATGGAGTGCTAGCCCACATATAAAAATCGCTAAAACCTTTTATTAAGGTTTTAGCGATTTTTTATTTAATTTTTATTATTCTTCATCTAAAAAATCATCTTCTTCATCAGATTTGCTAGATTTTTCATTTTTATTTGGAAGTAATTCCTTTATTGCCTTCATTACCTTATCAGCTTTTGCATCTTTACTGAATTCCACATAAATCATGTCTTTATAAAGTGCTTCCAAAATAATTTTTTCTTTATTTTCAAAAACCGCTTCGTCAGTGGAATTTTTGGCATAATTAAATATTTCATTGCTTACTGGTGAAAGACAATTTTTTTCAAGAACCTGACAAATATCTGTATCACCTACAATCTTTGCTTGCACATAATCAGATTTGCCTTTAACCATTTTTGCTAAGATAATTGAATCAATAGGCTCTTTTGCAGAAAGTTTACAATTAAAGATTTCATCAATATCTCTTGCAGGTATATCAAAAAGGCATTCATCTGCAATTTTGCTATAATTCCAACCCCATTGGTTTTCGAGTTTTTCGTCATTTTTAACTTTCCTAAAAAGTCTATCGCTTCCCTTAATAGTTCCCATTCTAACTTTAAGAGGTTCAGCAAAAGTGCGCATGACAAGCTTGTTCTCTTCAAAACCGATAAAAATACGGTCATTAGCTACAAATTTTGAACCATAAGACTTTTCAAGCATTTTTGCCATTAAGGTTGTCTTGCCATCACCCTCATTACCAATAATCAAGCACCCTTTTCCACCAACGTTAATGCCAGTTCCACGAATCAAGATAAACCCTCTATCTTCAAGTTTTCTTAACATAATACTTCTTGCAACTTTGAGTGGAAGTCCATGAAGGTCAACTTCGGGGTCGCCAATAATTATTGTATCACTCGACTTATTGATTATAAAATAATCAGGTTCGCCATAGAAATCTATATGAGCATATATTTCACCCTTTTTGAAACGCAGATGTTTGTCGCGCTTATTTTCATCTGATAAATCCTCAATATCTTTTGCTTCTTGCAAATGTTTAACAAACTTATCAAACTTTTCTTTGCTCTGAGAAAATCTTATTTTTACAACATCATCAACAAGAATATTGTCTTTAGCAATATTGCCATCTATATCAGGTCTATGTTCAAAGCAAAGCTCAACATCATCGAAATAAATTTTAAACTCTATATCATTCAAAGTAAAACTATATCTCATTTAATCCTCCATATATAATAATTATATATGTTTTATATAAATAAGTCAAGAGTTTGTTTTTATGAGAATTACTTTAATTTTTGTCTTTTAAACTGTAAGCAAGCTTTTCAATGTCTCCCGCACCCAGTATAGCAAACATGTCAACACTAGCAAATTCTTTAACAACTTCATCTCGACATTCTGAAAAAGTGTTAAAATATCGACATTTTTGGCCTTCCTGCGAAATTTTGTCTGCGAGCGCCTGCGAGGTTATTCCTTCTATGGGCTCTTCGCGAGCAGGATAAATTGGAAGAAGCCATACCTCATCGCAAACTGAGAAGCACCTTGCAAACTCATCAAATAAATCCCTAGTCCTAGTGAAGGTATGCGGTTGAAAAATACAAATTAGCCTTCCTTCTTCTACAATTTCCTTGCATGCATCAAGCGAAGCCTTTATTTCATGTGGATGATGAGCATAATCATGCAGTATACAATGCCCATTCTCTTCTTTTATAATCTCAAACCTTCTCTCAATTCCTTTAAAAGCTTCAAGACCTCTTTTAATCTCTATTGCATCTATCCCAAGAAAAACCGCCACAGCAGAAGACGCCAATGCATTTTTGACATTATGTTTACCAAAACAAGGCAGTTTAATATTAACCAGAAATTCGCCTTTATAAATTAAATCAAATTGAAATTTGCCTCTTTCATACTCATTTATATTCTCACAAGTTATGTCCGCATCTTTATTAAAGCCAAACGACAATGCCTCGTTTTTTATCCATAATTTATTTTGTAAATCATCTAAATTATATACTACAACCCCATTTTTAGTTGTATTTTGAACAAATTTATTAAAAGAAGCAAAAATATTGTCTAAATTTTTGAAATAATCAAGATGGTCCTCTTCAACATTTAATACTACTGAAATATAATTTTTAAGAGTCAAAAAGCTATCCTTATATTCACAAGCTTCAGTAACAAACAAGTCGCTTTTTCCTATTCTTAAATTAGAATGAATATTGTTTGAAATACCGCCTATATGAATGGTCGGGTCTTTATCCGCCTCCAATAGAATTGAGGCAATCATTCCTGTGGTTGTTGTCTTACCATGCGTTCCAGCAACTGAAATTAAGCTTTTGTTTTCTGTCAAAATACCAAGCATTTGGGCACGAGTAAAAATCTGTTTGCCTAGTTTTTTAGCAAAAACAAGGTCACGATTATCTTCTGAAATGGCCCCCGTTATTATAACAGCATCACACTTCATGACATATTCTGGCGCGCCTCCTATTTGTATTTCCACACCACTACTTTGAAGCTCACTTATTAGTTTTGAATCTGTTATATCTGAGCCATAAACTTTTTTTCCTAAGTCTAACAAAAGTTTTGCTATTGCGGATAGGCTAATTCCCCCTATTCCGATTATGTAAAATGAGTTAAAATTTTCTAACATATTATCATTATATGAAAAAAGAAAAAATTGTACTTAAAAAATTGTCTAATATAGATAAACAAAAACTTGGCTCTTTGCATACAAATGTTTTATGGATAAAAAAACAATATATGATATTGAATTTGTTTTCAATGAACCTATAGAAAATATAACAACTTACAAAACAAAAGGCACCGTTAAAGGCGTAATTTACCCAAAGAATGAATATGAATTAAAAGTTGCGTGTGACCATTTTAAACAAAGCAGATTGCCATTTATAATTATTGGAAATGGAAGCAATTTCCTTATTTCGCCCTACTCTAATAAATACATAATTTCAACTAAAAAAATAGAACAAAAGATAACTTACTCAAATGGTCATCTTAATGTTTCATGCTCTACCCCTCTGGCACGAGCATTTAATTTTTGTTTAATTCACAAATTAAGCGGATTTGAAGCTCTTGCGGGTATACCCGGTTCAATAGGTGGAGCAATAAAAATGAACGCTTCTTGTTTCGGACATTCTATTTCAGACAATCTCGTGAGCATAAAGGTTTACGCAAAAGGCAAATTTATAACCATAAAAAGAGAGAATATTAAATTTGGTTATCACACTTCTAATTTAGATGATTTTATAATAATTTCAGCAAAATTCAAGTTAAATGAAGAAAAAAACTGCAAAATTAAGCGAAATTTCACAAATTATTTCATAAAACGTACACGCTCCCAACCAAAAGGACTAAGCTGTGGAAGCACTTTCAAAAACCCACAAGGACACTTTGCTGGAAAGCTAATAGAAGAATGTGGACTGAAAGGCTACAGATGTAATGGAGCTCAAATCTCTCCTATTCATGGCAATTTCATAATCAATTATGACAATGCCCAATTTGAAGATATAAAACGTCTAATTGAATTTTGCCAATCTGAAGTATATAAAAAATTTAAAATCAAACTTGAACCAGAAGTAGAGATAATTACTTAAATTAAATATGTCAACCCCTATCTTTCACTTTTAGTTCAATTTTAAATTTCATCTACATTAAACCATTTCATTTTTAATAAAAAATAAATATATGTATTTTCAAATTTTTAAAAAAATTTAGGCTTAATAACCTAAATTTTTTATTTTCTGAGGTTTATTTCTCCAATCTTTTTCAACCCTAACAAATATTTTAAGCATAACTTTTTTTTGCAACAATTCCTCTGCAAAAGTTCGAGCATGGCTTCCGAGTTTTTTCAGTAGACTTCCGCCTTTTCCAATTATAATACCCTTATGCCTATCTTGCTCACAAATAATATCTGCATCGATATAAACAATGTCCTCTCTCTCGTCAAACTTGATTATTTCAACTGCCACACCATGAGGAATCTCTCTTTCGAGATTATTTAGTGCTTCTTCTCGGATTTGCTCTGCAATGATAAATTTCAAACTTTTATCGGTGTAATAATCTTGAGGATAAATATAATAAGGTTTGTCAAACTTATTAAGATAAGTTTTTACTTTTTCTATAAGAATATCTAAATTCCTGCCTTCCGTTGAAGATATTTCTATATCACTATCAAAAGGCTTCTGATTTTTTAAATCAGTCTTTGTACGAACAATAATCTTATCACCTTTAATGTGGTCAATATAGTCAAGTTCTTCCTCATCTGGCATCGTAGTTCCATCTATCAAATATACTACTAAATCTACTCCAGCAAGCGCAGACCTTACATTTTTAGCCATAGTTTTATCAAGCATATTTTTACTATGATGGACACCTGGCGTATCAACAAATATTATTTGACAATCATCACGATTGTAAATTCCAATTATGTTATCACGAGTAGTTTGAGGTTTTCTTGAAATAATGGCAACTTTTTCACCTATCAAAGCGTTAATCAAACTACTTTTGCCTGAATTAGGTTTTCCAATTAAAGCGACATAACCGCTGTAAAACATTATTTTTCACCTCTCTCTAAACCCACGCTATCAAGAATTTTCTTACTCATAGCCATCATAACTTCTTCGTCTTCTTTTTCAATATGGTCATAACCGAGTATATGAAGAAGTCCATGTAAGGCTAAAAAGCCAATTTCGCGTTTTTTGCTATGATTATAAAGCTTAGCTTGCCACTTCGCTATTTTTGGACAAATAACAATATCACCAATATATAGAGACCCGTCTGGCGCATATTCATCTTTATAATCTTTAAGCGTTTGAGGATAAACAATGTCAAGCATTGGAAAAGACAATACATCTGTTTCTCTATCAACCTTTCTATACATTCTGTTGAGTTCTTTAATCCTATCTCTTTTAGCAAATGAAACAGTCGCCCAAATATCATGTAAGTCATTGTCAGTCTGTTTTATAGCCTCATCAAATATCTTTCTGATAATCTTTTTATATTTATGCCCTACGTTCTCAAAATTGATTAACATTTATCCTCCTATGTTCCTTTCAACAGTTATCACGTACTCAATTTCGTGAACACTGCCTCCTTCTCTAATGTTATAATTCTCCTTTTTTATTATCTCATTTTCTGTCAAAAAAATCAAGGCTTTTTCTTTAGCTTTTTCAATTAACTCTTCTTTTATAAGTGAAAAGTCGTTAAAAGTTTCAATTATTTCTGTTTCATAATAAACCGTCTTTTTTCGCTTTAATGGCAATAGATTGTTTTTTGTTAAAATCTTTATACTCTCTTCTTTTTCAAAATGTTCAAATTCTACATTGCCTGCACTTGAATAAAGTAGAAGCGTTGACAAAAACACTTCGTTTTTTACAAATTTTTTACCTGTCCGCTTTGTTTCCACTGAATAATCATAGTGTGTCTGAGTACCATAAAGCCAGACATCAGCATAAATCTCTGCTTTAGGAGTAACATCACGTTTTTCACCTTCAGCATCAATTATATATGGATAAACTAGAATGTCACCCTTTTTGACTATATCCCCGACATTTACAGCAAGCGTACCTTGAATAAGATTTATATTTGTTATCAGTCCATCATATAGACTTATAATCGCATCGCCTTCTTTCATTTCATCTGGGATAATACCTTCATTGATATTTATCACAAGACTTTGACCAACTATTGCTACGCTGACTGAACTTACATCGTCAAAATTATCTTTAATAACAATTTCAAGACTTTTTGTGTCAATGTTTGGTTTAAATCGACTTTTTAAATTGCTCTTTACAAGTCTAGCTATCTCATTTTTATTTGAATAACCAAATATATCTATTTTTAGCACAAAATTATATTGAAATGCATACAGAATAGAACAAATAACAACAGCAACAATCAATCCATAACTTGTAAAAAGTTTTTTTAAAGAATATAAGAATCCATTATGAGAAATAGAAAGTACCTCAAACCCCAAATTTTCAAGCATTTTTTTTACTAATTTATGGTCTTTATAGTCGACTTCAAATTCACTCAACGAATGTTCAATTCTTTTATAGTCATAGATATTAATATTTTTAATTATCTCGTTTATTGCTCGTTCTTGATTTAAACCCTTTACCTTTACCCGACTTCTACTTGATTTTTTCATTAAAATTGCTCCATTTTGACAATTTTTCCTTGTATTAACATGGTATTTTGAGTGAGTTCACTTAAAATTAAGTTTTCACCTTCAATTACAATTC
>CATKXS010000019.1 GCA_949841045.1 uncultured Clostridia bacterium | reverse complement strand
CGTAATGGTATTACTGCTCGGCGTAACTGGTTATCTTAATGTTATGCTTAATAAGTCAGTGACAAAAGATAAGACAACAACTACAACAGCAAGCTACTTTTCAACTTACAGAACAACAAGAGAATCAACTCGTGACCAAGAAATGCTTTACTATGATGCAATCATTGCAAGTGAAACATCTTCAGAAGAAGTAGTAAAAAATGCCGAACAATCAAAGCTTGCTCTTATCGGACAAATGGAAAAAGAACTCGTTGTTGAAGGTCTTATCAAGGCAAAAGGATTTGATGACTGCATTATCTCAATTTCTGACGCAAATGTAAACGCAGTTGTTAAAGCAAAAGAATTAAATTCTTCAGAAGTAGCTCAAATTGTTTCAATTATTCAATCACAACTCTCTACAAGCATTGAAAATATCAAAATAATTCCAGTAGAATAATTTTAGTACTTGACTTCTTTTCTTCTTTTACTATAATAAATATTAGGAGAAAAAATTATGCGAACATATGGATTAAATAAAAATAGATGTGCTATTATATCTACTGCTGAAAAGAGTAAAAAATTGTATTCTTTGAAGTTTAGTGAATTTGCTTTAAACAAAAATCATGTTAAAGTTAAAGATTTCAAATCTTACAAAGAAATAGATTTTGATTTTCTTTCTTCATTTGATTTTGTTGAGCCTTTATTAAGTCTTGATATACCAAACTGTTTGCATAGATATTTGATTGAACACGCCTTGGAAATTTTAATTTGTAAAAGTGCTAATAACAGTTTAAAGTATATTTTATTAAATAAAAATACCAAAGAGGTTGTTTTATCATCAAACGAAGAATCGTTTGACTCTGAACTTTCAAACTTGATTAATAAGGACTCGCAGCCTGCTATGGATGATGGAAACGAAATCTAATAGTATAAGACATGTATAAAAGAAAAAAGAGTAATAGTTTACTCTTTTTTTAACGAAATTGCTTTTTTTATAGAAAAAGATAACATTGAAAATATTTTATTTATTATTAAAGAATAATTGCAAAATTAAATTGAATATGATACAATATTAAAAGAAAGTTATACTAGCATTCTATGGGAGAAATTATGAAAAATAGTGAAAATGGATTACAGAAAAAGGGTAGAGTTGATATAGATAGAGATATTCTCTTGTCTATTATCAACCTTGCCACTAAAGAAATTAACGGAGTTGACAGCTTAACAAACTGTGAACTTTCTATTTTCAGAAAGATGTCCAAATCAAAAAGTGAAGGCGTAACTATTAAATTTGACATTAATGGCGTGCTTAATGTTGACGTTTACATTATAGTTCATATTGGTTACAGCGTTCCAGATGTCGCTTATAGAGTACAAGAGAATATTAAAAACTCTTTAAACTCAATGGTAGGTATTAAACCAGGCAAGATTAATGTTCATGTGAGCGGTGTAAACTGCGATGAGGCGACAGAATGAGAAGAGAGGCAAGAGAATTAGCGTTTCAACTTATATTTGAAAGACTTTTCGTCAAAAATGGTTATGAGCTTGACGAAGAGTTTTTTTCGTCTTTAAAAAAGGACGAGGATAAAGAATTCGCTTTAGAAATTATAAAAAAGTATGAAGAGAATAAAGAGAGTTTATTTAGCCTCATTTCTTCTCATCTTATTGGATATGAACTTGATAGAGTATATAAAGTGGACCTTGCACTCATGCTTGTTGCACTCACTGAAATAAATTATTTGGAGACCCCGCATAAGGTTGCCATAAATGAAGTTGTTACACTTGCGAAACGCTTTTCAACAGACAAGAGTAGCAGATTCATCAATGGCGTTTTATCATCAATTTTAAAAGACAATAATTAAGAGAGATAATAATGACACAGGCGATTACCGTTTCCAAACTTAACACTTATATAAAACAAATATTTGATGCTGAAGAACTTCTCCATAACATTCCCGTTATAGGAGAGGTTTTTGGTGTAAGTATTTCGAGAAACGTAATCTATTTTTCTCTAAAAGACGAAAATGCAACTTTGCCTTGCGTTTGCTTTTATCCAAACTATGCTGATAAGATTGTAGAAGGTAGTCAGATTATCGCTGTTGGCTCACCAAATTTCTATATAAAGGGTGGAAGGCTTAACTTTAATGTCTATAGCATTGAAAGTGTTGGGCAAGGAAAGTTATATGAGGAATTTATAAAACTTAAAGAAAGACTTGCAAGTGAAGGATTGTTTGACGAAAATCATAAGAAGCCTATACCGAGTAGTATTAAGAGAATTGGAGTGATTACTTCGAGAGAAGGAGCGGTTATTCAAGATATTAAAAATGTATCTTGGCGAAGAAATCCGACAGTTGACATTGTTCTATATAATACAAAAGTTCAAGGGTTGGGCGCAGAAAACGAAATCGCTCACGCAATTGAAAAAATGGGAACATATCCTAACATAGATGTAATTATTGTTGGTAGAGGTGGCGGTTCTCTTGAAGACCTTTGGGCTTATAATACTGAGATTGTTGCGAGGGCGACCTATAATTGTCCAAAGCCGATTGTTTCAGCGGTGGGACATGAAACAGACTTTACTATAATAGATTTTGTTTCAGCCCTGCGTGCGCCGACACCGTCAGCTGCGGCTGAGTTATTGACAACAAATCTATCAGATACTAAGAATGAATTTTTTGATATGGCAAATAAATTTTATAAAACTTCAAAACAGTTTTTAAATTCAAACATAGACGAAATGCAGTCGCTAGGAAATTTACTTGCTATTTATTTTGATAAACTACTTATTAATAGCAAAGTTAAGACAGACAAAATCAAACAATCATTTTTGCAAGCTTCAGATAATTTTCTTAATTCAAGGCTTTATGAACTTGGTCTTATAGAAAACTCATTGGGAAAATTAAATCCGACTCAGTTATTAAGTCGTGGCTATGCAAAGATAGAACAAAAAGGCAGGGCAATAAATAAGGCTGCAGATATTGATTTTGAAAACAATTTAGAAATTATACTACATGACGGTCAGATTTCTGCTCGTCCAATAAAAAAGGAGAAAAATAATGAGAATTAGTAAATTAGTTGGTGAAAGATTTAAAGATTTACCAGCAGGAGTAACCAGCAAAAGTCATATACTATTATTAAAAGCTGGATATATTAAACAGGTTGCAAATGGTATTTATTCCCTTATGCCAATGGCGCAAAGAGTAAGTTTGAAAATACAAAATATTATTCGTGAAGAAATGAACAAGATTGACGGACAAGAGGTCTTAATGCCTGTTGTTATGCCAAAAGAGCTCTGGGAAAAGAGTGGAAGATATTATTCAATCGGTCAAGAAATGGTTAGATTTAAAGATAGAAATGAACACGATATGCTTCTTGGAATGACACATGAGGAGGCTTCAGTTCACCTTTGTCAAAACAATATAAAAAGTTATGATCAACTTCCTTTTATGATTTATCAAATTCAAACTAAATTCCGTGACGAGGCTCGTCCAAGAGCGGGACTTCTTCGTGTAAAAGAATTTACAATGAAAGACGCTTATTCTTTCCATACATCTAAGGAAGATTTAGACGAATATTATAACCGTGTATATGATGCTTATAATCGTATTTATCAGAGAATAGGTATGAAAAATTTTGTTGCAATCAGTTCTGACAATGGTGTTATGGGTGGTGAAGGTGCTCATGAATTCCAACTTCTTATTGATGCAGGTGAAGATAGCATAGTTTTATGTGACCACTGCGGATATAAGGCAAATATGGAGATTGCAACTTCCAATTATTCAATGCCAAAATTTGAAGATGAAAAGCTTAAAGAAATTGATACTGGCGATGCTAAGACAATTGACGAGCTTTCAGCTCTTCTTAAAAAGGATCAATCTCAGTTTGTAAAGGCTGTTTGCTATGCAATAGCAGGTGAAAAAGATAAAATAGTTGTTGCCTTTGTGAGAGGCGATAAAGAGGTTAACGATGCTAAACTTAGAAATTACTTAAATGTAAGCGATATAGCAGTAACTGATATTTCTGAGTCTGGGCTAATTAAAGGCAATATTGGCTGTGTAGACCTTGAAAATGAAAATGTGATTAAAGTGTTTGATAAATCACTTGAGGGGCTTTGCGGACTCGTCACTGGCGCAAATAAAGAAAATAAACACCTTTCTGGCGTCAATATGGAAAGAGATGTAAAAGTTAGCGAATACGTTGATATTGTCAAGGTAAATGATGATGAACTTTGTCCAGAATGCAATCATGCACTTAAAATTAAAAAGGGTATTGAAGTTGGAAATATCTTCAAGCTTGGCACAAAATATACAAAGAGTATGGGCATGACAATTTCTATGTCTGACGGAAGTCAAATGAATCCTATTATGGGTTGTTATGGAATTGGCGTAGGTAGATGCCTTGCTGGTATTGTTGAGGAAAGTTCTGACGAAAAAGGTATTATTTGGCCAATGGCAATTGCTCCATATCACATTTATTTATGCCCACTCAGAAATGATGATGAAGTAGTAAATAAAACTGCAGAAGAGTTATATTCTAAGTTGTCAGAAAAGTTTGAAGTAATTTATGACGATAGAAATGTTTCTGCGGGTACAAAATTTACTGATAGTGAACTCATGGGAATTCCAGTAAGAGTTGTTGTAAGTCCTCGTTCACTTCAAACTGAAGAAGCTGAAGTTACAATGAGAGCAAGTGGTGAAAAGACAATGGTAAAACTTGTTGAGCTTGAAAAATATTTAGAAAATATAATTAAATTTTAGGAGACAAAATGGAAAAGATTTCTTACGAAGATGCTTCAAAAGAACTTAAAGATATTGTAGTTAAACTTGAAGAAGGTTCTCTTCCTATGACAAAAGCGGTGGAGCTTTTTGAAAGAGGCAATGAACTTATAAAAGTTTGCTATGCTTGCCTTGACCAGGCAAAAGGAAAATTCACTGAAATAAAAGAAACACTTGATAGTCTTGAAGAAGTTTAACTGCCACGAAATATAGGTTTTCATGTAATAATAGACTTTATTATTTAATATATTATCATGTGAAAAGAAAATATAAAATAAGTGTACTAAGTTATAGTGGTGCTAAAAAATACAAATGGGCGTTCAAAATGTTTGTTGTCGCCCTTTGTATGTCGCTATTTTTTGGCTTTATAAGTCAAACCTTACTATCTAATATGGGTGTCATTATTGCATGCATTTGTATTTGTATCTTTATATTCTTAAATGTCATATTTGACATGCTTGGTATTGCTGTGGCATCGGCTGATTATGAAGTATTCGAGAAATGGGCAAAAGAGGGGGTTAAAGGTTCAAGAGTTGGATTAAAACTTTGCGAAAACTCAGAAAAAATGTGCTCGCTTTGCGCCGATGTTGTAGGTGATATTTGCAGTACACTTTGTGGTGCCGGTGGCGCTTGTGTTGTTGCGACAATAGCATCAAATTTTAAAAATAATAATCTAATGCTGTTTACTTCAATTTCTGTTTCAGCAATCATTGCTGGGATTACAATTTTCTTTAAAGCAATCATGAAAGACCAGGCCTTAAATCATTCAAACAGAATTATTTTAAAACTTGGGTTAATACTTGAAAACACGATATATAGAGAAAGTAAAGAAAAATTAAAAAATAACAAAAAAAATATTGACAAATAGTTTTTTATATGTTAATATATACGCATGAAAGTAGAAGTTCCACTTCTCACCAGTCGATAATTTAAGTTGGCTTGGCAATAAACTTTAATATTTTGATTATTGTTTTTTGGTGGAATTTTGTGCTTCCACCAAATTTTTTATTAAAAGGGGATTAAAACTATTTTTAAGGAATTATTGATAAACGAACAAATATCAGCAAATCAAATTCGTTTAATAGGAGAAAATGGAGAACAACTTGGAATTGTTTCTAGAGCTGAAGCTCTTGCAAAAGCCGAAGAGGCAGGACTTGACCTTGTTCTAATGTCAGGCGGTACAGTGCCACCAGTTTGTAAAATACTTGATTATGGCAAGTTTAAGTATGACGCTTTAAAGAAGGATAAGGAAATCAAAAAGGCTCAAAAAATAATCGAAGTGAAAGAAGTTCGCCTTTCAATGACAATTGATGAACATGATATTGCTTATCGCGTTTCAAGTGCTTCTAAGTTCCTTCAAGAAGGAAATAAAGTAAAAGTTACTCTTAGAATGAAGGGACGTGAACAAGCTTATGTTAAAAAAGCAATTGAAATCGTAAAAGAGTTTTGTGATAGGGTTTCTGAAGTTGGTTCTACCGAAAAGGCTCCAGAACTTTTAGGACGAAATGTATTCGTCATTATATCCCCAAAGAAATCTAAATAAAGGAGAAGAATTATGCCAAAACAAAAAACACACAGTGGATGCAAAAAACGTTTTCGTTTAACTGCAAATGGACAGGTTAAATTTGCTAGACCTGGAAAAGGACACTTCCTTACTAAAAAATCAAAAGCAAACAAAAGAAAACTTAGAAAGGGATCATACATTTCTGGAAAGAATGTTCAAAATATCAAATCCCTTTTAGCTAAATAGGAGGATAGACATGAGAATTAAAAGAGCAGTAAACGCAGTTAAAAAACGTCGTTCAATACTTAAAAGCGCAAAAGGTTACAGAGGCGCTAAATCTAAGCTTTACAGAACTGCAAGAGAACAAGTTATGAAGAGCGGACAATATGCTTATATTGGACGTAAAATGAAAAAGAGAAATTTCAGAGCACTCTGGATTACAAGAATCAATGCAGGTTGCAGACAAAATGGAATCTCTTATTCAAAATTCATTGCTGGTCTTAAGAGCAAGGGTATTGAACTTAACAGAAAAGTTCTTGCAGATATGGCTGTTAGAGAACCAGAAGCATTTGCTTCACTTGTAGGTCAAGTTAAATAATGCTTAAGGTAAGTAACAATTTTATTAAATCTTTAAAAAAGCAAAAACGAGAAAACAGTTCTTTGCTTTTTTTGGATAATTTCAAAATAATCAAAGATGCTTTGGCGGGTGGACTTAAAGTAAATTGTATCTTAATAAGTGACGAGTCAAAGAACATTTTTGATGAAAAAGAATATACAATTTATAAGGTTGATAATAAAACTATTGAAGAACTTTCAGATAGCAAAACACCACAAGGTGTAGTTTGTATAACAGAATACACACAACATGTTGTAGAAAAGCCGAAAACGAACTTTTTAGTTTTAGATGGCTTACAAGACCCTGGGAACGTTGGTACGCTTATAAGGACAGCTTGTGCAGCTGGCTTTGATTATGTATATTTAGTTTCAAGTGTTAATCCAACAAACTCAAAACTTGTAAGAAGTAGCGTAGGTACAATATTTAAAGCTAATGTTATTTCGCTTTCTCGTCAAGAATTTATTGAGAAAGCTAAAGAGTGGAAGCTCAACTTAATTGCAACTGATATGCAAGGAGAAAACATCTTTGACTTTAAATGTGATAATAAGGTAGGCTTAATTATTGGAAATGAAGGACAAGGCGTGACTGATGAACTCGCTGAGCTTTGCTCGAAAACCGTTAAAATTCCTATGCAAGAGGGTGTTGAAAGTTTAAATGCTTCTATTTCAGGGGCAATAATAATGTATCAAATCAATAAAAATAAATTTTAATTAAATCAATTTAGTTTTTATATTGTTTTGACAAATTTGCCATTACGATATATAATATAAATATATTTATAAGGAGAATTACTATGTCTGGACATTCAAAATGGCACAATATACAAGCACGCAAAGGTAAAAGTGATGCTCAAAAAGGAAAAATTTTTACAAAGATTGGTAGAGAGATTGCCGTTATTGTAAAACAGGGCGGTTCTGACCCTCAATCAAACCCAAAACTTAAAGATGTTATTGCAAAAGCAAAACAAAACAACATGCCAAACGACTCAATCGAAAGAAGCATTAAAAAAGCTGCTGGCGAAATGAGTGGAGTAAACTATGAAAGTAGCACTTATGAAGGCTATGGTACTGGCGGTTCTGCAGTTATTGTTGAATGCTTAACTGATAACAAAAATAGAACAGCAGGTGATGTTCGTCACGCTTTCGACAAGTTTGGCGGCTCTATGGGGGCAACTGGTTGTGTGAGCTACTTATTCCAAAGAAAGGGTATTGTAGAGGTTGCAAAAACGGATAAAACTGATAGCGATGAACTCATGATGACAGCCCTTGATTTAGGAGCTGTTGATGTAATCGAATATGAAGATTCATATGAAATTGCTACTGAAGCCAATGCACATAACACTATAAGCGAAAAGCTTGCTGAAAATGGTTATGAAATCATAAGTGCTGAAACAACTTTAGTACCAGATTCTTATGTTGACCTCGATGCTGAAAAACTTGTAAAATTCAATAGAATGATTGACGCACTTGAAGACCTTGATGATGTTCAAGAGGTTTATCATAATGTAAATCTTCCAGAAGAAGAATAAAACTCTTGAAATTTTTTCATTTTGTGATATACTAAAGATATAAGGAGTTGTTATGAGCAGAAGCTGGGATAATTATAGCAAGTGGGAACAAGAAAATGAGGACTGGAGAGAAGAACTTGCACAAAGAGAAAAGGAACAACAAGAAGAATTAAAGAAACAAGAGCAAGAAAAAAAGAAAGCTCCTATAACTGATGCTACTCAAAATGGCATTTTTGGTGATGTAAAACTTGAAATGACTGCAAAAAAGAAAAAAAATAAGGTTGCAGAAAAAAGAAAACCGCTTTCGCAAATGACTGAAAAAGAGGTTGCTAAGCTTGCTGAATATTACATTATGAAGCATGCAAAAGAAGTCAACGAAAACTGGAAAGATGTTGATACAATGATTGAATATCTTGATATGGCAGCCGAAGAAGGCGAAAATGTCGTTACGACTTATTACAATCAAAAGTTTTATTCATTACTTGACGATAGAGATAGCTGTTATTTTAAACTTACTGGATTTGATTATAATACTTTTTGTCAACTTGAATCAGAAAATGAAAGAGATTATTAATATCTCTTTTTTTAGTGAATATATATTACAAACTTAAAAATTGAACATATAATGATTGACTATTTGTGACAAATATAGTAAAATTTAACTATGATTATTTTAGGAATAGACCCTGGTTATGCGATTATCGGATATGGGATTATAGATACAAACAAAAGTGATATGGTTGTTGATTATGGTGCAATTGAAACGCCAAAAGAACATACCATGCCAGTTAGGCTTGAGGCTATTGATGCTAGCCTAAAATTTTTGTTTGAAAAATATAAACCTGACGTTGTGGCGGTGGAAGAGCTGTTCTATTTTAAAAATCAAAAGACAGTTATACAAGTGGCTCAAGCTAGAGGTGTTATTATTCTTGCATGCCAAAAATATTGTGGTAATATTTTTGAATACACGCCGCTTCAAATTAAGCAAGCTTTAACTGGAAATGGTAGAGCAGAAAAAGCACAAATACAATATATGGTAAAAGCCATTTTAAATTTGGCATCCATACCAAAACCAGACGATGCCGCCGATGCGCTGGCTGTTGCAATTTGCCATAGCCAAACTAGTCCTATGCTGAATTTTAATAAAGCATAACATTATGCGATAACTTTACAAAGGAGATACTTATAATATGATTTCATTTCTTTCAGGTTTAATCGAAGAAAAACAAGAAAATACTTTAGTTTTAAATGTAGGTGGAGTTGGATTTTTATTGTGCGTTTCTAGTAATACTCTAGCTTCTCTTCCTCTTTCTGGACAAGTTAAAGTTTATACTTATATGGCTGTTAGAGAAGATGATATTAGTCTTTATGGTTTTTCAAGTTTAGAAGAGCGTGAACTTTTTTATAAACTTATAAGTGTAAGTGGAATAGGTCCAAAAATGGCAATCTCAATCCTTTCAGGAATGCCTCTGAGCGACCTTACAACAGCGATTATTAAAAATGACAATAAGTTGTTATCCAAAATCAAAGGACTTGGCAAAAAGACTGCTGAAAGGTTATGCCTTGAACTTAAAGACAAACTTAATCCGTTGGCTTTATCACTACCAGAAGGTGAACTCGCAGGCGGAGATTATGACGAAGATGCAGTTCAAATGGCAACTGATACTCTTATAAGTCTTGGTATAAACAAAAATGACGCTTATATGCTTGCTCGTTCTTATGCTTCAAATAATGCGACAGCAGAAGAAATAATTTCAAAATCATTAAGGGGGTATAAAGGTTAATGGAAGATAGTGAAAGATTTATTACAAGCACAAAAAACCTTACAGATGCTGAAATAGAAAATTCTCTTAGGCCAACTTCCTTTGACGAATATATCGGGCAAGATAAGGTTAAAGATGCTTTAAAGATTTATATTCAGGCAGCAAAATCACGTAAAGAAAGTCTTGACCATGTTCTTCTTTATGGTCCTCCAGGTCTAGGAAAGACCACGCTTTCTCATATTATAGCAAATGAACTTGGCTCACAATTTAAGGTTACTTCAGGCCCAGCGATAGAGCATGCGGCTGACCTTGCTGCAATACTTACAAACTTAAATCAAAATGATGTCCTGTTTATTGATGAAATCCACAGATTAAATAAAACTGTTGAGGAAATTTTATATCCAGCTATGGAAGATTTTGCTCTTGACTTTATTGTTGGAAAAGGTCCTTCTGCAAGAAACATGAGACTTAAAATCAAACCTTTTACCTTGATTGGTGCAACAACGCGTGCAGGAATGCTGACAAATCCTTTGCGAGACCGATTTGGCGTAATATGTAGACTTGAACTTTATAGTGCAGATGACCTAAAGATTATTATTAATCGTTCGGCAAAAATTCTAGGGGTTAAAATTGATGATGAAGCTTGCCTAGAAATAGCAAAAAGGTCAAGAGGAACACCTAGAATTGCAAACCGACTACTTAAAAGAGTTAGAGATTATGCTCAAGTAATAGGCGAGGGGTCTGTTAATAAAGACATTGCAATTAAAACTCTTTCCATAATGGAAATTGACGATTTAGGTCTTGATACTATTGATAGAAAAATAATGTTGTCAATTATAAATAAATTCAGCGGTGGCCCTGTTGGACTTGATACGCTTGCTGCTACAATAAGCGAAGATTCAACTACAATTGAAGATGTCTATGAACCTTATCTTCTTCAATTAGGTTTTATTTCACGTACACCAAGAGGTAGAGTGGCACTTGAACCAGCATATAAGCATTTCGGTCTTACAATGCCTATTTCTGATAAAAAGAAGGAAAATTAAATGGATAAAAATATTGATTTGCTCCAAAAAAGCAGTTATTATTATGACTTGCCTGAGGAGCTTATTGCTCAAACTCCAGCAGAGCCTAGAGATAGTTCGAGGCTACTGGTTTATGACAAAAATAATGACAAGATAGACCACAAAATCTTTCGCGATATTGTAGATTATTTAAAAGAGGGAGATGTTCTTGTTGTAAACAACACTCGAGTTCTTCCTGCGAGACTTTATGGCTATAAAGACACTGGGGCAAAGATTGAAGTTTTGCTTCAAAAGAGATTAAATTTATCTGAATGGGAAGTTATAGCAAAACCTTTTAAACGTCTTGATGAAGGAACAGTTGTCACTTTCAGTGAAAATCTATCTTGCACAATTCTTTCAAAGGGCACTTATGGCGAATGTAAAATAAAATTCAACTTTAATGGGGTGTTTGAAGAAAGGCTAAGCGAAGTAGGACAAGTTCCGCTTCCTCCATATATTCATGAAAAACTAAAAAATAAAGAGCGTTATCAAACTGTTTATTCAAAAGTTGAAGGCTCATCTGCTGCACCAACAGCAGGTCTACATTTTACAAAAGAACTACTTGAAAAGATAAAAGAAAAGGGTATAACAATTGTAGAGGTATTACTACATGTTGGGCTTGGCACTTTTAGACCTGTAAAAGAAGATAATATTTTAGCTCACGAAATGCATAGTGAGTTTATAGAAATGACTGAAGAAAATGCAAGAATTATAAATGAAGCTAAAAGGGAAGGGCGGAGAATTGTTGCTGTTGGCACCACTTCTGTAAGAGTACTTGAGTCTTGCTGTAACGAAAAAGGGGAAGTTTTGCCTACAAGCGGAAATACAAACATATTTATTTATCCGTCTTATAAATTTAAAGTTGTTGATGCTTTAATTACAAATTTTCATCTGCCAGAAAGTACGTTGATAATGCTTGTATCTGCTTTTGCAGGTTATGAAAATACTATGAAGATTTACAATCATGCAGTTAAAGAAAGATATAGGTTCTTCTCTTTTGGAGATGCAATGTTTTTATATTAATACAATATATTGTAATTTGTATGCAAGACATAATACTAAATATATTAAACGAGGTTAATCAAAATGAACAAATTTAGTTATGAAGTTATTAAAGAATGTCCACATACCGGCGCAAGAGCCGGGATTTTCCATACTCCACATGGAGATATAGAAACTCCTATTTTTATGCCAGTAGGAACGCAGGCAACTGTTAAGGGTTTAAAACCTGAAGAGCTAAAAGAGCTTGGTGCACAAATTATTTTATCAAATACCTATCATTTATATCTTCGTCCAGGCGCCGATATTGTTAAACAAGCTGGCGGACTTCATAAGTTTATGAACTGGGATAGACCAATACTTACTGACAGCGGTGGATTTCAAGTTTTCTCATTATCTGGCCTTAGAAAGATTAGCGATGAAGGGGTTGAATTCCGTTCTCATTTAAGCGGTGCAAAACATTTCATAACTCCAGAAAAGGATATGGAAATTCAAGAAGCACTTGGAGCAGATATAATTATGGCTTTTGACCAATGTACACCAGCTGGATGTTCTTATCAAGAGGCGGTTGAGGCAAGGCGTATAACAAAATTATGGTTAGAACGCTGTTATAAAGCTCACACTAGCGATGAGCAAATGCTTTTTCCTATTGTTCAAGGAAACATTTATGAAGATTTAAGAAGAGAATGCGTCAAAGACTGTTTACCTTATGCCAAATGTGGTATAGCAATTGGCGGTTTATCTGTAGGAGAAGAAAAAAGTGTTATGTATCAAATTCTTGACCTTTTAAATCCTCTTCTTCCTAAAGACCAGCCTAGATATTTAATGGGTGTAGGCTCTCCAGACTGTCTTGTAGAGGGTTATGCACGTGGTGTTGACATGATGGATTGTGTACTGCCAACTAGAATTGCTCGAAATGGAACAGCCTTCACCAAAAAGGGAAAAATGGTTATTAAAAACGCGATTTACAAAGACGATTTTAGACCGATTGAAGACGATTGCGATTGTTACGCTTGTAAGCATTTTTCACGCGCTTATATTAGACATCTTATTAATGCTGGCGAAATGTTAGGGGCTGAACTTTTGTCTATTCACAACCTAAGAAATCTTATTAAACTTGCAGGAGATTGCAGAAAGGCAATCTTAGGCGATTATTTCAAAGATTTTAAGGAAGAATACATGGCATCTTATGACCTTTCAAAATCAAACTTTTAAGCAAATGCATACTTAAATAATTTAAATTGTATTATATTAATCTTAAAATTATTTGACAAGCCTTGTAAGATTGTATTATAATCAAGTTGGTGGGTTATTTATCCACCTAAAAAAGGGGACATTATGAGCAGTTTAAGCGTTTTATGCAATACTGCTGTTACCGCCGGAGTTGTTAGCGGAGTTATTGCACTTATCGTCGGTGCAGTACTTGGCGCGATTATTTATAACATATTCGCAAGCAAAAAAATTGGAAAAAGCAAATCTAATGCTGTTAAAATAATTGAAGAGGCGTATGCAGAGGCAAAAAGCATAAAGAAAGAATCTATCTTAGAAGCTAAAGAAGAAGCTCAAAAAATACGCGATGATGCAAATACTGAAGCAAAAGAACGTAGAGGAGAACTTCAAAAGCAAGAGGAAAGATTAGACCAAAGAGAAGAATATTTAACTAAGAAAGAAACACTTTTAGATAATAAAAGTCTGCAATTAGACAATGAAAAGAGTCAACTTGAGAATGAAAAAAATACTCTAGCAGACAAAATAAAAGAACAAGATGAAATCAAAGCACAAATGACAGAAAAACTTGAAAAAATTTCTGGGCTTTCAAAAAAAGAAGCTAAAGAAATTTTGATTGAAAATATTACTGATGAAGCCAAAAAAGATGCTGGCGTTCTCGTCAAAAAGATTGAAGACGAGGCTCGTGAAAATGCAGAAAAAATAGCTCGCAATATCGTAACTGGGGCTATTCAGAAATGTGCAACAGATTTATCTTCAGAATTGACTGTTACTTCAGTAGCTCTTCCTAATGACGATATGAAGGGAAGAATTATTGGAAGAGAAGGGCGCAATATTCGCTCAATCGAAAGTGTAACGGGCGTTGAACTTATTGTTGATGACACTCCAGAAACAATTACAATTTCAAGTTTTGACCCAGTAAGACGAGAAATTGCAAGACTAAGTCTTGAAAAACTTATTGTTGATGGCAGAATTCATCCAACCAGAATTGAAGAGATTGTTGAAAAAGCAACCAAAGATGTTGAAAAAATCATCAAAGAAGCAGGCGAAAATGCTTGCAATGAAGTTGGTATTTACAACATGAATCCTGAACTTGTAAAAGTTTTAGGTAGATTAAAGTATAGGACAAGCTATGGTCAAAATTGCTTAAAACACAGCATAGAGACTTCTGTTATTGCAGGGCTTCTTGCTAGTGAACTTGGTGCAAATGTACTTGTTGCAAAACGTGGAGGATTACTTCATGATATTGGTAAAGCACTTGACCATGAAGTGGAAGGCACACACGTTTCAATCGGCGTAGACCTTGCAAAAAAATATAAAGAATCTGAAGAGGTTATTCACTGCATTCATGCACACCATGGAGAAGTGCCTTTTAATTCTGTTGAAGCTATCCTTGTTCAAGTAGCTGACGCTATTTCAAGTTCAAGACCTGGCGCTCGAAGAGAAAGTCTTGAAAATTATATCAAACGTCTTGAACAACTTGAAGGCATTTGCAACGGATTTAAAGGTGTAGAAAAATCTTATGCAATTCAAGCAGGTCGTGAAGTACGCATCATCGTTAAACCTGACCAAATAAATGACAATAGTGCTTTATTCCTTGCAAAAGATATATCTAAAAAGATTGAGGAAGAAATGCAATATCCTGGTCAAATAAAAGTGGTTGTTATTCGTGAAAAACGTTTCACTGAAACAGCAAAATAACACTGCGGAAGCAAATTTAAAAATAAATTTTTAAATTCTCAAAACTTTCGTTTTGGTGCTTCGCACTGCTTCCTGGTGTTTTTAGACTTCGGTGCGAATGCCATTGCAAGCAAGCATGTCACTTCTTGTAATAACACTGCGGTAGCAAATTTTAAGACGAGCTTAAAATTCTAAATTGCTAACGCAATCAGTTTGATAAATCAAACGCTTCCTTGTGTTTTTAGGCTTCGGCGTACTCACTCTTGCGAGCAAGTTCGTACTTAAAGTAATAACACTTGATGAATTTAAATTTAAAAAGGTTGAAAGATATTTCAACCTTTTTTTAGATACGCAAGTACTACACGAAATTTATTGAGTGTTATCTTTAGACACAAAAGAACAATGTGAGATTTATTGAACATTTTCTTTTACATAATCATAAACTATTTATATTTTTAATAATATATAGTATGGATTTCTTTGTAGATTTTTTATCAAATAATTTTCAAAATTGCATATGGCTTGCAATAATTTTAGTGGCACTATGTCCAACTTTAGAAGCTAAAATCGCAGTGCCGCTTGCTATGAATACAGATATTTGGGGAAGTGGTGCTTTCAGCCCATGGACAGCCTTTCTTCTAGCTTATGTAGGCTCTCTATTACCAAGCTTTTTAATTTTATTTATTTCAAGAAAGATTAAAAACAAAACAACTGGATTTATTTCATCAAAACTAGTAAATCACTATGCAAACAAAAGTTTGACAATAGAACAAAAAGGGTCAAATTTTAAAAAGTATTTAGCACTGGCAGGTTTTGTATCCGTTCCATTGCCTTTAACAGGCATTTGGTCGGGCAGTTTTATAGCCGGATTAACAAGTCTTAACTTAAAATATTCATTCTTATCCATCGCAATCGGCTCACTAATTTCAACTGGAGTTATAACCATACTTTGCACAATATTTACTAATTCTATTTTATATATCTTAATCGCTTCATTCGCAATAATAATAGTCTTTTTAATTATAGACTTTTTAATTTCATTTTTTAAAAGTAAGAAAATGCTAGACTAAAAGCTCGCATTTGTTATTGCTTGCCTAAAGATAACACTCAATAAATTTCGTGTTGTTCTTGCGTATCTAAAATAATGTTTTACTAAAACTCTTATTATAACTCTATTCCTTATAAACCTTTAATTAAGGATAAGAAATTGAATTTTAATAATAAAAAAGCCAGTGTAGTACACTGGTCTTTTTTAATGCCAATATTTTACTAAAACAATTTGTTTTGCGTAATAACGCACTGGTATTAGCAAGAACGCTAATATTATTGGTAACAATAAAGTTGTTGCAAAAAGACTGAATTCTTTTACTGCCAGTCCAAATATTAGGTTTAGGCCAACAACTATACATACGGCAAGAAAGAAATAACACCAAATAGTCCATTGTGGACTTAATTTATTAGGCATCCAACTTGAATACACTTTATAATTGTAAGCTTTTAAACAAACGTCAAATATAAGTAGTGCAGGCAACAATATGTATAAGAAAGTTGTATTTGGATTAATCATATTTGTCTTTAACAAAATGACATAGAGTAGAGTAGAGCAAAGAGCTGTCATTAAAAGCGAGCCTAAACTTATAAATAAGTATAATAAGTTAGTATTGTGATTTCTTTTTTCCACTGATTTTTGATAAATGCTAAAGGAAATATTTTGCTCTTCATAGAACTCTTTTAAATCATTATAATCATAAATAGCATCTGCACGAACCTCAGCAGTAGCTCCGTCTTTTGTTCTAGAATACAATTTGTTTAAAATCTCTCTATGAGAAGGGTCAACGGTGGTATCGCGTTTTGGAGCAGGAAGTCTAGTATCCTTAGTATTTTCTGAAACAATTTTTATTTTTGGAGGCTCTATTTTCTTCGCCTTTGCAATATCATTTTCAGTTAAATGTCCAGTAATTAATACTGCATCATCTTTAACTTCTTCCTTTTTGGCTTCTTTCTTCTCTTCTGGCTTGAAATTAAAATTGTTATAACGATTTCGTTCATATGCAGAATTAACTGGTTGGGCAGTGTATCTTGTTTTATTTTCAAGAAGCGAACTCTTAAACTCTTCAATATTTGCTTTCTTCTTTTCGTTAGAAATTTCAAGAGGGTCGGTAGCTGTCATTGAAATTTGGTCTTCAGCAAAGCTTCTTTTTCTCTTAATCTTATTAATATCTTTTGAAATATCAAAAATGCGCTGGTTATATTCGTTGGTGTCATTGGAAGCATTGCTTGGCAAGAATACGGCGTCATCTTTGACTTCTACCTCCTTAACTTCAGGCTCAACAATAGTCTCTTCGACATTTACAATTTCTTCGCGCACTTCAACTTGTTCTCCAGAATAAGAAGGGGAAGAGGAATTCACTTTAGAAATAGTATTTTCATCTAAAGATGAGAAATCGAAATAATCATTTTCTTCAGTCTCAACCTTGTCTTCCATTGCAACTTCTTTTAGCGGAGCAGGTTCTTCTTGTTTTATTTCTAAGAAATTGTTTTTAATAACGTCCTCATCAACAAAATCACGGAAAACATCAATCTTATTAAAATCAAAATAAGCTTTAAGCTCTTGATAAAAGCCTCGACCTTTTTCTGTGAGAGAATAATATTTTCTGTTAGGGCCATAATCGCTGTTTTGGAGATAAGAAGATATGTAACCTTGTTTTTCCATACGTGTAAGATTAGAATACACACTTGGTTTTTTAAGATTTATTTTACCATTGCTACGTGCAGCAATTTCGCTTATAATATCTAAACCATAAAAATCCCTATCTTGAAGACAGGTGAGTATTAAATATGATAATTGTCCTTTTGCGTAAAGTTCCATAATACCTCTAAATTAATATATATTTATTATAAACTATGTTTTATATTAAGTCAACAATTTTTTGAAAAATATTAAAAGGTTGTATGCGTTGCATACTAGTGTAAAATAGGGCAGTTTAAATTCATTTTATCTCAAAACAATCCTATCGCTTGTGATAAAAAGGCGAGTACCTTATTACAATAAGGGAGAAATTGAAAATAAAAAGAGGAGAAATGCCACTATTTGATGGCAAACTCTCCCACAAAATTTAAAATTTATCAAAATTTATCAAAAGGGCATAATTTATATCTATGCGTAAAACACAACTTTTACGCATAGAAGAGTGTATAATAGCGCTATAAAACAGGCTAGTATGTTATTTTTTTATAATTATTTATCTATAATAATTTTTATTAATTCAACAAATTAAGCATTTTATTAAAATCAAAGCCACAATTTCCACAAACAATATCATTATTTATATTCTTATTTGTATTATTGATTGATGGAATATCTTTCAATGATTTAAGTCTTAAATAGTTTATGATTTTTAAATAAACTTTGTATATGTCATCTGATTCAAATAAATTATTAGGACAATTGCAAAGAACGCTTTCGACATAAATCTGATTTGGAATATAACCATTTATATTATAATAAAGCGAATTAAACACTCTTATCATTTTAATTAAATTATCACCAACCTCACTTAATTTCTTTGAAAGTGTCTCAGTCCTTAAATTCACATCAATTTCTGCATAGCCTTTTTTGTTATTATAAAAGAATTTAAATTTGTCTTCGCTTATAGTCGTCAAATAAATTATAACATTTGTAGACGGACCAAAATCGTCTTTACCGCGTAACTTTATAAAATTGTCATGCATTTCAATTAATGAAGTCTCAGTAAGCACATTTACCAAACTATTTTGAAGGTCTTCTGCTAGATTATAAATATTGTATTTACTTGGGTCAAACACAATTTTTTCTAAATTAACTTCATCTTTTTTACGTCTACGTTTACGGCGTCTACGCTTTTTTAACAACTTACGATTTGCCCAAGCAAACTTAAATCTTTCTTTCAAGTTTCTGAAAAAATTAATTTGCTTATTTGTGTTGATTTCTAGCTGAGCGCTTTTTATTCCAAGAAAATAAGTACATGTGGAATTGTCTATAAAACCACCGCTCAATATTTCATTTATTGGTTGTAATATTACATTTTTTATATTTATATAAGAAATCTTTTTAGACAATGCGTCAATAGACTGGGTCAAAACACTATTGACCGTTTTATTAACATTTCTTATATATTTACTTCTATCTTGCTCTGCAAAAGACTTTATAAGGTCTTTAGTGATTTTTATTTTTGCCATTTATTTTCCTTTAGGATAAATCTTTTCTTTTCCGCCCATATATCCTCTCAAAGCTTTTGGAATATTTAAACTACCATCTGCATTGAGATTGTTTTCCATAAATGCAATGAGCATTCTTGGTGGCGCTACAACAGTATTATTCAAAGTATGTGCAAATTTAATTCCTTCTTTGGTTTTAAATTTAATTCCAAGACGCCTAGCTTGAGCGTCTGATAAGTTTGAACAAGAGCCAAGTTCACCAAAATAACGATTTTGTCTTGGACTCCACGCATTTAGGTCGCAAGATTTAACTTTTAAATCGGCAAGGTCTCCACTACAGCATTCCATAACCTCGTGTGGAATATCTAGACTAATAAAGAATTCTGAAGAGATTTGCCACATTTTTTCATACCATTTCATTGAATCTTCAGGCTTACAGATAACAATCATTTCCTGTTTTTCAAATTGATGAACTCTATAAATTCCGCGTTCCTCAATTCCATGAGCCCCAACTTCTTTTCTAAAGCAAGGAGAATATGAAGTAAGGCAAATTGGAAAATCTTCTTCCTTTAAGATTGTATCTCTAAATCTGCCAATCATAGAATGTTCACTAGTACCAATTAAGAACAAATCCTCGCCCTCAATTTTATACATCATATTTTCCATTTCTTCAAAACTCATAACGCCGTTAACAACTTCACTTCTAATCATAAATGGAGGTATGCAATAAGTAAATCCTTTGTCAATCATGAAGTCACGTGCATAAGAAAGGATTGCTGAATGAAGACGTGCTATGTCACCAGTAAGATAATAAAATCCGTTACCACTTGTCTTTCTGGCACTATCTAAATCAAGACCATTTAGACTTTCAAGAATGTCTGCATGATATGGAATTTCATAATCTACAACTTTTGCTTGTCCAACAGTCAATCTCTGAACATTTTTGCTATCATCTTCACCAATTGGAACATCATCAGCAATGATATTTGGAATTAAATACATAAGCTTTTTAAGATTAGCAGAAAGTTCTTCTTCTTGTTTTTCTATTTCAACAATGCGTTCATTATTCTTAACAACTTTAGCTTTTATTTCATTGGCTTCTTCTAGTTTCTTTTCCTTCATAAGTAAGCCAATTTTGCTACTAAGAGTGTTTCTATCCGCTCTAAGCTGGTCACCCTCTTTTTTTAATGCTCTAATCTGTTCGTCTAAACGCAAAACTTCATCTACATAACCAAGTTTTTTGTCCTGAAATTTCTTTTTTATATTCTACTTTACAAGGTCTGGATTAGTTCTAATTAAATTTATGTCAATCAT
>CATKXS010000018.1 GCA_949841045.1 uncultured Clostridia bacterium | reverse complement strand
AAGCCACGCTAAGTTCTTTGCACTTGAAATGTAATACACTCCGTCTGAGTTTTGATATGGTTTTTCAGCATACTTTACCCATGTTTCTTGCCATACGCCATTGAATTCAAGCACTGCCCCATTCATAGCAGAAAGTCCGTTAACGGACTCGCCTTCGTAGTATTTCTCGCCGTCATACTTCCAGTACAATAATTGATAACCAAACTTTGTATACAAACCCGAAATCTCATATTCCTCTGTATATCTCAGTGTTACCGACTTCTGTCCGTCAAATATTATTGTATAGCTGTTTTCTAGCCAGTTTGGGGTGAGAGTCATATCATCGTCAATCTTGACAATGCTATTTTCAGTTATATCTTCTGTTTCGCCAACTTTCCAATTGTTTAAAGTATAGCCTTCCCTCTTAACAACTGGCAACTCTCCATAAAGTTCATCATAGGTGACTGTCTTTTGATATATTCCATTCACCAATTCCCAATCATCTCCTATCGTTACTACCTCTCCTCCGGCAACATACAAGGATAATATATATGACTTAGGAGACCATTTTGCAAATAGAGTTGTTCCTGTTGTACCATTCCAATCACAAACACTATCTCCGTTCACGCCATAATACTGTTTTCCCGTTCCATTTTCACCTGCAAAGTAACCACCAAAATCATAACCTGTTTTCAAAGGTAGTGAAATGCTTGGCATTGGCTGACCATAGGTTGCGGTAACCGAGCCTGTGCCTGAAGTTGTGGCACCCATATTATTAAGTATTATTCCATATTGTTTTGCTGTCCATTGAGCATAAATAGTATGATTTGAATACAAAGATAAATTATTACCATCTATTTTAGTCCCCCTTCCATCAGCACGTGTATTGTATCCTACAAACTCATATCCATCTCGGCTTGGTTGTGGCAATACACCATATCCAGTTTTTATATTTACATACTTTTGTAGGTCTGCCCCGCTTGGACTCCAGCCATTATAATCATCCCACCTTCCACCATTGCTATTTGCCTGCACTAATATGCCGACAGGTTCAAAGATAGCCATAGTACTGAAATTTGTTTCGTCATAACTGGTATCTCTAGAAGAATATTCATAAGTAAAAGTTTTATCACTGCTCTCTTTTGTCCATATACTAATACTTTCTGTACCAATACCAGTATCAAATTCCCATTTCCACCAGCCATTAAACTCATATCCACTCGGACAACTTAATATAGTAAGCTGAATATTGTAATAATTATCATTTCCCTGCCAATAAAAAGCCCCATTATTATACAGAGCATTTCCTCTATGAACAGTTGTAAAATCGCCCTCCGTTACAAAAGCATTATCTTTTTTGTTTACTTTGTAATGGATTTTAATACCCACAGTCACATCCCCATCACCTCCATATCTCCATGGAGCAATATTGCCATTATAATCGTCATAATACCACTCATTGGTTTTTTCAGAAGAAGCACAAACAATGATATAATCGGCATGTGAAGTGGCAAGCGCCATGTCATACGACTTTTTATTTGAATGTCCTAAGTTGTTAAAAAGAAAAACAAAACCAAGCATAAACAGAAAACAAGTTAAAATAACACTAATTTTAATAATATATTTTTTCATAATCTGTCCTTTTAACTTCATTACTTTGAAGTAAAATTCTCTAATACCTTAATACCATTTTACCCCCCCCCGAAAAAAGTCAAGTATTTTACCACAATTTCAGAAATCTTTGATAACTTAAGGGTAAAATGTTTTTTTCTTGGCTAGCATTGCTAAAAAAATTCCAAACAAAAAAGGGCATAATGCCCTAATAAAAAAATCACAACCTTTAAGCGTGATTTTGTTTTATAATTTAAATTTTTTACTATTAAAATTTAGCAAGATTATTTCCTTTTTATAACATAGCATAATTTGCCTATAACAATAATACCAGTGTATACAAACAAGCACAAACCGATTATGCAAAAAACTGTAGGCATTAATATTTCAGGGTTTTGGATTATATTATCTAAAAAAGAAGCAGAACTGTTTTCTATTATAAATATTGGCAAACATATACCCATAATTATAAAGACAGCACTTACTATAGCGCCTGGCACCAGTGAAAACAAACAAATGAAGCAAGCTGAAAATACAATCATTGAAGTGACAAATAAAATCACACCAGCAACAATTAAGGCTATACTATAATAATTAAAAACAATTGGAATAACTGTGAGCAGTATTGACGCTACAAAAAGTGCAAGAGAAACAAAAATATATTTTAATCTTTTTGGGCTTTTTATAGGCTCAGTATAATTTGGGTTTTTACCATCTATAAACAAATTATGTAGTAGCAAAGGAAATTTACTTTCAAGCATTTGTTCAATTTTTGTAAGGTTTGTAAATCTTATTGAATGTGTCACTTCATAGTCAAGTACCTGAAAAGTGAAAGTCACACTGCCAAAAAGTTGCCCTTTTCTTAAACTATAAATTAAAAACTCAATCTTTTTGACACTATCACATGATAAAGAATAAAAAAGTTTTGGTGTTTCACTGACGCCGTCAGTGAAATTAAAAATAAATTTATCGTCTTTTATGTAAACAGCGTTTTCTTCTTTCTTTTTATTTGTATTTATGTTGTTAAAGATTGCAAAAACAATAAAGTCAATAACCAAAACACCTATAATAGTCGCCAATGGATTTGTTAAATTATATGAATTAAAAACGATTGATAAAACTATGCCAGCAAAATTTATTATAGTATAAATTCCAAGACTAAAAAACAAAAAGAACTTTATTAAGATATTTGATACTGTTACCTTTTCAAAATATTTTGCATCATAACTTTTTATTTTGTCTTTTTCAAAAATAGTGCCATTTTCTATCAATTCTTTTTTAAAATTTTTTATTTCGCCGTCTGGTAATTCGTTTATGTTCATAAAATTCTCCTGAAGAACTTTAACTTTTTATGCTGATTTCAAAATTTGTGTACATCTAGTTTAATTATTATCTATTTCTTTAACTTTTGGATTGCGACCTCTCTATTTTGTGCTTTATATATAAACGTGCCACTTACAAGCATATCTGCTCCAGCCTCAGTAATCTCTTCTGCATTTTCAGTATTAACCCCACCGTCTACCTCTATTTTAAATTTGAGGTCATTATTTTCTCTTTCACTAGCAAGTTGTTTTATCTTTTCAAGCGTCTGTGGTAAAAATTTTTGACCACTTGCGCCAGGATTTACTCCCAAAACTAATATCACATCAAAGTCATGGAGGAACATTTTAATTTCTCTGACACTCGTTTCTGGTTTTAATGCAAGCCCAGCAAGAGCGCCATACTCTTTTATTTTATTATGTGCCAGCACAATATCATTTTTATTTGCAAATGCTTCATAATGAATGGTTATTATGTTTGCCCCTGCCTTAGCATAATCATCAATTAGTTTAAGTGGTTCACTGCACATAAGGTGTACATCAAGCATGGTTAGGCAATTTTGGTTGATATTGTTTACAAGACCTGCGTCATAGGCCTTATTATCGACAAAAACTCCATCTTTAACATCACAGTGGATAAAATCTGCAACGCCTTGAAGGCTTTGAGCATATTCAATCACTTTATGATACTCTTTGATAGGGTCGGTTGATACCGAAACATAAACTTGTTTTTTCATAATAACTCCATATTTATTTTGCATTTTTTAACTCTTGCAAAATTTTTAAATAATTTTCATATCTATTTTTTGAAATCGTGCCATCTTTCATATCGGCAATCACTCCGCACTCGCCCCCTTCATGTAGGCATGAGCGATATTTGCACTTCGCCCGTCCTTCCAGAAATTCTGGATAATAGGAAGAAAGTTCTCTCGGGCTTAATTTGCAAACAAAGGAAAGGTCAAGGAGAGAAAAGCCTGCAGTGTCTGCTATATAGCCATCGCCAAACTCGAACAATTTGACTATTCTTGTCGTTTGTTTTCCGCGTTCAATTTTCTTTGATAGTCCGCCCACCTTTTCGCTATGGCCCAAAAGCGAATTTATCAGTGATGATTTACCCACAGCGCTCTGGCCAGCAAAAGCAGAGATTCCAGAAATCAGACCTTCAAGTTGAGCTGTATTGTTGTCTTTTGCCGAGCAAGTAACTACTTTAAATTCTTTATAGTCCTCTTTGACGGAAGAGATAAATTTAGCATTTGCGATGTCGGCTTTGTTTATTACGACAATGGGTTCTATGCCGTTGCAAAGGCAGTAGACAATCATTTTATCAACCAGAACAAAGTCTGGTTTTGGAGAGGAAGCAATTACAATAAAAATTTTATCTAGGTTTGCAAGAGGTGGTCTAATTAAAAGGTTTTTTCTTGGAAGAACTGAGGTTATATTTTCGCCAAATTCAACCTTGTCACCAACAAAGATACCAAGTGTTTTTGTCTTTCCGCTTGGTTTTAAAAAATATTCTTTGTCTTCACCTTTAACGGTGAATAAATCGGCGTTTTTAGTAATAACCAGTCCTTTCAAACCGCTCTTTCTCCTTAAATTCTATTTGTTTTCTTTTAAAATTTGATTTCTTAACTGTCCGCACGCACCTGCAATATCTTCGCCCATAGTTCTACGGACTGTCGCAGAAATGCCAAGTGCTTTGAGTTTATCTGCAAATTTGTATGCTTCAAGTCTGCTGGTCCCTATAAGTGAACGTTCTTTGACGCTATTTAAAGGTATAATATTGACATGAAAGTTTTGTCCTTTAAGAAGAGTCGAAAGTCGTTTAGCGTCCTCTTCACTGTTATTTATGCCTTGAATTAGAGTATATTCAAAGTAAATTCGCCTGCCTGTCTTTTTATAATAACTTTTGCATGCGTCAATCACTTCTTTGATTGAATAGCGATTTGCTATCGGCATAATCTCTTTACGCTTTTCATCAGTCGAAGCGTGAAGAGAAATTGTAAGGCTTATATTATAATCCTTTTCTTCTAGCATTTTTATTTTATCGACAAGTCCACATGTTGAAAGTGAAATATTTCGCTGGCTTATGTTAAGTCCTCGACCTGCTGAGACCAGGTCTAAGAACTTGCAAACGTTGTCAAAATTATCAAGCGGTTCACCACTGCCCATAAGCACTATATTGGTGATTTTTCTATCCTTTTCACTTCCGCCGAGTTCTCGGTTTATAAGAAGTACCTGCCCTAAAATTTCACCGCTTGTTAGGTCTCTCGCAAGACCATTCAATGTTGACGCGCAGAATTTGCAACCCATACGGCAACCCACCTGCGTTGATACGCAAAGAGTGTATCCATACTTATATTTCATAAGCACACATTCAACAATATTCCCGTCTGGATAACCAACAATAAATTTTTTCGTGCCGTCCTTACTTTCAAACTTTTGCAAGACTTTATATGCTGGATAATCGTTTACAATTATATCTTTAATCGCCTTAGGAAGATTTGTCACCTCTTCAAGCGTCTTTGCGCTATAAATAGCGTTAAAAATTTGTTCGCCTCGATATGAAGGAAGTCCCAGCCTTTTCGCATATTCAGTCATTTCGCTAAAAGATAAGTCGCTAAGCATTGTCCACCTTCCCGCCAAGAAGATAGTTGTGACCATTTAAGAAATCTCTTCCGCTCATGCTTTTGCCTGACTCTGCTTTGCACCTTTGGATTTCAATAGCTCCCTCCCTGCAACCAATAATAAACGCTTTTTTGTTGTTTGCAATCTGTCCTACTTCAAGTTCTACGCCCTCTACTTTGTCAGCCCTCTCAACTTTTACTTTAAGTCCGTCAGTAACAAAGCTTGTTCCAACATTTTCAGAGAGAGCGCGCACTTTAGCTACAATCATATCAGCACTATTATTAAAATCAATCACGCCGTCTTCTTTATTAAGTTTTGATACAAGTACAGCTTTTGAGTGGTCTTGAGGTGTCATGGTTAACTTGCCTTCACCGAAGTTTTTTATGACTTCACTCACCATTTCACCACCAATTTTGCCTAATTTTTCTTCAACCTCACTATAATAAAGCCCCTCAATATTTTCCTCTTTTTGGCTTATAATATCGCCAGCATCAACCTCTCTTGCGACTTTCATAATTGTCACGCCGCTTATTTTATCGCCACCAAGAATAGCACTTTGAAGAGGAGTTGCACCTCTATACTTTGGAAGAAGAGAAGGATGAACATTTATACAAAATCTATAATCCAGAAATTCGTCTGGCAGAATTTGACCAAAGGACGCCACGACAGAGATGTCATAATCAATTTCTTTGACTTCGTCCATATGTTTTCTTAGCCTGTCAAAAGTAAAAACCTCAATTCCCTTTTCTAGCGCCAAAGTCTTAATCAGTGTTGGCATAAGTTTATGGCCTCTGCCCGAAGGTTTATCAGGTTGAGTAATAACCGAAGTTACATTAACCCCTCTTGACAGCATATCTTCAAGAACATATTTTGAGAATGTGCTACTACCTAAAAATAATACTTTCATTTTTCTCCTATTTTTTACAAAAGTTTTACAAAACTCCGCCATTTTTTAAATATTCATCTTTGTCAAGAGTCTTGTCAACAAAGATGATACCGTCAAGGTGGTCAACTTCATGACAAATACATCTTGCAAGCCATTTTTCGCCAGTCAGCGTGAATGGATAACCAAATCTGTCATAAGCTTTAACTGTCACAGTCATCGGTCGCTTTACTCGCCCTCTAAACCCGCCGACAGAAAGGCAACCTTCCTTTTCTATGTCTTCGCCTTTGGTTTTAATTATCTCTGGGTTGATAAGTTCATAAAAAGCGTTATTAACTTCAACAACAACCGCGCGTCTTAAAACGCCCACTTGAGGTGCAGCCAAACCCATTCCGTCATTTTCGTGCATGGTCTCTTTCATATCATCAAGAAGTTGCCAAAGGTCTTCATCAAAATCTTTGACAGGCTTTGATTTCTTGCGAAGAGAACTCTCTCCTATTTTTACTACTTTTCTAGTTGCCATATTTTTCTCCTTAAGTTAAGATAAGTTTTGAGGATTAACCTCAAAGAAAACAGATTTTTTTGTCGCTCTATCAACTATTTTAAATGCCTCATTTTCAATCTCGTCAGCATGCTCAGGCCTTAGCCTCATCATGATTTGATAACGAAATTTGTCTTGAATTCTTTTAATAGGAGATTTCATCGCGTCAAGATAGATAAAATCATCTTTGTATTTTTCTTTGAGCTGTTCTATTTCAGTATAGCATATTTTCAGCATTTCGCGAACATAATTTTCATCAAAATCACTAAAAAGTATTCGTACAAGCCTAGCATAAGGTGAAAATTGAGAAGTCTCGCGAATATTTATCTCCTTTCGATAAAAACCTTTATAGTCGTAGTTGGATGCAAACTTATATACATAATGCTTTGGGCTATATGTTTGAAGAATTACTTTGCCTTCACTTTCACTTCGACCAGCTCGTCCCGCCACCTGAGTAATAAGCTGGAAGGTGCGCTCGGTTGAGCGATAATCGGTATGATATAAACTCTGGTCAGCGTCAACTATGCCGACAAGGATAACATCTTCAAAGTCGTGACCTTTTGCAATCATTTGAGTACCAACAAGTATGCCTGGCTTTGCCTCTTTAAACTCACTTAGAATCTTCTGATGAGCATTCTTAGTCGAGGTTGTGTCATTGTCCATTCTAAGAATTTTGACTTCTGGAAAATACTCTTTCAGCCTTGCCACAACCTGTTCTGTTCCAACGGCACCCTGTTTAATCTTATCACTTCCACAATTTGGACACTTTGAAAGGACTTTATATTGTTTTCCACAATAGTGACATTTAAGACGATTATCCTCTCTGTGATATACCAGGCTGACATCGCAATCGGCGCATTTAGCAATATATCCGCATTCCCGACAACGCATAAATGACGAATAGCCACGCCTATTTAAGAATATCATAGCCTGTTTTTTATTGTTGATGACGTTGTATAGCTCAGCAAGAAGTTGATTTGAAAACATGTCGCCGTTCCCCATGCGGAACTCATTCATCATATCCACAATCTGAACTGGTGGCAAAGGCTTTCCATTTGCTCTAACTGGAAGTTCGATAAGCTCAATCTTTTCCCTCTTCGCACTCTCATAAGTATCTATTGACGGCGTTGCACTTCCAAGCACAAGCGGGCAAGAATTATATCTCGCTCTAAAAGTTGCAACATCATGAGTATCATAACGAGGATTTGACTCTGAAATGTAACTCGCTTCATGTTCCTCGTCAATTATAATAATTCCAAGATTTTCAAGCGGAGCGAAGATTGCCGACCTTGCACCAATGGCAATTCTAGCCTCCCCCTTAAATAGCCTCTTCCATTCGTCAAAACGTTCGCCAGCCGAAAGTCCACTATGAAGAAGTGCCACCGCTTCGCCAAAACGCGCTTTGAAGTTTGACATAATTTGAGGGGTGAGCGAAATTTCAGGAACAAGCATAATCGCATTCTTGTTCTCTGACAGCACCTTTTCGATAAGGTTCATATATATTTCAGTTTTTCCGCTTCCAGTCACGCCATGCAAAAGGTAAGTTTTGTTTTCTTTAATTGCTTCAATTGCATTTCTTTGATTCTCGTTAAGTATAACCCGCTTGTCCTCAGCCATAAGCACAAATGGAGTCCGCTTTGTCTCCTCTTTTTCTTTCTTTATATAGCCTTTTTCATATAATGCCTTGACCGCCGAAGCACCATATTTGTCACATAAAATGGCAGAAGCAAGCCTTCCGCCTTTTAAAACTTCTACAATCTCTTGTTGCTTTTTAGCTGACTTTGAAAGAATAATTTCGCAGTTCTCGACTAGCGAATAATAGGTCACTAAAAGTTCTTTAACTTTTCCCTCTCTCATTTCTGCAGGCAAGAAAAGGCGAAGTACTGACGCCAGTTTTAAGTGGTTCTTGTCTGCCATAAATGCCATAAGCTCAAGCATTTCTTTTTTTACAACAGGATAATCTTCAATTTTTGATATAACTTCTTTAACTTTACTTTCGTCATAATCACATTTATCTTTAATTTTTATGACAAAACCTTGAAGAGTGCGTCCGCCAAAAGGAACATAAACGCGACAGCCTTCATGCAGAATCATATCATTTGGAAGTTTATATTCAAAAACCCTGTCAAGAGCTTTTGCATCTTGGTCAATTATAACCTCGCAGTACATTTTTTCTCCTTTTTAAAGTTTATCATAACGTATAAAAAAAATCAACTAAAGAGAAAAGCCTTAAAAGTCTGATTAAAAATAAATTCCCTATTCACTTTTTTTAAAGCATTTGTTGACAACAAAAAAACGCATTTACCATGCGTCTTTTTAAATTATAAAACTTTGTAATCTAACAATTCAATTTTACTTACAATTTCGCTTTCAACGCTTTTAACCAAATCAGTTGAAATGTATTTCTTGCTGTCATCTGCAAACACGGTTACAGCATTGTCACAATCACTTATTGCGCAACCCAAGAAATTTGCACCGCTTGAAATTCCAACTGAAAGTCCAAGTTCTGACGAAAGTTTTCGAGCCATTGCAATGGCGTCATCCGATTTTATTGAAATAATCTCGTCAACCAAATCCCTATCATAAAGCTTTGGAATTATGCCATCACTCAGCCCTTGAATTTTGTGGTGACCGCTACTTTTCCCTGTCAACAAAAGACCGCTCTCTGCCGGGTCAACTGCGATGACCTTACTGCCACATTTTTCTTTTAAAAATCTGCCAACGCCCATAAGCGTTCCGCCCGTTCCCACGCCACTGACAAAACAACTTGCGTCTTTGACTTTCTCATAAATCTCACTTGCGGTCGACGAATAATGCGCAATTAAATTGCTTTCATTTTCAAATTGATGAGGCAAAAATGCACCTCTTTCTTTATAACTCTCCGCCCTTTTAAAAGCCTCGTCAAAATCTTCTGTAAGTTCTAGCGAAGCACCATATAATTTAAGTAACTCTTGACGCTCTCTACTCATAGTTCTTGGCATGCAAATTACAACAGGATTGCCAAGTACCTTTGCAATCGCAGAGATTGAAATGCCCATATTCCCAGAAGTTGTCTCGCAAACGAGCTGTCCTTCTTTTAAATCCCCACTTTCAAAGGCGTTTTTGATTATCTCAAAAGCTGGTCTGTCCTTAATGCTTCCCGTCAAATTGTACCATTCAAGTTTTGCCCTTAAACGCCTCTTCACACCTTCAAAAGAATAGTCAATTTCTACAAGCGGAGTACTGCCAATAAGTTTTGCTAAATTATTAAATTTTTCTAAAATATTTTTGTCCATAATATATTATATACTTTTTTTAAGTTTTTGACTTAAAAATTTAAATCAAGATAAACATATTTAGTCATGTCAAAACTCAAGTTTTTCTCTATCATGTTTTTAGCTAGCTTACAAGACTCAGAAATTCTTTTTCCATTCCAAAGAGGGTCAATATATCTTATCTTTGCGCCATGATGAACATAGTAAACATCTTTAGGCTCTATAGAAGAAGTCTTGACTTTCTTTGCACTCTTCCATATTCTGAATACATCACCAAACTTGGACTTTTCGATAATATCCATTATGTCTGTGTCTTTCATATTATAAAGTGCTTCTTTTGTAATCACATTATCTTCGTTCAGCTTCTTTATAATATCAGCTAAAAACTGCATTGTATATCTTGTTCTGTCCTCTCTATAAATAACTGACAATCTGCTTGTAATTTTAACAAACTTTCTTGCAAGTGCTTTGGTCTTAAACGCAAGTTCAGGAATGTTATCTTCATTCTTTTGCACTTCAATATCTTGATATAACTCTTTGATTTCGTCAAAACCAGCTAAATTATAGGTAAAAAGTGCGTTAGAAAGTGAATATTCAAGCCTATCCGCAGAAAGCTGTGGAGTGTCATTGTCTGCGATAGGATAAAGGTGATAATCTTCAACTTCAGAAATATCAATCTTGCCTCTTTCAAGAAGACTCATGATTTCCTTTGAATTTAAAATTATCGCACGAGTCAAATCTTCTGTTGACTCTTGGTTCATATAGTCGCCATTTAAAAAGTCTACGCAATGCTTAAAAACAGGAGTTGCTATATCGTGAAACAGCCCTGCTAAAGTCTGTTTTTTATCATGTGTGAAATGCCAAACGATAAGAGCCACCGCAATTGAGTGGTCCAAACTAGAAAACAGAAAACTGCTTTCAAATAAATCAGAATAAATTGTTCCACACGTTACACTTATATAGTGCTGTTTTAACATTTCACTTGTGTTTATATACTCTTTTAGCCATACTGGAATATCTGGCTCTAATATATCAAAATACTTTAATATTTCCTTGTTTGCAATTTTAAAATAGTCCATATTTATCTCCTGTTCAATTTATTAATTTTAAAAACTTTTATTATCTTTTCAAAAATCAGAATAACATAAAATTTAACATTTTGCATTTTTAATATTTAATAAATTCCTGATTTCCATATTATTTAACACAAAATTATTATACCACAACTCTCTAGAACAGCAATCGGTTTAGTCTTGAAATTTTAATAAAGCAACTTGATATTTTTTAATTTTTGAAAATACGAATTCCCTACCGAGCCGCCCATTCCCTGACCAAAAATTAAAGCGCCTACAATTTTCTACTCCATAGATTTTATCATTGTTTCAATTATATTTATTTCAACTTCATTTAACTCATATTTTTCATACAACTGTTTATCAATTTCCGAAATAGATTTATTCCAATCAATATCAGAATTGTCTGTAAAATCTTGTATAGGTGTAAATTGATAAACATTTTGATAAATATTCTGCGACACTTTCAAAATTCCTACCATAAATCTTAAGAATTTTGTAGCCATATATTTCTGCAAATTACTAGCTTCTAACTTTGTATTAAAACTTCCTATTGGTATCAAAGAATCTGTGCAAACAGAATTAGGTTCGCCAATATAAGACTTACCCAATATTGAAACAGCTTTTTCTCCACCTAGAATTCCAGCACCTCCATTGCCTTTGGATGTAAATATTTTCCATTTTGTCATCAGCTCTTTGTTTTTCTTGACATTGCTTTTATCTATGAATTTTATTTGCTCGTGAGCACATCTTAATGAAATTGCTCCCCTAAAATATTTGCTTTTTGAAATTTTATCTATTTCTGATTCTTTACCAACTACTCCAAAAGCATTTCTTCCGCAAGTAATAGTAGTTAATGATATAAAATCTTCTCTATGAACAACTTTATCTAAAATGCTGACCATTTCGTTCATTGATAAAATTATATCAACATCATTTTCAAAAAGTGGCCTTTCAACTATATTAACTTTATCTCCAATTATATTTGAAAAAGCCGTATTACCAGAATAATTTTTGTCATATAAGAAATAATTAACTGCGCCTAATTCCGCTTCCGAAAAAACAGATTTCCCATTAAAAATATTAACTATATTTTTAAAATGATTATTTTCTTTAGCCCATTTTCTTAAAGGAATAAACGAGCCATCTTGGCCTTCGCTAGTAAACCATTTTGAAGGCGTAATTAGAGAAACATAATTATCACTTAATTTCGCTGATAATAGTATAAATTGAGGAAATAATTGTTTGCTAAGTGATTTATTTCCTTGCGTTTTGCTTATAACTTCTTGATAAGGTGGATTGCCTACAACAGCTCCAAATTTCACCTTTTTGCCTCCTTCTATTATATTTTTGTTTAATTTTATTCACTAAAATTATCACAATGTGTTAATAGTTTGATTGCTTTATCAAAATCTATTTCTCTTCCTTCCTTATTTTTACATTTTAGTAAATCGTATGATGTAAAATCTTCTGCAATATTTTCAATATTTAATCCTAACACTTCATAAATTTTGCGCGTAAATTCATATGTAATTGTTGATGTTGGTATTGAATAAATAAAATCTTTAATTAAATCAATTGTAAATCCTAATTTGTTTAATCTTTCATATATTGCAACAGCGAATTCTCCAGCTTTACTAGCAATGTCAAGTAATTTTTTTCCATTATTTAAAACGTCTTTCAGCTGTTCATCTGTTATTAAGTTAATCATATCTTTACAAATATTGTTTGGTGTTAATACTTCAGATTCACCAAGTTTACCAAATTTATTAACTGCAACAAAGCATCTATCAACTGGAGAAATGGTATTGTCGTGAGATAATTTATTTATATTATGAATTTTATAGTCAAGCTTTCTTAATGCCCATTTATCCATATTTTCGGACATTAATACAAGTACCTGTTTGTTCAAGGCAAGGTTTTTCAATATTCTTTGATTATTAGTTTTATCTATAGTATTGATAATATCTTGCAATGATATAACTTCATCGTCAGTAAGAAATGAATAAAACAATATCCTTGCATAATATGTTCTAAATTGTTTTTCTGGATTTTTAGCATCTTCGTTAACTTCATCTTGCGAATTAGTAGACGTGCTATTATTTTCTTGCAAAGTAGTGTTTTCGTTGGTATTTTCATTATCTGGAACATCCATATCATTGCCTTCTCCAGAAGAAGCTTTTACTGATAACCCAGCTTTTGAACCAAGCTCATTTTCTTGTTCTATAACCATTCTAATTGTTTCTATATTTAATAAACTAAGGTCAACAGGTATTTCAATAGTCTCTTCGGCAACGCCTCGTGTTTTGGAGTATTCACTTACCGCCTTAATTATATCTGAAGGTGTTATTTCGACCATTTTATTTTTGTTAATACAAATGATAGGCGATATTCTTAATTCTTCTTTGATTCTCTCTGCCAACTTTGAATTTCCAGCCTCTTCAACATTAACATTGTATATTTGAGCTTTTTGTTCTTGCATTGCGAATACTCTATTAGGAGCAAAATCTACAAGTAGTGTTTGTGGTTTCATATTATATTTCATAGTATCACCATTTTCGCTTCTATATTTTTTTACATATTGATTTTGCAAACGGAAAATGGATTGGTCGTAATCTTGAGGAGATGCGGTGTCTTTAAGATATATCATAGTATCCCATTCTTGTACTGTTGTACCAGTCAACATTCTATTTACTGTTAATGTTATAGTCTTTTTCTCACTCTCTTCACAACTTCTAATTTTGGCCTTTACATCTTTTGTTTCTTTATAAAGATTAGGTTTGTCAACGCCTGAAATGTTAATAATTTCATATTCTTTAAGATTTTTAAATCTATTAGCATTTTCTTTAATTAGTTTTTCCATAGCATCACAAGACGCACAATAAGGCAATACCATTACGATATGCCTACACATTTTACCTTTTTTAATGTTATCATAATCTAAAAAGCCTAAAACCTCGTCATCTTCTTTACTACCATCAATAACTTCAAGCAAATCTAGTATTTCTTTCTTGTGTTCAAATTCTTTATGTAAATTATCATTCACTTTTCTTATAGATTTTGGCTTTAATAAAGAAGAAAATGCATAAGTAACTCCATTTTTCTTTAGTTCTTCCATCTTCTTTCTAGCAGACTCGCTAGGATTGAATGCGAATCTAACCATTTGCGGAAAACCATAGTATGGATTATCCCATTCTCTGTAATCATCATCAAGCAAATGTTCTCTATCCCAATTTTCTTGCTCTTTTACAATATCTGTAAATTGATAAAAAGCAATTATATCCTCTTCTTCAAATTCGCTGCCCATTAAAATTCTATATGGAGTCCCAGAAAGATGTAGTTTTATTTTTGCTTTTAATGTTTTATTTATTTTTTCTTGAGCTTCTTCAATATCTACAAATTCATCATATTTATGTATACTAGCTTTTATATCAGAATTATCTCTCAATACTTTACCAAACTTTTCAGCACGAGCTCCAAAATGAGTTTCATCAATTATTAACAAATCAATATCTTGTCCAAATAATTCTTGATGTTTCTCCTTTATTGTTTCCCCTTGTAGGTCTTGTAACGTCAGAAATACAACCGACTTTTTATTTTCGGCTAGCCTTTCTGTAACAATTTTCGGATTTGCAAGTAATTCTCTGCTAGAATAAAATTCATAATCGGCGAACTTAATATGACTTTGAACGGTTTTCTTCCATTCTAATAACACATCAGCCTTAGCCGAAACAATCACAACTAACTTAGAATTATTTTCTACGGCGCAACACATAGATGTAAAAGATTTACCAAACCGCATTACAGCATACATTAACAAGTTAGTCCTGCCCTTTTCGACTGCCCGTTTGAACTTTTGAATGGTATCATATTGATTAGGTCTTGGTTCATAGGTCTCCGTTCTAGGGAACGTGAATGTTTCAGCTCTTAATGTTTCAGCATTATAGAAATTATATTTATTTGTTTTGTCGGCATAGTCTTTTTGAATGTCATTGATAGCTTCTGCAAGTTCTTCTTTAGTTGCATCTTTGAAGAACTCTCTTGAATAGTAAACACCTTTTGGAGTATCAGCTATTTGCAATCTTTGCCTTTTCTTTTCATTCTCTAAGAAATTATGTACAGAAAAATCACGGAAGTATAAATTTTCATCAACTTTCGCTATATGTTCAAATTCTTTTTTAAGACCTGGGAAATATTTTTTCCATTCGTTTAATCTTATTGTTACAGGTCTATAAGTATCACCGACTTTTAAATAGTTCGGCATTGTGTTGGTAGAGAACGCATAAATATGAGGTTCGACTCTTCCTATAATCATACCATCCAATAAAGATTTATCTAACATATGTTCCTTCTTAAGATTTATTTTTTAGTAATGAAATGAATTTAATTGACCTGTTTGTTTCCCAATTCTTAACTTTGCAATATATATCTGTGAGTTTGTTGCTATTTTTTGAACAATCTTGGCATGATTTTTCCTTTTCATCATTATCAATTAATGAATCATGTATTTTTGGAATTGAACTATAGCTATTTGGTATAACAAACTTAACCCCATCCATTTGCCAAATATTCCATGAAATAACCTTTGCAAATTCTTTAAGATGTTCATCTATTGGATAATTCCCAAACTTTTCAACATAGTAATCTATAAAGGTAAAAAGTAAGTTTTCTCTTGCAATTAAAAGACTGTCCCCTTGCCACTCAAATCCATAAATAGATTTGAACGCAATCATCGCCCATTTTACCCAGTCATCTTCACTTTCTACATTTTCATTAATAACTCTCAATTTTCGGTCGAGAAGTCCAATCCTTTCATTTACGTCAAGCCATTTACCAGTAACCGTATCATATCTACTCACTAAATATGGCGCTTCGCCACACGAAATTTCAAGTCTATTTTCTTTGACATAATCTTGCCAACTCTTTCCTGTTGGGAATATTATCTTTTCCTTTATAGAAAGCCATGTCTTATCTTTTTCACAATTAAAAACATTCTCTCGTCCAAACCAAGCATTGTCAACCAGATTATTTTGAGCATTACAAATCCAAGAAGGTGTAAATACTTCAGCTTTTTGTTTAATCCTTACTGACTGCTCTCGTTTAGATTTTTCAACTCGTGGTTTAATAACGACCCCATTTCTTCCTGTTATTGCTTTAACTGTAATATTATCTAAAGGGAAATAGCCATTTCCCCTTTTAAGATAACTATCTGTTGCCCAAATTATATTTTTTTTGGAAGAACGGTCTTTAAGTAAAATTGCCAATAATGACTTATTAAGCTGGTAAACATAGTTTTCTTTAATGTCAATTCTGTCGTCCATTATTCCTCCAAGTTATAATATAAGTTCATTATAGCATAAAACTTTTTATTTTGTATTACTTTATAAGAAAAATTTAAATTTAGCCATTCTAAATTTAATGTCTATTTATATTACACAAAAGGTGAAAAAATTTGCTTGGAATTTTCTGAGTAAAATTATTTGCCTCGCTTAATATGCAACTTCAATTAAACAATATTTGTAAACTGGAAAATGCATTTACAAAAGATTTCTCTAATTAAAAATGGCAATAATATATAAATCTAGACAATGAAAAGTGTCAATTCCATTCTCTAAGAATTGAGCGTATCATTGAAAAAAATCAAAGTTTGCAAGAAAACATTTTAAACAAACAAAAACTCTTTATTGTTACATTTTCGTTGTAAACATCATTGCTGTCTACCATTATTCTAAATTTATCTAAATCTTCCATTTTTTAATATACATTTAATTTTATTTTTTTGTAACAAAAAATCACGAAACTTAGTCCGTGATTTACTTTTCTTTTATACTTAATCTTTATTGATAACCTTTTTGTTCCACGACCTTTTGCCACACTTTGGGCATTTCATATATCTTGTTCTGCCATAATGCATTGAAAAAAGAACTTGCCTATATGTTGGAATGTACTTGTTATTACAGTATGCACATTCATAATAGCCAGCATCTTTTTCAATTCGCAAACAAAAATAAATACACACAATAAATTGCAAAATTCCGACAACTATAAATGCAATTCTCCAGCCAGTTGCAAGTTCACAAAATGACGCAACAAAAATTAAAATGATAAATGAAATAGAACTCATAACCCCTAGCACATTTTCAAGGGTTAGTAAAAATCTTGAACTTTGTTCTTGATGGGCTTTTAATGCAACAATATTATGTTCTGCTTGTTCTTTATATTCACTGCCAACTAATTTCCTTCCTGACAACAATTCATTTGCGGAAATATCCAAAGCTTCGCATAATGGCAACATCAATGTTGTGTCTGGGAATCCATTTCCGCATTCCCATTTTGAAATTGTCTTTTCGCTAACATGTAATATCTCTGCAAGCTTCACTTGTATCAATCCCTTTGCCTTTCTCTGCTCTGCAATAAATTTCCCTGAAACTCTTAAATCCATCTTTCGCCTCTTGCAATTATTATATCATAGTTTATTGAAAAATAACTCCCACGAACCGTAGGATTTTGCTATTTTTTGTATACTACAAAATCGATTTGATTTATTTTACAACAAAAAATCACGAACCTTTGCTCGTGATTTTCTTTTTTAGGCACGCAAGAACAACGCGAAAGAATAGAGCGTTTTCTTATAATTTTATTTTTTCAATTTTGAAATCGCAATAATATTCGGCTTCGCCAGTTCACTATTGCTCCTTAATTTATCTTTTGACATTTTAACCTAAATATTTTTCTATTTTGCTTTGTTCATAAATTTCTTTGCCAATAAGGGTTATCGCTTGCTTTGGGCAGTTGCTTATGCACCTATAACAACAAGTACACTTGCCTTGAGCTTTTGGTTTTCCATTCACTTCAATAAAGTTATTCACAGGGCATTCAACTATACACATTTTGCAAGATATACATTTGCCATAATCTATTATAAGTTTATTTTTTAATTTTTTTGTTTTGTTATAAAACCAAAGCCTTTGACCAAACAACCCTGCAATATGATTAAATAATGTTAAACCATTTTTTATTTTTTTACCAGATTTAATCTTTTTTACAGATGTATCTAATTTTGCCACTGCATCTTTCACTATTTGCCTATTTTCATCAATGCTCTTTTTTAATAGTTTAATATCGCCAATACAATCTGGCATTTTGATGTGAAGCCCGCCTGTGATTTTAACACCGTATTTTTTGAAAAGTCTGGCACTAAGGCCTGCACCATCACCACTAAACAACCCCATTGTTGCTAAAATAAAAATATTTTTATTCTTAAAAATCTCTCTGTTGTTTTTTATAAAACTCTCAACAATTGGTGGCAAAGAACTATAATAAATGGGATATGCAAAAAGAATATCTTTACTCTCTTTTATTTTGCTCACACAAATTTCATCTTCAATAGAATAACTTTCAAAAATGTTGTTCTCATTATATAATTCCAAAAATTTGTTAACACAAAATTTCGTATTTCCTGTTCCACTAAAGTATATGCCTAACATATTTTTCTCCTAAATCATTATACCACAACTCTTTGCAATCTGTATCGATTTTGCCCCCAATTTTGATAAATCAATGAACGAACTGTGATTATGCTTGCATATTATCACAAGTGAGTAAAGCAGATTTATATCCTTTTAATATTTTTTGATTATTTTTGATATCGCGAAAATCAAAGCAATTCACCACTCCCGAGTTTAAATATTCTTCCTTGTTTTAGTTGAATCTTAATTTTTCTTTGAAGTGAAGTATTTTCGGGGAGTTGCTCAAAGTCATTGCACGTTTTTAAGTTAAAAACATGATTTAGAATGTCAGAAACACATTCCTCGCCTTCTTTTATTTGAAATAAAGACTGAAATTTTTTTATATTTGTTTTGTTATCTAATAGTGCAGTCAATTGCTTGCTTAACAACCAACTATTACATACATATTGCTTATCAACAAAGTGAAAATATTTTCTCACTTGCGCTTTTGAATCAATTAAAGATTTTTTTACTTTTTTAAAATCCAGTTTGGGCAAAGGTGGTATATGAATTTTAATTTTATCTACCACACTATCATACTCATATTGCAATATTCCAACCTCAATAATTCTACAATTCATAAAATATGACGCCCAAAGCATTTGAGAAATCCGTATTTCCTTATACCCTCGCTTTTCCAAATCGTTTATAAAACACTCTCTTACTCTTGCTTTATGACATTTGATTTGTTTTCTATCAAATTTCATTTCTTTCATTTTTGCCTTATGAATTGGCATTCCTATCAAAATCATCAAATTTGTAACAAATGCAGGGGCATTGGCACCGAAAAGGGCATCAATATCTTTTATCTTCCATAAACACCTAAATTTATCAGAATTCTCAATAAATAATGTTTTGTATACTTCAAAAAAATTATTTTTTAAACATTCGTTATTTAAAACATCTTGAACACAATCATAAATTTGAGGTTTATATTTTTCATCCAAATTATAAAATGAAAAAGCATCACCAATTTCTTTCATATCAAATTCAATTGGAGTTGGTTTTCCAAAAATTTCCCACATAATATCTGACAAAAACTCATATCTATGTATATCTATAACAGCAGTTGCATTCTGATTATTCTTATGTTTAATATACGACTGAGCACGATGGCTCAACATTGCTTCTATAAATGCTTCTGAATTACCTCTTTGTCTCATGCGATTTTTAAAATAATCTACATCAGCAACTGGATATTGTATTATAGCATAAGGAATACTTTGTTCTTCTAAAAAACGAAATATATGTTTATGTGTAGCAGAAAGAATAATTTTCCCATTTTTTAAATGCTCTAAAATTCTTTTATGAATGTATTCTTCACTATCATCTCTAACTATTACACCATGTCCTTGCAATTTAGAGAATTCATCTTGCGACATATTTTTATCGTAACCAAATTTATATACTGCCTCTTCCTGATCCACATCAACAAAGCGCGAATCTATAGAAGCCAAGTATGTTTTGTCTTTTGCTGGTATACATAAAAAAACTTTTATTTTCTTGAGCTGATTAACTTCATCTGTAGACAATTTTGTCATTTAGCCTCCTTAATATTTTGATTATAACATGATTTTCTCAAACCTGTTTTGATTTTTTACCTAAAAATCAAAATTCAAGTTAATTTAATGCCATCTTTATACTCTCCTATAGAGATAGAAATTAAATAAAACAAATGTATAAGCACTATTGTGTGCCAAGTACTCAATACCAAAAACTTGTTTGTATGATTGTTTAAAGTTATATAAAGTCAAAACAGCAAAAGACAAGAATTGTTTTACTTACGAACAATATATAAAGTTGCAAAAGCAGTTGGCAAAAGGTTCTCGTGAACTTGAAATAATTAAACTATCAAATTGTGTACCCCCTACCCAATACGACAAAAAGAAGAAGCAATTGCTCGCTTGAAAGATAAATTTCCAATAAAAGTAATGTGCAAGGTGTTAGAATTGCCTTCTGCAACTTTTTTCAATTATCATTTTCGTAGAGTTAAGGTAACACAAAAGGAAATTCGTGATAATTATCTTAAAGAAGAAATTTTGAAAGTTTTCAACGAAAGCCAACAGCGATTTGGTTCAAACAAAATTTATATTAAGTTAGCAACATTAGGAATAAAAACTTCTCAATCAAAAGTTGCAACATTAATGAAAGAAATAGGTATCAAAAGCAAACAGTGAAGAAAGAAAACATTCACTTCACAAAAGAATAGGTTCAAATTTTGTTGGAATCACCTCAAAAGACGATTTACTCAAACTGAACCTAATAAATATTAGGTTTGTGATACAACTGAACTGCGAGTCGCAAGTGCAAAGTTTTATCTATGTGTTATTATTGATTTGTTTTCTCGTAAAGTTATTGCTTATCGTTTATCAAGTCAAGAAAACTCAAGTTTAGCAATAAATACCTTTAAAGACGCCTTTGAAAATCGCGGTCGACCTGCTGAACTTTCTTTTCATATCGATCAAGGATTACAATATACAAATATAGAATTCATGTTTACTCCATTCTCTCAAAATCAAACAATCCTTCTCTAACAAAGAAATACCGATGATAATGCTCCAATGGAATCGTTTTTCTCCACTTTAAACTTGAAGAAATTAACTCATACAACTTTGAATATTTTGAAGAACTGCAAGAAAGCATCGACTCCTATATGCAATATTATAATGATTATCGTCCTCATCAGACATTGAATAATAAAACACCTAACCAAATCGAGGATGACTATGCGTTAAGTGTCTCAGCCGAACTTTCTGGCTAAAAAGTTAATCGACTTTGTTTGTGAGGTGAAAAATTCTGTCACTAAACATTGAAAATTGAAATTTTGCATGTTAAAATTTAAGAAAAGGTTGAAGAAAAATTGCTTTCTTCAACCTTTTGCATTTTAAAGGAAGGTGTAATATAAAAATAGAAAATTTATGTTCAAATCTAAATTATCTAAAAGAATATGCTGAGAAAAATTATGAGAAAAATAAAGAAAGTTTTGTTGCATTAAAAAAATTGATGAAAGACAGAATCCCTACAATCTTCTCTTTTGGTTGTGGATTAGGCTTAGATTATATTGCGGCAACTGAAGTATTTGGCAAAAATATTAAATATTTTGGAATTGATGAATGCGATTGGGAAATAAAGAAAACGAATACCTACAAAAATTTTGAACCAAAATTGCCAAAAACAATTAAATTTGACACAGGTAATTTTATGCTTGAAGGTCGTCACGACAATTTAGTAATTTGCTTTTTTAATTCTTTATTTACCATCTCAAATAATACGGATTTAAATAAAATTTTGGTGAGAGCGTTGAAAAATAAAGATAATTTCTTTCTAATATGCGATTATACAATAAACAATAATTATCATATGCCAAAAGAAGAACAAGATTTATTAGACAACTTGATAATAAATTTAAAACACAATTTTAGATTCAAACAGTTTGAAATTTTGGACGGACGAGGTATAATTATAAGTGGAGAAAGATAATTATGATTTTAAGCGTTTCAAGGCGGACTGATATACCTGCTTTTTATAGTGATTGGTTTTTTAATAAGTTAAAAGATGGATATATTCTTGTCCCAAATCCAATCAACCCTACAAAAATTGCAAAGATTAATCTTGAACCATTAAAAATAAATAACATTCAAACTAATCTGCTTGGCGAAAAGAAAATTGAAGTTCAAGGCAATTTAGAAGGTATTGTTTTCTGGACAAAAAATCCAGCACCTATGCTAAACCGATTAAATGAGTTAAAAGATTTAAAATACTACTTTCTTTACACTCTAAATGCTTATCCAAACCACATTGAAGCAGGGCTACCAACACTTGAAGAAAGAATTGAAAGTTTTAAAGAATTTTCAGAACACTGCCCTGTGATTTGGCGATATGACCCAATTCTTTTATCAAAAGGAATAGATGTGGAGTGGCACAAAAGAGAGTTTGCAAAACTTTGCAAAGAGCTTAAAGGATTTACAGAACATTGCAAAATTAGTTTTTTGATTGTTAGTTATAAAGGTTGTTCAAATACTGTTTGGGCTCCAAATCTTACACAGAAACATGAAATTTTATCAGCATTCTCAAAAATTGCAAAAGAAAATAAAATTCAAATTGAGGCTTGTGCTGAAAGTGGCGATTGGAGCAAGTACGAAATTGTCCCAAGTAAATGTATTGATGGTGAAATTTTTGAAAATCTTTTAACCGAAAAATTTAAAGAACAAAATATAACAGTAAAACGCAAGAATAATAAACTAGATGGACAACGAAAAAATTGTGGTTGCATGCCAGCAATAGATATTGGAAGATATGATACTTGTCATCACGGATGTAACTATTGTTATGCACGCAAAAGCACCCCAAAAAGTATGCTTGATAAACTTGATGGCGAAATTTATGAAAGAAAAACAGAGCTAGAATTTGATTACAAATAATCAAAATACCCAATATAATACACTACGACACAAAACATCACTTGCACAAATTTGTGAATGATTTGTAGAAAATTTGTAGAAAACAAGCATAATTTGGTCTTTTTAATGTTAATTTTGGCAAAAATTTAACGCAAAAAATCGATCCCCCATTTGAGATATTTCTCTCATTTGGGTTTGTTTTTTTGTCCTTAATAAACAAAATTCATCGACTGATAAAATAAGCTGGTTAAAACCTGCTTGCGCGTTCGCCAAGTTCCTTGCTCGGCTAACGCTGAAATGCCCTAAAAACAAGGCTTTTTGGTGCTCCGCACACGATTTGAACGCGTAACCCTCGGTTCCGAAGATACGATATCGTTTTGAAATAACTTTTGTGACATATAATATCTTTTATAACTTTTGTAAGTTTTGAGCTAACTTTTGTCATTTTTGTATCTTTTGAACCTTTTATAAGTTATACAACTTTTCTAACTTTACGTAAATAAATTTTATAATTAGTTTTATAATTTTTAATTTGAAAGTGAAATTAAATTTCCCTTTCTTAAACTCTCACAAGGCTAAATTAATTGTAAAAGGGTTAATTCTACTTAGTTAAGGGGTTATTGATATGTTTGAGAATAAACCAAAACTATTTGCTTGCGAAACAAAAGGACATTCGCTTGAAAATGATGTTGTTGAACTTATGAAGATTATACAGTACGAAATGAATAAGCGAGGTTATAAAGCAGTTATTATGGGTTTAGTTAAAGATAATGTTGTAGAAGATATATCAAATTTGCTCAATTAGTTTTTAAGCAACGATATTATAGCCGATTTCTTTTCGTCATTCGCTTTTTGTAATAAGTTTATAATTTCTTCGTCTTTCTTATATTGTGTAATATCATAATGAAAAAATTCTTGTGGTGTACAACCACATTCTTCCATAATTTTTAAAAATACTTCCATACTAGGCAAAAAGCCTTGTTTTTTAGATTCTAGTCTGCTTATATACCATTCGTTCATTCCTATTGCAATAGATAGCGACCTTGCAGATAAATTAGCACGATTTCTAATTATTTTTATTCTAGTTATTATTTCTTGTTTATCCATTTTAACACCTTTCCTATGTAATATTTTAAGGCAAAAGTGCTATTTCTTGCGAGACAATGGACTTTCAAAATTAAAGTATCACACCAAATTATGTGGTTTTGTATACCAAATAGTTGACTTCGTTTGGTGTTTTATATTATAATACTCTTGTTAAAGGAGTATTTTTTATGAAAAAGTTAAAATCAATTGTGTGTATGGCATTATTACTTGTTGTCGGTTGTTTTGCGTTTGTAGGTTGTGGACATAAAGAAGATACAACAATCACACTTGCAGAAGCAAAAACAACTATCGTAAATGCTTTAAA
>CATKXS010000017.1 GCA_949841045.1 uncultured Clostridia bacterium | reverse complement strand
AATTCCAGAATTGACAATAACTTTAACAAGTTCAAGTAAAGTCTCAACCTTGTCATATTCTTCATCATTGAAAGTTGGAATAGTAAGGATTTCGTCTGTACCGTTTACGTTTACAGAAATTTCAACGCCGTTTACAGAAGTATCAACGAGGATAGTTTTTTCATCATTTCCAAGAGTGATAACCATGTCATTTGAGAGGGTGATAACAAATCCATTTTCAGTTTGAGTAAGTGATTTTATAAGAGCAAGATTTTGCTCGCTTGAAATTATGCTTTCAAATTTATCTATAATCTCAGAAATTTCCTTTAAATGAAGGTCGTAATTGATTTCGCTTATGAATTTGATGAGTTCATCAGAGAATGTGTCAAGATTTACAACACATTTGAAAGTTTCGGCAAGATTTAAATAAATTTTATTGTTGAGTTTTTCTATTGTGAAATCTTTGTCTTCAATTGTTGTTGCTAATTTGTAGTAATCATTGCTTGTAACTGCGATGAATTCAACTGGCAAGCTAAACTCGCCGTACTTGACAGCAATGCTTCCTCTTATTGTAGTAGATTTTAAAATGTCAAGAGCGTTATTTATAGTAGGGAGCATAACTACGAGATTGATATAAGAATCTGTTGAGGCTATTAAAGAGAAATCTTTAAAATCTATTACTTTCAATGAAAGCTTAACTTCGTTGTTAGAGAAGCTAATGAAGTTTAAAATCTTATTGTTTTGTCCAAGTCCAACTTGACCTATATTTTTAATATCAATGAAAGTTTTGTCGCCTTCTACATAGACCTTTTCAATTACAGATAAATCTATTGAGTTGAGGTCTTTATTTAGTAGTGTAGAGAAATCGACTCCGCTTATTGAATCCAAGAACTTTCCATTCTTTAAGTCATCTATTAAGTTTGTAATTTCTTCAATTGGAAGTTTAACATTGAGTTGATTATTTAAAAGTTCGTCTACCTTATCTATATCTTTAAGTTCAAATTTAACATAGACTTCGCCATATTCAACGAAAATACAGTTATTAAGATAAATTAAATTTAAAGTATTTTCATCTATAATCATTGTAAACATTGCAGTCTGGGCGTTAGGGTTTACAAATAATTGTCCTTTAACTGACATATCATTATAGTCTAAGTTTATTTCATAAGCAGGATTAGTTAAATCTTTTGCATAACGAATTGCACTTTCTGTTACATCAAGTAGGTTGCCAACATTAATATATTCTTCATCATTAGGAGTAGGAATGCTTGAAGTGGTAGGGTAATTAAGGTTACCGTTTACTGCAACGCTAAATTCTTCAGTAGCATAATCAAAATTTAAAGATAATACCTTATAATCTTTATCGCAGATGAGAATTAAGTATTTTTCAGTTGGAAGTGCTATTTTTATTTCATAATTGCCATTTTTTAATACATTTTCTTCAAGATTTGAGAATATTCCCATCATTGAACTAATATCAAAACTAGACATATCAAAGCCGAGTTCAGGGATTTTAACGTCTAATAAGTTTAAAATTTGAGTGATTGAATTAAATACGCTAGTTGTTTCAATGGTCATTTTGCCATTAAGTATATCAACATATGTCTTGCCATTATTATATATAAAATTCATGTCATAACTTATGTCGCTATTTACAATAAGAGCATTGACATTTCCGCCAAAAGATATATTTTCAAATCCTTTCGACATATCAAGTTCGCCATCAACAGTGATTTCAAAACTTTCATCTTGATAATCAATGTTGGTATTAAGATTAAAACTTAAATAACTTGAATTAGAAAAGTTCTCAATTATACTTGTTAGTTGAGATGGAAGGGTAGAGCTTTCGTCAGAGCCGTTTCCGCGAGCCTGTCTGCCTGCATAACTAGTTGACAAAGTTATAACCCCGTAAGCTGAAGCTATTGAGATTATAAGATAAACAACTGCATATGATAAATATTTAAATACTTTTCTCATTTTGATTATCCTTTTAAGGTTGGAGGTGTGACGTCACAATTGAAGTCATATTCAATTTTGATGGTACCTTTTAAACTGTTTCTAAGACCGAGCTTGATAGCGTCATATTCTTCAAAGACCTCGGTATAAACAAGATTCCATTTGCTGTCCATAACGGCAGTATATTGAATAGATTTAAATTCTGGGTCAGCTTCAAGTCCTCCAGTTCTTTTCATTTCTTTGTAATAGTAAAGTACGCTTGTGATAGGGTGTAAATCGAAGGTGAAAGAGTATTGGTCAAGTTCTTCATCGTACTCTACAATGACAGAATTATAAGTTTTAGCTGATATAATATATGGAGTAATTCCGCTTGGTAGACTTCCAGTCATGTCCATATATTTGTTTTTAGTTAAGGTTTGAGAATAATTCCAGTTGGCATTCTTTTGGCTGATACTAGTCCCTTTGTAAATCTTTACTTCATTTGAACCTTTAACATAATGGTCAAGGTTGGCAATTGAGAGCATACCTTTACTGATTGATTCAAAATAGTAATTTGTACCGTCAAAGCGTCTTAAACTATAAACAGATTGCGTGATGTTCATCATTGAAGCGGTTGATGAACCATTTCCTGTAAAGAGGAAAGTGTCGGCAAGTGTAGCCTTGTGGACTGCAAGAGCAAGGTTTTCCTCTGGTTTAAGGTCGCTTGGTTTAATGTCTCCAGAATAGTTTTTAAAAGAGTCTCTTTCGGCCTTTGTTGTAAGATTGAATTTGTCTGCAAGTAATTTATTTGTGTCAAATACGTACTCTGTTGGGTCGTAATCTGAATAACTTACTCTAGACCTTAAGTTTACATTGAAATACCAAACTCCAAGTCCACTACCAGTAAAAACTCCAAGTACAAGCAAAACTCCAAGCACTCTCATCTTGTGCATGAAGGTTGTTTTCTCATAAGGCTTTTTTTGTTTCTTCTTTTTATGCTCTTTCCCTTTATTTAAAGGCTTTTCAGCCATTTTTTCATTTTCATTTTCTTTAAGCTCTGCCTCAGAAGCTTCTTCCTCTTTATTTAAAAGGTCTTTAGCATTTTTTTTCTTTTTTGCTTTAGTCATGACTTCAGTTTTGATTTCTTTAGATGAATCATTCTCGTTTGAATTATCGCCAGACGCAAAAAGATTGACTTCCTCTGAAGCCAGGCTTTGGTTTGTTAAATTGTTTATATCTATATCGCTTGACGCGTTTTTATCGTTGTTATGGTTTTTATTTTTAGCCATGTAATTGCACCCCTTGAATAGAGTAGGGTTACAGCGCATACATTTGCTTTTGACATATTCAATTGTATATATATGTAAACATGGGTTGTCCATGTGAAAAAATCTTTTTTATAGGTCAGTCAAAAGTGACAAATGGAAAGGCTGAAAGCTTTATTTAGCTCGGCTTTTTATGTTGCCATTTTTCCCTAAAACTTTTGTAATAATGAAAAAATATTATTACGCATTTATATTATATAATATATATAAGAGCTTGTCAAGACTTTTTTGTATTTTTTTACATAAATTTTAAATAATTTATAGATAAATATTTATGCAATTTTATGCATATTTATACTATAAAAAATCCCTTGAAAAAAGTAAAAAAATATGCTATAATATTAAAAGAGGTATTATTATGCGTAGAAATGTTAACAGAATTAAGATTGAAAATAACATGCTTGATGATATAAAGCAGTCTTTTCCACAGCAAAAGGTTACATTTGCTTTGGCTTTATCTTATATAAATGGTTTGGCTATATTATATACTAAAGCTATCAATGATTATGATAAGGGGCATAAGATGGTTTGGCTTCTGTCGCTTAAGGACTTTTTGCTTGAAAAGTATTTTGCTTTTGGTGAAAATGGAGTAAAATCTGACAGAGCAAAAGAACTATTAGATAAGTATGTTGAGTTTTTACCTAAAGACTTTTCTTCCCTTGTAAATTTCGGGCTTTTTACACAAGAAAACGTCTCTCAATTGACACTTGAAAAGGAGCTTGCAAAGGTATCTTATGAGGTGCTTAAGGTATGTGTTGACGGTAAAATAAGAGAGCTTCCAAATGCTGATTTTCCTTCAATAGATTTACTTGTAGCTTCTTTGTCGGATTTTCAGATTGCAAACAAATATTTCAACTTGTATAAAAAGAACTCAAAGGATGAGTATGCTCAAATAGAGCTTGATTATTATGCAAAAATGGCTCTTGACAGTGAAGTTGAATATGGCATTGATTTGGCCGATTACATCGTCAGATTTTATTCAGATGTTGAACTTGACATTATGAAAGACGAATATGAAGAATTTTATGACGCTGACGAAGACAACGATTTAAATGTATAATTATGCATAAATTCAACAGGTTTAATTGGCTGTGAGAGGAAATGAAAGTAGAAAAAGTATAATAGGTGGCCAAATAAATCGAAAATGGCTAGGAAAGTTAGCTTTGATAATTTGAAAAATATATTGAAAAAATATTATAAAAATACTTGACAATTATATTAAACTTATGTAAAATAATAAACGTCTTAAAACTAAGGCGTTTTTTATTTGAATAATGGAAGTTAAGTCTAGGCGCGAAACATTATTGGATTTGACGGAAGTTATTTCAAATATTCGTTTGTACTAGCCCCATAAACGAGACGCTAAAAAAGGCAGTTCGGAGGAAAAATGAAAACTTATTTAGCTAAACCAGCGGACATTGAAAGAAAATGGTTCGTTGTTGACGCTGCTGGTGCACCTCTTGGAAGAGTTGCTACCACAGTTGCAGATATTTTAACTGGTAAAGTAAAAACCATATATACACCAAACGTAGATTGCGGTGATTTCGTAGTTGTTATCAACACTGACAAACTTGTTCTTACTGGAAACAAACTTGTTGACAAGAAACACAGATGGCATACTGGATACGTTGGTGGACTTAAAGAAATTGACTATGGCACTTTAATGGCAAAAGATTCAACTAAAGCTATTGAATATGCCGTAAAAGGTATGCTTCCAAAGACTTCTCTTGGAAGAAAACAATTTACAAGACTTCATGTTTACAAAGATGAAGCTCACAGACACGAGGCTCAACAACCTCAAAAAGTTGAAGTAAAAGGAGTTAGACGTTAATGGCAGAAAAGAAAACTAAGTCAGTTAGTCAAATTATTTCAACTGGCAGAAGAAAAAAATCAATCGCTAGAGTTAGACTTTTCCCAGGCAGTGGCAAATGCACTGTTAATGGAAGAGAAATGGGTGAATATCTTCAAAGAGATACTCTTCTTCTCGTTGCTCGTCAACCATTTGAAGTTACTGGAAGCGGTGACAAATATGACGTTATCGTTAGAGTAGTTGGTGGTGGTATTTCTGGTCAAGCAGGTGCTATTTGTCATGGTATTGCAAGAGCTCTTGTTAAGGCTGATGAAATGTATAAAGCTGAGCTTAAGAAAGCTGGACTTCTTACACGTGACCCTAGAATGAAGGAAAGAAAGAAGTACGGTCTCAAGAAAGCAAGAAAAGCTTCTCAATTCTCAAAACGTTAAAAAATGCTTGCCTTTTGGCAAGTTTTTTTTAGCCTATTTTTTAAGAGGACATGTAAAAAGCATGTTTTCTTTTTGTAATTCGCTTTTATTTTTTTTAATTTTGTTGTACAATAAATTTTAAGGAAAGAATTATGGAAGAAAAGAAAAGTTATGATATAATAATCATTGGCGGAGGCGTTGCGGGTATAACGGCTGGTATTTATGCAAAACGCGCAGGTAGAAAAGTTGCTATTATCGAAAAAATGGCTCTTGGCGGTCAACTCAATAGCATAGGCAAAATCGAAAATTATCCTGGCTTTGCTGAGACAGACGGCGTGAGTCTTGTTGATAATTTATATATGCAAGTTGAGAAGAATGAAATAGAAATCATCAGTGATGAGGTGGTCGGCTTCAATTTTAAGGGAGATTTGAAAGAAGTTACATGTAAAAGGGCGACCTATGAGTCTACTTCTATTATTTTGGCTCTTGGCATGGCATCAAAAGAACTTGGCGTTAAAGGCGAAAGTGAATTTAGTGGACGAGGAATAAGTTATTGCGCTCATTGTGACGGCAATTTTTATAAAAATAAAGTTGTTGCAGTTGTAGGCTCTGGTAAGTATGCAGTAAAAGATGCTGTCTATCTTTCTCAAATTTGCAAGAAGGTGTATTTAGTCTCAAAATATAATGTTGACAATCTTTTAGATGAGAAATTCAAGTCGCTTTCAAACTTAGAAATTATAACCGCTTCGGCCGTTGCTTTTGAGGGTGGCGAAGCGTTAAAAAGGGTTGTCATTGAAGAGAATAGTCAAAGAAAAACTTTAGAGGTTAACGGAGCATTTCTTGTCACTGGTAAAAAGCCAAATACTGAACTTTTAAATGGGCAAATTGAACTTAACGAAAATGGCTTTATAGTTTGTGACAGCAGTATGCAAACAAGTGAGGAAGGTGTTTTTGCTTGCGGAGATGTGAGGGAATCAAGCTTAAAACAAATAGCCACCGCAGTTGGCGATGGCGCCCTTGCGGGCGTGAGTGCAAATGTTTATTTTCTTAAAAACCATTTATAAATTAAAAAGAAAGACTTGGCTAATTATTAATTTAAAAACAAATAAAAACCATAACTAATTATAAATTTCAAAAACAAATGGAAGTTATGACTAGTTTGTGGTTTTTATTCTTCTTCATGAGGGTGTTTTGCGCTGTTGATGAACTCTGCTTTATCAGAAGCGAGGAACACTTTTCCATATTTGTTTGCTTCGACTAAAAGTGAAGAATAATCCTTTTTGGGTGAATCGAAAAAAGACAATTGTTTGACTGATGCGCTTGAAAGAGAAGAGAGCTTTATCCTTATAGAGCGGAGGGGATAGTTATATTTATATATCTTATCAGAGAGGTCTAAGGCATGCAGAGAAATTTCACTAACAGAATTAGTTGGTGAGATTTTTTTTGACATTCTGACAGATTTTAAGTTGCTACCTTTAAGACTTATATAGATTGTAGAGCCAACAACGTTATGTCGTATCATGCGCACTGAAATCTTTTGTGCAAGAAAATATATTACCTTTTCGACCTCTTTTCGTGATGAAATATTGTTTATGGTTGTTGTGCCATTTCCAATGCTCTTTGGAGGGGGAAGAGTGTAATAATCAAGTACTGGATTAAGGCGGACTCCAAGTAAATCTTCTTTTAAATTTGTTCCATTTATGCCCATTATGCTTTTAAGATAGTCATCTTCAAGCTTGACAAAATCGCCTATGGTTTTAATGTCGATTGCTGAAAATTTCTTTTCCAGTCTTCTGCCTATGCCTATAATTGAGTTTAAGGGAAGTTCATATGTCAATTTTTTAAAATCTTCAAAACTTATGACAGTTGTAAAGTCGGGTTTTCTTAGGTCGGAGCCTAGTTTTGCAAATATTTTTGAGAAGGATACGCCAACGGAAATGGTTATATTGAGTTCGCGTTTTACTCGCTCGCGAATTTCATCGGCTATTTCTAAACCTGTTTTTTTGAGATAATTAAGCGAATTTGTGACATCGAGCCAACATTCGTCAAGTCCAAGCGGTTCAACAAAATTTGTGTAGTCAAGATAAATCGCATGCAGTTCTTTTGAAATGTCCTCATATAAATCATAGTGAGGTGCAACGCATTTTAGCTCTGGACATAAAGCTAAGGCCTCGCCTATGACTTGTCCAGTTTTTATTCCATAACTTTTTGCAAGTTCGTTTTTGGCTAGAATTATGCCCGTTCGCTTTTTTGGATTGCCGGTCACTGCGACTGGTTTATCTTTAAGAGTGGGGTCGAGTGCACATTCAACTGACGCGAAAAAATTATTGACGTCAGCATGTAAAATTACCCTCTGTTTTGTTTGCTTTTTTTCTTCCATTTAGTGTATAATAAGTAAGTAAATGGAGAAATATGCAACTTAAAATTAAAACATTTGAAAATTATTATTGTGATGCTTTGGCATGTGCTTTAAGTGAATTTTTAGATTTACAAAATGACTGTGAAGAAGATTTACTTTTAAAGAAATTAAGTATAGACGAAGCGCAAGTTTTATGTGACTATGCAGTAGTAAAAAATATGCTGGCAGGGGTAGGAAAGTTATATCTTAAAGTGCCTTATCCTGAACTTGGACTTAATTCGTTAGATAAATACCACATTACGGGCAAGGAAATTCTATCCGCCCGCCTAATGTCCGCACTGACGACCAAACACTTTGTAGGCGGGCGAGTTGAACTTTATATTGAGGACCTTATAGACTATGCGGAAGGTGCTTTATCAGAAATTTCTGATTTTTGCGGAAAAACTGATATAGGAGTTATGATAAATCTAGGTCGCGACCTTGATGAGGTTGGACGAGCTGTCAATCGTTATGGCAAATCGCCAGCCAGTATACTTGAAGATTTTGGCTTTTTAGATAGAGAATGTTATATTTATGGACTAAATTTTATTGATAAAGATGACCAAAAGTTATTGGCTGAATATAATCCAACTCTTATTTTATCTCCAAGAAGTGACGGAGAAGAGGGTAAGGGGGCAATAAATTTATATAATTTTATTTATAACCGTTTAAAGTTTGGTTTTTCAAGCGGAAAGTGTTATAATATAGACATGTTAGGCGAGGCAAAACTTGCAAACATAAATACAAACAATCTCATGTATGAGACTGGACTTGTGAAATTTAACGACCTTATAAAAGCACTTGAATTTAAAAAAGGCGAAGAAATTTCAATTTCAGTCCAGGGAATGGAAGAAAATATCTTCAATGAAAGAATTTTACTTTCTGACCAGCCTCTCAAAGAAGAATTTTCTTCTTTAAGGGAAAAAGTAATAGAGATTGCAAGAAAAATAAAGGAGTTTAATTAAAAAATGAATCTTACAGAAGTTTTAGCACAAGAATTTGGACTTAAAGTTGAATATTCACAAAACATCATAAATCTTTTAGATGAAGGTTGTACAATCCCTTTCATCGCACGTTATAGAAAGGAAATGCACGGCACCTGTGACGACCAAACACTTCGTGCTTTTAGTGAAAGACTTAAATATCTTAGAAACTTAAATGATGAAAAAGCAAAAGTTGAAAAGGTTATTACCGAGCAGGGCAAGTGGACTGATGAACTTAAAATCGCGCTTGAAAACGCAAGAACTCTCACCGAAGTTGAGGATATTTATCGTCCATACAAGCCAAAACGTAAAACAAGAGCAACTGTTGCTATTGCAAAAGGACTCGAACCTCTTGCGGATATTTTGCAGGCTCAATCAAAGAGTTATGTGGTAGAAAAAGAGGCGGAGAAGTTTATAAGTGAAGAGGTTAAAACTGTAGACGAAGCCCTTCACGGTGCGATGGATATTATTGCTGAGCGTATTTCAGATGATGCTGATTTAAGAAAGGAACTTCGAGCTCTTATCGAAAGTAAAGGCATTATTGTTTGCGAACTCGTTGAAAATGAAAACAGTGCAGTTTATGAGACATATGCAAACTTCAAGCAAGAAGTTAAAGCACTTCCAAGTCATAGAATTCTTGCTATTAACCGTGGTGAAAAAGAGAAATGCTTAAAAGTTGAAATTCAGCTTAATAACGAACTTGCCATTGGCACAATCAACAAACATTTTAAGAAAAACAATCCAGACACGGACAAGCTCATGGAAGAGACAATCGCTGACGCTTATGACAGACTTTTATTCCCTTCTCTTGAAAGAGAATGCAGAAATAATTTAACTGACAAGGCTGACGAGCAGGCTATTAAAATGTTTGAAGTTAACTTAAAACCACTTCTTATGGAAGCTCCACTTAAAAATAACATTATTTTAGGTCTTGACCCAGCTTATAGAACTGGCTGTAAGATTGCAGTTATTGACAAAAATGGTAACGTTCTTGATACAACAGTTATCTATCCAACACCACCTCAATCAAAGACAGAGGAGTCAATCGCAAAACTTAAAACCCTCATCGACAAATATAAAGTTGACATCGTTTCAATAGGAAATGGAACTGCATCAAAAGAGGCGGAAATCTTTGTTGCAGAACTCATTAAACATGTTTCAAGACCACTTAGTTATGCAGTTGTAAGCGAGGCTGGTGCTTCAGTTTATTCTGCTTCAAAACTTGGTGCAGAAGAATTCCCTGATTATGATGTTTCACTTCGTAGCGCTGTTTCAATTGCAAGACGTCTGCAAGACCCTCTTGCTGAACTTATCAAAATTGACGTAAAATCTATTGGTGTAGGTCAATATCAGCATGATATGCCTCAAAACAGACTTACCGAAGTGCTTACTGGCGTAGTTGAAGACTGCGTTAACAGTGTTGGTGTTGATATTAACACTGCAAGTCCTTCACTTCTTAGTTATGTTTCTGGTCTAAATATGTCGATTGCAAAGAATATTGTTGCTTATAGAGCAAAAGTAAATGGAATTAAAAACAGAAATGAATTATTGTCTGTTCCAAAGCTTGGACCAAAAGCTTATGAACAATGTGCAGGCTTCCTCCGTGTTGTAGGTGGAGAAGATATTCTTGATAACACTGCTGTTCACCCAGAAAGTTATGAGGCAACTCGCAAACTTCTCAAACTCTTTGATATGAGCGAAGAAGATGTTAAAAATGGCAACATTGCAAATCTTCCAAACCTCATTCAGCTTAAAGGTGAAGAGAAAGTTGCGAAAGATTGTGAAATTGGTGTTCCAACACTCAATGATATTACAAAAGAACTTTTAAAACCAGGTCGCGACATTCGTGAAAGCATGCCAAAACCAGTTCTTCGTAGTGATGTTATCACTATGGAGGACCTTAAAGAAGGTATGATTTTCTCAGGTGTTGTAAGAAATGTAATTGACTTTGGTGCTTTCGTTGATATTGGTGTTCACCAAGACGGTCTTGTTCATATCAGTCAAATTTCTGACGCATTTATTAAACACCCATCAGAGGCACTTAAAGTAGGTCAAAGAGTAGATGTGAAAATTCTTTCAGTAGACCTTGCAAAGAAGCGTATTTCTCTCACTATGAAGGGTATTGATAAAGAATAAATAATTTATCATTTAAAAGATTGTAAAATTTTAGGCGGACTATATGTCTTAAATCTGTTTTACAATCTTTTTTATAATAAATTTATGTTGACTTAATCTTATTATCAATGTATAATTAAATATATAAGAGGTGAGCATGGAAAAAGAATATGTGATGCATGAAGGCGAAAAATATTTAGTAATTTCTCCTGCTAGTTATTGTCGTGAGCATTCTTACAATGCTTTTGTAGCATCTAAGTTTGCCAAAATTACAGCCAGAAAGGGGCGTGTTGGTGAAAAAGTTGACACAATAATGAAAAATGGATTGCTCGAGACATCGAATGTCGTCACTTATGACCCATCAACTGGTGAACCTGATTGGGTGGTTACTCAAGAATCGGGCGAACAAATGATTGTTAATGACACTAAATTTAAGAATTTATATCATCTTAACCAAGAAGTTAAAGAGGGAGAAAAAATTAAACCTAGTGGAGTGCACCGCCCGATGATTTGGGTTGACGAAAATGTTGCCTTCAAAACAAACTGGGGTGAAATGCAATATATAAGAAAGAATGGTGTTCTTGTTGCAATTACTCAAGATGACATTTATGGAATACAAAAAGAAGAATTTCTAGGCTCTTACAATTTTGTTAAAGAGGAGAATGGAAAAGAATCTTTAGAAAAAAATCTTTCAAAAAAATCTTTTATAAGAAGACCGCAGATATTTTTAAGTGTGGCATTTCCATATGATAATCTGAATGATTTTAATTTTATGAAACAAGTTGTTGAAAGGGTTAACGCCAAAGGTATAAAGGCGGTCAATATCAAAAAAATTGATGATAAAAATGTCAATCTTGTAAATGAAATTAAAAGCGCTCTTGAAGAAAGTGAAGGAATACTTTCGCTTGCCTTTAATAAGTCAAATAATTCTACAAGTCCATTCATTCAAATAGAAACGGCTCTTGCGTCTGCTCTGAACCTTGAAACACTTATGCTTGTTCCAGATACAGTAGAAAAAGAAGGTATGCTGTATGAAGACAATGTAGACGGAAATATAGAGACGATTAAAAAAGATGCAGACCTTTATTCACAGGAAAACAAAGAGGTCTTAAAACTACTGGATGGCTTTATCGAAAAAGTATTAAATAGATATGACATGAAATTAAACGATAAAGACCTTGCTAAGTTTAAAAGCGCTTTTATGAGCGGAGAAAAGCGAGACGAACTTTTAAATTATTTAAAAAGTTTTTATAATGTCAAAGAAAATGGCTTTGATTTAGACGATATATATGTGAAAAGACCATTTGAAATAAAGGCTTTTGCGGTCGACAAAGATGGCTTCTATAATACGCAAGATGGCAAAGTTTTTCTTAAAAAAGGAGACTTTTTGGTTTGCGATATAGACGAAAATGTTATGCCTTACAGTATCAAAAAAGAAGATTTTAAAGCACGTTATATAACTGTTAATGGTAAAAAGGATACCTATATTACAAAGTTTATCCCAACGGTTGCAAAAGAAAAGGGAGATAAAATGGAAGTTTTTGGCCTTATAAACACGTCTGATAAGTATCAAATGGATAAAAATAGGTTTATTTTAGGTTATCAATCACTTAAAGAATACATTTTAAATCTTCAAAACTATAATGAAATAGACGATGAATATATAAATGAATTATAAAAGGGAATGAAAATTCCTTTTTGTTTTCATTGTGAGGGTAATATGAGTAAATGTCCATATTGTAACACCTCCTTTAATGAAATTTTGCAAACAGGTTTTGTGGGCTGTAGTCATTGTTATCAAGAAATTGACGAACTAAAAGTTAGCCTCAAAAAAATGTATGGCGAAAAGAAACATAAAGGAAAGAGCGCAAAGAAAGATTATGGAAATATATGATAGCATTGCCATTTCTTCGCGAATTAGACTTGCGAGAAATGTCGAAGGTTTACAATTTTATACCAAAATGCAAAGTGATGTAGATGCTGCCTACATCACTGGTTCTGTCATGCGCACTCTTGAAAAATTTGATGTTTTTAACTTTTTTTCGCTCAAAGAACTTTCGCTCAATGAATGTAATGCGCTTTTTGAACAGCACCTTATAAGCCATGAACTTATTGAAAACAAGGATATTTCTGGTGTCGCTATTAGTGAGGACGGAAATATAATTGTTATGATAAATGAAGAGGACCATATCAGAGAGCAGTGCATTGAAAAAGGGTTTAATTTATATAAGCCTTATAGAAGACTTTCAAAAATTGATGACGAAATTTTGAGGTCACTTCCAATTGCTTATGACGAGAACTTTGGATTTATAACCGCAAGTCCTTCAAATTTAGGAACGGGAATGCGAGCTTCAGTTATGCTCTTTTTGCCTGCAATTGAACTTTCTGGAAAGATAGAAAACACAATAATAAGAGCAAAAGAAAATGGTCTTACTGTTCGTGGAATTTACGGCGAGGGTAGTAAGGCACTTGGATATTTCTATCAAATTTCAAATCAAGGTTCGCTAGGACTTGACGAAAATGAAATTATTGACAAGGTTAGTGAATTTATATATTCACTTTGCAACGAAGAAAAAGAAATGAGATATATTTTGCTTGAAGAAGACTATGACAAATATAAGGATATGACGCTTCGAGCTTATGGTGTGCTGACAAATTGCTATAGTCTTGCCGAAGATGAAATGATGGAACTTCTTGCAAAGGTGAAACTTGGACAGGTTCTAGGTTTTATTGATATAAAATCTGACGAAAAATATCAAAAATTGTTTTACGAGGGATTGAGTGCAAACCTTGCTGAGATTTTTGAATTTTTTGACAAAAAAAAGGAAAATATTATTAGAGCAGAGTATATATCTAATAAGGTGAAAGAATTGTCACAAAGGAGATAAATATGAATTATCAAGCATCATCATTTTCAGATAATATTCAAAAGGTAATTAAAAATGCAAGTAAATTCGCTTTGAGATTTGGCTCAAATCTTATTGGTAGTGAACATATTTTATATGGCCTCGTAAGCGTAAAAGATTGTCTTGCATCTAAGATACTTGCAGAAGACGGCGTAAATGAGCCAAGTCTTTTTCGTTTCTTTGAAGAGAATGTTTCAAGCGAGGATATTTTTGGAATTAGTGGCGGGGTCGAAATGACGCCTCGAACAAAAGATTTGTTTAGAATTGCACAGCAAATTGCCGTTTCAATGAGCCATGCTTTTCTTGGAACAGAACATCTGCTTCTTGCGCTTTTGTCATCAAGTGGAAGCGTTGCTTATAGAATTCTCGTTGGGCAGTTTGATGTTGATATTGAAGAGATGAAGGCAAAAGTTATGTCATATCTTAGTGTTCAAGCCCCAAAACATGAAGAAATTAAGGATAATAATTCAAATAATCAGCAAGGAAGCTCTCTTCCAGAAAAATTGTTGGAAATGGGCACAGATATTACCTTGAAAGCTAAAGAGATGAAACTTGACCCTGTTATTGGAAGGGAAGAGGAAATTCAAAGACTTGTTGAAATTCTTTGTCGTAAGACAAAAAATAACCCTGTTCTTATTGGTGAGGCGGGCGTTGGTAAAACGGCTGTTGTAGAGGGCCTTGCACAGGCTATTGTCGCTGGTGATGTGCCAGAGATACTAAAAGATAAGATTATTTACTCGCTTGAAATTGGCGGGCTTATGGCGGGAACAAAATATCGCGGTGCAATGGAAGAAAAACTTAAAGATGTCATTGAAACGATTACAGAAAGTAAAAATATAATCGTTTTTATTGATGAAATCCACACTCTTGCTCAAGCGGGTTCTGAAAAAGGCGAGACTTCTCCGTCTGATATGCTCAAACCATATCTTGCAAGAGGTGAACTGCAAACAATAGGCGCGACAACAACCGACGAATATAGAAAGTTTATTGAAAAAGATAAAGCGCTTGAAAGACGTTTTCAGCCTATCCTTGTCGCTCCACCAACAGTAGAGCAGACAATTTTAATTTTGAAAGGTCTTAAAGATAGTTATGAGGCTTATCATAAGATTACAATCACTGACGAGGCGATTGAGGCTGCCGCAGTGTTATCAGATAGATATATTTCTGATAGAAGTTTGCCAGATAAAGCAATTGACCTAATTGATGAGGCAAGTAGTAAGGCAAAGGTAAACTTTACTGTTAAGCCACAAGAAGTGAGGGTAATTGAAGACAAAATCAAGAACCTTTCAGCAAGCAGAGATGAGGCAAGTTTGCAACGTAATTATGAAAAGGCTGCAAAACTTCAATCAGAGATTATAAACCTTGAAAACGAACTCAAGAAAAAACGAGAAAAGTTTGACGTTAATAAAGGCAAAACCCCAAACAATTCTATCACTGCAAACGAAATTGCAGAGGTGGTAGCTAAGTGGACTGGAATTCCAGTAACAAAGATTACCGAAAGTGAAAAAGATAAACTCATACATCTTGAAGATATTCTTCATAAGCGTGTTGTTGGTCAAAACGAAGCTGTTGAGGCAGTTGCAAAGGCGATAAGACGTTCAAGAGTTGGCCTTCAAGACGGCAAGCGTCCAATTGGTTCTTTCCTATTTATGGGACAAACTGGCGTAGGTAAAACAGAACTTTGCAAGGCTATCGCAGAGGCTATGTTTGATGATGAAAACAACATTGTACGTATTGATATGAGTGAGTTTATGGAATCGCATAGCGTTTCAAAACTTATTGGCTCTCCTCCTGGATATGTTGGCTTTGAAGAGGGCGGACAACTCACTGAGGCGATTAGACGCAGACCTTATTCTGTTGTTCTTTTTGATGAAATTGAAAAGGCGCATCCAGACATATTTAATGCTCTTCTTCAAATTCTTGATGACGGCAGATTGACTGACGGTCAAGGCAGAACTGTATCATTCAAAAATACAATTATTATTATGACAAGTAATCTGGGTGCTAGGGAAGTAAAAGAACACCGCAAGCAACTTGGTTTTGGCTATCATGAAGAGGAAGAAGAGATTGATTCAAAGAAGATTTATATGGACGCTTTAAAGTCTAAGTTCAAGCCAGAGTTTGTTAATAGAATTGATGTTGTATGTATTTTTGACCCTCTTACACCAAAAGATTTAATAAAAATCGCTAAAATTCTTATTAAAAACATCAATAAAAGGCTAAAAGAGAAAAATTTATCTCTTAAAATGACAGAAGACGCGCTTGAATTTATAGTTGAGAAAGGCTCTAATATTGAGTATGGTGCAAGACCTCTCAAGCGTTATATCCAACAAGAAGTTGAAGACCAGATTGCAGAGAAGATACTTCTTGGTCAACTTAATAAGGAAGGTGAAATTATTATTGATGTTGAAAATAATAAATTAATCTTTAACAATGATTAAATTCGTTTGGAGAAATTTCAAAAGTTTGTTAATATATTTATAGGAGGGAGAAAGTATGAAAATTGACATTATTGAAAGAGGCGGATTTACTGTCAGCCAAAGACTTGAAAGAATTTTAAATGAAAAACTTTCAAAACTAGAAAAATATTTTGACGAACAGGTTAACGTAAAAGTTGTTTGCTCAAAACTTGCTAAGCAAGAAAAACTTGAAATCACTGTTACAAGCAAGGGACTTTTATATAGAAGTGAAGTTGCAAGTGATAATATGTATAACAACATTGACATTGCTCTTCCAAAACTTGAAAAGCAAATTGTTAGAAACAATGAGAAGAGAAAAGAGAAAAAGGGCAGAGGCTCAAAACAAGAGAATTTCTTGCCATTTGAGTTCATTGAAGATAGACCAGAAGAATTGCCTTCAATCTACAAACAAAAGACCTTTGACCTTGAACCACTTCTTGTTGACGATGCAAGATTTGCTATTGAAAGACTTGGCCATGACTTCTATGTATTCTTAAATGCAGAAACAGGAAAAATCAACATTCTTTATAAAAGAAAGGACGGAAAGTTTGGTCTTATTGATTTGGTTTATTAAAATAAACAGCCTAAATTAGGCTGTTTTTTTATGATAAGTTATATTGACTTGAAACATTAAATGTGGTATTATAATTTTATGGAAAGACGAACAGAAAGTTTAGAAAAGTATCAGGACAGAATGAATAAACTTATGCTTGACGGAAACAGAGTGAAAGAGCATAGGGCTATTTATGGAATGAGCGAGAAAGAAAAGCTTGCTCATTTAACATTATCTGTTCCAACTAAGATAAAAGACCAGTATCCAACCTTAACTAAATGGGAAAAACTTTTTGTTACAAACTTTTATGAAGGCAAACCAAGACCGGCAGGTGCAAACAGAGTAGCAGAAGTAAAAAATGCAATTGAGAAAGAATATAAAAGACTTTGCAGTTTGACAGAGAAAGATTTTAAGATTTCTACCGAGAACAATCCTGAACTTGACAGGCATTTTCAAGGCGAACTTAAAGCTTTAAGAGCGCAAGGTGAGGGCGACTTAGCCACATATTATGAGGCAAACGAGATTAAGGCAAAGAAAGAGATGACAGAAAAACTTTCTGAGACTCTTTATGCTGAATATAAGCATATTGTAGACTTTATCGGCTCTACAACCTTTGAGCCAGCCTTTAAAACTCTTATGCTTAGAGAAACAACCCTTAAAACTTACAAAAAGATTAAAGAAAATGGTGATGAAAAGACAATTGTAAGCAAAAGAGATATGCATAAGTCAATTTCCTCGCACATGACATTAAATCAAGACGTTTTAAACACAATTTACAATGAACTTGACACATATTCAAATTTCGCTAACCTTTACTTTGCAGGGCTTGCGATTTCAAATAAGACCATTACTGAAAATAGTTCAGTTAAAATATCAGGACTTAACACATTCGGTAAAGGCAAATGGATAAAATTTGAAGGAAAGCAGTCAAATAAAGAAAAGTATCTTTCAAATGCTCAAAAACTTTCAGCACTCGTTCAAGATACACCATGGTGTACAAAGAGTTTAGCATCCTCACAACTTGAAGAGGGAGATTTCTTTGTCTTTGTAGATAATGATAACAAACCACACATTGCAGTAAAAATGAATGGAAATACCGTTGACGAAGTGCGTGGTATTCAAAATGACAATGCTCAAGAACTAGAAGCAGATTATCGAGAAGTTGCAATAGAATTTTTGACAAAAAACCCAGAAGTAAAAGACGGCGAAAAGTGGCTCGCAAAAGAAGAGTGGAACAATCGCTTAATTGTTTATAAGAAAACTATTGATGAAGGAAAATTTAGCGAAAAAGATGTTGAAGGTCTAATTGTTGACATATTTAATACAAAAGCAGATTACAAAACGCATGGAGTCAGTGCAAATTCAAATTTAATTGCGTTGAAAAAAAGTTTAAAAAATATTTCACCAATACTTGAAAAATATTTTAATTGCAAAGCAGAAGAAATTTCATATAAAGATGAGTATATTTTTAATCAAGAAAAGCAGCCTTTTGTGGCTATTTTTGGAGACGCCAAATTTGATGGCGGTCGTACGGCAAAATTAAATAAGCTTCATATAGTTAGTGGAAATGTGCGTTTTTATCCATCTTCTAAAGTTAAAAGTTTATCGGGATTGACAACGATAGGTGGTGATGCGTATTTCGTTTCTTCAGATATTGAAGATTTAGGTAAATTAACAACAATTGGAGGTTGTGCTTGGTTTGAAGATTCAAAAGTGGCAGATTTAGGAAATTTAACGACCATTGGTGGCAATGCTGATTTTAGACTTTCAGCAATAACTAATTTGGGGAATTTAACATCAATAGGTGGAAAACTTGATTTAAGAAATAGTAAAGTCAAAAACTTAGGCAAACTTGAATATGTTGGAGGGGAAGTGCTTGTTGACGAATATACTCCAGGGTCAATTTTGAAGAATTTGAATAAAGGCAAAGATGGCAAATATCGTTTTAAACCTGAAAAAGTAAATGAGGTAGAGGCTGAAATTTAATTTGCCTTTTGAAAAGACAACTTAATAAATGCTTAAAATAAAAGACCCACGGATTTAGTCCGTGGATTTTTTTGTTGTCGAAACTGAATTAAAAAATAAGCCGTGGTGGCTTATTTTGCTTCATTTTTTAAATTGTCAAGCATTTTTGAATAATGAGCTTTCTTTCTATTTGCGCTGTTTTTATGAATAACATTTTCGGCAGCAGCTTTGTCGAGGAGTGAAACAACTTCACGATAAAGATTGTCAGCGTTTTCTACTTCTTTGCTTGAAACTGCAAGTTTGAATTTTTTAACAAAAGTAGAAATTCTAGATTTAACAGCTCTGTTTTCGTTTGTTTTCTTCTCAATAATCTTAACTCTTTTTTCAGCTGATTTTATATTAGGCATAATTTTCTCCTTTATAAATTTCTAAATCAAATTATAACATAAAATTTTTAATAAATCAAGTAAAATAAATATTTTTTTTATTTTTTAACAAAATAATTCTATGTTTGATTTAATAGACGAATGTGGAAGAGATTTAAAGCGTTATGGCTATACTGTAAAAAGTCTAGATAGATTTGGAATTTCAGAGGCAACACTTTCAGTTAAAAGTAAAGAGGATAGCAAAAAGATAGGGTTGGCAATCGGCGACTATTTTATTTTTAATAGTCCATTTATTTATGAACTTGGCAAGGAAAATGAAGATATGCTTGTCGAACTTTTATCTAAGAAATTAAAATTTGTTTTAAAAGCTATGAATTTAACAAAATCGTCAAAAGTTTTAATTATTGGTCTTGGAAATCCTGACATTGCCTCAGATAGACTTGGCAAAGAGGTATTTGATAACATTGAAATAAATCCTCTTGACAAAAACAATCACGTATTTAAGTTTTGTCCAAATATATTCTTTTCGACAGGTATTGACACGCTTGAAATGGTGAAAATGTTTGTCAAGGAATTAAAAGTAGATTATGTAATAATTGTTGATAGTTTGACCACATCACAAATAGCCAGACTTGGTACTTCCTTTCAGCTTACAACAAGCGGAATGACACCTGGAAGCGGTGTAAATCGTTTTGGTAGTCGAATATGTAGGGAGAGTGTTGGCGTGCCTTGTATCTCATTTGGCGTGCCTTTTATGATATATTCAAGCAGTCTTTCTGGGCGTGATGAAGACGAAGTCGATATTATCCTTGCGCCAAAGGATATTCGTGAAGATGTTAAACTGGCTGGAGAGATAATTGCGAGCGCAATTAAAGAGGTGGTAAAATGAACTTTTATTTACTTATACCTTTTTTTATTATTTTAATTTTATTTGTTCCTATCCGAATTGAAGCAAGGGGGTCATTCAATGTTCTTGAAAGGTCAGGGGCGGTTGGACTATTCATATTTGGGATTAAAGTGGCGCACGAGCAGTTATGGCTTGAAAATCGAAAGATTATAACCAAGAAGGATAACAATCTTGAAAGCCATGAACTCAATATCGAAAGTACAAGCTTCATATTCCTCAAAATGTTTATTTATGGAATTATCAATAAGGCAAGGCTTAAGGAGTTGTTTGTATTTTATAATTTAGGCATAAATGATGCTTTTAAGTCGGCAATGCTTGGCGGTTATGTCAATGTTGCACTTTTGACTTTAATGACCTCGATAAAAAATTATAAACCAACGGCGTCAATGGGTGTTTATGATACAATTTCCTACAACGAGAAGGTGATGCAGTTTTCATCAAGGTCGCTTATGACGATTTCTTTACTTGATGTTGTATATTCTTTGGGTCGTTCGGTTATTCTAACTAAGAAAATAAAAAGTTCGGCAAAAGCTGAAAAGGAGGCAGAATAATGAAATTTACATCTACAAGTGACACAATTGAAAATTTAATCAGTGCCGCAATGGATAAAATGAAAACCATTGTAGACACCAGTGTCGTGGTTGGTGATAAAGTTGAGACGGCGGACGGAACAACAATTTTTCCAATCTCAAAGGTAAGCGTTGGTTATGTTGTAGGCGGTGGTGAGTACGCTGATTTGTCATCAAGACGGGTTGCAAACCACTTTCCTATGGCTGGTGGTTCAAGTGGCGGTATGAGTGTAACTCCTGTTGGTTTTATGGTTGTAAGTAATGGTGACGTCAAATATATCAATGTTGAAAATAAGTCTTTATATCAGACTGTTCTTAACCTTTTTAATTCTATCATATCAAAACTTGACGAAAATAATAATCAAGCGCAAGAAATGGAGGGCGAAGAAGAGGTTCAAAGCGATGATATAGATTTTAACTTGTTTGGCTCGGAGGACGATGATGAAGATTAAAAGTTGGGCATGGGCAGTCTCCTTTGTACTTATTTTCGTCTTGCTTTTTACTTTGGGCGCAGGAGTATGCGAGTTCGCAAGGACATCAACTTCTTATGCAACCTCAGCAAAAGCCATGTGTGTCATGGAGGCAGGTTCAAAGAGGGTGTTAAATAAAAGCAATTTCAGCCAACAACTCCCAATGGCAAGTACAACCAAAATAATGACTGCGATAACAGCTATTGAAAACTGCGATGACCTAGATGCGCAATTTGAAATATCTCCTAAAGCTGTTGGTATAAGTGGAACAAGTATATATCTTCGAAAAGGCGAGGTTATGTCAACTCGCGACCTTTTATATGGACTTATGCTCGTGTCAGGTAATGATGCCTCTGTCGCCATTGGTGAACATATATCAGGTGACTGGAAAAAGTTTGTAGAACTTATGAATAAGACAGCCTATAAGATTGGCGCTGTCAATAGTCATTTTGATAACACACATGGTCTTGATAGTCCAACGCATTATACAACTGCTTATGACCTTGCCCTTATTACAAGTTATGCTCTTCAAAATGAAACCTTTAAAGAGATTGTTTCAACCAAGAATACAAGAATAACAAATAAGGATGGCAAGATAAGATATTTGAAAAACAAAAATAAACTTTTGACAAGTCTAGAAGGTTGTTGTGGTGTAAAGACTGGCTTTACCGATGACGCAGGTCGATGTCTTGTTTCGGCATGTGAGAGAGAGGGAATGACTGTTGTGTGTGTTGTTCTTAATTGCGGGCCAATGTTTGAAGATAGTAAAGTTTTACTTGAACAAGCATTCAGAGATTATCACCTTATAGACTTAACAGCAGGATATGCCTATAAGGATTGTATACCTGTAAATGAAGGACGCAGTCAAATGGTTAGAATTGGTACAAAAGAGAAATGCCTATATCCTCTTAAAGATAATGAGATAGGCAAGGTTAAATATGAGTATAATATAGCCGAAATCGTTGATGCTCCAGTGGTTAAAGGCGATGAAATAGGCGAGATTAAAATTTTTGTTGATAATAAGTTGCAATTTTCTGAAAAAGTGTTTACAATGGAAAGTGTAAGGAGAGATTCTGTATGGTCTAAATTAAAGGACTTTATAGAAAGATGGTAATACATGAGATTAAACAAATTTTTATCAAACAGCGGAGTTGCTTCGCGTAGAAAATGCGATGACCTTATTGCAAATGGACTTGTTCAGGTTAACGGCAAAACTGTAAGTGAACTTGGAACAAAGATTGACGAGAAAAAAGATAAAGTTACTGTTGAGGGAAGGGTAATAAAATTACCTTTCTCTTTTGTGTATATTAAACTCAATAAACCTAAGGGATATGCATGCACAGCAAGTGACGAAAAGGGAAGAAAGACAATTTATGAGCTTGTTAAATGCGAGGAAAGACTTTTTTCTATAGGAAGACTTGATTACGACACTGAGGGGCTTATTATTCTCACAAATGACGGCGACTTTGCTAATAAGGTGGCTCATCCACGTTATAAACTTGAAAAAGAATATCGCGTGACAGTTGAGGGCGAGATAAAAGAAAGCGAACTTGCCGTTATGCGTAAAGGTGTGGTTGTCGATGGAGAAAGAATGCCGTCAGCACGTGTTCAACTTTTGTCAGAGGAAGGCGGATTTACAAAACTTTCTGTTGTAATTGATGAAGGACAAAATAGACAGATTAGACGTATGTTTGAAGCAATTGGTCATCAAATCAAACTTCTCAAAAGAGTGCGAATAGGCCAGGTTCTATTGGGCGGACTTAGTAGAGGAGATTATAAAGACCTCACTGAGGACGAACTTAATGCGCTTGTGAGGAATAAATGAATATTGCAATAATAGGTGGCGGTGCTGCCGGTCTTATGGCTGGTGGCTTTCTTTCTGAAAGTCATGAAGTCACAATTTTTGATAGCAATGAAAAATGCGGAAAGAAATTATATATCACAGGCAAAGGTCGATGTAATGTGACAAACAATTGTGACATAAAAGGCTATTTAGAAAATGTGGTTAGTGGCGAAAAATTTATGATGTCCGCAATAAATAGATTCACTCCACAAGATACAATGAACTTTTTTGAAGAAAAAGGAGTTGCGTTAAAAACCGAACGAGGTGGACGAGTGTTCCCGGTCTCAGATAAGTCAAGCGATATTATTAAGGCCTTAACACATCATTGCAAACATTGTAAAATTAAACTCAATGAAAAGATTGAGGAAATAAAGAAAGATGGTGAATTGTTTAAAGTTTTTTCTAAAAATAAAGTTTACAATTTTGACAGAGTCATAATAGCAACGGGTGGCAAAAGTTATCCAGCCACTGGAAGCATGGGAGATGGATACAAATTTGCTGAGAAGTTTGGGCATAAAATAATAAAACCTCGAGGCGCTTTAATTCCTATTAAGATTAAAGATAAGTTCTGTTCAGATGTAGAAGGACTGCCCCTCAAAAACGTTACTTTGAAAGCCGTTTTAGACGGAAAGGGGAAACAGCTATTTGGAGAAATGTTGTTTACTTATGATGCTATCTCTGGGCCGATTGCCCTGTCAATGTCAAGCTATTGCGGAGGCATGAACAAGGTCGAACTTTCTCTTGATTTTAAGCCTGCATTAAGTGAAGGGCAACTTGAAGCGAGATTACTACGAGATTTTAATTCAAATCTCAATAGAAATTTTTCCTATGTTCTTAAAGGTCTTATACCGCATAGGCTTGTGAGCGAGTTTGCACGCAGACTTAAAGTGAGTGAAGAAAAGAAAGTAAACTCGATTACTAAAGAAGAGAGGCAGGCTCTAATTAAACTCTTAAAAAACTTCACCCTTGAATATAATGGATTATATCCTATTGAAAGCGGTATTGTAACAAGTGGTGGAGTGGACCTGAAAGAGGTAAACCCAAAAAGCATGGAAAGTAAGCTTGCAGCCGGACTTTATTTTATAGGAGAAGTCTTAGATGTTGACTGCTTGACGGGTGGTTATAATTTGCAGACCGCTTTTTCAACAGCATATTCATGTGCGACTAATTTAATATAAGGAGAATATTATGTTTCATTTTTTTCAATTTGCAGTAGCAATGCCAATAGGTATTTGCTATCCAACAAAATTTATAGGCAAGAAAAATTTGCCTAAGGGTGCTTGTATAATCGCAAGTAATCACACGTCAAATCTTGACGCAATACTTCTTGCTATTCATACCTGGAGAAAGAAATATTATTTAGCTAAAAAAGAGCTCTTTGCAAATAAGATTTCCGCGACAGTTTACAAGGGAATAGGTTGTATTAAGATTGATAGAGAAAAGAGCGATATAAACGCAATTAAAGCTTGTTTGAAAGTTTTAAAAGATGGCAAAAAGCTTGTTATATTTCCAGAGGGAACAAGGACAAATAACGAGGGAATGGAGCTTGGTGAAGTCAAACACGGGGTTGCAATGTTTGCGACAAAGGCGCGTGTTCCAGTCGTCCCTATGTTCATACAGAAAAAACCAAAATTCTTTAGAAGAAATAGGGTGTATATCGGAAAGCCATTTGAACTAGATGAGTTTTATGGCAAAAAATTGTCTAGTGAAGATATGGAAAAGGCGAGCGAGGTCGTTGCAGAAAAAATGAATGAACTAAGAGAATATGCTCTAAATTCTTTGACAAAGAAAAAATGAAATGATAAACTTTTGCTTAAAGGAAACAAAATTTATGAATGAAGAAAAATTTGATTTAGCATCAATTGATAGGACATTTACTGAATATAAAAGAGGTCAAATGTTTGATGGTGTTGTTGTGATTAAACGCGATAATGGCTGTATTTTTAATATAGGAGGAAAGAATGATGCCTTTCTTCCAAAAGGCGAAGTTGAAGACTTTGACAACTTGAAAATAGGCGACAGATTTAAGGTTATTATTCTTAACTCAAAAAACGAAGACGGTCTTATGGAAGTCTCAAAGACTTTGGCAGATAGCCAGGCTATAGCAACTCAAAATGCCAACAAGCTCAAACTTGGAAGTAAGGTGACCTTTGTAATAAATAAGTTTGAAAACAACACCTATCTCACTAAGATGGGGGAATACGCGATAATTGTGCCTTTTAAAGAGATGTCGGTAACAATTAAAGACTCAAGAAAGGCTGTTGGAAAACAATTTGAAGGCGTAGTTACTGAAATTGACAGAATAAACAAGACAATATCAGTTAGCATAAAAATGCTTGAGGAGCAGGTTAAAGCAAACAACGAAGAACTCTTTTGGCGCTCAATCTTTATAAATAAGATTGTTAAAGGTAAAGTTAAAAAGATAATGAGTTATGGCGCTTTTGTTGAAGTTGGCGGAATAGACTGTTTTGTCCATATTTCCAATTTAAGTTTTCAGCATTTGTCTAGTCCAAATGATGTACTTACTGAAGGTGAGGAGAGAGAATTTAAAGTAATAGAAGTGGATAGGGTGAATAAGAAAGTTGCTCTCAGTCTAAAAGCCTTAGAAGAAAGCCCACGCTTAAAGGCAATTAAAGAACTTTCTATCGGTCAGGTATGTGAGGGAACAGTAATTAAAATCTTAAACTTTGGTGCAATAATAAAACTTAATAATGGGGCGACTGGACTTCTTCATATTAAAAATGCGACTGAAGCAAACAATAAACAAATCTATGAAATTGTCAAACTTGATGAAAAGGTAAGCGTTGAAATTATAGATATTGATATGCTTGAAGAAAAAGTCTCATTTAAGCTTAAATAAACGATTTTGTATTATGTATGCTATACAAAATACAAGATATTGCATATCAAAAAAAATATTTTAATTTTTTATGTTATAAATAAACTTTAAGCGAATTTAGAAATTATAATAAAAGGTGCATAAAGCACCTATAGAATGCTAACGTGGCTCAGTTGGTAGAGCAGTTGATTCGTAATAATATACTTTGCCATTTGCTTTGTAGCACCAAATATATTATAATATAATATATTAAGGCACTTTTTGAGATAAAATTTTAACCTTTAAAATCAAAAGTGTAATAGAAATGTAAAAAAG
>CATKXS010000016.1 GCA_949841045.1 uncultured Clostridia bacterium | reverse complement strand
CTTTGTCATGGATATACGAGATTTTAATAATATCCCAAACAATGAATTGCCACAAGAACTCTTTGAACTTGACATCTTGGACGGAAGTCCACCATGCACAACATTCTCTATGGCAGGAAAACGAGAAGAAAATTGGGGAAAGAAAAAGAAGTTTAGAGAAGGACAAAAAGAACAAACTCTTGATGATTTGTCCTTTATTTTTATTGAAACTGTAAACAAACTTAAACCCAAATTTGTTGTCATGGAAAATGTTGAAGGGCTTATGAATGGAAACGCTTGGAAGTATGTGCAAAACATATACAAGCACTTTCACGAAATTGGCTATCAAGTAAAACACTGGCTTTTGAAAGGCGAACTTCTTGGAATCCCACAAAAACGCCACAGAGTGTTTTTTATTGCCACAAGGCTTGATTTGGACCTTGATAAGCTCAACATGACATTCAACTATAAACCTGTTTTATTTGGGCAAATAAAGACGCCTAATGGCAATCCAGCGCCATTAAGTCCAACATTACAAGAACTTGTTGCCCATGCAGAACATGGCGACAGAAACTTGGAAAGAGCGTGTTTCAAAACTCGTGGCACAAACTCTTTCTTCAATTATTGCTTTGTATATGACGAACACATCGCGCCAACAATCACTGCCCACTGCAATTGTATTCGGTGGGACACAAAAACTTTTTACTCAAAAGAAGATATTGTCACTATTTCAACCTTTCCACAAGATTATGATTTTATGAGCAGCAGCACAGACAGTGTTGCCTATGTGTGTGGAATGAGTGTTCCGCCCGTGATGATAAAACGCGTTGCGGAAAGACTTTATGACTTTATGCGAGGTGGACTATGAGCGAAATAACTGACAAAAGAAACTTAATAAGAACTTTAAAAGAAATCAAAGAAAATCTTTCCTACGATTATCGAAAGGACTATTCGCAAATTTACAACGCTTGCGTTGAAATTGATAACAAATATCAGCAGTCGCCATACCTAACTGACTATATTTCATATCAAGATTTTGTTGATGAAGAAAGTTTGGACTATCTTATTCAACAAGCCGACAATGATATTGACAGATTAAGATGTTTTATTGGAGATACCTATTCAGCCGACATTTACAAACTTGACGGATATGGGAACTTGCAGAATGTGGATAGTGACGACCTAAAAATGCTTTGTGATGACCTTATAGAAATGGTCCGCGATAACCTTAGAGAGATGAAATATGCAGAAATGTGAGGTTATAATGGACGATAATATTTTGGCTTTTTGCTTTGATGAGCACCAAATCAAAACTTTTTTTAAAGGATGTGTGGGGCATAAATTTGAGTGCTTTTATAAAATGATTTTTGCTTATAGACTTTCTCGCTTGGAAATTCTAAATTTGAAATGGAGCGATATTGATTTTATAAATAATACAATAACAATTTATCCTATTGAAAGAAATGTGAGCGACTATGAAGCATTTTACACACATTTAAACAGAACTGATGAATTTGCACGCTTATATCCCCTTTTGCCACACATTAAAGATTTGCTTATTAAAGAACAACAAAGACAATTACAAAACTCTTTAACTCAAAACGATTATAATCACAAAAACGATGACTATATTTGTGTGAGAGATAATGGTGAGATGCTAAATGGCAGAACTTTAAGTAGAAATATCAAATATATTACAAGAGATAACAATTTGCCAGAATGTTTAATTACGGGTATTAAAGAAGCCGCAAATGATTATCTTCTTATCAAAGCCGCAAGTGCCGAACTTTTTAGGTGCTGGACAAGATTTGATATTCATACAAGACGACAAAACATTTATAAAGACGTCGATCTTTTTAAGAATAAAGCATTTATAAAATTGCTTAATGATATGGTGGATCAAACCCCAACAAGAAAAAGAAAACAAGAAAGTGAAATGTGAGGACAACTATGAACAAAATACTTGAACTATCAGAAGTTATGTTTAATGACTATCCTGATTGTGTAAATATAAAACAACTACAAGAAATGCTTGGCATAAAACGCACAAAAACCTATGAATTATTAAAAAATGGTGATATAAAAGCCAAAAAAATTGGAAAAGATTATAAAATTTCAAAGTTTAATGTCATTGCCTATCTTTTTAATGAGGAGCAACTATGACCGGCAAAACAGAAGTTATCAATGGATTTTACTATTTGACAATCTATTATAAGGACTCTCTTAATAGACATAAGCGCACAAGAATTAAAACTGACTTGCCAGAACGCGGGAATAAAAAAGCTGCTGAAAAACTACTAAAAGAAAAAATGGAAAACTTTAATGTTGCTGAATATGAAGGAGTTTTAAGTGAAAATGTAGTTGATAAAAGTATTTTGTTTGTAGATTACATTGAGCAATATGTTTTATCGAAAGAAAAGGAATTAAGCCCTGCCGCATATAATGCTTATGCACATTGTTTAAAAGTCATCAAACAATATTTTGGAAATAAACTGCTATTAAAAGATGTGACTTATCATCACATAGAGGATTTCTATGACTATCTGAAAAATGAAAGAAAAAATACAAATACAACGATAAAACATTATGCAGTCATTTTGTCGCCTGCACTTAGACAAGCATATCGTGACGACTTAATTCCTAAAAACCCCTACGAATTTATGTCAAAACTTAAAAGAGAAAAACACAAAACAGAGTTTTACAACAAAGATGAGTTGGAAACTCTTTTTTCTTTCACTGATAAAACGCCTTTGGCTTTGATTGTTAGAGTTGCAGCCTTTTATGGTTTTAGACGAAGTGAACTTTTAGGATTAAAGTGGAAATCAATAGACTTTGAGAAAAAGATTATAACTGTTGAAAATAAAATTTTGAGAGTAAATGGTGTGCTTTATCAATCTGAAAAATTAAAAACAGACGCAAGTTTACGATCGTTGCCTTTACTGCCAGCAATTGAAGATTTGTTAAAGAAACGACAAGCAGAAATTGAACACAACAAAAAACTTTATGGCAAATCTTATATTCACAATTTTGACGAATATGTTTTTGTGGATGATTATGGAGACATTATTTTCCCAGATTGGGTGACGAACAATTTTCGTTTGATTTTAAAACGCAACAATTTAAAACATATTCGATTTCATGATTTACGTCATAGTTGTGCAAGTTTGCTACTCGCAAACAATGTTCCTATGAAAAACATACAAGAGTGGCTTGGACACGCTAACTACAATACAACTGCCGATGTTTATTCTCACTTAGACTTTTCTTCAAAACTTAAATCTGGTGACATTATAAGCACACAGCTGTCAGAGTATGACTACAAAACAGCTTTGCATGATGATGACTTAGAACTTGAAATTAAACGATTGAACAAGCTTTTGAAAGAAAAAGAAGCGTTGTTGACAAAGAAAAAAGTTGCTGATAGTGGAATGGAATAATTGTGCTTGCAGAAATTTTGCAAAAATGACACTATACGATACAATACAAAACAGCCCGAAATTAAACGGAAATAAGCCATTTTTTTGCAGAAATTCGTCACGAATTCGTCACAAATTCGTCACAAAAGCCATTTTTGAGCCAAAAATTGAAAATTTTTAAAAATTTTTCACTTAAAAAACTCGAACCCGCACTCGAACCCGAAAAGGCAATTTTTAGTTGTTGCGGGTATGAGTTTTAACAAAAAATGTAGCGACATTAAAATCGCTACATCGCCCTAAAATAAAGGGATTTAGTGGTGCCCCCGTCAAGATTCGAACTCGAATAGGCGGTTCCGAAGACCGCAGTGTTATCCATTACACCACGAGGGCAAAACAGTATTTTTTGCAAAGGGAATACTCAAACCCCCAAAACTCTCTCCGAAGACGAATGTGATATCCATTTCACTACGGGAGCATATTAAATTTTCGGAATTTTTGAAAAGGGAGCTCTCAAACCCCCGCACAGTCTCTCCGAAGACTTGTGTGCTATCCATTACACTATGAGGGCAAGTTTAAATGTTTATTCAATTGTTGAGATGTACAAGAGAAAGTAATTTTTTTATATGTTTTTTTATAAAAGTTTTATACAAAACTTTTTTCAACCATCAAAAACTATGGGAAACCCTTATAAATAAAGGGTTTTACAATCACTAACCTCGTAATCCGAAGACGTTTGTGATATCCACTTCACTATGGAAGCATGGTTAATTAAATATAACATTTATTTGCCCTTTTGGCAAGAATTTTTGTAACACAAATTATTGTAACTGAATATAAACTCTTGAAGAGGGCTCGCGTATGGAATATAATGATGAACAAATTTGCAGTATTGATGATTATGAAAATATTGCAAAAGCTTATACTGCTGCATTAAAAAGTCGCGGTTTTATGATTATTCAAGTGGACAATGAAGCCAGCAGGCAATTATTGTCTGAAATTTTTGAACTTATGGTAACCATTAAAAACTCTCTTTTCATGCTTGGCGGATTCTTAAATACAAGTAAATTTTATTCTTTAAATGAACGTCAACTAAAAAAACTGGCTCTTTTATATGATTTTCAAATCCCTACTTTACAAAATCAAGCCCCAAGAGACAAAACAAAATGTTTATTATATTTCCTTTCAAACGAATGCAAGTTAATAAACAGTTTAGTAAAACTCTTAGGGCAAACAAATTATGAGAATAAAATCAACGATATTATAAGTTCAAGGCTAAGCCTCTTAAGTCAAATTCTCGCCATTTAACTAAGATTTTAAATATGCGATTGTAAGCGGAATAGCCTCATCAATTTGACGTCTTAGCGTTACAAAATATTTTTGTTCAAAAGGTTGGAAATCGTCTTTCATAACAGCAAGGTCAACAGGATATGCCTTTAAAAACTCACGAACTAAAATTTTCGCCAATGCTTTTCCTAGAACATAAAGAGTGTTATAGTCATCAATGTCATTTTTGTATTTAATAGTTTCATAATCTTGACACTCAATGATTTCGTCTGACGCATAACCAATCAAGAATTGAAGTTTTTCAATGGCAAGTTGATTTCCTCTTGCCGCAGAAATAAGTTCCCACGAAACATAGCGCATATAGTTTTCAGGCAAAATGCCAGGAACACCCGATTTATAATAATAAGCAAGTACGTCCATTGCTATTGGGTCTTCGCTTCTTGCTTTTTCCTTATACTCTTCAAATTTGGACAAGAATTCCTCTGCGTCCGAATTTTTTAAATCGTTAAGTTCTTTTCTTGCCGCCGTAAATCCAGCAAGTGCATCATCATATTCAATATAAGGTTTTCTACTAACTCTTGGCATAATCCCCTCCTTATTTATCTTCATTTTAACATAGTTTAATTAAATTACCTAATAAAATGCAACTTTTAAAATGATTGGTATATTTTTTGAAAAATCTTTATGCATTCACTACCTTTTCTTCTTTGCGTTTGAAATACTTTTTGTATGCCTTTTTGCAATATCTTTCATGTCTTTCCTCTTCGGTCTCGCTTGGATTGTTAAAGTTGTAAGCGCCGTTGACTTTCCACTTATTAAACCAGCCAATCTTGAAAGCGTCCTTTGGACAATAAAAAGAGCATCTCATACACATAAGACAATTCTTCCCAAAAACAAACTTTCCATTCTCAATCTTGATATTGTTTACCGGGCATCTTTTCACACAAAGTCCGCATTGAACGCATTTATCAGATACCTTGTATCTTTTTCCGTTAACACGTCCGCCCCAATGTTCAATTCTAAAAATCCAAGCTAGAAAATGTCCAAATGGGAAATATTTAAATTTTACCTTTTTACCATCTAAAATTTCTTTACACTCAACAGGTAAAACCTTTTGAACTAAATCCCACATTCTATAAGCCATATTGTCAGTATGTCTGAAAATAATGTTATAAGGCATGCAGTAATGATATTCATTAGTAAGATTATAACCCTTTCTTGACAATATTGATTTAATCTTTAAAGAAGAGATATTATTAAGAGCAAGAGGCTCGCCAGAAGTCTTTATAACAAAGAGTTGTTTTTTAGGCTCTTTTTTCCCTCTTTTCAATTTTTTTAAACTCTTTGCAAACTTTACAACAATTGAAGGTGCGTTAAAAGCATGGATAGGATAAGAAATTCCAAGCGCATCAAATTCATTTAACTCATATGTAAGTTCGCCGTCGTCAATATTGAAAAGAGTAACTTCTGCCCCTTCACTTTCAAAACATGTTTTGGCTAGGTCAACTACCTTTTTGGTGTTTCCAGTACCCGAAAAATAACAAATTAAAATCTTTTTCATAAGTTTTTCATCCTTGCATTATAGTTTTCGTCTAAATAATAAAATTTGTCTTCGTCCTTTGCATGAGAGTCATACCAAACCTGTGCGTAAATTTTATCTTTCTTCGCAAGTCTGTCGTAGTCCCAAACATTTTCCACATAAGTTCTATTGAACCAGTGTCCTGCTTTTAAAACAGTGTATGCTCTTGCATTAAATTTCTCGCCATCTGAATTTTCCCATTCAAGAGTTTCGTAAAGGTCGTTAAACTTCTTTGATAAAAGTTTTCCGCCGTGTGCTTCAGCGACATTTTTCAAGTCTTTTATAGTTACTTCTTCGCTGTCCAAATCATGGAAATAATCAATCATTTTTGCATTTTTGCGTGTTTTTAAGGCATTATAATCAATTTTTTCGCCATTTTCAGCCTTATTTTCTATTAAAAGGTTAAAATCAACCCATTTCTTTGGAATGTTATTATATTCCTCTTCGCCGCCAAAATATGCAAACATTTTTGCTTCGTCATTGTGCTTTGCCCAGTAAGTAGCAGAATTTGGATTTTTGAAAAGTCTAACAATAGCAAACTTCTTTATAAGTTTTTTTGGCACGATTTTGCCAAGTTTCATATAGCCATTGTTTTTTGCAAACTCTGTCCAAAAGTCCTTGCAAGTTTGCGACTGATATGAGAAAAGGTCGTCAAGTTTTTTGCCGTCATAGAACCAAACGCCATGGAAGTTTCGAGTTGCGTTAAATTTTGGTTCAAAAAAATCTTTGACGCTTCCGCCAATAATCTTAAAACCGTCATCTAGTGTGTCATAACCTGTTACGCAATTTTCTGCCCCTCCGCCAATATTGAAGCAGTGTCGCCAGAATACATTGTCAAGGTCTTTCTTTTCGCTATCGCGTTTAATAATGTTTGCAATAAGCACGCCAGAATCGTGAGATGTCACCCATTCAAGTGGTGCATTAAAGCAAGTGTGGAACATAAGTCCATCACTCATATTATCCGCAAGCATATTTGGGTGAAGCATTGCTGACTGTCTGAGAACAGCAAAGTACTTTATGTTTGATTCAAGAACTCTAAACTCACCTCTCATTTTTGTAGCCGAGTATATATCAAAAGGGCTTACTAGAAGAGGGTCGCCAACTTGCGCCCAAGGGTGAAGAGAGTTGCGGTTGCCATACAAGGCAACAGTTGAAGTATGAATGAACCTAGGTTGATTTTCACCAAGTTCTTCAATAGCGCTGACAAGATTGTCAATGCCAATTTGATTACACTCAACCGCCTTCTCTGGATACTGGTCAGAATGAGGTGGAATAACCGCTGCAAGACCAATCACATAGTCAACATCTTCAACAAGTTTTTGACAAGCCTCTTTTTGTGCAAGGCTACCATAGATAACCTCGATTTTATTCTTAATTTTCTTATGTCTTTTTAAAATATCTTTTATTCTTTTATCGCTTGAAAGTACAAGCAATTTGAATTTTTCTATGTTATCATTTTTTGCAAGCTCGTCAATTGTAGCTTGTCCCATATTACCGGTAACACCAGTAATGGCTATTTTCATAAATTCCTCCTTTGGTCACGTGCAAATAAAAGCACAAAACAAGTATAACAAAATTCTCGCTATTGTGCAAACTTTCACGCAAATTTTTAAATGAAATAACAATATATTGTATTACTCCTAAAAATCTGATATGCAAACAAAAAAAGACATTGCTCTTCAATGCCTATTTATCTTCTTTTTGTTCAGAAGAATTTTTACTTAAATTTTTTTCTAATTCCTTAATTCGTTCTCTATTTTCACCAATAGTATAAATGCAGTAAATAAAAAATATTGATAGTGGTATTACTATAACCATCCATATAATCATCAATTCATACAACCCTCTTGACACAGTAAAATAAAGACCATAACCAATGGCAATTACAAGTAAAACCCCAATAATGCAAGTCATTAATAAAAAGACATTAAAATTTTTCATAAGTCATCCCCCAGTTTTAATTATACCCCCCCCCGGAATTTGTCAAGTAATTTAGCATATATTTTAATTTTGATTAAAAAAAGATACATAAAATAAATAAGACAATAATGCAATACTTAGCAAAAAAAGACCTGCAATCATGCAGGTCTTTTAAATTTCTTTTTAATTTTCGGCTTTCTTTTCAAGTTTTGTTTTTCTAACCATTTTGTAAATATTTAAAGCAATATAATACATGAGATAAATAACCATAATTACAAGAAAACCTATTGAAAGAATTAATGAAGTCTTGTAGAAAGGTATGAAAGGGACTAATTTTGATTTGCCGTTTAGAATACAAATCATGACAAGAGTGAATATCGTTGCCACTCCAGCAAAAAGGTAGTCAACAATTTTAATTCCCTTTCTAAGCATTACTGAAACAAAGCCGACAACAATTCCAGTAGAGGCAAGCATAAAGCTTATATCTAGTAAATGCATTGATGAAGGTTTGACAATTTCCATCTCAGTAACATGGAATATTGAAGTAAGCAAAATCGCAACTGCTGCAACATTAAGGAGAAGAGAAGCAAGTTTTTGTTTATAGTTCTCTTTTGTAATTTCTTTAACTAATTTGTTTAAAAAGCTTACAACGAAGCAAAGTCCCATTATGCTCGAAAGCACAACGCAAAGCCTTGCGAAATAGAATAAATCAAGTTCTGTGAACCCATAGACTCCCCCTATTATTGATGAAGCAAGCAGTGCACAAAGGCCTGCAAATTCAAAGAAACATGAGATATAAAAATTAATTTTTGTGCTTGCTAGGCTAATTATAATAAACAACATAAGAAATACTGAAGTAAGCATATAAACATTTGCCTTAAATGACCACAAAAAGTTTGAAAGTGTAACTTTTGTCACAATTATAAATACGATTGCAAGTGCAAAACTAAAGCCAGTCACAACAATGTCAAGCCAGTTTAATTTTATATTTTTTGCAAAGCCATATAAACAACCAAATAAAAGTGCGAGCGCTATTGTCAAGTTTGTTGTGTCATAATCCAAATTGAAATTAAGTCTGTCAGTATAATATCTTATCATTCCATAAACGGCAAAAACTAAAGTCAAAATAAGTAGCACAAGTTTGAGTGCAATCTTCCACCAGTTTTGTTTGCAGTATTCGCCTAACGTTTTATTTTTAGCATGAAGTATAATTTCTACCCCAAGCGTTACTAGTTCAAGACAAACATAAGCAAGCAAAATTCCGGCGGAAACAATGCCTAAAAATCTTTCTTTAAAGACCCCCATTCCGCTTTCAACGTGTTTAACTGTAATTATCAAAATGTTGATAATTTGAAAGAGAACAGCTACATAAAGTAGCCATTCTCCTCTCTTATAATAATTGAAAAGTTTTTCCTTAGTCATAAATTATATCCTTAGCCTTGAGTTTGAGTGTGCTCGGCAATATAGTTGAGGTCCAAGAAGAAAGTGTTGTCATTGTGAAGTTGTCCACCTTCCTCGAATAACATCTTGTTTAGTGTGCTTAATTTGCTATATGGGTCTTGGTCTGCCGCAAGTTCAGAATTTAAGAAGAAAGCGAGCATGTTTTCTTTTGGAGCATTGAAATACAATGAGCTGTCATATCCGCAAAGTGATAATACATCACTATAAGCCCAGATGAATGCTTCTGCAGGAGTTTGTGCTGGAAGTATTCTAATTCCTAAATCATTGAAGAATTGGACTCTTCGCTCAGCAGCAGCTCTACCCTGCTCTACTGTCAATCCGTTAAGTCTTGATGCGTCAACCCAGCGAGAGCTTTCTAATTCGTTTTCAAGAAGCCCCCAAGATGGGTGTCCTTTATAAACTATTGTATATTCATCGCCATATGTATCTACAAGATATTTTACATACTGCTCAAATCTGCAGTTTTCACCATTTGTAAATGTATCTTTGTTTAAATCATTGCCTTCGCCTGTGAAAGAAGTTCCAGTAATCATAAGCACCTTGCTCTTTCCTTCTTCAGGAGTCATAATTGCGTCAAGAGCTGGGTCTAAGATAATACTTTTAACTTTAGACTTGCCTTCATCTGTCAAACCATTAAAAAGTTCTGTTTGATGTTTCTTAACAAGCTTCATTGTTCCGTTGTCCATCATATCTTGAATTTCTTCATTTTCAGAAACGAGGAGCTCTGGATATTGAAGATAATAATCACAATTTGAAAGAGTTGAAGCAACGTAAGAATATTGATAGTTAGAGAAATCTTGAGGTGCTGTATATGTACCATTTCTCATTGAAGCAATAACGCTATTAAGCCCAGCTAAGTTTGCATCGAAGTTTGCTTTTCCTTCTGTTGCATCATCATAATTATCATCTACATAGAAACGACTATAAGCAGCAGAACCATCTTCAAGCATGTGAATATTGTAGTAAGCAGCAGGAATTTTAATTGACTCAACCAAATAGAGAGCAGATAAAATACCATAGTCTGTTACATAGATTTCATATTTGCAGTCTTTATTAGAACCATACCAAGTGTTTGATACGTATTGAGACATTGAGTTAACAACGCTCTTTGGAATATTTGATGCAGTTGACCATTGTTCAATCATATTGACAGAAGCATAAGCATCTCTAAGGTTGTCCGTACTGTAAATTGTGTTTTGTCTTCCAACCCACATATATGTTTGATTGTTGCTATCAATTGTATTAAGCATAGCAAGCATTGGTGGAATTGTAGCACTTGTCATAATAATGTTAACAGTCTTTGCATTAGCTGAAGGTCCATCTAAGTTGTCATCTTTTTTGCCACAGCCCACAAAAGCCAAGCTTGTAAAGCAAAGTGTCATAGCAAGCGCAATGCCTATAATTTTCTTTTTCATTTTTTCCCTCCATAAAATCATTTCGCATTACTCATTATACCCCCCCCCGAAAAAAAGTCAAGGTTTTTACCAATTTTTTTAAACTATTCTTTATGTAACAAAATAATGGCAATAATTCAACTTAACTGAAAGAGATTTATGCTTTATAAAGCTTTTGCCCAAAGAACAAACACGCTAGAAAATGTTGCACTATTCATAATCACATAAAAAAATCCCTCATGAAAATTCCATAAGAGATTTTTATTTCAAATATACACATTCTTTATTTTGGCAAAGTGACTTTTTAGGCAATTAAATATTTGCCAAAATATTCTTTTTATAATCCCATTCATTAGACACATTGCCATTTGGATAAATTTTTAAAGTAGGAATGTTTTTATCTAAATCATATTTATCTTCTACTTGCTGATACTTTAAAATTACATCTTGATTATATAGTTTTATCTTCTTGTAAGGCACTAGTCCAAAAACATTATCGTTCTTTCCAAGCACAGAATGCTTCTCGGCAAAATCTTTAGTGTTGGCAATACAAAAAGGGCAAGCACAATTACATTTACTATTAAAAATCAAATCTATAAAAAGTTGTTCGCTAACGCGATACTGCCCTAATTTATAATAACCGCCGTCATGCTCAAATTCAACTGCCATGCCCCTCCTCTTATTATCAGTGTAATAATATCATAAAGTTTGCTAATAGTCAATAGTATTTTAAAAATTCGACCAAGAAATATCAACACTAAAAACTAAACACAACATTCAGCAAAATAGCGAGATACTTTTTGTAATGACTTGCAAATAAAATCAAGTCGTCAAAAAATATTTGACATTTTACTATCTTTGTGGTAAATTATTTTTATAAAAGGGGGAAATTATGAATTATTTAGAATTTTTTAATGAAAAGATGAAAAAGGCGCTTCAAGCAAATCCAAAATTTGCTGAACTTGACGAGAAAAGAAAGCATTACGAATTTCTTCGCAACGATATTAACGAAAACTTCCATGACCTTATAAGACACTTCTTGCGCGACTCAAGTCAAATTAACTTTAGCGCTGTTTCTTCATTCGTCTCAAATACAAATCAATATCTTGACCAAGATTATAGTGACCAGGTTTATAACTTAGAATTAGAAATATCAAAATGGTCTGGCTCTTCGTATGCTGTAGAGGCTCAAACAAGGCTTAAACAGCTTCAAGATAGCGTAGAGCGAAAAGAAGCTTTTTTAAGTAAATATGATAAAGAATCATTTTTCAAACATCATCTCGAAGAGCCAAAAGTTATTTCTGAACTAGCTAAAATTGAAAATGCAGCCGTAAAACAAGTACTCGCTGAAAATTTAAATACTCAAGAACTCTCTGATTATGCAACCGCAATCGTTAGCGAAAAGGAATTAGACATAAATCAGTTTGAATATTTAGATACTTTTAACAATGTTCTCAAAAATGAATATTCTAAAGTTAAAGAAGATGATTATAAGTTAAATAGACAAGTTCAAAATTTATTTGAAGCTAAATTAAATGATGCTGAAGCGGAGCTATAAAAAGTATGGGTCAAATAAAGTAACCTACTATTAATCTGAAAAAATACATTAATAAAATTACCTCTTATGATTATTTCATAAGAGTTTTTTTTACAACCCTATTGTTTTGATTTTTATTCCATGCGCAGGACTTCACCATGACATTGAGCTTTCAGCCATCACCCTCATAGCACAAAAAAAGATTGTAGAAAAACTACAATCTTTACTTGGCTCGCCAAACAAAGCCTAAATCGAACACCTCGGTTTAGGTTTTTAATTAAAATCATACAATTAGTATGATTATATGATATAATGTAACTATGGAAACAACGATGATTAATAATATTTAGAAAGAAAATATCAGCCGATAATTCAAAAAATAATTGATGAAAATAAAAAGTTTTATGGGTTTAATAATCAAATAATTGGAGTTTTTTCAGCAATGAAGATATTGGATTAGTTGCAACAAACACTCGTAGACTTGAATTAAAAGTAAATATTCTTACAGTAGATTTTTCTTATACAAATAACCCGCCAATAAAGAAATGCACCCCAAAAGTTGAACACTTTAGGAGGTGCATTTCAAAAATGGCGTATTTTTATTGAATCTTAAATTATTGTTTTGTAGTCTTTCTTTTCTTAACTGTAACTATTGTTAATACAAGAGCAAGTACTGCTACAGCGGCTACTATTGAAACTGTCTTAATAATAACTGAGTTATTGTTTGATGTTTTATATCCATCTGTATTGTAGTCATATATTTCACTGTTACCTTCTGTAGAAACTACAACTTTAACAGGTTCAATAATATTCTTTTCTTCAAAACTTTCAACAACTTCTTCAGCAATGTATTGTATAGTTAATTCATTGTTATGTTTTAATTCTTCATAAGAAACTGTAAGTTTACCATTTTTTACTTTGTCAGTAACATTCTCACCGTTTAAAGAAACATTATAAAGTTTGTATCCATCTTCAGGATTAATAGTATATTCATAGCTTCCACCTTCTTCAATAGTTCTAATTTGACCATCTTCAAGAGAAAGTTTTCCACCTTTGCCATCAATCGAAGCGTAGATAGTTTTGTCTGTAACTTTATTTGTATTAACTACAGCAACCATATAAGGAGAGAAACTTGTTACAGTTGCAACAATACCAAATTTAGTTACAACGCAAGGAATTTCTTCAACAATATAGTTGTCACCACCAATGTGTTTGCGGTGGAATAATTTGAAAGTAACACCTTCATCGCTTGGACCATATCCTTCAGGAAAACCAAGCGCAATTTTTACATAACTTCCATCAGGAATTGTTGGAAATTTTCCGCAGATTTGAAGATTAATATCAAATGTTTGACTTGATTTAATGTCTGCTTTGTTGATATTGATATCGTTATTATCTTCTATTTCATTTAACATAGAATTTTCCACTTCTTTTGAAACTTTATCAACTACAAGCATCATTTGGCTTCTTGCACTTTCAGTAAATGTGCTATTCCCTTCTTCATCTTGAAAATTCATTTCAGAAAGGTCAGAATTATCTGCAAGTACTGGTTGAGCGCAACAGTCAACCCATAATCTACCATCACCGAAAATTTTTGGGCAAGCCATATAATTACGAGAGAATGTAAAATAAGCATTGTTAGGTAATTTATCAGATGTTGTGCTTACGAAATTGTCACCGACTTTTTTGTCAACAATTTTTGAAGAACCTACATTAGTGAAATTGAATGCGTAGCCGATACGATTGTGTTCGTACATAAGACTTGGCTTAAATTTAAACTCAAGAGTGTTATAAACTCCATTTTCATCTGCTACAAGATGAACATATTTACCATTAGAGAAAGCAACAAATCCTGAATATTCTTTAGCATTCTCGATACTAGGAGTTGAGATAACATTAATAGGCTTAGTATTATCTAAAATATGAAGAGGTTCATCATAAACAACTTTAAATGTAGTTGCAAATCTATCAGCCATAATAGCACTTGATGCTGATTGAGCCATATTATCACTTATTATAACCATACCACCAACATAAGGGGAAGTTTTAACATTGTTAACATAAGGAGCAGCAGTATAAGTACCGTAAACTTGATTTACATAAAGTTGGCTTAAAAATACTATATGATTTTCAACTTCTTCAACATCGCTAAAATATATATTTTTCCAAGTCATATAATCAGTTGAAGCATCGGTATCTGGGGTAAGATCTTTAATAATAGCATATTGTGTTTGATATACATTGTTATTTATATATAAAGATGTATAACCTTCTTTATCTTCAATACCAGAACCATCATAAGGTTGGCTATTTGTAATATCTTGCCATCTAGACCATTTTAAATTACCATTTTCCATATATTGATAGCGGTTAATCATACGCATATTTTGAGCTAAAAGTTCAGTTGAATTTTTGCCGTTATAACTAATTTGAAAGAAAACATCATAAGTATCAGAATCAACCTTATACTCATGTTTGCTTTTAAAGTTAAATTCAAATGTCTCAATTTCACGATCTGCAATAGTATTAGGATTTATTGCTTCGTTATAACTTAAACTTGAAAGAGCCGGATAAGAGAGTTCATATCCAGACGAAGAGATGACTCCGTCAGTTATATATTCGCGACCTGCAGTCATAGAATCCATTGCAGAATATCTATTGCTATTTCCGTTTAAACTATTCCAAGTAGTATCAAATGCAAACCATTCGCCACTTTTTTCTGCAGTTTCAGCAAGAGTACGCTCAGCACCGTTATCTTTCGCAGTTGTTTCAAGGTAAACATAGTTCCAAGAGTGACCAACATCATTTTTTGTATTGTTGCCATTTTGGTCTTTACCCTTGCTATATCCGCTTACCATAACGCAAGGAATATTTAAGTAATCCATTACTACTTTATAAGCAGAAGAGTATCCTGCACAAACTGCTTTATTATTTACAATAGCACCGTAAGAAGAGAACGTTAAATTAGAAACAGAAACATTTTCTTCGCTTGTAGCATCATTATATGTACCAAAATCATAATAAACATTTTTTGCAATTTGTTCGTTTACAGCTTTTGCTAGTTTTAAATCGTCTTTAACAGAAGTAGTGTCTTTTTCTGCTGCTGCAGTAGCAGCATTTGCAATTTGTTTAACTTTATTATTAAAAGTAACAATTGCATTGTGTACACTAATTTCATTTTTAAATGATTTGTCACGATAAACATTTGCTTCTCTACCAGTATCAACATATGCAGAATAAACACCACTTGAATAACTAGCACTAATTGTGAGTTTATATAAATCTACATAGAATAATTCTGGGTGATCCATTAGGAATGAGTCACGAGCAGCACTGAATGCTTTTGGAACATCAAGAACGCCATCTCTAACCCAACTTTTAATTTGGTTTGAAGTAATAACATCACTAAGTTCATAGGAAACTTTACCTTTCTTAAAATCACCGGCTTCGTTAATATTTTCGAGTACATCATAGAATTTTTTAGCAAGGGTGTATTCTGATTTAGTACCGTTTGAGTTAGTAGTTGTTAAGTGATCGTAATAATATCTTTTATTATTAGCCTCTACTTCAGCACTAACAATAGCATTTAAATCAGATTTTATGAAAGTTGCGCCAAAAACGAGTGAAAGTATGGTTACTAGCGCCAAACATAAAACTAAAAAATGTTTTTTTATTGCAGTCATAATACCTCCTTTTCTAATGACTTTTTATTGATAACAGTTCCGTTTTAAAACTGTTAACTCAATGATAATATATAATATTAGAAATTTTTTGTCAATATTTTAATCCAAAGAATTTTATTTAATATATATATTAATATGTAAATATATATGAAAAAATTGGTTAAAAGACTCTTGTATAGCCAGTCTTATATTTGTGTGTAATTAAGTTATTAGAGTAAAATATGAGAAAATAGCATATAGTCAAAAATCGGAATTAATAAACAGAGATTGTTGAGTATTTATAAAAGTAGTGCTAAATTTAGCACTACTTTTTTCCTTTCATACCTTCTTGAGTGTTATGTATAAGTAATTCAGGAGATAAATTTTCGCTGTTTGAAAGATATGTATCAATAAGTTTTTTAAGGTCGATAAGGCAAACCGCCACTCTGTCATCTTCTCTCGAGTTTCTATCGCTTTGTGCAAAGCCCACATATTTTATTTTTTCGCCGCGAGCACTAGAAGAATAAGGCAGAACAAAAATGGATTTTACTTTAAAATCTTTTTCCTTTTCTTTTAAGTTGTCTTTTAAATAATGATTGTAACCCACCTGCTTTGATATTGAAGAAGCAGGCGGAAGGTCTTTCGGATTATTAGTATAGCCGTAACTATAATACTTGGCGTCAATAATATAATAAGTTTTACTCCTCTCATCTTTCATAATTGTATCAGGTCTAAGCCTAGACGACTTGTATCTTTCAGGCAAGAAGTAGGAATAAGTGTTATAAAAGTCCTTTACGTTTTCCGTTCCAAACACCTTATTTATAAGCATTTCAAAAACATATTCGAATTCGCCATCATAAATTGAATAGCCGTTATTTTTCTCTTGCGAACCAATGTTATTAATTATAGAAATTAAATGTTTAAGAAGAGTCTTTTTGTAATCTCTAAAAGTTTTATTTAACTCTTCTTTTAAAAAGTAAGTTAGAAAATTTTTGTCACAAGTTTCAAGCTTGTAAATGGAATTTTCTATCTTCTCAATTCCAAAAATGAAGCCTAGCTTTTGAACAGAAAATTCAAGGCAAGCCTTGTAAATTTGCGTTAACGTTTGAGAGGAATCTATCATCTTTTTATCTCTTATAAAATTCTTGTAGATAATATTTCCGCTATTAAAAGCTATATCATTAAGCTTTAAAGTCTTTTTCCAATTTATCTTTCCGTTTGCGCCTATTTTAGATATGGTTTCGCTCTCCACATAGTAACCATGGTCAATATAGTCTTGAATTAACCATATCATTGAGTAAAACTGAGTAAGTTCGCCACTCTCGCCTGCAAGTAAATATTCCTTTTGAACTCTTTTTAAAAGTGTGATAATTTTTCTAGCCTCTTGTTTAAAAGTTTGTTCTTTCTTATCTTCTTCGATTGCACTTTCATCTAAATATCTGCATGGAAAAATAAAGGAAGATGAATCCTTTTCAAAATTGAACCCAATATATTTACATTCGCTCTTCTCTTGCGGAACGACGAAATTGAATTTATCACTCATTTATGTTTCCAGTATTAACTTCTGTTTCTTCTGAAGTTTTATTTAGATATTTTTCATGAAGCTCTAAAAGCTTTGTAGCGTTACTATTAAACACGTTTTCGCCCATAACAAACTTTTCGATTACTTCATCTAGTGTTCTTAGATCCGACCTGAAAAGACATTCTTTGTTATATTTAACTACATCGTTCCATAAATACATAAATATCTTCTCTGCGAATATTTGTTCGTTTTCTAGGTCGTAACGTTTTACAAAATGCGTTCCAAGAAGTTTGTCCTCTGCAAAAACTCCTTCATTGCAGTTCTTAATAATATCGCTATTTAAGCTAAGCGCAAACTCTCGCCAAGTATAACCCTTATTGCCTATCTTAATATTTAAAAACTCATCTTTTGTATCGTTAAAGTCATTTCTAATTCGTGACAAGTGCCACCTACGCTTAAAGGCTGTGTCAAGCGTAAATACATTTTGGTCGCTAGTGTTCATTGTCGCAAATATGGTTAAATTTGAAGGAATGAAAACTTTATCTAAATTTACTCCGTTAGCTTTTAACCAGTTTTGTATCTCTCTATCATAAACTTGATATTCGCTTTGCCCTTCATCATCTCTATCGAGAAGTTGGAAAATGTTTCCAAAAATAGCTGGAGCATTTCCTCTGTTTATCTCTTCAATAACAAGGAAATAGTGATTATTTTTATCTTTTAAAGTGTCTTTTAAACATTCCACAAAAGGACCTGGCTGAAATTTGTATTCTATCCTCTCCCCATTAGTTTCTGGCATGATTTGTCCGACAAAATCGCTATATGTGTATTCTGGGTGAAATAGAATTCGCTTGTAGAACCTGTCGTTTAAAGCCCTGCCATTCTTTTTACTCTCCCTGTCAATATGTAGAAGCTTGTTTATTTTATAACTCTTTCCACAACCAGGAACACCATAAAAAATTGTATTCAAAGAGAGATATTCTTTTAATTCACTCATTACTTGCTGATTTATCTCGTCACAGCCCTCTTCGACGACGCTTTCGCTAACCTCGTCGACAGTTTCACCGTTGTTTCGATAAGCTATATATTTCTTTAAATAAGAATCCCAGCTTTGCTTATTTCCAACTCCTGTTTTCTTTGAAGAAATCACAGCTTCATCGTTAGTTACTTTATTTAACAACGCTCTGCAGCCGTCTTTTTCAAATTCTTCTTCAATATTGACACCATAATTTTTTTCTATAGCGTTAATGCCACTGCCATAATTTCTAGCAGAACCTATGCCTTGTTTCTTAACCCAATCTACAAAATCTTTTCTTATTGTTTTTGAAGGGCCTATTCTATCTGAGAAGAAGAGGTCATAAAAACCTATTAAACTACCTTCATAACCAGTTATGACCTTTTTCCCGCTCTCTATAACTTTATATAATTTCCCTTTTTTACTACCTGCGGTCTTGCCATTTGCAAAATTGTCGCTATTGAATCTTTTAAAAATATCTTTACTTATGAAAGCAGCTTCAAATAATTGATAATTCCCGTTAGAACCAACAAGCTGAACATCATCACTAGAAAAATACACATTATTAAAAGTATCTCGTATTTGTATTTTTCTATAATTTTTGTCATTATTTATGTAATCATTTAACTTATTCGAATTCTTAATTATTTCAATTGAAAATGGCATTAATTGTAAAAGCCAAAAACATATTCCGCTATTTGGTTTATTTGTTTTATTTAACAAATTAAGGTCAAGCTTAAAAAACTTTAACGCCACAAACTCGCTTGTCAACTCAAGTTCTCTATCAAGCTTGCAAGCAAGTTCAAACACTACAGTTTTCTCATTACTTTTAGGGTCTATTAAAAAATTTTTTGCTAGCCAAAGCTCGGAAATTTTTCCATTCGCAGGTTTGACAAACACATAATCCCCTTTTTCTATTCCGCCTAAAAGTTTATCATTTCTAGCAGTAAAGGTTCTATTCTCTATCTCCTCTCTATTTTTCATTTTTGCAAAATATACTTTATTCATAATTTCTCCTTAAATTAAATATATCACAAGTCGCCTCTTTATCAAATTGATTTTTGAAATTATATAAATATTTTTTCAAAACTGATTTTAGTTTGCTTCTTGCTTTTTATTGTGTTAAAATTATTCTAAGGAAGTATTATGAAAGACAAAGATTTTAATTGTTTAGCCAAGCAAATTAGGTTGGAAGTTTTGGGAACAAAAAGTCCTTTCGCAACTCCTAGTTATGCTTGCCCGTCATATTTGTTAACCTGTGGCGAAGAAAAACTTTTGTTAGACTGCGGAAGTGGCTCACGCAGGTTTTTCGACTTTAACAACCTCGATAACTTGAATATTTTAATCTCTCATCTTCATCGTGACCACTATAACGACCTTTTTAACTACATGTATGCCTCCTATTCTCTTAAAAATTTAGGAAGTTAAAAGACAAAATAAATATTTTCATTCCAAATAATCCGATTGAAATTTGTAACGACATTAAAGGCGAAAAGTTAAACCATTCAAATGTTTATAGTTATGACGAACATTCTAAAATAGAATTTGGCGATATAAAACTTAAGCTTCTTAAGGTCAACCATTCGAGAGATTTAGATTGTTATGCCATTAAAGTTAACTTCTTTAATAAGACAATCGTCTACACTGGCGACGTTCCTATTCTTCTAAAGAGAACTTAATAAATTTTGCCAAAAATTGCAACGTTATTTTAAGCGAAGCAAGCTTTCTAAGGGAATATAACTTTCCAGAGATTTCTAATCACTTGACAGCATATCAGGCGGCTTGCATTGCTAAAGAAGCAGGTGCTAAAAGACTGCTACTAACCCACTTCTGGGGGAAAGAAAAACTAGAGAATTATCTTAAAGAAGCTCAAGAAGTCTTTACAAATACTGCTGCATTAAAGGAGCAAGACAAAATATTGTTATAAGGAAAAAACATGAAAATAGGTTTCTATGCTGGGAGTTTTGACCCATTTACTATAGGGCATTTACATATTGTTAGTTCGGCATGCAAACTCTTTGATAATGTCGTTATCGGTCTTGGAGTTAATCCAAAAAAAGGATGAAGATATGATAAAGAAAAGATGTGCAAGGCAATCAATAACCTACTAAAAGCTCAGGGGTTAGACAACGCAAGTTGCATTATCTTTGATGGACTAACCGCTGACGTAGCCAAAAGTTATGGTACAAGTTTTTTAATAAGAGGTGTTAGAAATGTTGCTGATTATGATTTTGAAGAAAATCTTGCACTAATAAACGAGGAAATTGCAGGAATTGACACAATCTATTTAAGGGCTGGAGAGTATGGGGCTATAAGTTCTAGCATGGTCTATGAACTTATTTGCAGGAATAAAGATGTGAGTAAATACATTCCGCCTTTCGTGATTGATTTAATAAAACAAAATTAGGAGAAGATATGAATTTAACAAGTAAAGAGAAAAGAGATTTTGTCAGGGATGACTATAACGCTATAGCACAGATCTATACAAGCGAAGATAAGAAAATAAAGTTATATTCAAAATATATTGACGAGTTCACTTGCTCCCTAACAGGTAAAAATGTGTTAGATATCGGCTCGTCTAGTGGCGATTTTTCAAACTATCTAGCCTCAAGCGGTCTTAATGTGACCGGCTTAGACTTTTCAGAAAAGTCATTAGACATTGCCAAAAGCCGTTACAAAAATGTCAACTTTATTTGCTCTGACATCACTGACTTTATACCTAAAGAAAAATTTGACGGAATATTCTCGAAAGACACATTGTTTCACTTGCCTGACGAGGATTTAACTCGACTTCTATTAAATTTGCATAAAATGTTAACTAGTGACGGGAAAATTTTAATAATTCTTGATATTCCTAAAGAAGGGGGCGAAAAGATATATGATGAGCCTTTAGATACCCGCTTTAAACTCTATTATAATTATCTAACTGAGGAGAAAATTACAGGGTTGCTAACTAACAGCGGATTTAAAATTGACAAAGTGGAATATATTAATGATAAGAACTTATATGTTTACGCTAAAGGAATAATGGCAATTTATGCTTCAAAATAGTTTGCTGAACTTTTAGTTGTTGGAAAAATATTTTTATTGTAATTATTAAAAGGCTATGCGATAATAAATATATGAAAAATAAAAAGGAGATTTAATTATGATTAAAAATATTATTTTTGATATTGGAGGCGTTTTAACTAGATTTGACCCTAACGACTTTCTTAGTGCCTTCGATATAAACACAGGTAACTCAAAAGAAATATCTAATGCTATCTTTAAAATGAATTTTGGAAGGCATATATGAAAGGCGATGTAACGCCCGACGAGTTCAAATCAAGCGTTTTAAAACTTAATCCACACTTGAAAAATATAATTAATGTAGTTCTTGATAAAAAAATACTTATAAAATGCTCCCACCTCTTCAAAGCGGAATTGACTTTCTATTAAAAGTAAAACGTCAAGGTTATAATGTTTTCATTCTTTCTAACATTGTTCAGGATTCACTTGACTATTTTAAAGAAAATTTTACAGAGGTAACGAGCGTTCTAAACGGTGCGGTATATTCTTGCGAGGCACACCTAAGAAAACCTGACGAGGAAATATATAGACATATCTTATCAAAATATAACCTTGTCGCAGAAGAAACGATGTACCTTGATGATTGTTATAAGAATGCTTTAGCTGCTTGCAAACTTGGCATAAAAGGTATTCATTGCACGCCTATACAAAAAGAAAATGAATTTGATAGAATAGCATCACTATTAGAAGAAACTACTAATACAGAAAAAGAATAATAACCTCAAAAAGGTCTTATGTAACAAAATGAAAAGTTAAATTAAAACTTTTCATTTTTTATATTAAAAAAGATTGCAGCATTTTGCAACCTTCACTGGCTCCCCCAGTAGGACTCGAACCTACGACAACTCGGTTTAATTCCGCTTTCGCTTCATACGCAGGACTAATGTCCTTGGCGTTCAGCCGTCGGCAGTTAACCTTTATAAAAAAAGATTGTAGTTTTTCTACAATCTTTACTTGGCTCCCCCAGTAGGACTCGAACCTACGACAACTCGGTTAACAGCCGAGTGCTCTACCGACTGAGCTATAGGGGAATATTAAATTGTTTTTGAGCACTCGGCTGTCAACCTTCTCGGTTTAACTCCGCTCTGCTCCGTACGCAGGACTTTGTCCTTGGCGTTCACCCTCGTAGCTCTACCGACTGAGCTATAGGGGATTATTTTTTTAATATTTGATTACTAACTTTTTAAATTGTTCGCGATGCAAACTAAGTTTGCCTAAGTTTACTTAAGTTTGTCTTTTCAAATATTGCACTCTTATCATATCAAAATTATATGCATTTGTCAATAAAAAATTATAACATTTTTTAAAAAAATTTTATTTTCTGCTATATCCCCTTCTTCATCAGGCTTAACCACTTCATTTTTTTCTTTCAAATCATCCAGCTTTTTCTGCCTTTGATACAATACGATTGAGGTTATCACAACAAAGATTACAAGAAGTGCTATGATTACAGTTAAAAGAATGTTAATCTTTCTCTTTTTGTCCAATTTTTGCTCCTTTTCTTTTGTTAAAGATACTATAGCACTTTTGCACCAGTTTTGTCCATAGAAATTTGCTAATTAATCGCTCTAAAATCAAACTTAGCACAAAAACAATAATTACAAAAGCTCTAAATTGTCCATAATTCATAAAAAGATTGACAATAAATAAAATGCCTAAAGTGAGTGTGGTAGCTAAAAAATAAGTTATGTGATGTGCATACTTATCTCTGCCTGCAAGCGTGCAAATCAAATTTCCTAAATCAAAAAGAATGCCACATAAAAATCCGACAATAATTAACACCAAAAATAAAAGAGGCTGATTTTGCGTTGGATATAGCATTTATTTAAAAATCCTTTTGAGAAGTGAGCCCTTTTTGCCACATGCCTCGCCTAGCTTAATTATGTTAAATTTGCCCGACAAAACAACCTCTCCCTCTTCAAGGTTGAGTTTTTTCACCTCAATATTGTTGCCAGTAAGCACAATCGCCGAATCTCCATTTTCCACAACTGCCTGTGTCGGCGTTGACGATGCAACTTTGGTAGCCCCTTTAATTTGTAACTGGTCACCTTCTAAATGTAAAAAACCCACCATATACCCTCCTATAATATGATTATTCTCGTATTTTCTATAACATGACAAAATAAGGCAAAAAGTTTGATTTAATATAAAAAAAAGAGTACAATAGTCACATGGAAAAAATAACTCTTACAATAAAAGAAGCTTGCATGGTCAGCGATAAACTTAAATCGCTAGGCTTTTCTTATGGCCAAATTCAAAAGCTATTCAAAAATAAAGATGTCCGCATAAATAATGAAAAAATAAAAGAGGACTGCCTTCTCTCTCCAGATGATACCTTGACAATCTTTTGCGAAAAACTGCCCTCTACTGAAATAGAAAAAGTCTATGAGGACGAAAATATTCTTATCATAAATAAGCCTTTTGGAATTGAGGTTGAAGGCGAAAATGGTATCGCAAAAAAGTTTAACGCTCTCGCTGTTCACCGCCTTGACCGCAACACGACAGGGCTTCTCGTACTTGCAAAAAATAAAGATGCTGAAGAAAGCCTCTTAGACGCTTTTAAAAACAAAAAGATAATTAAAAAATATTATGCCGAAGTGGCAGGTAAGGCAGAATACAAAGACTTCAATTTCTCAGCATATCTTGTCAAAGATAACAATCTCGGCCAAGTAAAAATCTATGAAAAGCCAATTAAAAATTCAGTGCCAGTCCTCACAACTTTTCATACAATAAAGTCATCTCAAGCCTCAAGCCTTATTGAATGCACCCTGCACACAGGCAAAACGCACCAAATACGAGCCAGCCTTGCATACCTCGGTCACCCAATAATCGGTGACGGGAAATATGGAAAAAATGAAATCAATAAACGCTTTAATGAATATAAACAACGTCTTCACAGCTATTACCTTCAATTTGTAAACTTAAAAGGAAATCTCACCTACCTAAACTCAAAAGCATTCACAGCTCTACCAACCTGGGTAAAAAACAAGGATTAAACTCCTTGTTTTTATTTTTCTATGTTGTCAATCTTTACTTCTATAAAAAAATATTTTATGTGAACTTTCATGGCTTTACAAATCTTAAATGGAACATTTATACCTAAATCAAAATCATTGTTCATGATTTTATAGTAACTTTTAACCCCTATTCCACAAAGTTTACAAAACTTATTTATAGACAAATGATTTTCTTTCATAAATTCTCTTACCATTGCCCTATTATATTGTTCTTCTGCTAACTTATCTCTCATAAAATCCTCCTTTCGCGTATACGCACAATAATTATAATGTACGTTTACGCACAAGTCAAGTATTTTTGTGCGTTTTCGTATAAAATAATTATATAAGGAGAAAAAATGCAAGTTTTCAGTGAAAGATTAAAAGAACTTAGGAAAGAAAACAACTTAACAACTACTCAATTAGGCGAAAAAATAAAAGTTAGCCACGCAACAATATCAAGATGGGAAAATGGGATAATGTTACCTGATATAGAAGATTTATACAATATTTGCATTTACTTTAATGTAACCCCAAATTATTTATTAGGATTTGAAAACTAAAAAATAGGCAATTCATTTTGCCTATTTTTTTGCTATAGTCATTTTTTTATGACTGATAATATCATCTCTTCCATTTTATCCATGCATTCGTCTAGGTTATAGTTGTGAGCACTTTCTAGATACTTTTGTTCAAAAATCTTTTTTTCTTCTGGATTTTCAATCCAGTAGTCAATTACTCTTGCGAGGTCTTTTGGGTCTCTCTTTTTAAAAATGCATTTATCACTTACGGCAAAGCCTTTTGTTGCTGAAAGCTTGGAGTCGGACACTATTGTAAGTTTTCCGCAAACCACCGCTTCAAGGCATGCAATTCCTTCAAGTTCAACGTCAGCAGGATGAACATAAAGGTCGCAATAATTTAACACATCAATAATTTCTGTTCTTGAAAACACCTTAAAGATTGGTTGAATTGGCAACTTTTTTGAAAGTCTTTTATAAAGTTTTTCTTTTGGTCCAAGCCCAGCGAGAATGAGTTGAATTTTATCTTTATATTTTGAAAGCGCAATTGCTTTTATAAGAGTGTCTTGTGACTTTTCTCTACCATATCTTCCAGTTGAGAGAATGACAATCTTATCGTTAAATTCTTGAGGTTTTGAGACATCTCTTTTTTGAACATAGCCATGAACACCATTTGAAATTACATGACCAGGTGTCATTTTCTTAATATTGGACTCAAATACACCCCTTATAAAATCTGTTGGATAATGAATTGCAACACAATATTTATAAAGATGTTTATAGATATACTTATAAACTGCAATATTTGCAAGTTTTAATTTTTCGATTTTGAGATGTGACGAAAAATTTTCCGCCTGCATATGAAAACCAGCTGTCATTGGGATATTCATTTTTCTTGCTATCTTAGCTGTTGCGAGTCCCAGACTGAGAGGCACCATAATATGAATTATATCAGAGCCAACTAGGGCCTCCTCTATAATTTTCTTATCAGGTTTTGCAAGCGTAACTCCAACTTTTTCAACATAATCATTAAGAGGCTTTCCAAAGTTATAATTTGGGACTACAAAATAGCCCTCTTTCCCTTTAAAGTCTTGGTTAGCGCAAAGTATTTTGACATTGTGACCTTTATTTTTTAAAGCGTTGATTAGATTTTTGGTTACAACGACTGTTCCGTTTGTTTCTTCACCGAGCACGTCACAAACAATTGTAATATTCATTTTTTTTCTCCTTATGTAATTTGGCTAAAAATAATTTTAACACATAAGAATGAAAATTAAAAATATTTTTCATATTAAAAACAAAAAAAGGTGGATAATCCACCTAAATGACTGTTTAGTGTCGCAGTCAATAAAGCATTGCGAAGTTTTTGCGTTTTGATTTAATTGTTTCCTACAAAAACATAACCGAATGCATTAGGACCCCAGTGACAAGCAATGCATGGGTCAAGGTTGTCTTCAACTCGCATTTGGTCATGAAATTCTTTATCAGTCATCTCTTTGAGAGCTTCAAGATTACCTTTGTTATAAGTGTAAGATGCAATTATATCATAATTCTTATCGCAACCAAATTCTTTAAGAGCATTTGCAATATAAGCCATACCACTCTTTAATCCGATTTTCTTAGCAAGGACTTTGACTTTACCTTCAATAAAACCTATAATAGGCTTTATTTTAAGCACGCTTCCAATAAGCCAATCTTTTTTAGAAAGACGACCACCGCGCATAAGGTAATCAAGAGTTTCTGGAATTGCCATAATTTTGATACGAGGAATAAGCTTATTAACTTTATCTTCAATAAAGTCAAGAGACTTGTCTCTATATTTATTGATTTCATCTACTAATAGTCTCATTCCGCCAACTGCCATACGAGAGTCAATCACCCTAACCTTTGGATTCTCTTTGAAAAGCATGTTTATTGCATTGTTTGCGCCCGATATTTCAGATGAAATAGTGAGAATAATAACTTCATCACCCGCATTTGTATAAGCGGTAACTTTCTCTTCAAGGTCTCCAAGATTTGGGAGTGAGGTTTTTGGAAATATTTTATCTTCTATAAGCATTTTATAAAAGTCATCAAGTGGCAAATCAACGCCGTCAAGATATTCTTGTTCTCCCATTAAAATTTTGAGCGGTATAAGTTCAATATTATATTTTTCTGCTTCTTCCTGTTTAATGCTACTTCCAGTATCTACTAATAATCTTAACATAATTCCTCCTATAATTATTACGAATTTGAATCGGATAATACATAACTAATTTTTACGGCCTATCTTAAAATATATTATACATGAAAAATTTTATTTTGAAAACTCTTTTTGATAAAGTTTTTTTATTTTAGAAAAATAAACTTAAAAAAAAGGCAAAAAGCCTTCTTTTTTTGCTTTATTTAGGTCACTCTGTCTTTTTTTGTGCCTTAGGAAGAGTATTATGCCTTTGACGGTTATTAATTTGTTAGGTTTACTTTATTATTACAATTTATTTTAAATCACAAGGCCTTTTGGCAAATCTCTGCCACCAACAACATTCCAGTTACCAGGAGTAATCA
>CATKXS010000015.1 GCA_949841045.1 uncultured Clostridia bacterium | reverse complement strand
GCGAGTCGATGTGACTTCCAAGAATTCTCATGCCTTCGCTGAGAGGACGTTTTCCGATTTGGAAAAGGAAGATGCATTTATCAAGATTTGTTGCATAAACCTTGTCACCAGGATAGAGCGGTGTGTTTGTTGTAATTAAATCCTTCAAATCGCGATAACCATGCTCTTTTGCCATTTCTCTAATTGTCATTACGCATTCGCGTTCTGTTTTGTTCTCTGACAGAAATTTTTTATAGTCTTCGCAGAAATCAAAAATTTCTTCTCTATTTTGATAATTCCAAATTTTACTCATAGTTTTTCTCCTTAAGATAAGTATACTTAAAAACTTTAAGATTAAAAAATAAATAGGGAGATTTTTTTTGATAATAATCAATTTTTTTTAATTTTACGATAAATTTCTAGTAAAAAAATAAACAAAAAAAGAGCATTTTGCCCTTTTTTGAAAAAACTTGTTAAAATTATTTTACAAAAATCTATTAATTTTGTAAAATATCGCAGGAGGTGGTGATTATGACTGATGACGAATTGTTTGAGAAGGTGACTAAACTTATGCTTAGTTTTAAAATTCAACCGCAGGTACAAGGCTTTGATTTTATAAGGTCAGCGGTGCTTTATTATTTAAAAGAAAACAAAAGGTGCTCAAAGCTGACAACTGAGGTGTATCCAATTTTAGCTAAGCAGTATAACACTAAAGAGGCGTCAATTGAGCGGAACATAAGAAAGTGTATTGAAAATGCATATGACGCGGGTGGGCTACTTAGTATTAATACATATTATGGTGCGATTGTATACGATAATAAGTTTAGATTTTCAAACAGTGAGCTTATTTCCATAATTATCGAGATTGTCCGCCTTGATGAACTTAGACGAAAGTTTTGTAGTGAGTATGAACTTCAAAAAAACAAGGCTTAAATTTTAAGCCATGTTTTTCTTAGCAAGTTCATCAAGTTGAGCTTGGTGTTTTTTGAAGAAATCTTCTCTTTCTTTTAAGAAGGTGAGTTTGTTTTCTCTTGTTGGGTCAAGGACTTTATAGAAGTCATCAAATATATAATTCCAACTGAAACATTTATCTTTGTCAAAGCCGATATAATCAGCGACTTTTTCTGTGCCACTAGTCATAGGGTGAAGGAGAATGTTTGCTACAAAAATGTATTGCATAGCATTGATTGTAAGTTTTTCTAGTGCCTCGATGTCGAGGTCATTTTTTATTTCTTTTACCCAGTATTTGTTTATATTTCTCACGAACACATCAACAGTGTTGTAGGCCTGGTGGAATTTTCTCTCATACATAAATCTTTCGTAATTTAAGATTGTCTTTTTGCATTCTTCCATAACGCTATAGTCCACTTTTCCTTGTGGGATAATGCCGTTAAGAAAATTTTGAGTTGAATAGAAAACTGTTCTGAGTATGCGGTTGTAAACATTTGTGAGAAGATTGCCTTCAGTTATAACAGGGTCAATATCATCTTCCTTTGCATTTGGATTGAATGGTTTTGGATTGAATGAAACAGTGTTGTTTCCAAGATTCATTGCAAGGAAGTGTAGACGGAATTGGTCAGGGGTGTAATAAGACAGAAGTTCTTTTGCAAGAGGTGGCTTGATTTTGCCAGAAGAAGAGGCAACAGTGTTCATAAATAAAAGGAATTTTATAGGTACAATAGTTGTATTTTGCAGACTTCCGTTTGGTGCTGGATAAACAGGCTCTTTCCCTTGCGAGAAAAGGAACATAGCCTGCTGGGCAGGACCATAGAAATATATATTATCTTCGCCCAAAAATTGGAATACGCGTGCGTCAGATGAGCACCAATATTTTTTCCATTCGTCCTCATTTTTGCCGATGCTTTTAAGGTATGTTTTTGTAAATGAAATAGGTGCCCAAAGGCTTTCTGGCCATACATAAAATGTCTGATTTTTAACGCCATTTATCTCTGGACATGGCACGCCCCAAGAAATGTCTCCAGAAAGTCTGAATGGGGTGAGTGTCTTTCCTGTTCTATAATGAATATCATTTTTTGCCATGATTTCGCATGCTTTTTCGCGGTCGGCAAGACTAGAAAACACGATTGTCATACTTGGAGTACTTGGCTTGCGTTCAAGTTCTTCAAAAGCAGGAAGAAGGGCGCGAATTTCGTTAAACTTTTCAAAGTAGTCTTTCTTTATATAGACTTCAGGCTTTTTAAAGAATTCTTTTATATCTTTAACAAGAAATGAAGGTGTTTCCTTTTCTTTTTCGATTGATGCAATCCATTCGTTTAATAAATCACCACATTTTTCAAGGTCGAAATATAAGTTTTCGCACTTTACAAGTTTTGGTGTCTTACCGCTGAGCGTGCTTATTGGGTCAATGAGGTCTTGAGGAAGATATTGATGTCCAAGGTCGCATTCGTCAGCGTAACCTTTTTCACTTGTGCAACCCTCAATAGGGCATTTTCCTATTACCTGCCTGCCATTCAAAAGACACTTGTGTTCTTCGTCATAAAATTGCCAAGAATGTCTTGTTGATACCATGCCAGCTTCGCTAAGTTTTGTTATAAAATCATGGCTCATTTGGTTATGAATTGTGCTGGCAGGTTCAAGTGCAGATGCTCCAAAAAAGTTGAAGTTCACGCCAAAAGCATTCAAGGTGTCTACATGACTATGATGATTACGCTCAACAAAATCTTTTACGCTATCATCGTCAATTTCGCCGCTTTCCTTTTTTGCTCTAAAATATTCAAGAGCAGGCGAGCCGTAGCAGTCTGTTCCAGATACAAACACGACATTGTCTTTGCCGATGCGGTCACGCATAAACCGTGCAAAAGTATCAGCGCGAAGTGAAAGTCCAACGTGTGCAAAGTGTAATTCTTTATTGCCGTACGGCATACCGCATGTTATAACGGCTTTACTTGGAAAGGTTGGTCTTGGTCTGACAAAATTTTCCATATATTCCTCCAGTAATTTTTTAATGATTTTTTAATTGATATTTTTTATTTTAAAACAAGTTTTACTTGTTATTTGTTGTCATTTTTTAAAAATGAAAGTTTGTTTTTAATTCGGCTAAGCCCGTTATCAATACTTTTTTTGCTAATTCCAGCCATTTGCGAAATCTCATTGTAACTATATCCACCAAGATATAAGAGTAAGATTTTGACTTCAAGCGGTGAAAGAGTTTTAAGCATGAGCGCCTTTGTCTCTTCAAATCTTTCCTTTTCGAGAAGTTTATCGTCTGGCGAAGGCAAATCAGAAGGGAGTTCAAGTTCAATATTTTCGTTTTCTTCGCCAAATTCATCACCGATAAAGAAGGCAGAAGATAAGACTTTATTTTTCTCTGAACTTGCAAGTTTAACAGCATTTTGTATTTGGTGTTTTATGCAGGTGTAAGCAAAAGTTTTAAAAGTGGCAGATTTTTGCGGTTCGTAATGCATAATGGCTTTATAAAGTCCAATCATTCCTTCTTGAACAATGTCCTCCATGTCTCCGCCAATGAGAAAATAGCTTCTCGATAATTTGTTTACAAGGTTTTTATATTTGGCGAGTAAGGTATTAAGTGCATCTTCATTGCCTTGTTTTGCTTTTATTGAAAGTTCTTCGTCTGTCATTTTAACCTCTGTCTTAACGCTTCAAAGATTATAATTCCACATGCGACGCTTGCGTTGAGTGAGTTGACTTTGCCTTTAAGCGGAAGGGCAATCACGCCGTCAGTATAATTGAGAATAGATTGTTTAACGCCTTTTCCCTCAGAGCCGATTATGACTGCGAGTGGAATATTTAAGTTTTTGCTGTAAATATCTTCGCCACCAGCCTCAGCCGCAAAAACCCAAACATCATTTTCTTGTAGGTAGGTGATTGCTGATTTAAGATTAACAACTCTTGCAATTTTCATTTCTGACACTGCGCCAGTGCTTGTATGAATAACTGTTTCATTGACTGAAATTGAGCGGTCTTTTGGAATGATAATTCCATGCACACCAGCACACTCGCAAGAGCGAATAATTGCACCAAAATTGTGTGGGTCAACAATCCCGTCAAGAAGAACTATAAAAGGCTTTTCATTTCTCTCTTTTGCAAGCTCTAAAATTTCATCAACTGATGAGTATTTAAAGTCGGTGATTTCGGCAATATAACCCTGATGGTGGTTTGTTTTTGACATTTTGTCAAGGGCAACCTTTGGCATATATTCAATTTTAACTCTATTTTGAGATGCAAGAGATATTATTTCGTCTTTGCGAGATGAGTAGTTTTTATCAATAAATATTTTGTTTATAGTGTTTTCGCTAAGAAGCGCCTGTCTAACTGCATTTTTTCCTTCAATTAACATATTTTTCTCCAACAAAAAGTTTAGCATAAAAAAGAAAAAATATCAATTTATTTTTGACGTTATTAAAAAATAAAGTATTGACATTGTAAATATTTTTTAGTATAATTTATATATAAGGAGAAAGATATATGAAAAAAGGTATTCTTAAAAAATTAACACCAACCGTGATTGTTCCTGTTTTAGTTGTACTTTCTGCATTTGGTCTTGCAGGTTGTGAAATGAGTTGCAATAGCCCAAGTTCTTATAGATTTAAGGAAAATCAATTTATTGTATATCAAAACACTTTGCATAAGGGAGATTTGATTGCGACATTACCTATGGGAGATGGAGGGATATTCCCAACGCCAGACATAAGACTTAATTGTGGTATTACAAGAACAACAAGTCAATTTGTTGCATCTGAAACTAGACCATCAGAAAGTGAATATGAATTCGTTTGTGACGTATGCTTCCATTAAAATAAAAAAAGACTTGAATTTCAAGTCTTTTTTGTTTGTGATTTAATTAATCATTCAAGTTCAATAAAAAGCTTTAATAAAATATCAATTTTTATTTTCTAAAGAGGTTAGAGAAATTTCTAGAATTTCATTTAGCCTTTTTTTATCGCCACTTAAATATAAATATCCGATTAACGCTTCAAATGCCGTTGCGTGGCTATAATCGCTGACAGAGGCATTTTTAGCATGATGTTTTGATTTTGCATTTCGAGCACGTCTCACAATATTTTCTTCATTTTCATTGAGGAAGGGCGTAATGCCCTCGAGTGCCTTTGCCTGCGATGAGGCTTTGCAAAGTGAAGAAGCTCTTCGGTTATATTCGTCAAGTTTTAAGTTGGCAATTTTGAGGCAATATTCTCGAACAAATAATGTATGAACGCTGTCGCCGAGGAATGCAAGTGGAAGAAGATTGGTATTTAGGAGTTTTTCTAAAATCTTGTTTTCCATGTGCCACCTAGACATTAAATCTGAAGAGGATAACATCGCCATCTTGAACAACATAGTCTTTTCCTTCAATGCGGACACGACCTTTTTCTTTTGCTTTGACAAATGAGCCTGCTTCAACTAGGTCATTATAAGATACGATTTCAGCTTTAATGAAGCCTTTTTCAAAATCGGTGTGGATTTTGCCGGCAGCACCAGGCGCTTTTGTGCCTTTTTTGATTGTCCAAGCTCTTACTTCCTTTTCGCCAGCGGTGAGGTAACTCATAAGTCCAAGAAGGTCATAACTTGCTTTAACAAGTTTTTCAAGACCGCTTTCTTTAAGTCCAAGTTCTTCTTTAAACATTTCTTTTTCTTCGCTGTCAAGACTTGCAAGTTCTTCTTCAATCTTAGCTGCGAGGGTGATTACGCCAGAGCCTTCTTTTTCAGCAAACTCACGAACAGCTTTTACAAAACAGTTTTCTTCCTTTGTAATGTCGTTTTCGCTTATATTTGCCACATAAATCACTGGTTTTGCTGTCAAAAGTTGAAGATTTTTGATAATTTTCTCTTCTTCATCGTTTTCGATTTCAACAGCACGAGCTGGAAGATTGTTCTCAAGAGCATTCTTGATTTTTTCCATAAGTTTAACCCCGATAGCCAAACTTTTATCGCCAGTTTTGACGAGCTTTGCATCACGTTCAAGTTTTTTCGTAACTTGTTCAAGGTCGGCAAGGGCAAGTTCGAGGTTTATTATTTCAATGTCACGAAGTGGGTCAATATTGCCATTTACATGGATTATTTTGTCGTTTTCAAAACATCTTACCACGTGTACAATTGCGTCAACTTCGCGAATGTGACTTAAGAACTTATTTCCAAGACCTTCGCCTTTGCTTGCTCCCGCAACAAGTCCAGCAATGTCAACAAATTCGATTGCGGCAGGTGTTATTTTTTGAGTATTATACATCTCGCCGAGAACTTTTAATCTCTCGTCAGGTACGTCAACAATTCCTACGTTTGGCTCGATTGTACAGAAAGGGTAGTTTGCGCTTTCAGCGCCAGCATTTGTAATTGCATTAAAAAGTGTGCTTTTGCCAACATTTGGCAAACCTACAACTCCAATTTTCATAGTTTTTCCTTTTAAGGAGCTTTAAGCTCTGAGCATTATGCTCTTTTTATAATAGTAAATTTTTGTATTTATAAATTTTTAAATTTGGGTTTCGCATTAAGTTTAAGCAAAACGTTAAAATGATTAACAATAAAAGATTTTTAATTTTTTCATCTACTTTAAAAAGTTTAACCCGCTTGGAGTTAAACTTTCTAAATAGATTTTGCTTGGTTATTGCAGCATGAGAAGTAAGAGTAAAGTTTTATTCAACCTCAGCTTCCCTATCATCAACTTCTTTTACAGGCTTTGATTCATAATCTTTTTCTTCAGTATGTTCATTTGCATGTGCTTCTTCAACTTGTTTATCAATTTCTTTTTGCTCTGCAATAGCTTTGTCAGATTTATCTTTAAATATATCGATAAGTTTTTTGAAGAATCCAAGACCTTCTTTTGCCTCTTGAGGTTTTTCTTTAGACAGGTCGCCTTCATGTTGAACATCTGTTTTAGTTGCATTATCTTGAGCGAAATTAACTTTTATTTGATTTGAAATGTTTTGAATCTGAATTTGCATTTCGGCGTCTTTAAGTGTTCTATTTCTTGTCTTTCCATTTTTAATGTCTTTTGGGTCAATTCCAAGACGTTTTAAAAGGGCAGTATCAGTAACATCAAATTCATAGCCAGCAAGTAGTTCATTAATAGTTTTGTCACCAATTTTTGTTTTATCAAAATATTTTTTATCACCATTTGCAAATGCTGTATAAATTTCGTCAACGACTTTTTCAGGAACGCCACTTTTTTCAAGCTTTTTGATAAGTTCAACTTTGGCTTTGTATTCTTGAACATCTTTGTTTGATTTTTCAAGATTTTTGCAAGCCTTTGCAATTTTTCTATCAGCATCAGTTAAAAGCGAAGACTGAAGTTTAATTTCATCTAATTCATCATTTTTTGCAGCAAGAAGTTTTTCAGCTCTTAGGGCAGGTGAGAGATTATCAAGCTTTTTGAGCCCGTCTATTACAAATCTCTTTTCACCATTTAAAACTTTTTCAATATCTTCAGCAGGAAGGCCAATATTGTCTAAAAGTTCAGCATAATCAATGGCTTTTTCATCTTGCTTTTCAATTTCTTTCTTATTCTTTTTAGGCTCAGCTTTCTTGGCTTCTTCAATTTCAGCTTTGGCCTTCTTTAATTCGTCACCTTTGAGGTTTTTAAGTTTTTGCTCATCGGCTTTCTTTTGCTGTTTTTCAAGTTCTTTGTTTGACTTAGAGTTTTCTATAAATGTTTCAAGTTTTTTTGTATCTCCGCTAAGTGCCTGTTTCCAAGCTTCCTTAAATTCTTCGACAACTATTAATGAATCATTTACTTCTTTTTCTTTTAACCAAACTGATTTTTGAGTATTTTCGTCAATTCCCTTATTTTTAACTTGTTTTAAACCTTTATCAAGTGCATCTTTATCAATTCCAAATTTTTTTGCTATTTTTGAAGCTTTCATGTCAGGGTTTTCTTGTACAAGTTTTTTAAGGTCTGCTTCAACTTTTTCCTTATCTTCGCCAGGAGCAAGTTCAACCATAAGCTTGTAAACATTGTCAAATGTCTTTTCGTCATTTTTGTTCTTGTCGTTAGTCACTTGAAGACGTCTATATTCGCTGTTTGCATACTCTTTACCAAGTACATCTTCACAAGAAGATTCAAGGACTGCTTTGCTTCTTTCGTTAACATTCTTAATTTCATTATTAATCAAATCTTTAGCAATGCTAACTTCCGCATAAGTGCCAGCAAGTTTTATTAGAGCATCAAGTTCTTTCTTGTGTTCTTTATAAGTTTTTGGGTCAATTCGGCGAGAAAAACAGAATTCCAAATTAGATTTTCTAGCTGCAGGGTTGTGTTTCAGTTCAGGAGTATTTTTCATGTTGCGGATGTCGCCAATAATGTTTCGCTGCTCTGCACCTGTTAAGAATTGCATATTATTAATTTCTTTTTCAAGTATTTCCATATTGAATAAAGATTTTTCAAGAATATCTCCATAAGTTAGGCCATTTTCGTCAGCTTTTTTGTCTTTTAAATCTTCATTTATAATGTTTGAAGCTTTTTCAGCGATATTTTTATCGCCAGTTTGAAATTTAATTTCTTTTTTGGCGTCATTTGAAAGGTTGAGGTCAGAGACTAAGTTATAAAGTTTTTTATAACCTTTAGCAGAATTCGTAAAGTCTTGACTTGTCTTGTTAAGCAATTTGATTGCATCTTCTCTATTTTTGTTTGCAAGTTCATCTCCTAAAGATGAAACAACAGCTTTATCAATGTTTGCTTGTAATAATTTACCTGTTAATACAAGATTAAGGGTAGAAATGCTGTTTTCAAAAATGGCTTTATCAACATTTGAAATGTTTTTATTTTTGAGACCTGCCTCAGCATAAAGCATAGCTTTTGCAATTTCTTTTTTAGTATCCTCATTAATATAAGCTTTTGCATAAGACGATTTAAAGGATTTTACTTTATCTTCGATGGCTTTTTCAGAAACAATATTATCTAAATATTCATTAGCATTTTCAACATCTTTGAGCTGGTCTTTTACTTCGCTCTTTAAATATGCTTGTAGAGAATTGAAATCATTAGCGTTATAACGATTATTTAAATATTCTTTTGAATTTTTGTTATAGTCATCAATAAGACCTTTTAGTCTTTTTGCACGAAGGGTAAGTTCGTTAGTTTTAGGGTCTTTTTCGCTAATATACTTAGATGCAATCTCAATATAGTTGCCTTCATTTCCTACTTGGTTTAATTTCTTAGAATTAGGAAGTACAGTAGAGGAATCATATAGGCATGATATATCTGTTAGCTCTTCGCTGAAATGAGAAATGAGAAGATTTCTTATTTCTTGATGATTTTGTTGAATTTGTGCTAAAATTTTTGAAGTATCATTATGGGTGTCATTTGAAGAATATGTTCCAGTAAGAGAGTGTAGTGCATGTAAAACATTCTTCTTTCCATTATTATCAGCTGAATTAGTAAGGTTATTTTCTATTGTCTCAAGGAATTTATATTTATCTTCGATAAGACTATTTTGGCGATAAGTTAAAGTTCTTGCATCTAATAACTTAACAAGGTCGTCTTGGGTTTTTGTAAACGAAACATATTCGTTTGGTTTATTTTTAAGATTGTTTAAGGCTTTAACATAAACCATAGCATCTTGAAGAGTGTTAACTTTTGTTCTGTTTTCATTAGCTGTTTTTTCAACAAGCGCCAAAGTGTCTTCAATATTTTTTGATGAAAGAGCAAGCTTGTCAATGGCAAAAGCCCTCTCATTTTCAGGAATCTTGTTTAAAAGGTTGTTTATTTTTGCTTCATTAAGACTCTTGTCTGTAGACATTTTTCTTACAAGTACATCTGAATAACGATTGAAGAACTTTTCGCGTTTTGCTTTGTCAAAACTCTTTGAGCCAATAGTTCTTAAAATAGAGCTGTCACGAGCAGAACTCAAACTATCTCTTTGCTTGTCTAAAAGTTGTTTTTCTCTTTCTTCGTATACAACTGTTTCTCTTAAAGAAGTGATAAAAGGCTTAAGTGCTTCATTTTTTGAAGAAATTGTATTTGCATCTGCCTTTTCTGGTCCAAAGAGGGCAGTAGTAAGTTCTGTTTTCTTTTCTTCTGGCATTGGAGCAAAGTTTGTATTCATAAACTGTGCAATCATTTGATTTCTTGTTGCAATATCATGAGCTGAAGTGATTTGTTCAAGAGAACTGAGCATTTTTGTTTTAGCCTGATAACCATTTATGCTCGACAGTGCATTTGTTCTTGTCATGCCTTCTGGTAATCTTTCAAAGCCAACACCGTATTCATCGAATGCATTTGCAAGTTTATGAGCAGGAGAGTTTTCATCTGCAAGCATCTCGGCAAGTCCGCTTTCTTTTTCCTCAGCAAGTCCCATTGCATTGTCAAGAGCAGCTTCGTTTGCCATGAAGTTTTCTTCAAATTTTTCATCTTCACTTTGTTGCTGTTCGTATTCTTCTAATCTTTTAAGTGCAATATCGCGTTCTTCAGCGACAAATTTTGATGCAAATGTTTGCCCAGTGATGCCAATTCCGCCAAGAACAAGTCCGGCAATAAGAAGGGCAATACCGCCAGTGAGAATAGAGCCAATTCCAAGAAAGAAAGCAAGAATTTCTATTGCTCCAGCAAAAGCTTCAACTTGTTTTTCGTAGTTGAACCCTTTTTTATGTTTCATTATTGGAGCAGGGGCTTCTTTCTTCTTACCTTTTTCTGGTTCATCAGTATCACCAGTATCGTTGCGTTCAGGCTCTTCTGGTCCTAAATCATCTCCTCCAACTGTTTCATCTTCATCATTTGGCTCGTCAGATACAAGGGTGTAATTGTCGCTCTTTAATGAATATGAATAATCTTTTGCATAATCTCTATCATCTTTCTTTGCAAATTTAATTTGATTTTTGCCATCACTTGAAAGAATATTTACTATTTGAGATTCATCTGCGGCTGTATCAACGAAATTTCCAACATCACCAAGAAGGTTTAGGGTTTTTATTGATTCTTCAGATAGTTGATTTTTTTTATTATCATAATTTAGGTCAATTGAATAGTATTTTACCGAACCTGTTTTTGAATTTTGAGGACGCACTTCAAGAACAAGTTGAGGCTTTTTAATTTCACCCTCTTGTTCATATTGTAGATAGAAATTGTCGCACTTTTGCATTTTACCATTTATAAGTAAATAATTATCTTGTTTTGCAGGTGAAGCTGATGTGCCTTCTGTGTTCTTAGTTACAAAAATATAAGGTTGAGCATCCGCTCTGCCTTCTTTATCAGCAAGCGGGTCGATTGAAGTGAGAGTATAGCCATTTGCTTCGCTCGAAGCGCCAAACATAACATGGCTATTTCCTTTCATGGTTGCACCATAAAGGGATAGAATTTTTGTAGGGAAGTTATTGATAGCTTTTGGCATGTCAGTAAGACCGTCTGGCTCTTTTATAGACGTATCTTCTGGATGCAAGTCTTTTTTCTTTTTTTGGTTTGTGAAAGTTGTCTGGTCAAAAGTTTTGCAGAATTTTTTATCTTTATCAAAAAATTCATCAATAATATCAGGGTGCATTTCAACTGAAATAGCAGTGTCGCCTGTTGCACTATATTTAAATTCTTCGCCTTCAGTTTTAACTCTGATAGTAGTTGCGTTTGAAGTTATAACATATTGTTTTCCACTTTCTGCAACAATCTTAAAACAAATTTCCTCATGTTTTTTTGCGATTGTGAGTGTACTTGGAGGTGCGGTAATATTCAAAGTGGCAGTTTTATTTTCGGCATCAGTGTTAATTCCAAGAAGGGTGGCAAGGTCCTTGCCGTCTTTACCTTTCAAAATAGAAGTGTCATTTATGACTATAGAATATTTTCCGTCTTCCTTGCGGTCAACATCAAAAATAGACTTTGAATCAAGCATAACTCTTTCACTGCCGTCTTCTTCTTTAATAGTAGTAGGAAAAGTACCTTTAAGACTTAAAAGGTGTTCATTTTCGGTGTTCATACGGAGGTCTTGAGCGATTTTAACCTCATTTCCGTCTTTTTTCTTAAGTGTAATATTATTAGTGATTGAAGCTATCATAATAATCTCCTCTTATATTTAATAAATATAATATATTTAAAATTATACTTTATTTATATATCATTGTCAAGTAAAGCGCTTTAAAAAGGTCATTCTCTGCCAAAAATAATTGAAATTTTGCAAAAATAGTGATAAAAATGCTTTTTATTTTTAAAATTATTTTGACTTTTTGTAAAAATCAGTTACAATATTATTTACGAGAAGATTAAAGGAGAAAAAATGGGACTTTTTGGAAAGGAAAATAACTTTCAAATTAAAAAACTTAAAAAGATTGCCGATAAAGTAATTGCTTTAGAGGAAAAGTATAAGGATTATACAAATGAACAACTCAGAGCTTGTACTGATGAATTTAAAAATAGGCTCAAAGTTGGTGAAACATTAAATGATATTTTGCCAGAAGCTTATGCTGTTGCAAGAGAAGCTTCTTCAAGGGTTCTCAATATGAGACATTTCTATGTTCAGATTATAGGTGGCATTGCACTCCATCAAGGCAGAATTGCTGAAATGGCAACTGGTGAAGGTAAAACTTTGGTGGCAACGCTTCCAGTTTACCTCAATGCACTTACTGGAAAGGGCGTGCATGTTGTTACAGTAAACGACTACCTTGCAAAACGTGACGCTGAATGGATGGGAAAGATTTATAAATTCTTAGGGCTTACAGTTGGCGTTTCGCTTGCTGGACAAAATGACAAGCAGAAGAAAGCTGCATATATGTGCGATATTACCTATTGTACTAATAACGAGCTTGGATTTGATTATCTTAGAGACAATATGGCTGGCAATAAAAATGCAAGAGTTTTAAGGGGACTCAACTTTGCCGTTGTCGATGAAGTCGATAGCATTCTTATTGATGAAGCAAGAACTCCACTTATTATCAGCGGAAGAGGCGGAAAAAGTTCTGACGGATATGTTGAGGCTCAAAAGTTTGTAAAAACACTCAGAGAGGGTGACGATGTTGAAATTGATATTAAAACTAAGCAGATAAACCTTACTGAAAAAGGTGTTACAAAGGCTGAGGCTTTTTATCACCTCAACAATCTTTCTGATATTGAAAATCTTGAACTTAACCACTATATCAACAATGCTTTAAAAGCAAACTTTATCATGCATCTTGATGAAAACTATGTTGTCAAAGACGGCGAAGTTATCATTGTAGACGAGTTTACTGGACGTCTTTCTATAGGTAGACGCTTCTCATCTGGTCTCCACCAAGCAATTGAAGCCAAAGAGGGGGTTGCAATTAAGGACGAAAACCAAACATTTGCAACAATTACATTCCAAAACTTCTTTAGATTATATAGCAAACTTTCTGGTATGACTGGTACTGCTAAGACAGAAGAGAGCGAATTTAGAACAATTTACAACCTTGACGTTGTAGTAATTCCACCAAACAGAACAAAACAGCGTATAGATTATCCAGACATTATGTACACATCTGAACGCGGAAAGATTAAGGCGATTATTGCTAAAATAAGAGAATGTGCTGAGACTGGACAACCAGTGCTTGTTGGTACAATCAACATTGATAAATCAGAACTTATTTCTCATGCGCTCAAAATGGAGGGTATAAAACACCAAGTTCTCAACGCTAAGAACAATGAAAGAGAGAGTGAGATTGTTGCTCAAGCGGGCAGAAAGGGTGCTGTCACTATCGCCACAAACATGGCAGGTCGTGGTACCGATATTTTGCTTGGCGGTAACCCTGAATTTATGGCTACAAAGGAAATGAGAGATAAAGGTTACAGCGAAGAGGAAATCTCTTATGCAACTGCTTTCAATATTGTTGACGATGAAAAACTTAACGAAGCTCGCGAAACTTATAGAAAACTTTATGATAAACACAAACAAGTCACAGATGCAGAGAAAGAAGAGGTTAGAAAACTTGGCGGATTATTCATTATTGGTACAGAAAGACATGAGTCAAGACGTATTGACAACCAGCTTAGAGGCCGTTCTGGAAGACAGGGTGATTTAGGTTCAAGCGTATTCTATCTTTCACCTGATGACGACCTTATAAGACGTTTCGCTTCTGACAAACTTAAGAGAATTTTCGCAATATTTAGAGTTGATGAAGATACACCTTTCCAAGTAAAAATGATAGCTAATCAAGTTGAAAAAGCTCAACGCAAGATTGAAATTCAAAACTTTGGCATAAGAAAGAGCGTTCTCCAATTTGACGATGTTATGAATAAGCAAAGAGAAATAATATACGCAGAACGTAACAAAGTGCTTGACGGCGAGCCTGTTCATGACCAAATTATGAATATGTTCCCAGACGTTGTAAGAAAGAGCGTTTTAAAAGTGATTAGCGATGAAAAACCATACTATGAATGGGATATTGAAGCGCTCAAAAAAGAACTTGAAAATGGACTTATTGAAAAAGATACAAATCTTATCAATGAAGACTTTGTTGAAGAATGCGATGTAGATGATGTTGTGGATAAAATTCTTGACAATATTCATAAACGCTATGAAGAGCGTATGAAAGAGGTGGCGGGAATTGGTGTCAACTTTGAAGACATCGAAAGAAATGTGCTTCTTCGTATGGTTGATATAAACTGGATGAGCCAAATTGAAGACATGCAGATTATGAAAGATGAGATTATTTCAAGACAATTTGGTCAACAAGACCCAGTTCTTGCTTACAAGAAAGAAGGCTTTGATATGTTTGATAAAATGATTGAAAAAATCAGAGAAAATACATGTAAAATTCTTCTCAATGCTCAAATTCAACAAGCGCCAGTTGAGCCAGAACCAAAACCAATCAAGATTATGTTCACTGGAAAAGAACTCACTCCAGAAGAACGCGAAAAGCAAAAGGCAAAAGGTAAACTTCAAGTTCAAAAGACAGTTTATAATAATGAGCCAAAAGTAGGCCGTAACGACCCATGCCCATGCGGAAGTGGTAAGAAATATAAAAACTGCTGTGGGCAAAATGCTGATTAAAAAATAAAAGGCATTACTAATTTTGTAATGTCTTTTTTCGCCAAGAATTTCAAGCATTTTGTTATTGACAAAAATGAAAATATGTGTAAAATTGAAGTATTGACAAATTTAATTTAAATTTAATATAAATGAATATAAATAAGATTTAAGAGGTTTTTATGGAACTTGTAATTATGGCGGGAGGACTTGGTAGCCGATTTGGTGGACTTAAACAGCTCCAACCTGTCGATGAAGAGAAGAACTTTATTCTCGATTACTCAATTTTTGACGCAATAAAAAGCGGATTTGATAAAGTCGTATTTATCATTAAAGAAGAAAATTTAGATATTTTTAGAGAAACAGTAGGCAAAAGGGTAGAAAAAAGAATAAAAACCGTCTACGCATTTCAAAACAATAAAAATGTCCCTGAAAAATATGTTATACCAGAAAATAGGGTAAAACCTTTAGGAACAGCCCATGCCATACTTTGTGCAGAAGAGGCTATTGATGACAATTTTGTGGTTATAAACGCAGATGATTTTTATGGCAGAGAAGCATTTGAAGATGTAAGTAAATTCCTTAAAAGAGAATTGAAGAAAAATGAGTTTTCTTTAGTTGCATATCGTCTTGGAGAGACGCTATCTGATAAAGGTACGGTAAAAAGAGGAGTTTGCTCAGTTGAAAATAATTTGCTGATGGGAATGGTTGAATCGGAAGTAAAACATGACGAGAATGGCGAGGTTATATCGAGACCTTTAGATAACAAACAAGAAGCTTGGCAAGTTGTAGATAAAGCCACTCCAGTCAACATGAATTTGTTTGCTTTTTCCAAAGATATTTTTTCTCATTTAAAAAAAGGTTTTATAGATTTCTTAGAGAAAAATAAAGAAGATTTATCTTCAGTCGAATATCTTTTACCAATATTATTAAGTGATTTGGTCAAAAATAGCAAAGCAAAAGTAGAAGTTATACCAACTAAATCCGTTTGGCGAGGAATTACATATGCTGAGGACCTCAAAGAATTCAAAGAATTTATAAAGGAGCAAAAAGCCAACGGAAAATACCCAGAAAGATTGTGGGAAAACTAAATAAAAATAATCATCTCGAAAGGGGGTGATTTTTTATTTATATTGATACTGATTTATAATCAGTTATTGGTTTTTATATCCTATTTTTTGTCATAATAATATTATGGAAGATAATACTTTTGGAAAGAGATTAAAACTTCTTCGCGCTGAAAAAGGATTAACACAAGTTCAGCTCGCAGAGGAACTAAATGTAGACAAATCTACAATAGCTAAATATGAAACTGATAAAATAGAGCCTAGTGTGAATATGGTTAAAACCCTAGCAATTTATTTTAGGGTTAGTACTGATTATCTTTTGGGTTTAGAAGATATATACTGATTTTCACTTAATATTTGTTTTAGTATTTCGTAAGATAAGTCATCAATATTGTTGACATTAAAAATTTCACATAATTCTTTTACATTATTTTTATTTTTTAATAAGTATCTGTTTCTTATATATCTACATGGACAGATATGTAATGATACTTTATCAATTTCAAAAATTCTCAAATATTTTAGATGTCTCTCGACATCGTTTTTTATTGCAGTATATAAAAAGTTGTCCATTTTTTCCTCCTTTACGCTGATTTATAATCAGTTTTAAAGTAATTATACTGATTTTCTGTCAGAATGTAAAGAAAAAGAGGAATAATTATGGAAAAATTTGGACAAAAGTTAAAATACCTGAGGCAGGAGAAGGGGTTATCGCAAGTTGAACTTGCAGAAAGACTTAATGTAGACAAATCTACTATCGCGAAGTATGAGACAGGCAAAATTGAACCTAGTTTGACAATGCTAAAAAGTATAGCAATATTTTTTGATGTGAGTGCAGATTATTTATTAGGTATTTCGGATTTTTAAATTAAATACAACACATTAAATTAGGTTATTCAAGTCAATAAAAATAATCATCTCGAAAGGAGGTGATTTTTTGAATACATATTGCAATCTATATAATTTTATTGTATAATCAAATTATAAGGGGGAGTCATGGCAGAAATTACAAATCAATACAATCCATTAGAAGGTAAACTTGACAAAGTAATTGAATATTTTGTCGAGTTCTTTGGCGAAGAGAATAGGGAAAAGATTGTTGAAAGATTTAAAGATGTTAAATACATTTTTAAAGATGACCATGATACAATTGCTGAGAGCTATGCAGAAAAGATAGATTATAGTCTTAGACATGTCTTCAAAAAATGCAAGAAAGAGTTGGGCTTAAAGTTAAATGACTTAGGGTTTGGTGATTTTGAGGACCTTGATAAGTGGAAAGACAACATCGATTTAAATGGTTATTATCAGACAGAAATCTATCAGTTTGCTTATTATGGATTTGGGATAAAACCTGAAAATTTAGCAGAATTTCTTAAAAATGACAATAATTTCAAGGATTTTTCACAAAAAATCGGCAAAATTGACGAAATTTACAAAAAATATCGTGATGAGACGAGAAAAATTAATGAAGAGCGTGAACGCCTTTGTGTTGCTCCTTGGAAGAGTGAAATTGATTTAATTGAAAGTTCTTTCTATTCAAGGTGGAAAGAAAAAATCAGTGAAAAGATTTTGAAAGAATATAACCTTACAAAGACAGATGAAAATCTTGTAAATCTTAAAAAAGTTACTGCAAATGTAATTGAATACATCCAAACAGGAGATGTTGTTTCTGAATATTTGATTTCTGAAAACTTAAACAATCTTGTGGGGAAAAAGGTGCTTGGCGGACTTTTAGTTTTTAAGATTATGACCGAATTTCAAAAGGAAGACCATGCAAGAAAGGAACTTTTATACAACATTAAAAATGGATTTGCAGATGCCTGTCTAGATGCACGCAATGTGTTCCCTGAAACAAAGGCAAAAGATGTAGAAGAAGATTTAAGAGCTTGTGTGTTAAATAAGCCAAAAGGACCAGTTGGTTTATGTTTTAGTTGTTTTACCGACAAAGTTAAAAGGTCTTATGTTCTTGTTGGCGGTTCAAGTAAGACAACTACCGATGATACTATTGTTCATGAAATGGGGCATGCGGTTCAGACTTTTATGTTTTGCGATGAAAAAATGGAAAAATTTAAAGTTGGTATAAGCATGGCTAAAAACGGGCTATACTATAAAAACAATGATTTTCATGGTTTAGATGAAATTATGAATGAATTCTTCACTCAAAAAATTTGTGCACGCATGAGAGAAGACGGTTTTGAAATTTGCAATAAGAAATCTTATGCCAGTGTTTATCATAGCGTATTCCCTTATTTAAATGATTTTCTTGAAGAGAATTTAGAGGATTTGAAAGAATGTGGAATCAGTGAAGATTTTAATAAAGTATATAGACGCTTTGGAGAAGATAATCTTGTAGAACTTGATAATATATGTTCAAGAATTATTGAAGCAAAGAAAGCCGGCGAACTTGAAAAACTTCCAGAAAATGAGATAAAAGCTCAGATTGAAAAAATATCTCAAAATGTTCGCGACAGAGCGCTAGCACCAGAAGATGAGTATATTTTGGTTTAAAATTTATGAAAAACAACAAAAAACACCGAAAATTCGGTGTTTTTTTGTTAATTATCTTTTGAAATCAATTAGTCTATTGTTGGCATCATATTAATTTTAGATTTTAAAAGCGCCTCTGTTGTCTTTCATGTCAAAAATAGTTGAAATGAGTGAAGGGTTGTATTTGATAATTTTTTTTCTTCAATAAGTTTTAAAATTTCCTCTACACTTTATTTTTATCTGATAAGGACTCTATCTTTATTATAAAGGTCAAATTGTTCCATAAAATTCTCCTTACTTTGTCATAAAATAATTATTATTAGTTTTTAAGAGATTTAAAATAAAATGAGTCGAAAGTTCAAATTTTTGTGGGTGAGTGGATAAATGTCAAAATTTGGCATATCTTAAATTTATAGCCTAACAAAAAAGTTATAAAATTTCTTAAATTTGTTTTGAAAAAAATAAATTATATGCTAAAATACTCATAAGGAGCTTTTGATGAAAAGTTTTGTTTACCCTGCGATTTTTATTAAGGATAGGGACGAAGACGTTTATCGTGTATTAATTCCTGACCTTGAGCTTACAACTGATGGCTCTTTCATGGAAGAGGCTTATCTTTACGCGAAAGAAATGCTTAAAGCTTATTTTTCATATATCGAAAAATATGACTTAGATTTCAATCAACCGACTGACTTTGAAGTAGTAAAATCTTCTTGCGAAAAGGAAGACATTGTTATGCTTGTTGACGCTGAAATTGAGACTTAAGTAAGTATAAAAAATTTTGGTTAAATAGTTGACAACAAATATTTGTTATGTTATAATAAGGCTAACATCTCTCGGGGTGTTAGTTTTTTTTGTTAGGAGAAGGAATTATGGCATTACCAAAACGTAAAAATATCATACTTGCTTGCACAGAGTGTCAAGAAAGAAATTATGCTACAAGCAAAAACACAGCTGCAAATCCTGAAAGAATTGAAATTACAAAATTCTGTTCAAGATGTGGAAAAAGAACTGTTCATAAAGAAACAAAATAATTGGGGGTTATATGTCTAAGAAGAATAAAAACAGCTTAAGTGCGACTGAAAACATAACAGATGAAGAAGCTAATAAAACTGTTAAAGACAATGACAAAACCGATAAAGTAAAAAAACAAGAGAACAAAAAAAATAAAACTAAAAAGGGCGGTAAGGAAAAGAAAGATAAGACCTCTTTAAAGAAAAAGACAAAGGAAACATTGTCTGAACTTAAAAAGGTTACTTGGCCAAGCTTTGGCGAAGTTTGCAAAAAGACTGGTGTTGTTTTAGTTGTTGTTCTCGTTTTTGCAGTTATTATATTTGGAATTGACTATGGTCTAGGAGCTCTTATGAAGCTTCTGACAAATAGATAGAGGTGGCAGAGCATGGAAGAAAAAGATATGACAACTTTTAATAATGAGGAAGCTGTTAGTCATGAGACCAATGATAACAGCGAGCCACAAACTGAAATTGAACGTGAACTTAGCGAAGACGAAATGGGTTATAAAGAATTCGTAGACTCTTTGGAAGCAAAATGGTATGTTCTTCACACATTTTCAGGTTATGAAAACGTTGCAAAAGAGAACCTTGAAACGGTTGTAGAAAAATTTAATCTTCAAGATAGAATCTTTGACGTTATTATTCCTATGGAAGATGTTGTTGAAGAAAAAAATGGCAAGAAAAAACTTGTTCAAAGAAAGGCGATGCCTTGCTATATTCTTGTAAAGATGAAATATGCTGATGACCTTTGGCATAATGTAACTCGTACTCGTGGTATCACTGGTTTTGTAGGTCCTAAGGGGCGTCCGCTTGCTCTTACTGAGGAAGAGGTTATCAAACTTAGACTTGAGAAAATCAAAGTTGAAGTTGATATTACTGCTGGTGATAAAGTTGAAATTATTGAAGGCGCTCTCAATAGCATGATTGGAACTGTCCTTTCAGTAAACACAGAAGAGGGCGTTGCATCAGTTGTTGTTGAAATGTTCGGTAGAGATACAACAGTTGATGTTCAGCTTTCACAAATTCACAAAATTCAGGGCTAATAATATGGTATTTCGAGGCGTTGCCTCTTGAAATATAGTCCTTTAGATATGACTATAAACTATCTTGAAATCGTGGGAGAACGGAACTGCAACCGTTCATACACCACAATAAGGAGGAAAAAATGGCAGAAAAGAAAATTACAGCAGTTGTTAAATTACAACTCGAAGCTGGTAAAGCCACTCCTGGACCTCCAGTTGGTTCAACTCTTGGACCTCATGGAATCAATCTAGGTGCATTTACCAAAGAATTCAATGACAAGACAGCAAAAGAGGCAGGACTTATCATTCCTGTAGTTGTCACTATCTATGCAGATAGAAGCTTCTCATTCGTACTCAAAACCCCACCAGCAGCTATTCTTATTAAGAAAGCTATTGGACTTGATAAGGGTTCAGCAGTGCCAAACAAAACAAAAGTCGGTAGCATAACTAAAGCTCAAATCAGACAAATCGCAGAGCAAAAAATGCCAGACCTTAACTGCACATCAGTTGAGTCTGCTATGTCTATGATTGCTGGTGCCGCTCGCAGTATGGGCGTTACTGTTGTAGACTAAGGAGGGCAATATGAAAAAATTAGCAAAAAAATATGCTCAAAGCCTTGCAATGGTAGACCAAAAATCTTATGACATTTCAAACGGTTTTGATAAACTTTTAGAGCTTCCTAAAGCTAAATTTGACGAATCAGTTGAATTACACGTTCGTCTTGGCGTTGATGGAAAGAACGCTGACCAACAAGTTAGAGGTGTGTGCGTACTTCCTCACGGAACTGGTAAAAGTGTTAGAGTATTAGTAATCGCTAAAGGTGACAAGGCTGACGAAGCTGTTAAAGCTGGTGCAGACTATGTTGGCGCTGAAGAAATGGTTGCTAAAATTCAAGGCGGATGGCTTGATTTCGACGTTTGTATCACAACTCCAGATATGATGGGTGTTGTAGGACGTGTGGCAAGAGTTCTTGGACCTAAAGGTCTTATGCCAAACCCAAAGAGCGGAACTGTTACTATGGATGTAACCAAAGCAATTTCTGACTCTAAGGCAGGTAAGGTTGAATATAGACTTGATAAAACAAACAATGTTCACGTAATCTTAGGAAAGGTAAGCTTTGGCAAAGACAAACTTATTGACAACTTCAATACAGTTATCGAAGCTCTCATTAAAGCTAAACCAGCAGCAGCAAAAGGAACATATTTCAGAAATGTTTCAATTGCTTCTACAATGGGTCCTGGACTTAAAATTAACGTTACAATGTAATGATAAAAAGGGTAGAATTTTTCTACCTTTTTTTGTTGTAAATTTATTTTACTAGGAATTTGCTAAAAATAATAAGTGAGTATGATTTGAGAAGTGCACGGATTAAATCCGTGATTTTTTTTGCAGAGCATATTGACCAGAGGACTTTTATATGATATACTTAATAGTGGAGATTAAATATGAGAGAATTAGAAGCTTTATTAAAAGGTATAGAAAATTATTATAAAGTAAACGGTCATAGAGTAGATGTTTATATATATACAATTATAAATCAACTTCTTAAAGATGACCCTAAAAATATTTTTGCAATTGCTGATTTATGGTTTGCACAGGAAATAGTTAATGATGGGCTTAGCAGGGAAAGTGTCAGAAAATTTGTAGATTTAGCAATTGCTTCTCACGACGGAGAAAAGATAGTAAAATGCGCTGATTTGATGGGAAGAAAATATAAAGAATTCCTTGAACCGCTTGTTGATGCTTTAATTAAAACCAGAGATTTAGGAAATATTTATAGAGTGGCTTGGTCTACATATGGCATTTCAAGAGAGCAGTTTACAAAACTTGCTAAAACTATTGTAAACTCAAAAGATATTGGTGGTATCATTGCTTTATCTTCTCATGTAAGTGGGTATAGATTATCTGGCGATGGTTACGATATTTTGAATGAATATGTCGATTTTATTTTGCAAAAACATGATAATAAATTAGTAAAAAACATTATTGATAAGATAGAAGAAAGACATGAAGCAACCAGAGGTAGACCTGGCTATGCTATTCCTATTGGCCGTGCTGTAAGTACTGAAGAATTGAAATTCCAAAGAACCCTTAAAGAAGCTTGGGAACTTAAAAAGATAGAAATTGTTAATAAGAAATCTAAGGTTCAGGCTCCAACAGTTGATGAAGCTCGCTTGAAGGTTTTGCAAGAGTATTATTATGCTAAAAGAGGTGAGTATACATCAACTTTAAAACGCACAGTAGATAAACTTTTAAAGGAAAATAAAGAGAACTTTTTCGTTTTATTAAAAGAACCTTATGCAAGGGATATGGTTGATAGTTTAAGCAAAGTAACATTTAAAAAATTTGTAGATTTAACTATTTATAGTAATGATAGCGAAAAAATTTACGATTGTGCACATGCAATAGGTAAGAAGCATATTGACCAAATGGATGACCTTGTTATGGCAATGCTTGATACAAATGATATTGTAAATATTTATAGCATGGCAGTAAATGTAAATGGAATAAATAAAGAGCAACGTCTGTGTCTTGCAAAGTCTATTGTAGATGCAAAAGAGGTTGAAGGCATAGTTTTAATATCTAGTTATTTGTTCAAAGCAGTAAATAATCGTTACGATGAAAATATAGAAAATCAGTTTACAAAATATATTATAAATAAAAATGATAATAAACTTATAGACGATATAATGGATAATATTAAAGAAAAGAAAGATTTTAGCGCTAGAACTCCAAGATATGGTATACCTTTTGGCAAAGGGGTGACTGATGGTCAGTTAAGATTAAAAGATAGTCTTTACTATGCACGTAAGTTCATTGCTGCCGAGGATGAAATTCAATAAGAAAAAACACGGAAATTATTTCCGTGTTTTTTTGTGTGCGTCTTAGACGCTTTTTGTTTACTTCGTGTGTCTTAGACACAATTTGTTTACTTCGTGTGACTTAGATACAATTTGTTCACTTCGTAGTGCTTTAAGCACCTTGTAGAAGTTTATTTAACTTGTAATAAACATTATGTGAAGTAGAACACTATTTAATCTTTTGTCTCTTTCTAAGTGCGATGGTGATACCTACTATTGCACCAGCAGCGATTACACCAACAACAATGGCTATAATTGCGAATGCATTTAATGGCTCAGACTTAATTACTTTATATGAGTAGAGAAGTTGACCGCTTGCAGTGTAGATTTGAATATAATATGTTCCAGTGTTTAGGATTGTTATATTCTCGTTTGTGCCATAAGAGTTGATATTTGAACGGTTATATTGTCTTATAGTTGTACCTATTTGAAGATAGCAGTCACCAACAGCTTGGTAGAGATTTTGAACATTGAATGTGATTACAATGTTTTTAGTAGTTTTCTCGCCTTCACCGATTGAAACACTAATAGGTGGGGTAGCCATATTTATCCAGAGACTGAAAGTAAAGTTTTCACCGATGGTGTTTTTCATTTCGTTGTTGTTTGGATTAATGGTAATTTTATATCTTCCACCGCCAGTTTTTTCATCAAGATAATTGAGGGTAAGATTAGTTATATATTTCTTTCCGTCAACTGTGATACTTGAGAAATTTCCGATTGAAACAAGGTCGTCTGTAATATCAACGCCATTTTTTTCAACTTTTTCAATGTAATATTTGTCGAACTCAGTAAATTCAAAAGCATATCTTGATTCATTTTGGTTTATTATTGTGAAGAAATATTCTTCAGTTCTAACAGGAATACCAGTAATCGAGGTAGCATTGAATATTATAGAGTAGTAACCAGAAGCTGTGAACGTGTAAGTGTTATTTGAGAGTGTATAACCAGTGTATTCTGTACCATTCCTCTTAACGCTTATAGAAGGCATTCTAGAGGCTTGATAATAGCTTGATAGATAAGTTGGTCTGATTACAACGTTTCCATTGAATATAGCCTTTTGAATAGGCTCAGTTGTGATATTCTCACCATTTTCGTTAGTGCTTGTAACGGTAAATGGAACAGAACTTAAGAATATTACGTCTATAAATCTGCTACCATTAAAGGTTTGAACATTGGCAGGTGAACATGAGTCGTAAACTCTAAGTCTGTAACTACCAGGTTCTGGCAGATAAATGTAACTATCAACACCGTCTGAATAAACTGGGCTGTAAATGGTTTTATATGTTCCATCAAATAGTTTTGTAACTTCAATATTGATTTTATTTGAATCAATTCCATAGCTAGAAGAGAAGTTGATTCTAAGTTTATCAAAGTTTGGTTCTGTTTCTCTGTTAGCAACAATAATTACCGAACTCAAATCTTTAATTGAAGTTGTAGTGCCAGTTGATGTTTCGTACGTGAAAGTACTTATAATATTGTTTGTTTCTGCAATATAAATGATAGTAAATTCTCCAACTGATTCAGTGCATTCATATCTATAAATTTCAACAGTTACATTACTTCCTGTGCTATCTACTGTGATAAGTGAAAGTGCAACATTTAAATCTTCATTTGTGGTTATTTTAAGACGGTTGTTCTTGTCTTGATAATCAACGCTTACAATATAGTTGATTTCGTAAGTATTTCCAGCGAGAGAAGTGTATTTGACATCTGACTTATCAATATTTAGACCATCAACTGTAATATAATAGTAAGATGATGAAGAGTCGAGAATTGATAAGAAGAAAAGTTTGCACATGTCTGTGAATACGTCTTCGTTATCATACTTAACAAGCACGATATATTCGCCAACGCCAGTAATTGTATAACCATTTGTATCAGAATTTACGCTGTTTATATTGACCCATGTCTGGCCGTTATCGCTTGAGAGGTATACGCTGAATGCATATCCATCTTGATAGTGGTTACGTCCTTCAAAGCCAAGACTTTGTCCGTTATAGAAACGGAGAGTAACATTGTATGAGAAAGTTGTAATATAATCGGCAGTTGCATAGTAATTTTTACCATTGAAGTTAACACTTGCATTTGGAATTTGACCAATATTCTTTTCGTCAATAGGTTGTTGATTTTTATCATTGAAGATTATTCCGCCGTCTTGAACTTCACTTGAAATGTTAGTTCTGAAAGGAAGTTTATTGTAAAGTCTCACATGAAGAGTTTTGATTTCGGTGTCCTCTTCAAGGTCTTTTACGATAATTTTATAATAATCATCGAAGAATGCATCTTTTGTTGGATTAAATTCAAGAGTTCTAATGTTTGTGCTTGAATTTATAGTTGAATAAATTTCTTCAGTAACTTCAATTCCATCTCTGTCAAATACGCTAATATTGTAAAGAAGCACATTGTAAGAGAAGTTGATTTTATCAGATGAAAGGTAGGTAATAGAGCCATCATTTTCTGTTAGGCTGTGTATAGTCTTGTTACCTGAAATTTCTCTATAACTTACTTCATTTGCAAGTTGGATAACTGTTGTTACCGTTCCAAAATTGTCAACAATCTCATACTTGACTTTTTGAGAGGAGTTTGCACCAAGATTAATTGTAAGCTGAAGAGTCCTGTTGCCTGCAAGAGTCCTGAATGAAATGTAAGAAAGTGCAGAGCTGAATTCAGCCGTTGGTGTCCAAGTGCCATAACTGTTTTGGTCAGCAATCATAATTGTACGCCATTTGTTTTCGCCAGTTAAATTGTTGTCAAATTGGTAAATTGTGATATGCTGAGGGAAAATATAACTTGTCGTTGTACTTTCAACTTCGGCAGGGGTTGGAATAGAAATGTTCAAAATTGCAGAAGTCTTGGTTGGGTCTTCAACTTTTTGAGTAGAAAGTGAAGCGTCCATAATTGAAATGTAGATTGGAAGTGACGACCCTTCTATTCTATTTGTCAAAGTCATCATATGCTTATTTGCAGAAGATTGAATTTCTTCAAATATAGAAGCAAGACTTGTTTGTCTAAAGTTGATGCCACTTGTAGAATATGAGAGTCTGTATACTTGACTGTCATCAAGCCAAGGTGATTTCATATAGTTTACTTCGCTTTCTCCTGCAAGTCGAACTGTGAAGTAAGCCCAATCGTCAGATTTGTAATTGAAAGATTTTATTTCAAATCCGCTTGTCGAATAGATGTTGTATCCATTTGTGATTTCATCATTACTAATTTCAATGTTCTCGCCTGTCTGTAAGTTTGAATAGGTGAGAGCAGTGTTTTCAGTGGCAGGGTCATTGGCCCTATTAGATGAAGTTACTTGAACTAGATAAACCACCATATTGCCAGCATAATCCATTTCTACGATTTCGTAGTAACCACAATTTACGAGTATAGTCTCATTTGTTGAAATATAGTAATAATTTCCTGCTGAGAAAGAAGTTTTGTCCACTTGCATGTAAGTGTTGAGATTTGTTACCTCTCTATAATAGATAAACTGTGTGTCATAAGGATTATTTGTCGCCTGTGCGATTGTGCGAGTGAGGGTAGAGGTGAAGAAATCGGATGTCACGTTATAACTATAATATCTGAAATAACCACTGCTTAGCGAGTAAGAATAACTTATATTTGATAGCTCACTTATGCTTGAAAGTGTGACTTCTTCATTGTTATAGTCATAGTATTCGCGCATATACATAAGTTGATAATTGGTTGTAAATGCATTTGTAGCTTGCTCTGTGAGAGTCATGAGACTTTGAAGGTTTTGAATTGGCATTGACTTATCGAAGTAAATGCGTTTTGTAATAGTAGAATAATAATTTCTGTTATAACCTTCATACTGCATTGTGATTTCAATGTAACTATTATTAGCATTTAAAAGTGCAGAGGTGTCAATAGTGAAATATTTTGAAGTTGTTTCATCTATAATTTCTGACCTAGTAAATAAACCGCTAGGGTAACTTCTAATAGTTATGTTGTTTTCGTCAATTTTCGCTATATATTCGCTCTTTGGGACTTCCCATTGCACTTTTAGACTATCAGAATTTGTATAGTAAATATTTGGCTGATTAGTTGCAGTAAGGTTATAACCATCTGCACCAATAACATCAAAATCAGGCGCTTGTGAGATAATTTCAAATCCAAATTTATAAAGAAGGTAGAAACTGCTTGTTGTACCAATGTTTGATGCTTGGTACATTGTTACAACATAATTTCCTCTTTGATAGAAATATTGAAGTTCATTATTAGATATTGCTCCAAATTTACCACTTGCCTCATAAAGTCTTAAATAACCATTTGTTGTTGTGCCATTTGAATAGTAATATTTAGTTACTTCTCTGTTGTTTTCGTAAACAGTGGCTCTCACTTCAACGAGGAGCTGATATTCTTTTATTTCTGTTGTGCTGAGATAGTCAATTGCTTGCTGTTCTCTTCCAAAGCTGTCAACCAAAGTGCCTTCAACGTAGACGTCATAAAGATTTGTCTCTGAATTAAAGGTGTAGTAAGCATTTCCATAATATGACAAGTTATCATTTTTTACTACGTTGTACTCTGCGCCATTTGAAATGTTAACTGATTTTCTGCTTGCAACCGTGTATTTATACTGAGGAATGTAGAGCGATAATGGAAGTTTGTTGCTTGATACTGAGAAACTTGAAATACTGTCATTTTCGCTGAAGTTTTCCTTAGTATAGAATGAACCAGTTGAAAGACCATTCTCGTTATAAGAAGGGAATGAGACTTCAATTGATGCATTGTTGTCACCGCTATACATGCTAAGGACAATATCTCCACCAACAACACTCTCAAGAGAAGCGTTGTTGTTCTCGTCAGTAACTGCTTCGAGTGGAGTGATAAGATTTTTATTATCAATGATGATAGAGAGTGTTCTTTTAAAGAAATCATATTGATTTGTTGTAGAATCATCTCTGTAAATTCTTTCGATTACATATTTTCCAGCAAGTGGAAGACTGTCTGAGCCTATTGCTATCTCGAATAACTCTTCCGCTCCTGTTTCGTAAATTTTGTCTGAATGAGTGAAAATATTGATTTTTTGAGTATAAGTGTCTTTCAAATCATAGTAGTAATAGTAATTTTTGTCACCATCATATCTTTGAACTTTTCGCTCGTAAGGGTAGTAGTAGAGGATAACGCTTTCAAGCACTGAACCATTTTCAGCGACTGGAATGTAGTTTAAGTATAATTCGCGAGCGCTATTAGAAGGGGTATAATAAGAGAATTTGTACATTTTATCGGTCAAAGTGTAACTCTCATCACCTGAGAGATGAGTGTAATTTATCACCCCGTCATTGTCAAACGAATATAAATTCCCTGATAGGCTATATGTAGAGAAATCGAGAGATTCATATTCGCCAGAACTATTTTTTGCCAAAACCATGAGTTTTGACGCGTCTGAAGTTACATTGAAAGAAAGGTGTCCGCTTGGATAATTTCTATAAGCGAGAGATTCATCTCCAGCATTTTGAGTGTTTGAACTATCTCTTACTAAAATTTTAAATGTTGTATTGTCAGCAACTAAGTTGCCATTCTCATCAAAGAATTTAATTTGATATTCGGTTGTGTCAAAAGGTTTAAAAGTAGGTGAGTCACCTTCTTTGATATAAGCACGACTATTTATTGGCATAACAAGATATTCGCCATTGTATGAAGAAATGCCTGTGCTTACTGTGTTACTGCCTGTTTGAACATTGACTGTGATTTCGCTTAAGGTTGTAATATTATCATTGTTTTCAAGTTTGAAGAAATCATTTAATAATGTCCCAAGTTTTTCGTTTGCATTATTTACGTCATAACTATATGGATATGATTGTAATGATAAAATTGAGGTAATATTTTCAAGTTTTATTGCTTTATTACTAAGCCACTTAATTGAAATGTCCACGCCTGTTTCAGGTACTGAAATGCAATCGCTATTTGAGAAGATTGACCTTGAAACACCAGTTGGGCTTGAAATTTCTTGAATAAATAGAGGAGAACTTTTATCAATTAAGAAGATATTAAAGCTTGAGTTGCCGGCCTGGTCATAGACTTCCAAAATATAGAATCCGTCATTTGTCTTAACATAAGTTGATTGAATAAGACTGTTAAATGATAGTGAGTTTGAATATTCTGTCCATTGTGATTTAGAAGCAAGGTCAATTTTGTATGAGACTGGAAGAATGTCACTTGCATTAAGCCTACTAAGAAGGTCACTTAAGTTGTCGCTATCTTGAGAAGAATAGTAGTTGATTGCCTCTGTTGGAATGTATGAAACATATCCATAAGTTCTTGCTCCGCTTGCCTTTTCGTCCCAAGAGAAAATCATAGGCTGATTTGTGTTATAACTAGAGAACGTGTCACCAATTCGATAGGTGGTTGAAGAAACAAGAGAAACATTTCTTGAAGTTATATTTTTAATTTCGTTTGTGTCGATTGTAAATGTTCTGCTTCCAGCTTTATCAGTGTTTGCAGAGGTGATTTTGATTGTAAATTTTGCATTTGCATATCTATTTGTGTTTTCAATTAAAACACCGCTTTTCCCGCCAACTTTGTCATTGTAAAGCTTATCACCAACTTCATCAGTTGATTTTATAAAGTTTTGATAGTGAATTCCGTAAGCGTCTAGTTCTTTTATGCTTATATCCTGAAAATAGTATGCTTTTGTTTCATAGTTTTGAGCTGATAATGTAATATCAACTTTGGCATCATAAATGTTGTTTTCTGCATCATTTAAGATGTAAACATTCTTGTTTGTAAATCCGTTTGTGTAAACTTCATTGAAATTGCCATCGAGTACACTAACAGTAGGGAAGGTGTTTGTAACTGTAAAGTAGAAGATTTGATAATGATACAAAGCACTTTGTAGTGTTCCACTTGTTGACATGAATGAATCAAATTGATATTGAATTATATAAACATAAGTGCCTGGGTCGTTTTGGTTGAAACCTTGAAAGTCCACTCCTTCATCAAGCTTAACAACGCCTTCATTATTTGTCACCTTATAGAATTTGCTGTAAGGTGTGTTTCTTGTGTTCGTCAAGAATTTGATAGGTGTTTGATTTGTTGAAGTTGGAACAATGCTAAGACTCTTAATAGCCGCTTCTGTCGCCTCTTTTAAGTCAACTATATCAAAAGGATTGGCGTTTGAAGGATTTGAAGAGCGAAGGTCATTAGAGAAAGAATAATTTTTGTCTTTTGCGTAATTGTTTACCTTGCTTGTAATATCAGCAGAATTTACATAATGATTGAAAGTGTCATAAGTCTTTAAGTCAACATTTTTAGGTTGATTTGTAAGAGTGTCTATATTGGCATAATCAGAATACATCGTTGCGTAGCCGTAAACATACATTCTTTGAGACTTGTTTCTAAAAACAGAATTAGAAGAAAGATTGTCAAAGTCAAGATTATAAACAAGGTTTTGTCCATTTTTATTTACAGTGTAGAGATATGAAAAGTGCATATCATAGCTTCCTATTTTACTGAAAGCAATTGATGCTGAGTTGGCATTTTGAGTGTTAATATCAAGAGCCAAGAAATTATCCTCTTCACTAAGTTCATTGCCTTGTTCGTCTAGAGCAACAAGTTTTTCGTTTTGGTATTCAATGAATATGAGTTGAGAATTTAATTCAAGGTCAGTGTATTCAACTGATAAGGCAAATTTATTTGGGTCAAAGCTTATGCTTGGAAGGGTGTCAATCATATCAGCACTTGAGAAATTATAATAATAGTAAGTTGAGAAAGCGCTGGATGCTGTAAGCATTGCCTCTTGAACGTTGCTTGAGTTTGATATTCTTGGTTTGCCTGTCACAACGTCAAAATATGTATTTGCGTTAAATATCATGAAATTGTAATAAATATCGCGAGTAGTGGAGGTGAAAGTTATTCCGCCATTAGTTGTATAGTACTCAATTACTGGAATGACAAGGGTGTAAATACCCTCATTTTTGAGGTTTACAACATTTCCGTCAAAGCTGATAGCTTCTTGAAGTGTGTTAAGTTTGAAAGATAAATTGAATTGCTTTGGAGTAAATGAAGTGTTTTGAGGGATGAAAGAAATTTCGGTGTCTGAATTAACGCTTGAAATGTAATTAGAAATACTTTGACTTCTAAGAAGATTGTCTCCTATTTCTCCATTTTCTAAATCTCTTGTTGTTAAATTGTAATAAAGCGAAAGTGAAGAGGTGAAATCAAAATAGTAGTAAACTTGGTCATTGCTTTGGCTTGGCTGATAGTAATAGTTTGTTTCAGTTTTTTCTATACCGCCAACAGAGATTGTGTCTCTTACTATCTTCTGATTTCCGATGATGACATCATTATGGCTTTCGTTTTGGAAAAGATAAATGGTGTCGCCCACATTACTAAGCCTATATGCGTCATTTTCAGTAGTGGAGTCAAAAGTTACATACTCTGGCAGATTGTTTGACAGTTCATTTTTTGTCTGAAACACGGCAGAAGCATTAAGAAAATTGTCACTATTTTTAAAAGCGACAAGTCCGCCTACGCAAAAAGCTATAGCAAGCACAAGCGGTAAAGATAGTTTTTTTATAGAATCAAAAAATTTCTTCATAAAACACCTCTTATAGATACCTCAATTTTATCATATTAAAAAAAAATTACAAAATAATTTTATGTAATTATTTAAATAATATTTATAATAAATAATATTAATATATGTTAGAGCCGAATCTTAAGTATTAAGGAAGGGCTTTTAAGATTAAATAGCATACTTTGTATTGTCAAAATTTTTTTAAAAATCATACATAGTTTAAGAGGTAGAATATGAAAAAAATTTCACTATGTATGATAGTTCGAGATGAAGAAAAACGTCTGGGGCATGCACTTGAAAATGCCAGCATTTTTGCTGACGAAATTATAATTGTTGACACTGGCTCAAATGACAAGACAGTCTCGGTTGCAAAAAAATATACCGATAAGATTTATTCTTATGACTGGAATGATGATTTTGCTAGTGCAAGGAATTTTTCTTTTGAAAAAGCAGAAAACGAATATATTATGTGGCTTGATGGTGATGACCTGGTCCCAATTGAAAGTGCGAAGGCTATAAAAGAATGGAAGAAGGCGGAGGGTGACGTTGATGTTCTCATGTGCCCATACGTTGCCGATTATGATGAAAATTTAACTCCAACATTTTCATACCTACGTGAGAGAATTGTAAAAAACTCAAAAGCATTCCGTTGGCATGAACGAGTTCATGAGGTGATTACTCCAAGTGGAATTATTGTTACAAATCATGATATAAAAATTTATCATGGCAAGTATAGAAAAGAGAGGTCGCAAAGAAATCTCAGTATTTACAAAAAGATGATTGAAGAGGGTGAACTGTTGTCGCCTCGTGCCCAGTTTTACTATTCACGAGAACTATATTTCAACAACTTGATTGACGAGGCAATCCATGAGTTTTCAAGATTCCTCGCTGATGGAAAAGGGTGGAGCGAAAACAATATTGAAGCGTGTTTAGATATTGGAAAATGTTATAAAATCAAAAAGAAATATGCAAATTCTCTCACAGCTCTTTATGGTTCTTTTGTTTATGACTTGCCACGCGGAGAAGTACTTTATGAAATAGGAAATGTTTACTTTGAGCAGTGTGAATATAGGAAGGCGATTTACTGGTATAAGCTTGCTTTAGACATGAGCCCACAAATAGAAAATGGTGGTTTTATAAACATGGACACTGTAACATTTTTGCCAGCCCTGCAACTTTGCGTATGTTATGATAAACTTGGGCAGATTGCTTTGGCAAGGCATTATCACGAGGTCTCAAAAGGATTTAAGCCAAATGACCAAGCGGTGCAAAATAATCAAGAATATTTTGATAATTTAAGCAAAAACACATAAAAATCGTTAAAAAAGCGTTAAAAATACGCTAAAAACCTTAAATTATCATTATTAAAACACTAAATAAATTGAGAGTTATTTTTGCGTGACTATAAAAAAAGGGCGTTCAGCCCTTTTTTTAATTCAATTTAAATCCGTCAAAATTCCTTAATCTTTTGTATAAGAAGTCAAGAACTTTTTCTCTATTTATGTCATAAGCGAACTTATGTTTGCCGTCCTCTTTGAAAGTGATGATTGTCTTTCCCGGTTTATCCTCAAGGTCAACGTCAAGCTCAATATTTCTGGTGTCAAAGTATTCTGGATTAGTTAGATAAATATAAGCACAGGTATCATTTGTGGCAATTCTCTTGTCAGAATAACCAGGCTCCCAATATTTATCGTACATCTCAAATAAGAAGTCGCCAACTTTGTTCACGCCTTTAACTTTTGAGTAAACATAATCTTCTGTGAGATAAGCTCTGTTTCTTCCCATATAAGAAGGTACCATAACAAGAGGAATCTTGCTGTCAAGTATAATCTTGAATGCTTCAGGGTCAGAACTTATATTGAAAGAAATGTGATTTGGGAAGCCTTCCACACCATAAGGAGAACCACCTTCAAAAATGATTAGTGGTATCTTTTTGATTATGTC
>CATKXS010000014.1 GCA_949841045.1 uncultured Clostridia bacterium | reverse complement strand
CTTTCTTAATCTTGAATGCAATCATTTCTGTTGAAAGAATTGTAAGTCCTAAATGCCCTTCAACATACAAAAGGTTGCCTGACATATTTATAATGTTAAAATTTGATAGCAGTTCATGGTTTGTAGATTTCTTTTTAAGTTCGTCAAAAAAATTAAACACTATTGGCTCCCTCCGCTTCTATATATTTATGCGCGCATGTCCTATTTTATTTGTTTTATATAATATTTATTGTAGTTTAAGTCATATTTATAAAATAAGACAACCTCATTTATTAAACTCAAAAATACATAAAATTCATTTCAAGCAAATGCTTCATAACTAAAAATTTTTGATGATTCCATAAAGCTAAAAAACAATAAAAAAGTCCTTCCGTTTTAGGAAGAACTTAAATTTTTATAAACTATGTTATGTATTATCATCAGCCTCACTCTTGCGAGCAAGTTCGGCTTCCGATATTATAAACTATGTTATGTATTATCATCAGCCTCACTCTTGCAAGCAAGTTCGGCTTCCGATATTATAAACTATGTTATTTATCATCATCAAACTTATCAAAAACGTTGCCCATAATAATTGATTTAATCTCAGGAGGAAGCTTCTTTATTTTATCGAGAAGAGGTTTATCAAATACCTTTCTAGAAAATGCATGTTCATTTAAGAACTCCTCAAACTCGGCGTCACGATTTTCACGCTCTCGCTGAATTTGCCTACTGTTAGGTCGTCTTGGCATTCTTGGCATATCATCGTCTTCTTCTTTACTTTCAAATTCTTGAAAAATCGAATCTTCGCTCAAATCTTCATCATCTTCTTCTTTGCTCTGTTTAAAGAAGCCACCGCCTTCGCTGACAGTATAGTCATCGCCAAAGATTTCATCTTCAGATACATTTTGACCAACTTCATCAGCAGAATAAGTTATAGGCTGAACTTCCTCTTCTGGCGCGCTTTCTTTTTTAACTTTATCAAGACTTTCTTGAAGTTTTTTTGCCTTTCTTCTTCCTGAAAGCCTAATAAAGGTAAATACTAGGACTAAGAATAGAACAACACTCGCTCCAATGATTATATAAAGAGTAGTCTTATCCATTAAAAGAAGTCTCCTTCATCATCGTCATCGTCTAAGCTATCATTTTTGCCGTTTATGATTGCCCTTCTCATCGCCGTGTCGGCTTGAAGGTTCATAAGTTTGTAATAATCCATTACTGAGAAACGCCCTTCTTTTATTGCTTGTGAAATAGCACGTGGAACATCAGCCTCTGCTTCAAGCACGGCAGACTTCATTTCTTCGGTTTTTGTACGCATGCGGAGCTCTTTAATCTCTTCTGCGTTCTTTCTTCTTTCAGCTTCGATTGAAGCATAAACCTTTTCTTTCTCGGCGGATTTAAGGTCTCTTTCTGCATTAAGGTCGCGACCAACTTCAACGCTCGCTACGTTTATATCAATTACATTATACATTGATTTTTGTGTAACAACACGGAGGTCGAGGTTTGAAAGAAGACTTTTATTTGGCTCTTTTAAAATATCTTTGTGGTCTTTAGTTTTTGAAATATTTTCAAGTATCCAAGAATTTATTGTGCTTTTTAAGTCATCAAGTCCAAGTCCATTAATATATTTATCAAGTGAAGTTTTAACAGAAGCTTTAATTTTTGCAATGATTTCAACGTCATTTTGTGCAAAAGCAGAGATATTTTCTATGGTAATCACTTGAGAATTAATACTACTTTGAACAATAGGCATAATGTTGTGAGATGCTAGTTCAATTGCACTAGCGAGGTCAAAACTTAAACTAATATTTGAACTTTTTGCAAGATTCATCGCCGACAAAACTTCTACTACATCACCACCAGAAAGATACAAACTTTCAATTTCTCTTAAAGAAATATTGAGTTTTGACTTCTTTGACATAATGTAAGCATTTACAATAGTAGGAACAACCATTTTACGATTTTTAATACTTATAAGTCTAAAAGATGAAATGTATGCTCCTGAAAAAAGCGCAGTAAAGTAGTTCTTTAATGGAACAAAGCATAAATAGATAATAAAACCAATAAGAATCGCTCCAAATACCGAAACAAGAACAATATCTGCTGTTCCAAAATTCAAAAGAGATGAATAAGACATTTACGCCTCCTTAAATATATAATTTTAAAATACAGTAAAATATAACAAGATTTTTTTATTATCAGCCTTAGTATAGCACAAAAATAATGTAATGTAAATATTTATTTGCTTTTAATTTTGTTTTTGCTCAAAACTACGCTGAAAATAGAATAAATATTGTTGTGCATAACCAGAAAGTTCACCAAATTTGTCTACTAAATTCTTTCTGATAACTTCCCTATTATCAATCGGATTAAAGTAACTATTATACATTTGATGTATCCATGTATCAACAGGGAAAACATCGCCTTTGTGAAAACCAAATAATAATAGACAATCGGCAACCTTTGGTCCAACACCACTAAGCGCAATAAGCTTGTTTCTGAGCTCACTTGTTGACAAAGACGCTAGATTTGTCAACTCCTCAGGAGTAATCTGTCTAAGGACCTTATACAAATAACTTGCCCTATATCCCGCACCCATACGTTTAAAAAACTCTTCGTCACACTCTAACAGTTTTTGATAACTTGGAAATGAATATATGCCCTCTTCTATTTTTTCGCCTAAATTTTCACGCAAATTGTTCAAAATCAGCATAATTCTTTTTATATTATTGTTTGAAGAAATAATAAATGAAATCATTGTTTCAAACAAATCCTGATTTAAAATTCTAATTCCATGACCAAATTTAAGCGGATTTGCCATAATTTTATATTCACTTAAACTTTTCTTAATTTGCGTGTAATCATTGTTTAAATCGAAAAAATCAACAAAATAATGCGGATTTGACGTTTTTATCATATAAAAATCATCAAATTCTTCGATTTCAGCGTAATTATCTTCTGGATAAACCTTGTAGACGTCACCCTCTTTTTTATAACAAAAGACTTGTCCGCACTCCAAAATATGTTTTGGACAAAAGTCATCTTTTGAATATACTTTTATACAATCTTTCTCTATAATGTATTTCATAACTATATTATAACACATTATTATTTCATTGTACATCTCTTAGATATAAAAAATTATTAAATATTAATATGATTTAATCAATAATTTAATTTTATGCTTAAGATAAAAAACATATATTTTACTTATATAAGTTTTAATGCTAAAATACAAATGTAAAAGGAGAAAAATTATGAAAACAATAGATGATTTAGATAAAAACAAACTCAACAAAGTTGAACAGGCAATTTTATTTGCCACCCGCAAACATTTGGACCAAATAAGAAAATCTCTGCCCTGGCCTTATATTGTACACATTTATGACGTAGCAAATATTTTAAGAGAAAACAATGCCGATGAAAACTCTTTGGTAGCTGGCATATTGCATGACACTGTGGAAGACACTGATACTACCCTTGAAGAAATTTCTAATAAGTTTGGCTATGAAGTGGCTCACTTGGTTGACATTTTATCTGAAGACAAAGAACTTGAATATAACGAACGCAAAGAAATTCAAGCACAACGTATTTCACTCGCACCAAAGAAAGCAAAACTAATAAAATGTGCTGATTGTTTATCAAACTTAAAAAGTCTTTTACTTGAAATTAAATCTGGTAAAAATGACATATGGAATTCATTTAATTCTTCAAAGGAGAATATTAAAGCACACTATTGTAAAACCCTTCAAGCAATTTATAAAGACTTGTCAGACACGAAAGCATTAAAAGACTTAATATGCGTATATGAGGAAGTTTTTAAGGAAAAATTTGATATTTCAACAAAAAAAACTACAAAAAAAACAGCTAAAACTCAAACTAAACCCATAATTCAAGAAAACAAACAAACCACTTCCAATAGCAAAGGCATGATAAAAAAGAAAAATAAACCATGTGCGTATGTTTCTGGTAAAAAGATTACCGATTGTACTGAATGCTTCTTTATGAAAAGAATTATAACGCCAGACCCAAACGATTGGTTCAATGACGATGATGAAGAATATGTTTGCAAAAAAGCAAACCGCACCATCTCTGAAATGAACCGCCCTTACGAAAAACAGCCAATTCCAGACTTCTGTCCATTTTTAGAGAAATGAAAAATTGCGAATTAATCACAGGTTTTTCAATTTAAAAAGAATATAAGTGAAATCTTTGGTTATCTTATTGAGCGCACAAAAAATCGCATTATGTCCATGATATTTGTATTAGATAAGCAAAAAAATGTGAATTGTCCATGATATTTGTTTAGGTACGAAAAAAATCCACAAGGTTTACCTGTGGATTTTTTTACGCAAGTAATAAAAAATCGCAGTAATTCTGCGATATGATATATGTACAAAAAAATCGCGAATATCTCGCGATTTTTATTATTTCTCTATTGATACATTCTTTTTGCCGTTTGACATTCCGAATTTAACTTTTCCGTCACATAATGCGAAAAGTGTATAATCTTTACCCATGCCAACATTAACACCAGGATAGATTCTTGTTCCTCTTTGTCTTACAATGATAGAGCCAGCAGTAACATTCTCCCCGCCATAAGCTTTTACACCAAGACGTTTGCTTTGAGAGTCACGACCGTTTTTAGTACTACCACCACCCTTTTTATGAGCAAAAAGTTGAGCATTAAACTTAAACATTTTTTACCTCCAATTTTGCAAATTTTTCTTCACCTATAATTATTGATTCAAATGATTTTTTACAAGTAGTCAAGAGAAATTGAATTTCCTCTTTCTTTGCGTCATTATCATTTAATTTTATTTTTAAATAACCATCTGACACTTCATGAAAAGCATTGAGCTCCATAACTCCAACAAGTGCAAGTTGAGCAACTGTTGAAATCTGTGCACACAATAAATCTTTGCCATAATCATCCTTTCCGGTATGTCCAGAGACTTCAAAACCAATAAAAAGGCTGCCTTTTTTATAAAAAGTAATCTTTGTCATAATAAACCTTACTTTTTAATAGTTGTTATTTTTAATTGAGTGAATGGTTGTCTGTGACCTTGTTTCTTTCTTTCGTTTTTCTTAGGCTTGTACTTAAAAACAACAATTTTGTCGCCTTTACCGTGAGCAACAACTTCAGCTTCACAAACAGCGCCTGCAACGAAAGGATTTCCAGCAACAACAGAACCGTTATCACTTAAAAGCATTACATTAAGACTTACTTTATCGCCAACAGCATTGTTTAATTTTTCAACACTGATAACGTCATTTTCGCTTACTTTATATTGCTTTCCACCACATTCTACGATAGCAAACATTTTTTACCTCCTCTAACCAAACTCGCTGTTTTAATTCGGGTGTTAGCGCAACGCCAATCTTAGAGACCCTACACATGCGGATACCTAAATAATATATCATATAATGCTTTTAAAGTCAAGTGAAATCTTTAAATTTTTACAATAGCAAATTCTTTAAAGCCAATTAAACTCAATACAGAAAAAAGTCAAGATTTTAAGCGGAAATAACAAAAATAAAACAAAAAAGTGGTTAAATTTAACCACTTTTCTTTAAATTTTACAAATAACTATAAGAAAACTTAAGATTTATTTGTCTTTGTATTTTTTCTCTTTCTTATCAAGTTTAACTTTGCTTACTACGAAGTAGATTACAACGCCTGCAAGTATTGCAACTGAAAGCCCAATGAGAACTCCGCCCATTACTTCTTTTACATTGACTTCTTTCTTGTCATCAGTTGTAACTTCGAATGAAACAGATTGAGATGATTCATTGCCAGCTTTATCTTTAATTGTAATAGTTAAAGTATAGCTTCCTGCGCTTTCAAGTTTGTGTGTGTAAACATATTCGTTATTTTCGGCATCACCAGTATTAGTAAGAGTTGTATAACTATCGTCTTGGTCATTATTCCTAATTTTAACTGTCATGTTTGACAATAAGTCATTAACATCAGTTGTAACATTGTCAGAAACAGTTAAACCAGCCATATTAAGAGATAATGTGTCGCCAAGTTTATATTTAGCGTTTACGAGATTCTTTGCAAGTTCGATTGTAGGGCCTACAACGTCACCATTTTTAATAGTATATTCAACAGTCTTTGGAGAACCAACATTTAAGCCATTCTTATCCATTGCTTGAACAGAATATTTGATTGTATATCTGCCGTTGTCATTAAGAGCAAGAATAACTTCTTCCTTATCGTTAAGTTTAACGTCATCGCTACCAGTTGGGACATCCTTTTCCCAATCTGCAAAATTCAAAGTAGCAAGAGTTGTTGTTGTATTTCCAATGGTTCTTGTAATAGTAACAGTTGAGTCTTTAGTATTTGTTTGATAACCAGGAGCATTGTATTCAATGTTGCTTGGTTTAACAATTGGGACTTCCTCTCCAAGTTGAGTATAAGCCTTAGAGTAGATATTGTCATCAATAGTGATATTCATATCTATTCCACCAACATTGATTGTTTGAACTTTACTTAAAATAGTGTAAACGTTAACAATCTTTTGAAGGTTTGTCAAATCTGTGCTTCCAATAGTTGTTCCATCACCTTGAAGTGAAGTGTTTGCATCAAGTACATATTGACCATCTGCATTTTCACTGATAAATACGAAATATTCGCCATTATTTGTCTTATATTTCAATTTACCATTTTCAAGATAAACTTTATTTAAAGTTGCACTTTCAGCATAGACACTACTGTCTTTAGAATATTGCATTAAATATACTTTGTATTGAAGTTTGAATACACCACTCTTGCTTCCTGTAAAGTAATATTTTGTAAGTTCATAATCGTCAGTTGCAGAAACAATAGTTGTAGTATAGTTTGTTGCAGTTCTTGAATCATCATCACTTATTCCAATATAACCATAGTTATTATTATCAAGTACTGAAATTGTAGGAGGAACAAGGTAATAAGCCTTTCCTGCATCAAGTTCAATTGTTTCAGAAGTAATATTTGAAATCTCTGGTTGAACAAGAACAGAACCACCTTTTGCTGTGTAGTGGAAATAAGTTGTAACGCTATGATTTCCAGCGTCAGTGACTGTTACAGCCACCTGATATTCACCATCAGTTGAAGCACGGAAAGTACCAGCTTTAACCATAAATGTTTCTTGAAGAGTATTGAACTCAGTTTGTACATTTGACACTTGCATTGACACTTTTTCGCCATCAACAATCTTGTAAACATTTACTTGAGCTGACATGTAATCAACATTGTCATCAGTAAAGTAAAGCGTTGGAAGAGTAACTTCCTTTGGAGCATCAATAACTTTGCCGTCTGGAACATTTACTGCTCTGAAAATTTCAGGCATTTTTGTATCGTTTACTTCTGCAATTGTAATAATTCTGTTGTAGAAGCCTGCATTGCCGTAGTCGTCAATAGCATAAGCTAAGATTTCAACATATTTTGCATTTTGTGGTCTAGAAGCAAGGTTTATTGTATAAGTAGATTTTGTATCATCAATATACCAACCTTCTTCATTATAAACTTTACCTACTTCTCCATACCATTTAGAAGAAACACCTGTTCCAACATTTGTAGCAAGATATTTTAATACAGAAGTTGTTTGAGAATTTGTAACAGTCTCATTTTTATCATTAAGAAATCTATAAGCTGTTACTGTTTCAAGTCTTGTATCTTGAGATGATGAATCGGTTGCAGTAGCAACGTTAAATTCAATTGTATCAGAAGTAAGATAAGTCACTTGAAGGCTATTTGTGAAATTGAGGGTTGGAACAGAAGCATCTGTATATCCTTCAGAAATAACCATTGTTTGACGAGTTGTTGTCTCAGTATTGTCCTCATCTTTTGCACCATAAACAAAAGTATAAGTACCATCAGTGAAAGTTGTTCTTTTTGAGTTAGAAGGTTTTACATAAGCATATCCAGTAGCAATAAGTTCTTTAACCTTTTCTTCATTTGTTGCATCAAAGTCGCTAACAAGTTCAGTCGCTTTATCTTCATCAGTTGTAACTAATAAATAGTTGTGTTCTTTTAAGAAAGCCTTGATGGCAGATTCTGAAGTAATATCTTTATTCTCAAATCTCATCTGTTTCATGATTTGATAATTGTCATCTACTATTTGTTTGTAAACTGAAGCATTATCACCAGCACCTTGACTAAGACCAGGAGCAAAGATTAAGTTGTAGTTATGATATAACTTTTCATCAATGTTAAACATTGTGATACCAGTATTGTCAAGGATAGTTCTTCTTAAAGTAAGGTCATCCTTATCAATCATATTATCAGTACCGCCAACGGCATACATAACGATATTTCTGTTTCCACTTTGACTCTTAAGCATATTTAATGCACTAGTATATGAATTTTTCTCTTCATCATAAGCAATTTGATTGCCTTCATCGTCAATCAAGCCAGCATCATAAACGTAAACGTTAGCTGCTCTTGTATCTTTAACATTTGAAATTTCAAAGCTTCTCTTTGTTTCACTTATTTTATCGCCATAACCATAGAAATCGTTTACAGTATAAACAAACTTATATGAACCTTTTGCATCAGCTTTGAATGTACCAAATTCTGGCATTACAGCTTTTTTATCGTCACCAGTAATTTCTTCCCATTTTCCACTTGAATTTTTTCTGAAAATTTGAATATCATAGCTGATTTCAATTGTTTCATTTGAAGGACTGTTTGTAGATTTCGTTTTTGCAGTAATTTTTGGGAGTTCTCTTTCAACACCAACGACAGCAGAAATGTCTGAAATTGAAGAAGACCAACTTGTTTCAAGTTCATAGCCTTGTTCTGCATTATCAGAACTTGTCATGAAATAATAACCCTTCGCTTTTGAAATTGAGAATGTTCTACTTGTTGAATCAACAAAAACGATACTTCCATTTTCTGCAATTTGATAATAAGAATAGATAACTGTTATATCTTGTCCAGCAAGTTCTGCCTTTTTAAGGTCAGACGCTGAAAGATGATAACCAACAACCTCTTCATCTACTTTAGTTGGGTTGATTTTAATTAAATCATTGCCCTCACTATCTTTGCTTACATTTGCAAGGCTAACAAGAACGAAATCTTTTTGATTACCCTCTTTGTTAAGAGTGAAATTGCCAACTTCGGCAGAAATAAGTTCATCATCACCAGACTTGACTGATGGAAGAGGAAGTTCTATATTCTTGTCTGTGAGTTTAGTGTCATAAACTGTTGGAATGATTTTATCGCTATTTGAAGCAAATTCAAAAGTAGCCTCTCCTACTTCACTTCTAACAACAAAGTCATAAGAATAAGTGTTATCCCCATGTTTTACAGTATAAGTGATTGTATATCTACCAACTCTATCTGCTGTAAATTTGTTGTCTTTAACGTCAAGTTTGTCACCAGTCGCCTTATAGTAAACATCAACTCGTGATTCAATTCCGTCAGTTGAAGTTTGCCCAATTGTATGAGTAGCCTTAACACCTGCGTTTTCATATTCATAAACGCCTTCTGGGATTGTAACAGACTCACCCTTTTTAACAGTCATAGAATTTGATTGACCATCTACTTTAATTGTATTTAATAAGATATTGTCTTTTCCTACCATATCAACTGCACTTGCAATTGCGTGAGCTGGAAAGAAAGATGCACACATAACAAAAGCGAAGCCAATAGCCGCTCCCTTAAAAATACCTTTGAATTTAGATTTTTGTTTTGACATATTAAACTCCTATTCTTTACTTAATATATTATTTAACAATTTATTGTAAACTATTTTTGAGATTAAGTCAACAAAATTGCTATATAAAACAAAAATATTTTGTGTCTGAAAATCACTTTTATGCTGTCTAAAATTCACTAGTTTTGTCGAAAAATTTCCTGTTATTTTTGCTATAATTTTAGGCCGTTTTGTTATCAATTCTAATTTAAACTTTTTTTCAAGAATTTAATATTATTTTTAACAAATCTTGCACATTTTTTTTGTTTGAATAGTAGTATGTTAATGTGAAAGGTTTTAAGTGAAGATATATTAATCATTTACACCCTTCATATACATAGAAAAATTATATTAGGAGGAACAAATGAATTTCTTTAACAACTCTTGTGGTGGCTGCGGAAACGGTTTCGGCGGCAATGGCTGCGGTTGCGACTGCTGCTCACTCGTATTATGGCTTTTAATTTTACAATGCCTTTGCGGTAATGGCAATGGCTGTGGCATGGACTGCTGCACATTAATTTTACTCTTATTATTATGTGGTTGCGGAAACGGCTGCGGTAAATAATGCGGTAAATAATTAAGCCTAAAAATTGTTAAATAAGCAAAAAAATCAGAGAAAACTCAAAATTTTCTCTGATTTTTTGTCATTTTTCTTTAATTATGATAAATTTTTATTCTTATTTCAATTCTTCTGAAGTTTCTGTTTCTTCTATATCTTTGCCAAAATTTACAAAATTTTCTTCAAGTAAATTCTTTGTTTGTTTGAACTTTTGCTCTACAAAATCGTCCACTTCTTCTTCGCGCTTGCCTTCAAAGATAGCAACAGCCTTGAAGCCTTTTTTCAATAAATTATCTGGTATAATAGCTGGTTTGAAGACTTTTTCATTATTTTTTATCATTTTTTTTATTTTCCCTTCAAAAGTTTTCCCTTTTTCAGGTAAGAACTTGTTGAATAAGAATTTATCCATCTCGTGCTTAAAATAATATCTATCGGCAAAGCCAACGTCTTCCAGAGGTTTTAATCCACAGGACTCCAATATAATATTATGTCCTTTTATTATCAAATCCGCCTTATTATATTTATTGAGTTCTTGATAAGGTAACATAAAAAACTCAAAAGTAGAATCATTGTTCTCTTTTTCACAATCAAAACAAGAATCACAATAAAACATACCGTTTATTCCATATTTATCATCTTTTATATAAATGATGTTGTTTGCATGATTAAAGAATTTACCATACTTATTTTTTACTTTTACACTCTGATAAAAACATTTCAATTCATCATCACTGAATATCCTATTACATAAACATCTAAGTAAAGACGCATATCCTGAACAAATAATTTTATCAGTTGTAAGCACTCCCACCCAGTTTCTCATGTCAAGATCCATGAAGTTATCACTTCTATTATATTTTCTGTTGCTAACAAATCGATAAACAAGCATAAATTTTTCAAAAACCGATAATTGTTTGTCTTCACCATTTTCTTTAATGCTAAAATTCTTCACTTTTTCGGCAAAATCATTAACCTTCTTCTTTGCAATAAAGTATTGATTAATATCGCTATCAATATAATCAGAATATTCATCATTTTTGTTATAAAAACTAAGCCTTAATGCTGCTTCAAGTTCTTCACACTCTTTCGCAAAACTTTTTAAACTTTCAATTTCAACAGAATCATCAATATAATCTTTTTCATAAATTAAATTAACAGAAAAAATAGAAAGTTTTGTTCCCTGAATTTTATTTTTAATTTCCTGCAACTTTTTAATTGCATAATCTTTATCTTTGTTATCAAAATATAATCGGAGTTGACAAAATTCATTCATCTTGATTAAATTTTCAAGTCTTTCTTCTCCGCCTTCCCTATTTATACCATAAAATTTGAATGATTCAACCATAATATTCCTCAAATATATTTTACAATATATCCTACTCAAAGTCAATATTAATTTAAATATAAAAATTAAAAGATATTGACAAATGCATTAAAATATGTTAACATGGAAATATAAACTAGGAGGAAGCTATGAAATTTATTGAATCTAATAATGTTAATTTTAAAAATTTAAATTACGTAATGGGTATTAAAGCCAAAAACCCTGTTTTTGAATCTAAAGAAGAATATGCTAATTATTATGATTACCCAAGCAAAGAAGAAATAAGAGAAGAAGCTTTGAGACTTTTTGAAAAAGAAAGCGAACAATCCAAATGGCACTATGGTGAACGCGCTGTCCTCAGTTCTTGTTTAAATCGAGCTGAAAGAGCTCTTTATGATGCTTATTATAAAAAGCAAGCTGAATTACTTGCTAAAGCAGAAGAACTCAAAGGTGGCTATATATTTTTAACTAGAGAAAGAAATGTCACAATTCATGACACCGCCGATTTTAATTTAGATTTCTTCGTTTCAAAAGATGTAGCTTTCGACTGTATTGATGAAGTAGTAAAATATCATGGCGTTCCTCTTGGCAATTACCCTATTATCGCTCATGATGAAAACGACCAAATAGTAGACCTTGAACCAGAAAAAGAAGCTGAATAAAATTCAAACCAAAAAAATTTGTAAATACAAACAAAAAGCACATATTATTTTATATGTGCTTTTTTCATCCTCTTACAGCAAAATTTAAAAATTTTTAAGCATTTTTCTTGTAAATTTTGTAGAAAATACTTTATCTTATTATATTAAAAGAAAAAAATGCAGGAAATCCCGCATTTTTACATCTCAAAATTTGCTTCATTTTTATAATCAACTATTGTCTCGTTTGGGTCTTGTCCAGTAATTTTGATAGCTTCTTCTAATGAAATAGAGACAGCCTCATCTTTTAAACTTTCTTCAATATCAAAAAAGTTTTCATCAGAAATTTCCCAAACACCCTCACTATTCACCAGCGTAAGTTTGGTGTCTTTGTCATAAGCATATACTGCTAAACCATCATATAAGAAATTCATATTTTCTCCCCCTTATTAGAATTATATTATAATTTGTTTATAAAGTCAATACCTTATAATATTAAACTTAACAAATTTATTTGTTTTACTACTAATAACTTATCAAATATCATTTTCATAGCATAGTCGAATAAAAAAAGCAGTGCTTTTAGCACCGCTTTTATTTTGTATTCTATTCAATAACTGTTGAAACAACACCTGAACCAACTGTTCTGCCACCTTCACGGATAGCGAAACGAAGTCCTTGTTCAATAGCAACTGGCTTATTAAGAGTGATAGTCATCTTAATGTGGTCGCCAGGCATAACCATTTCAACGCCCTTCTCAAGTTCAACTACGCCAGTAACGTCTGTAGTTCTGAAGTAGAATTGTGGTCTATAACCATTGAAGAATGGAGTATGACGGCCACCTTCTTCTTTCTTAAGAACGTAAACTTCTGCAGTGAAGTGAGTGTGTGGGTGGATTGAACCTGGTTTGCAAAGTACTTGACCTCTTTCAATATCAGTTCTGTTGATACCACGAAGAAGAAGTCCAGCGTTATCACCAGCGATTGCAGCGTCGAGTGATTTGTGGAACATTTCCACACCAGTAACAACTGTTGTTCTAGATTCGCCAAGACCAACGAGTTCTACTGTATCACCAACTTTAACAGAGCCTCTTTCAACTCTACCAGTTGCAACAGTACCACGACCAGTGATAGTGAATACGTCTTCAACAGGCATAAGGAAAGGTTTGTCTGTATCTCTTGTAGGTTCTGGAATATAAGCGTCAACTGCTTTAATAAGTTCTCTAATGCAGTCACATGCTGGGTCATTAACGTTACCAGCTTGAGCAGCTTCAAGAGCTTTAAGAGCTGAACCTTTGATAATTGGAGTGTCATCTCCTGGGAAGTCGTACTTAGAAAGAAGGTCACGGATTTCCATTTCAACGAGTTCAAGAAGTTCTGGGTCATCAACTTGGTCAGTTTTGTTCATGAAAACGATGATGTATGGAACACCAACCTGTCTAGCAAGTAAGATGTGCTCTCTAGTTTGAGGCATTGGACCATCAGTTGCAGCAACAACGAGGATAGCTCCGTCCATTTGGGCTGCACCAGTAATCATGTTTTTAACGTAGTCAGCGTGTCCTGGACAGTCTACGTGTGCATAGTGACGAGTTTCACTTTCGTATTCAACGTGAGCAGTATTAATAGTAATACCTCTAGCCTTTTCTTCTGGGGCTTTGTCGATTTCGTCATATTTCATTTTTTGAGTGCCGAACATAAATGTAATTGCGGCTGTAAGAGTTGTCTTACCATGGTCAACGTGGCCAATAGTACCAATGTTAACGTGTGGCTTAGATCTAACATAAGCTTCTGCCATTTTTATAATCTCCTTTTTTAATAACTACTAGTATTTTAGCATATTTTTTTTGTTTTGCAAAATGATTTTGCAAGATTTTTTTAGTTTTTTAGGGCCACCACGCCCGCTTCGGATTACTGCGACTAAATATAGTCATTAAATTTTAAATAAGCAATGATAATTTTAAAAGTAAAGGCTTTGCCTGCTTTTAAAATAATCTTTGCACCCCTATTACGCCGAAAAATGTCCAGCGGAATTTTTCAAGGAGGCGGAAAAGGGTTTGTGGGCAAGCCTTACGCTTGGCGACTTTTTGTGGACGCTGTATAACAAAAATACGTAATACTCCCTAAGATAGTGATGCAAACTAAGTTTGCTCGTGCAACATTTGGCTCGCTGGAACGAAATATAGATGAAATTTACTATCACGCCACACGATACTTAAACAGCATAATGCTGTTAGTCTTGTTTTGCTCTTTCGCCAATGATTGTGTTCGCGATTGACTTAGGTACTTCTTGGTATCTAAGAGGTTCCATTACATAGTTACCTCTACCCTGAGTTTGAGAACGAAGGTCAGTTGCATAACCAAACATTTCGGCAAGAGGCACTTCTGCGTTTACAATTTGAATTCCAGCAACAGATTCTGTTCCTGTAAGCATACCACGACGAGAAGTGAGGTTGCCCATGACTGTTCCAAGATATTCATCTGGTACTTCAACAGCAACTTTCATAATAGGTTCAAGGATAACTGGGTCAGCCTTCTTGCAACCATCTTGGAAAGCCATTGAACCGGCAATCTTGAACGCCATTTCAGAAGAGTCAACTTCGTGGTAAGAACCATCAACAAGTGTTACTCTGAAGTCAACTGTTTCATATCCTGCAAGAATACCATTCATTCTAGCTTCTGCAATACCATTGTTAATTGGTTGGATATATTCTTTTGGTACTGAACCACCAACAGTCTTATCAATGAATTCATAACCAGAGCCAGCAGGTAATGGTTCCATATCAATGATACAGTGACCATATTGACCCTTACCACCGCTCTGACGAATGAATTTACCTTCACAGCGTACAGCTTTCTTGATAGCTTCACGGTAAGATACTTGAGGTTTACCAACAGTAGCTTCTACTTTGAATTCACGAAGAAGACGGTCAACGATAATTTCAAGGTGAAGTTCGCCCATACCAGCAATAAGAGTTTGTCCTGTTTCAGTGTTTGAAGTAACTCTGAAAGAAGGGTCTTCTCTCATAAGTTTTGCAAGAGCAAGAGCCATTTTTTCTTGCATATCTTTAGTTTTAGGTTCGATAGCAAGCTGAATAACAGGTTCTGGGAATTCCATACTTTCAAGTTGAATTGGGTGTTTTTCATCACAAAGAGTGTGTCCTGTGATTGTGTCTTTAAGACCAACGATAGCGGCAATATCACCTGCACCAACTTCAGTAATTTCAGTACGGTTGTTAGAGTGCATACGGATAAGACGTCCAACTCTTTCTGTTTTACCATTGTTTGAGTTGTAAACGTATGAGCCAGCAGTAAGTTTTCCAGAGTAAACTCTGAAGAATGTGAGACCACCAACGAATGGGTCAGTCATAAATTTGAATGCAAGACCTGCAAAAGGTTCGTTTTCGCTAGCCTTTCTCTCCTCTTCTTGTTCAGTATCAGGGTTAATACCTCTGATAGCAGGAATATCAAGTGGAGATGGAAGATATTCAACCATAGCATCAAGAAGCATTTGAACACCCTTGTTTTTGTAAGAAGAACCACATAAAACAGGTGTGAAAGCTTTTGCGATAGTTGCTTTTCTGATTGTTTTTTTGAGCTCCTCAATAGAAATCTCTTCACCTTCGAAATATCTTTCAAGAAGAGCGTCATCTGTTTCAACAATTTTTTCAACCATTGAAGCTCTGAGTTCTTCAGCCTGAGCCTTTAATTCTTCAGGAATATCAGTGATTTCAATTTGAGTTCCCATATCATCTTTATAGATTTCAGCTTTCATTGTAAGAAGGTCGATAATTCCTGAGAATGTATCAGCCTCTCCAATAGGCATTTGAATTGGGAGCGCCTTAGTTTTAAGACGTCTTTCAATAGATTCAACACAACCAAAGAAGTCGGCAGCGTCTCTATCCATTTTGTTCACATAAATGATTGCTGGAACGTGATATTTTGTAGCTTGACGCCAAACTGTTTCAGTTTGAGGTTGAACTTTATCACGAGCAGAAAGAACGAGAACAGTACCATCAAGAACCTTTAAAGAACGTTCAACTTCAATAGTGAAGTCAACGTGTCCAGGGGTATCAATGATGTTGATTTTATGTCCTTTCCATTGGCAAGTAGTACAAGCAGAAGTAATTGTAATACCACGCTCTTGCTCTTGAGCCATCCAGTCCATAGTAGCAGCACCGTCGTGAACTTCGCCGATTTTGTGGCTCTTACCAGTATAGTACAAAATTCTTTCAGTAGTTGTAGTTTTACCAGCATCAATGTGTGCCATAATACCGACGTTTCTAGTTAATTCTAGATTTTCTGACATATTTTTCTCCTTTTTAGGATTTATTTATCCTTAATTTCCAATATATGGATTTATTAACATATTTATATAAATTAAACTATTTTAAAGCAACATTTAATTTTGAAAGTAAAGGCTTTGCCTGCTTTTAAAATTAAATTTGCAACCCTATTACGCCGAAAAATGTCCAGCGGAATTTTTCAAGGAGGCGGAAAAGGGTTTGTGGGAAAAACCGAAACATAGCTGCTAGCAATCTTAATTGCGTGTCAGCGTTAATAGTTTTGGTTGTGCCCGCAGGATTTTTACCACTTGAAGTGAGCGAATGCCTTGTTAGCTTCAGCCATTCTGTGCATTTCATCTCTACGTTTAATAGAAGCACCAGTTGAGTTGTAAGCATCCATGATTTCACCAGCAAGTTTAGCGTCCATTCCTCTTTCACCGCTTCTCTTTCTTGCAAAACTTACAATCCAGCGAATAGCAAGAGTTTGACGTCTTTCTGGTCTGATTTCCATTGGAACTTGGTAAGTAGCACCACCAACTCTTCTTGATTTTGTTTCAAGCACAGGCTTAACATTTTCAAGAGCAGTGTTGAATACTTCGATTGGGTCAAGGTCCATTTTTTCTTTTATAATGTCGAATGAGCCGTATACGATTCTTTGAGCAAGACCTTTTTTACCAGACTGCATAACTTGGTTGATAAGCTTAGTTACAACAGTGCTTTTGTAGATTGGGTCAGCAAGAACTTCTCTTTTTACGGCGCTATTTCTTCTTGGCATAATATTTTCTCCTTTTATCAGTAATAACTGAAAATTTTTTGCGGATTACCCGCGTGGATTTTCCGCTGCGGATTATCCGCTTTTTAATTTTTTGATTTTTAAAATCTAAAATGATTATTAGAAAATAATCAAACTGAAAAATTGATAGAAACACGCAGGACAAGGCTCGAAAAATGCTACAAAAGGGAGCTTAGTAAATCCTAAGTGACCGCATTGGAGCGTTTTACAGCAAACGCCGTCATGCAAAGTTTATATCAATTTTACTTAGATTTTTTAGGTCTCTTAGCACCATACTTAGAACGGCTCTGCTTTCTGTTTTGAACGCCAGCTGTATCAAGAGTACCACGAACAATGTGATAACGAACACCAGGCAAGTCCTTAACTCTTCCGCCACGAACAAGAACAACACTGTGCTCTTGAAGGTTGTGACCTATTCCAGGAATGTAGCAAGTACCTTCAAATCCGTTTGAAAGTTTAACTCTGGCAATTTTACGAAGAGCTGAGTTAGGCTTCTTAGGTGTAGCAGTCTTAACTGAAAGACATACTCCTCTCTTTTGAGGGCACTCGTTAAGAAGTGGAGCTTTAGATTTTTTCTTAGCATCCTTACGACCTTTTCTTACAAGTTGGTTAAATGTAGGCATAGTTTTCTCCTTTTAACTCTAATGTGTTAGAGTGATTTTTGCTTTGTCTATTAAATTTACAAAAACCGAGTAATACAAGGCTCAGCATCGTCAAAGCACATGCTCTAAAACCTCAAGCATAAATTATGCTTTTACGGTTTACTATCGCTTGGCTTTTCCTCTCCCTACAAATCTCACGATTTGCAGGGTACCCAATAGTTTTGAAGCGTACTGAAATGTACGTGACTATCTGATATCACTTGACAGAAACGCCGTAGTACGATGTGTTTTTGCGAATTTAAAAAACGCATGACGTATGTTGTCTGTGTCGTCATGCGCATAAAAAATGCTTTTTGGTTTGTAAAACATGAACAGCACGATTATGTTAAACATAACTTTGCAACTTTTTGCAAATCGGCAAGACTGACTCACCTGCTGTTTGTTTCTGCCCTACTTGTGCATAGCACAATTAAAAGCACCGCCTCCGACAACGAAGCATACTCCCGTATTATATCAAATAGTAATTTCTTTGTCAATAATTTTAAGCAATAAAATAAAGAAAAAAGACGCATTTTTTTGCGCCTTTAATTCTCTATTCACACTCATGACAAAGCTTGTCACGTTTTGAATAGTTTTCGCATTCTAAGTTAAGCTCATAAAAGTCCGTAAAGAAGTCAAGATATTCTTTGTAGCTTTGAGAGCCTTTTATTTCTCCCTCTTTAACAAGCTTATAAAATTCATCTCTCCCACCTACATTTTCAATCGCCCTAGAAAGTGACTTTTCATATTTCTTGCACCCGCATTGTTTGATATAAAAATTAAATAATTCTTCAATTTTCTTATCAAGTTTTAAAAGATTTTCTTTGCCAAAGGCGTCATAAATTTGATTTTTATCTTCGCTCATACAAACATCTATAAGCGTAGCCAAATTATCTTTTATAAAGTCTTTCAAAAATATGAATGGACTTCTATAATGACAAGGACCTATATCAAAACCTTTTGGCCCTATCTCAAAATTGTCATTTTTCATCTGCTTTAAAATGCTAAGAGAAAAATACTCATTTAAAACTTCATTTAAGTTTGTTAAGTTATTATTAATTTCTTTTGTTTCACCAGCTTCTTTGTTTGCAACTAAGACACCCGTTTTCATAAAGTATGCACCATTTTTTTTCATGGCCACTCATTTGAACGGCATGGCAAATTTCATGAATAATGGTGATATTTTGAAGAGAAGAACCCGCGCCCACAATGCAAACTCTTTGCAAATTATCGCCCTCTATCGCGTAATCAACACAGCCATTAAATCCCTCCCATTCAATCTGAGTCTTATTATTATTTAAAGACTTTTTCATTTCATTTGAGATGTTCTCACTGAAATTTTCTTCAAGCATTTTATTTGCAAAAGCAAAACCATTTTTTAAGGCATATTCTTTTGTATTAAATTCGTTAACCTTAAACATAATGTCATATTTAAGAACATCTAACACCCTTTCAAATTCCAGCAAATCTAAAGTTGAAATTTTCATCAGTTCGTCTGTCGCCATAATAAATTTCTTCTCATCATAAACTGATGGCGACCAGTCTTTATAATAATTAGTAACTGCGTCAGCATGTTTTGAGATTATTTTTACATTCTCCTCTGTAAAAGGAATTTTTAATGACTTTATAATAATGTCGCAAACGTCAAGCTTCAATTCTCTTTTTAACTTTAGAGTATCCTCTTCCCAGTTTTTATAAACCATGTTATACTCTTGCTTCTTTATCTTTTCGATTTCACCCTTGACACCCGCTTTATAAGCCTCGCTAATTTCACTTATAGCGCTATAAAAAAGCTTTTCTTTCTCCTTGTCTTTTAAAATATCTTCAATGGTGTCATTTTTAGAAATAACGTTTTTAAACTCAATCTTTGATAAAAAATTATTTATGCTTTTATAGTCTTCTTCTTCCGTTTTTTTAATCCATTTATCAAGATTTTCTAAATGCAACAAAAATTGTTCTGTAGATTCTATTTCACCGCAAAATTTAAATTTTTTATCAAAAATACTTGCGAAATCAGTCAATTTTCTTAAAATTGCCTTATCAAAATACTTTACAAGTTCATCATCTTCTTTATTTTCACAAAAAATATAAGAGGTGTTATTAAGCCTTTCTTCAATGACTTCTCTATATTTTTCACCAAAAAAGCCTATTAGATAATCTTTGATTTTATCTAATTTCCCCTGCAATGGATTGTAAACATTTTTCATTTTCTTTAATTTTCGTAATTGCAATTTTTCACTTCCTAATTTTAAACTAAATCTTTCCCATCATCATATTTACTATTTTCAATTTTATAATCTAAAATATCATCATAGATTTTTCTTGCCTGTTTAAATATATTTAAATAATTTTTAGTGATAGTGCTGTCACCTTTATAATCATATGCAAATTCAAAAATATCAATATCCTCGCCCTCTTCTTCGCATATAGATTTATAAAAATTATAAGTTGTGCCATTTTCTTGGCAGAAATCAAGCATATAATATGTAAGCAAAACTAGTTTGTTATAGTTGTCTTTACCAACAGCATTTATAATTCCCTGCCGATTATTTTCTATAAAACAATTTTTGATTAATTCATAATTTTCTTCTAAAAAAGGTTCAAGCATAGGGAAAACAGATTTGTATGAAATATTTTCATCACCCTTCTCACCAATTTTTATTCCATTCTTTTTGGCATTCTCATAAATTGCACATGCAAAATAATCGGTTATTACTTCTGTAAAAGGTACCACATTATACCAATTTTCTTTGTTATATTCTGCCGCCTTCCCACGCTGACTTGAAAACCCAACATTGATTTCAAAAGTATCTTTCAAAAGTTTACTTGAAGTTGTAACAGCATGGTTAAGCTCATGGAATAATACTTGGTCACAAAGCCTGTCTTTTGTTGGCAATAAAATTATTGAGTAGCACTTATTTAACTTTAATCTACTTATTGTCGCAAGACAAACTCCTTCTGCCAAAGTATTTTTCCCATTCTTAAATGTATTTTCCTTAAAACTTTTTATGTTTTTATAGATTGAATTTTCAGAAAGAAATTGATATTTCGCAAACTTAACCTTTACCATATCAATAAACTCCGCACACTCCTCTTCACTTTCATAAGGATTAACAAAAATGAATAAGGTATTTTCAATTCTTTCTGTAATTTCCTTTCGAAATTTTTCACCATAGAAGAGTACGAATTCTTCTTTGATACTGTCAAGTTTGTCAGAAATAGAATCAATAGCTGATAAAGGTTTAATAATCTTCTCGTTCATCAGCCACCTCTCCCCCATTTTCAACAACATTTCTTTTGGCCTGAAATTCATCTATATTTTTAAAAATTTCGTCAGCTTCCCTATAAAAGCTCATAAATCTCTTTAAATTTTCATCTTTTTTGAAAGCTTCTGTCAATGTTATAGTTTTATCGTTTAAGAGTTTAACCATATCAACAGTATCATAATCCTCATTTAGATTTTGACAAATTTGCATTAAGATTTTTTCTTCCTCTGGAAAGTTTATTGAAAAATTCAACATGTTGGTAGCAAGAGTGATAAGCCTATTCAAATTTCGCTTGCCTACACAAGAGGCAAAACCTTTCAAATCATTATTGATATAACAACGCTTTAATACTTCAATATTCTTGTCAAAAAAGTTCTTAAATAATCTAAGCGGAATTCTATATGCAGAAAATGAATTGCGATTAAAGCCAATTCTAAAATTATCTTTCTCCATGAGAGCAAGTACACCCAATGAAAAATATTCATTCACCACTTCATTAAACGCTTCCAATTGTTGCCAATTAGTATCTTGGAATAAAACATAACTATCTTCCAAGTTTTTATCTCTACAAAAACCTACATCTTTAGTAATTACGCCCCATTCAAAACTGGTAGTAGAAGTCACTGAATGGTTAAGTTCGTGCACGAATACATCGTCTGTTAAATTTATAGTGTCATTATTTAAACATATACAAATTGTTTTTCCAGGCTTGAGTTTGCTTGCCGTTGCACAGTTTAAACCTATTGTCTTTGCCAAACCATGCAATAAATAACTTGAAACAGCAGACAAAATGTCTTCTTTACAAACTATATCTAGCCTCTCAAAATAATCTGTTATTTCTGGCAGTTGACTTGCGTTTACTATGCTGATTATCTTTTTTTCGTTAAGTTTATCAAGCTCTCGCCTTATATTACTTGTTGCATTAATGTCGCTCAAGGTTTTAAGTCCTTCTTCTATTTTCTCTTTATCAGAACTTAAAGACGCAAGTCCATCAAACAAATCATTAAATATTTTTGGCTTTTTTTCAAGATTTAAATTTGAGGAAAAAGAAACAAAATATTCATAAACAGGCAGAAGCTCTGTAATTTTTGAAATGTTTTCTTCAGTACTTTCTATTCCCAAATTTTCAAATATGAAATCGGTTAAAAGTTTATTCTTGGCAGTCTCGTATTCTCTGCAAAACTGCTGGGTTGGTAATTTTTCGTAATAATCTAGCACGATTTTTTTCTCATATTCAAAATATTCTTGTCCTTCTTTTGGCAGAGCCTTGTCATTAAAAATTTCTTTATAATGTTTATCAATGCTGTCTTTATATTTTATATCTGCACGATTAAAGAAGATAAAGAATGTATTCACAATCTTATCTGAAATTCGTTCTCTAAATTCTTCACCATAAAACTTGACATAATAGTTGATTATGTCATCAAGTTTTCCTTCAATCGGATTATTTAAATTAAATTCTTTTATTGTCGGCCACTTCATAATCATTTTTACCTTTTAATTCTTCATAAATATCGTTAAATATTTTTTCGCCTTTTTCAAAAAAACTCAAATATTTTCTCATAGCTTTATTTTTCGGTTTTACGCTTTTATCTTTTGCGATTTTAAACAAATCACTATTTAAGCAAGAATAATATTTTCGAATTTCCCTATTTATCGTTCTATGTCCACTTTCAAATTTAAAAATCTCAACCGATAAATTTGCAAGATTTTCAAAATTCTCAATTCCTATAGCTTTTGCAAAAGCAAGGTTATCTTTTGAAATATAAGCTTCCTTTAAAAGTTCTAAATTATCTTCAAAAAAGTTTTCAAATATAGGAAAGGCAAAAGAATAGAATGACGGCCTACTTTCCCCTCTTCCAAACTTCACCCCTTTGTCTTCGGCTAATTTAAAAATCTTGGTTGCGAGATAGTCATTGACGACCTCGTTTATGCCGTCATATTGTTGCCATGAGTCTTCTCTTTCGTTTGTCAAATATTCTTCAACGCAAAAATATTGTTTGCAGTATCCAGTTTTCACATAATATCTTTTTCGCTCTGCATCGTCAATTTTAAGCCAGCTTGCCGCTGAGGCAATGTGATTTACTTCATGAATAAAACTTAAATCACTCAGTTCTCCACATTTGTCTATAACGCAAACACTTTTCACTTGGCTTGGCAAGCTTTTGCTTGTCGTAATAAACATAGAGCCGCCATACTCACCTTTGTCACCCATGACAAAATCGCTTATATAATTTTTTATCTCCTCTGCCAAGAAAATGTCCTCTTTATCAATCTTTTCATATAGCCCCATTAGATATTTTTGAGATTCAAAACTTTTGCTAAATTTACTTACTACTGCATTAAACTGGTCAAGAAGATAATGCCTTGTGCCTCCATTGAACACATAATCCATTGCCTTTTTGTAGCTACGAGGAATTGCTCCCTTTTTCTTGTTTGCCGCTATTTCAAGCATTTTACTTTGAAAATCTTTTAATAAGTTTTCATCATATTCATCATAAAAATTTTTGTTCTTTGTAAGGAGCTTTAAATAATCTGGAGCAATATTCCAAAGTTTTTCAAGATTTTCACTATTATTCTCAATTTTAAAAGCTTCCATTAAAATATCAACCGCAAATTTCTTTGATTGAAAGTCAATATGTTTTTGAAGATTCATTACAATGTCGTCTTCGATTTTATTTTTGCCATTTTGTCCATCGAAAAGATATAAACGTGAGGTAAAAATAAAAAAGGTATTGTTTATGTTTTCAGTTATATTCTCTCTATGCTCTTCGCCATAAAATTCTACAAACAGTTCAATTAAATCTTTCTTGGAAGCTCCGAGAGGTCCTTTTATTTCTGTCATTTTAACCTCGCTTAAATTTGCAAACAATTTCGACTGCACTATGCAATAAAAATACTATATTTATTATATAACATAATTAGACTAAAAGTCAATATAGCATTAAAAGAAAAAATCGCCGAGTTTTTCAGCGATTTATTTCATCATTTCGTTAAGTTTTTGCTCGTCTATTATTTCAACGCCAAGTTCTTTTGCCTTATCAAGTTTTGAACCAGCGTTTTCACCTGCAAGTACATAATCAGTCTTTTTTGATACCGAGCCGGCAACTTTTCCGCCATGCGAAAGAATAAGTTTTTCAAACTCCGAGCGTCCCCTAGAAAGCGTGCCAGTAATTACAAAAGTCTTTCCTTCAAAGTTGGGATTTTTTTCACCACTCGTCTCTTCATTTATAAGCGTAACACCGCTCTTAAAAAGCCTATTTATCTCACTGATATTATACTCTTCTCTAAAGAAATCATATATGTTTTGTGCAATGATTTCCCCAATGTCATTAAGCTTACAAATATCTTCCATTTGCGCACTTAAAAGGCTTTCAAAATTGCCAAATTTTCGTGCAAGTTCCCTCGCAGTTTTAACTCCAACCTCGCCTATACCAAGAGCGTATAAAAAGCGTGAAAATTCTATTTTTTTACTTTTTTCAATAGAATTTACAATATTTTCAGCCTTTTTATCCTTAAATTTGTCAAGTTTTAACAAATCTTCCTTTGTTAGACTAAATATGTCGCTTATGTGTCTGACCTCTAAATTGTCATAAAAAGCACTTACTGTCTTATCTGAAAGTCCCTCAATATTGAATGCATTTCGAGAGGCAAAATGACTTATTCTATCTACAACTTGGTCACGACATGCAAGGTGATTTAAGCAAAACAATAATGGACCTTTTTGAGATAACTTCTCGCCACAACTTGGACAGGTTTTTGGTGGTAAAATTTCACGAGAATTTTCAAGTTTTTCAGCCAGTCCCATAATCTCTGGAATGACTTCATTACTTCTCCTAATAAATACTCGCGCACCTTCTAAAACACCCTTCTTTTTTATGTCGTCAATATTGTTGAGCGTTGCTCTAGTAATAGTTGCGCCAGCAAGTTCGACAGGCTCTAAGATTGCAATCGGAGTCACCCTTCCACTTCTTCCAACCTGCCAATCAACCTTTTCAAGCGTGGTCGTAACTTCCATAGCTTCAAATTTGTATGCCATAGCCCAGCGCGGAAATTTTGCAGTAAATCCAATCTCTTCACGCTCGGCAAGATTGTTGATTTTGATTACCATTCCGTCAATCAAAATATCAAGTGAATTTTTGATTTTGTCAACCTCTTCGATATAAGAGACAACCTCATCTAAACTACCACAAAGTTTGAAATAATTCCCTGTTTTAAAACCTTGACTTACAAGGAAATCATGTAGCTCTTTTTGAGATAAGAATTCTTTCTCTTCGCAAAGTAGTAAATCATAGCAAAAGAAATCTAATTTTCGTTTGGCAGTCTCGTTTGGGTCAAGATTGCGAACAGCGCCCGCCACCCCATTTCTAGGGTTTTTTAATTTTTCAGTTGCTGTTTTATTGTACTCTTCAAACGCCTTATTAGTCATCATGCCTTCGCCCTTGACAATAAGTCTGCCTTTGAAAGGAATTGAGAGTGGCACAGAACGAATGGTTTTAACTTGGGCTGTTACGTCCTCACCTATAACACCATTGCCTCTTGTGGTTGCACTTTTATAAATTCCATTTTCATATTCAATAACAATTGAGAGCCCGTCAAACTTATATTCAACAGCAAACTCTGTGTCCTTCGCTACCTCTCTCATATCTTTCATCCAACTTTCAAGGTCAGAAAAATCTCTCACCTTATTAAGAGAATATAGATTTACCTCATGCTTTTTCTTATTAAACCCCTCAAGCACCTCATCGCCAACTCTTTGCGTTGGAGAATGTGGCAAGATTATTCCGCTTTCATTTTCTAGGTCAACTAGAGAGTAATATAGTTTATCATATTCACTGTCTGAAATTGTGGGATTATCAAGCACATAATAGTTATAGTTATGCTTTTCAATCTCACTTATAAGTTCCTGCATTTTTTTCTTAATATCAAGCATTTTCACTCCTTAATTTCAAGCGGTGCAAGTTCAAGCATCAAACTCTTCTTGCCTACCTCAAAGACAATATCTCCTACAAGTCCGTCTGGTGAAATCTCTATAATCTGACCTTCACCAAAACGTGGATGAACAACCGTCTGCCCAACAGCGTAAACAGAGACATCTTTAAGAGGCTTTTCTTCCTTTTTCTCTTTCTTCATAAAGTTTGAATGGTCGAAGATTTTTACAGGACTATCCTCATTTCCTCCAAAGCCAAAGCTTGTTTTATAATTATTGCCCTCATATCCTCTTTCATAACCGCCACCATTTTTATAACTACTATACCCGCCATAACTTCTATCTTCTCTGCCGTAATTTTTCTCTAGTCCGCCCTTCTTAACCTCTTCAAGCCCAAGAAGTCCAAGTTCTCGACAGAACCTGCTTGGCGTTTGATATTGACTTTCGCGATAGAGATAACGCCTTGAAACATAGGACAAATTTAGCCTCTCCTCAGCACGCGTCAGCGCTACATACATAAGCCTCCTTTCCTCTTCAAGTTCACGCGTTGAATTGAAAGCACGAGATATAGGGAATATTCCCTCTTCAAGACCTATCAAAAATACCGCTTTAAATTCAAGACCTTTGACTGCATGTACGGTCGCAATGGTAACCGCTCCGCCCTGTCCTATTTCATCATTTTCAGAAGATAAAGTTATATTTTCAAGATAGTCGTTAAGAGTGGCATCAGGATTTAAGGCTTCAAATTCTTTGACAGATGAAACAAACTGCTCAATGTTGAGAAGTCTATTCATGTCCTCTTCCTCTTTAGGATTGTAGGCTCCGCGAATGCCAAAACTTGTGATTACATTTTCAACAAAGTCAGAAAGTTTTAACGCCTGTTCAACCTTATTATATCCCTCAACAAAACTTGCAAACTTTTTATATAAGCTTGCACCTTTAAATTCATCTGAAAGACAATTTTCAAGAAGTGACTTCTCATAATTAAATTCAGCAAGTTTGGCGATTGTTCCGTCACCAATGCCACGTTTTGGGAAATTGATAATTCTTGCAAAAGATACATCATCTTTTGGATTGACAAAAAGTCTTAAATATCCTATTACATTTTTGATTTCAACGCGTTCATAGAATTTAAAACCACCATATATTCTATGAGGTATATTGTAGGACAAAAACGCCTCTTCAAGACTTCGCGAAAGCGCATTTATACGCATAAGAACGGCAATATCATCAAACTGATAGCCTTCGTTTATAAGCTTGTTTACATTCTTTGCAACATATAAAGCCTCGTCTCTCTCGTCATAAGCATTAAATAGAGTTGGCTTTTTGCCGCTTGGTTTTGTCGTCCACATGTTTTTATTTAAACGTGAGGTGTTATTTTTAATAACATTGTTGGCAACTTCAATTATCTCAGGACTTGAACGATAATTGTGTTCAAGTTTATATATCCCTGCATCTGGGAAATCGCGTTTAAAATTAAAGATGTTTTCAAAGTTTGCGCCACGCCAAGAATAAATACACTGGTCCTCATCACCAACCACAAAAAGATTCCCATGCACTGAGGCAAGCATTTTTACAAGTTGATATTGAACAAGGTTTGTATCTTGAAATTCGTCAACATGGATATACAAAAACCTGTTGGCATAGTATGAAAGCACTTCTGGGCAAGTTACAAAAAGTTCGACAGTTTTTGCAATCAAATCATCGAAGTCAAGCGCGTTATTCTTTTTAAGCTTATCTTGATAGGCCTGCATGAGCGTTCCAATCTTATCCATTCCAAATTCATCTTCATGGGTTTGAACATAATTTTTAAGAGACATAACCCCATTTTTCCAATCAGAAAGGTGGTATGCAACCGATTTTTTAATTTTGTCATCACTTATTCCACGCTCTGATAAGACTTCTTTAAGTGCCTTATCACTGTCACTTTCGCTATAAATAGAAAAATCACGCGTGAAAGGTGGAAGATGAGAAATCTCCATTCTGAGAAGTTTTGCACACATTGAGTGAAAGGTTGAAATCCAAACCTTTTCAGCCCCATTCACCATCTGCCCGATTCTTGCGCCCATTTCGCCTGCCGCCTTGTTTGTAAAAGTTATTGCAAGAATTCTATAAGGGTCAACCTCAAGTTCATCTATGAGATAGGCAACCCTATGAGTAAGCAGTCTAGTCTTTCCAGAGCCTGCACCAGCAGTAACAAGAATAGCACCTTCTGTTTGTTTTAAAGGTGCAAGCTGTTCTTCGTTCAATAAATTTATATCGTAATTCATAAGTAAAATTATATCAAAAACTCCCTAAAAAGTAAACTAAAAAATATAAAGAAATTTCATTAAAAAATTTGATTTATTTTTTAAAAAGATATATACTTTAAGTTGTAAAATAAAAGGAGAAAAATTTTATGAAAAAATATATTTGCCCAGTATGTGGCTATGTTCATGAAGGCGAAAATCCACCAGCAAACTGCCCTGTTTGCGGAGCTCAAATGAAAGAGCAAGGAGCAGAGACTCTTGTTTGGAAGGCTGAACATGTAGTTGGCGTAGCTAAAGACGCTCCAAAAGAAATCCTTGAAGGACTTAGAGCCAATTTCAATGGAGAATGCAGTGAAGTTGGAATGTATCTTGCTATGAGCCGTGTTGCTTATAGAGAGGGCTATACTGAAGTTGGTCTTTATTATGAAAAGGCCGCTTACGAAGAAGCTGAACACGCAGCAAAATTTGCTGAACTTCTTGGTGAAGTTGTCACTCCTTCAACAAAGAAAAATCTCGAAATGAGAGTTGAAGCTGAAAATGGTGCAACTGCTGGTAAAGTTGAACTTGCCTCTCTTGCAAAACAATTAAACCTTGACGCAATCCATGACACAGTTCATGAAATGGCAAGAGATGAAGCTAGACACGGCAAAGCATTCAAAGGTCTTCTTGACAGATACTTTAAGAATTAAAAATATTATTTATAATAAATAAAGCAGAAAAAAATATCTAACAAAAAAACTATAGCGGTCGCTATAGTTTTTGTTTTTATTAAGCTTAATTTTAACCTCACCTGTTAATTAAAATTAATTCCAAAATTTATTCAAGCTCTTTGTCTAAATCCATATTGCCAAGCATTGTCGCATCACGTTCAGAGACTTTGTCAACCGCAACAGAATTTATTATATAATTATCTTTTTGCCCGTTATTTACATATAGAGCATAGGTATCAAAAATAAGAGAACTATCTTCTTTCATTTTTTCCATCTGCTCACTGCTTGCTCTAATGTAAATATCATTTGTATGAACAAAGTCCTCATAATAGTAATTGGTTTTAACAACATAACTAAGTTGCATTTGTCCATTTATATAGGTATAGGTTGGAACCATTTGCGTGACGGTCTTACAATATTTATTGTGGTTTTTCATTTGAAAAGAAACATAACCTTCTTGTTCATCAAAAACAACATCTTCAATAGATAATACGAGACCTTTATCATACTTATAATCTTTAACTGGAGACTCAGAAATACTCTTTAATGTATCACCCAATTTGACTGCATTTCCAACTTCGACAAAAGAAAAATCTTTCATTTCTGATTGTTCTATTGCAAGCGCAAGCGCATTTATAATCTCTGATTTGTCATCTTCACTAATTCCAGTAAAAAAACTTTCATTAATATTGTATGACATAGTAACATAAGCATTCTTTTTATCATTGCATTTTGCCACACCATTGACATCAACATCGTAAGTTGAATTATCAGCTCTATCGAAATCGGCACCAAGAAATACTATATCTTCAACTTTGTTGTTTACCTCATCAGATACAAGCTCGCTTGTTCTTATAGCTTTAAGCATTGAATCTTCAACGTTTGTTTGAGCATCAAGAAGTGCCTGGCTGCAACCTGCAAGCATTGTTGCTCCAAGTGCCGCCACCGCGCCAATTAAAATAAATTTCTTTTTGTTCTTAAGCATAGCCACCCCTCTACATTTCTATTTCGTCAACCATTTGGTTGAAATTCAAATAGTCAAGCACATCTGCCGAGTCGTAAGTAACATCGTTTGTGCTTACTCTTGAAACACTCAAATTTTCGTCATTTTGATTTGCAATAGAATCCTCTACAAGGTCGAAAACAAAATCTGGGTTTTCTTTTGCAAGTAAATAATCTTGTTCACTCATATTGACAGTGTACTTATCAATAAGCATGAAAGTACCTTCACACCTAGTATAGAATAGGCCAAGTCCAATACCAACTCCGCCTTTGAATCCAATTGCAAGTCCAAAACCTGGTTGAATCTTACCCTTTCTGAGGTTGACAAGCACATTAGCATCAAAACTTACCGCACTATTTTCATCATCGAATTCAAGAGGAGAAATATTGTAAACAACACCCTCTCTAACCTTGTATCCCTCAAAAGGTGAAGGCGTATTTTTAACCATGAGGTCATTAAACCTCTTTATATTATTAACCTTTGTAATGCTATAATCTTTAACTGACAAGTTGTCCACAACATAATCAAATACATCATAAACTGAATCGGCGTTACTTCTTTTATTTAACTCGGTAAATAAAGATGAACTCGCCTCATACTTTATTGTTGTAAAAGCTTTTGAATTGTCATTTAATGATGCCACACCATTAAAAGAAAGGTCAAAAGTAAAGCCTGATTTGTTGACATCAGTACCAATAAGTTCAAAATCTTTTACATCGTCATCAATGGCCACAATAACACTCGTGAGTTTGTCGCCAAGAGCGCCAGCCCTTTCTAACTCTTGATAAGAACAGCCCGCCGCCATAGTAGCAACAAAGCCAGCGCTTGCACAGGCAAAAATAATAGAACCAATGGTTTTAATTTTTTTCATACCCACCTCTATAGGTATTATTATACCACAAACTTTAAAATTCGTCAACACTATCTATATTTTTTTACTATCTCATAACTTTTTGCTAAATTTTCAAAAAGGCATTTATGTTTTGCACAAATGTTGGCAAGTTCTTCTTTTGGATAAGGGTGAGAAAAACGGTCTTCACCAAGTTCAATAGTTAGAGATGGAATTTTTAAATTTGACACGCACCAATCCTTATATCCACCACTACTTAAATTTTGAGTTGACCTTATCTTATAACCAGTGCTACCCGCAAACAATTTCGCAATTTCACCATCCCTCTTTTTTCTCTTTCTTTTTTGAAAAAAGTCATAGTATATCTCCTCTCCCTTGAGATGAAAACTCAGCGTGATAAAGGGCGATAAAATATAAGTCCACTCTTCTAGCGCCCTCACCTCTGGCTCTGACATAGGATAATATCCATAAAACCCTTGACTTGACGGAGACTTCTTTCGAGAAAAGTTTTTGCTGAAATCGGCGTCCCAATTATTATTAAGGTCCACTCCGTTCGCGTTTGCTTTATACATCGTAAAATCTTCCCTTCCATTTATTGTAATAAGCCTTTCTTTAATCTTGTCGTCATACTTGTCAATGCCATTTACCGCAAAATCTGCCCCGTCAGGATTAATAAGCGGAACAAAAGAAATATTATACTCTAGAAAAGGAATACTTTTAAGTTTTTCTATGTAATGACAAAGAAAATCGCATGAAAGATGTTCTCTCGCATGAATGCCTCCAGTGAGAAGCGCCCATTCATTTTTTGGGTCGAACACCTTATTGATTGCATATATGTTTTTATTTAAAACTGACTTTCCAATCACTTTAATTTCAAAGAAATCGCGGTTTTTCTTAATAAATTTCTGTAAATTTTTGTAATTCATGATATATTTTATTCTTTTTCTGCCAAAACGGTTAAAAAATATAACAACGACGAAGTAAACAAAAAGTGACTAATCCACACAAAAAGCTACTATTACTTATACAAAAAATCCACAGCACTTTGCTGTGAATTTAAAATAATTATTCAATTTCAATTTCTTGGCCTTCTTGAACAACCTCAGGCTCTGCCTTTCTTTTTACAGCCTCATCATTCAGAATCCCACAAGCCATCATTGCAAGTTTGTCAATTTGACCACGCGCTACTCTATATTTTAGTTCTCCCATCAATTGATTATGTTCATAATTACTAAACTTTTTAAGCGTTTCTTTTATCTCAATAATATAAGGATTATTTTTATTTTGTTCCAAGACTTGTTGAATAGTTTCCGTTTCGATTTTGTTTATCTTTTCTTCTCTTTTATGAATATAACTAGGTTTTTTATAAAAAAGCTCATCATCTAAGGAATATCCGCCCTCAGTTTCAATGATTTTATTAAGTTCATCATAAGCTTTCAAAATTTCTTCGCAATCGTGAAGAACCCTGTTTCCTTCATCAATTTCTTCTTTTATTTTTGTTTTGTTTTTATTAAAAATAGTTTTCTCGAATTTAGATTGAAGTTTTTCCCTCTTTACATATTTCCATTCATGAATAAAATTTTTCAATATATCATTGTTATAATTACCGTGAAATTGAGCAATTAATCTAAGATTATATCCATTATAACCAACTTTAAAAAGTGCATTTGCTTTTTCATACTCTGTTTTCATTGTTTTATAATCGATATTGCTGTCTAAAATTTTTGAAACTTCACCTACAATTAAATCATTAAAACTCTTATATTCTGCCATACTGTTCTCCTAAAAATATTATAGCAATTCTTTAAGTAGAAGTCAACATAAAAAAGAAGGGAACAAATTGCTCCACTTCTTATTTCGAATATGTCATTTTTAAATTACAAAAGTATGCAAAGTACCCCGCCTTTTCCTTCATTTACAATTCTAGACAATGTCTTTCTCATCTTACGTTGAGCTTCAACTGGCATAAGCACAATCTTTGAATTAATGCTGTCGCCAACTAGGCTATATAAACTCTTGCCAAGTATATTTGTATCCCAGATAGATTCTGGGTCGCTCTCAAATTGGTCAACAAGATTTTTTGCAAGGTCTTGACTTTGGTCCTCGTTTCCAACAATAGGAGTAACCTCAGCCTCAACATCAACACGCATAATGTGAAGTGAAGGCGCTGACGCTTTGATTTTAACACCATATCTGTTGCCCTGTTTGATAATTTCAGGCTCACCAAGTTCCATATCGTCACGTCTTGGCTCAACAATTCCATAGCCAGTTTGTTTAACCTGCTCGAGCGCACTCTTAATCTTATCATACTCAAGTTTTGCAATTGCAAGTTCCTTGATGTAGCCAACAAGAGAAAAATCGTCTTTGATTTCAAAACCACATTCGTTTGAAAGTACTTGATAGAAAAGTCCTTCCTTAGGAATAATGTTAAATCTAATTGTTCCGTCACCCGCTTCAATAGTTGAAACAGTAATAGGCTCAAAAGAAGCACTTTCGGCAAAGGCAATTTGATTTTTGTTTGCATCGCTAAGCTTATTGAGATTGAGACTAAGCCTCTTCATCTCACTTGAAATTTCAGTGATTATTTCACTATTAAAGTCAAGTGCTCTAAGCCACTCAGGCATATTCACCTTAATAGAAGTCACAGGGAATTCCATAAGCACACTTTCTACAACTCTGTCAACGTCCTCTTCTTTCATTTCAAGAGCGTTCATTGCAACAACTGGCACATCATATTTTTCACTAAGCGCACTTGCTAGTTTCTTGCTGTCGCTCGCATTTGGATTTTTGCAGTTAAGCACCATCGTAAAAGGTTTGCCACTTGCCTTCATCTGTGCAACAACGCGCTCTTCGGCTTCAACATAACTATTTCTTGGAATATCAGTGACAGACCCGTCTGTTGTAACAAGAATGCCGATTGTCGAATGCTCGTTGATAACCTTGTCAGTTCCAAGTTCAGCCGCCTCTTCAAAAGGAAGGTCTTCAGCCGACCAAGGAGTTTTTACAAGACGAGGTTTGTCGTCTTCCATATGCCCCATAACACCACTTACAACATAGCCCACACAGTCAATCATGCGAACTTTCATCTCTGCATTTGCAACTTTGATTTTGACAGCCTCATTAGGAACAAAATGAGGTTGAGTAGTCATAATAGTTTTGCCGTCAGCAGATTGAGGTAATTCATCAATAGTACGCTTTTTGCTATTTTTTTCTTCAATGTTTGGCACTACCAGCTTTTTCATAAATTCAGTAATAAATGTGGACTTGCCAACTCTAACAGGTCCAACCACTCCAATATATATATCGCCATTAGTGCGGTTTTTTATATCTTCATAGATTTCGTATTTTTCCATTATATCCTCCATGCGACAAGATAATCTATGTGACAAAGATGCGGAATATAACCAAAAGAAAAATTTTATTTTCTTAATTTTTTACTAAAAATCATACTATCTACTGAAATACCCGTTGCCTTACTTATATTGTAAACTATCGTAATTCTTATTGAAAAATTACTATTTAATAATTTATAAAATGCATATTTACTTATATTGCAAAACTTACAAAAATCCCCCACTCTCATTCCATTTTCTTTCATGTATCCTTTAATCAGCTTCACATTTGTCTTTAACCTACTTTTATCTCTCATATAACCTCCTTTATGAATATGCTCATAATGTATTTGATTTTATGACTATATTCATATTTTAAAAAATTTTATGATTATACTCATAATTGAACAAAAGTTATTAAAAATGTTTTATAATCTCAAACATTGAGAACAATAATGAAAACATTTTGTGAAAGATTGAGAGAACTTAGAAAAGAAAATAAACTAACGACAACAGAACTTGCCGAAAAATTAAATATAAGCCAATCGTCCATATCGAGATGGGAAAATGGCGAAAGAAGACCGAACATAAAAGAACTTTACAATATCGCCCTATTTTTTAATGTTACTTCCGACTATTTATTAGTGCTTGAAGATTAAAAAAAGGGCATTTGCCCTCTTTTTTATTTAGATTACAAGTCCTTTTGGAATGTCCTTACCGCCAACTGTTGTCCAGTTTCCAGCATTAATAGTTCCGTACTTTGCACCATTAGCAAAGCAGTCTGTCATGTTTTCTCCACCTATTGCCTCACCAGTTGCAAGTCCGTCAAAACCACTTCGAGAAATCTCTGCCTCGCCTACTCCTAGTATTCCATTACCTTCTATGGTAGCTTTTACATAGCATTTGGTTATATTTCCTCCGTCTGAAAAACCTGCTATTCCACCAATTCCGCTATCTCCTTTTACTTCTCCATAGTTATAGCTTGATGTTATCACCATATTTAAAATGCTACCAACTATCCCGCCAACATATTCATTTCCATTTACTTTGGCTCTGTTGATGCAATTTGTAATGATTCCATATCCCGCTACCGCTACTATTCCACCTGCACTTTCTCCACATATGTTTCCTGACATTATATAGATATTCTTAAAACTTGCATTTATAGCCACTCCAAATAGTCCGCCATACTCTAAAACATATTTACCCTCTTTATCTTTCTCGGATATAGTATTAAGATTTTTGATTATATAACCTTTCCCGTCGTATGTTCCTCTGAAAGGATTTTGTGATTCTCCTATTGGCTCCCAGTAATATGCACCCAAGTCTATATTTGTAACTTGCTCG
>CATKXS010000013.1 GCA_949841045.1 uncultured Clostridia bacterium | reverse complement strand
CAAACTTAGTTTGCATCAGTATCGTTTAGCAAAGTCTTAATATTATAACCAATTCGTTCCAACAAACTTAGTTTGCATCAGTATCTTTCAAAAAAAATCGCAAAGTCAGGCCTCGTCTGCTGCGGAAAACTTAGTTTGTATCAATATAGTGTCAAGTTAATATTAAGTTGTGTAAAATAAACAAAAAATTAGGTGAAAAATGAAAAAAATAGTTAAAATTGTACTTACTGGTGGGCCGTGTGGTGGAAAAAGCACAGGTCTTAGCAGTATTGAAAAAGAAATAAGCAAGATTGGATATAAGGTTGTCACAGTTAGCGAAACGGCGACAGAACTTATCCTTGATGGCTTTAGTTTACCCGCGTTTAATAATGATGGCAAGTTGTTTGAAAAGAATATTATGCTTTTTCAACAACTTAAAGAAAATTTCTATGAAGAAGCTTGCAAACTGCTTCCTGATGAAAAGATATTGCTTGTATGTGACCGTGGACTTATGGACTGCAAAGGGTTTGTTACAGATAGGGAATTTGATGAACTTCTTGAAGAAACTGGAATTGATATGCTTGAGCGCCGAGATAGTTATGATGGGGTATTTCATCTCGTAAGTTGTGCAAAAGGGGCGGAAAGTGCATATACAACTGCAAATAATCTTGCAAGAAAAGAGAGTATTGACGAGGCGAGAGTGCAAGATGATAAAATTATATCATGCTGGACTGGGCATCCTCATTTTAGAGTAATCGACAACTCAACCGATTTTGAAACAAAAATCAAGAGGCTATTGCGTGAGATTTGCGCGCTTCTTGGTGAGCCTTCTCCGTTTGAGATAGAACGCAAGTTTTTAATTGAAAAACCAGACTTAAATTATCTAGAAAGTCTTGCAAATTGTACTAAGGTGAATATAATACAAACTTATCTTAATTCTGAAAAAGGTGATGAACGGCGTGTTAGGCAAAGAGGCGCAAATGGAAGTTATATCTACACTGTTACCACCAAGCGTAGTATTTCGCCAATAAAGAGGGTAGAATTTGAAGAAAAAATCTCTCAAAAACGCTATTTAACTCTTCTTGAAGAAGCGAATACAAACTTAAAACAAATTCGCAAAGATAGATATTGTCTTGTTTATAAAAATCAATATTTTGAGATTGATATTTATCCTTTTGCGAAAAATAGAGCTATTATGGAAATTGAACTTACAAGCGAAAACGACAAAATTGAAATCCCAGACTTTATTAAAGTTGTCAGAGAAGTAACTGAAGAGAAAGTATTTTCAAATTTTGCACTTGCGCAAAGTGTGCCAAGTGATTTGAATTAGGAGGGAAGATGAAAATATTTTTACTGGCTGAAAGCGTAAAAAGCATACGCGAAAATGGAGAAACAATTAGAAAGGAAATAGATAAAAGCAACACATTTAGAGATAATTTAACAAAATCTCTTAAAAAATGTGATAATTTTCTATTTATTTGTAATAACCCTAAATATCATGAGTCTCACTTAAAAAGTGCTAATATGATTTTTGAAGCTTTGAAAGAGGCAGGATTACCATTTAAGAATTGCGATGTGCTTGACGGGGAAAATTATAATCAGGCAGAGTCACTTGTCAAGAATGCCGACCTTATTTTTCTTGCGGGCGGTAAATTAAAATGTCAACTTAAGTTTTTTAAGAAAATTGGTTTGAAAGAACTTTTGCTAGAATCAAATGCTGTTGTCTTAGGCGTAAGCGCTGGAGCGATGAATCTTGGTGAAATTGGTTATAATTATCCAGAGAATAGGAGAGAGGTAATATTCAATAAGAAATATTTGAGCGGACTTGGATTTTATGATTTTGTAATTATTCCTCATTTTGTAGAGGAGAGTGGTAATCTATATTGTCCTAAGAATGTTAACTTGCTTAAAAAGTATTATTTACCAGATAGCCAAAATCAAACTTTCTATGCTCTACCAAATGGAAGTTATATCCTTGTCGATGATAAAGAATGTAGATTATATGGCGAGGTTTATAAAATTGAAAAAGGGGAAGTGGTTCGTATTTGCGAAAACGAGGAAAGTAAAGTTTTTAAAAATAATTAATAAAAAAATGCAATATTTATTGCATTTTTTTGTGTTTTTTAACGTTTTTTATGAAATTTTAACTAATTTTGTGTTTCAGAAGGCAGATTCTCATCATTTTGGGCGTCCTTTTCTTGTTCTACTTTTTCTTCTTTGATGTTGTCAATATCTTGAATTTGAGTATCGTCAATAACTTGATTTTCGTCTTTTTTATTCTTATTTTCATTCGAGTGAGACTTTATGTATTTGGTCCATTTTATATATCCATAGGTTGTGTTGGTTAGGTATCCGGCCTTAAGGACTAAAAGCACCCATTGGCCAGCGATAATATTCATTGCAATTTCAAGAAAAGTTGCAATGTACCAGGCAATCCATTGTTCACGGTATCTAAACAGAATGAAGAGTCCATTTGCAATTCCGACAGCACTGCAACAGGCATCAATATAACAGACAACTTTTTCGAGCACAGGTGAGTTTGATAGAATTCCGCCTTCTATGTCGATTAGCGTTAGGAGGTAGCCAACTCCAACCGTCCAAACGACAATTCCTGCGATAACCAAAACTTCCTGCCAACCTTTAAGCCTACGAACTTCTGTAAGTTCTTGCTCTTTGCGGTCGGGGTGACGATGCCATACAAAGAAGCTTATTATATCAATTGGAATCCAGAAGAATATTGTTGCTGCCATAGTTGCAAATCTATATGCGCACACAATACAGATGGCGATTTCGGTAAATTCAACAACTAGAGATACAAGGAAATTCCACTTGCTTTGTTTTGATATGAGAAGCTCGCATAGTATGTTTGATAAAATGTCAACAAGATATAATGTCATAATGATTTTGCCATTTATTCCGCCAATGTCCTCTTCTGGGAATACAAATGCAAAAACAAATGCAAGAATAGTAATAGTCAAAAACCACAGTTTTTCGTAAAGCGTGTAATAATTCCACAATTTTTTGGCAAATTCTTTTGTTTTTAGCCAAATTTTCTTAAAATTTTCTTTAATTTTGCTCATTTTTTCATTCCGTATAATTTAATCATATAGTCGATTATAAATAATCCATCACCTATTTTAATTACAAAAGCTCTATTTGTCAAGTTTTTAAAGGTATATGGCGAATACTTTTAAATCAATTAGGCATGCTAGAATTATGAAAAATAGTATAGGAAAAGGCGCTTTTGTCCTCATCTTGAGCGGAATTATTTGCAAGTTCTTTGGTGGACTTTTTAGACTTCCTCTTACAAACATTATTGGCATAGAAGGAATTGGCATATTTCAAATGGTCATGTCTCTTTACTCGCTTGCTTTGGTTTTTGTTTCGGGCGGGGTGACAAATGCACTTTCAAAACTAGTGTCCAGTGCTAGAGCAAGAGGCGACTATAAAAAAATAGGTTCATATCTTAGGTATGGACTCATATTTACCCTTTCGCTTAGTGTTCTTTTTTCCTTAATGTTTGTTCTTTTTTCATCGCCAATTGCTTCAGTGCAAGGAATTGGAAAGGGTGCCAACTGCTATTTAATAGTCGCAGTTATTCTGCCTTTAGGTGGATTAGTTGGAGTTACAAGAGGACTATTGCAAGGATACAGCGATATGACGCCAACGGCAGTAAGCCAGATAATCGAACAGATTACAAAATTTGCCTTTGGGCTCATTTTTGCATATCTGTTTGGAAGTCATAGTGTTGAGCGAGGAGTGTTTGGAGCTTTTTTAGGAATTTTGATAAGCGAAATATTTGCATTTTTATATCTTTTTTGGAGTGCTAGCAAGAATGGGCGATACGATTTCAATAAAGAGGGGAAAAGAGAGTTCTTTTCAGCCTCCTTGCCCTTAACATTTGGTGGTGTGGTTTTGCCACTTTCACATGCTGTTGAAGCACTATTTATTATAACTCTTTTGATGAGAGCAGGCATTAGTCATGAAAACGCAACAGCGCTCTATGGGCTTCAAACTGGAATAGTAGGAGCGATACTAAATTTCCCACTTATAATTTCTTTGGCAGTTGCCGTGTCTCTCCTTCCAAACCTAGCCTTCCTTGCAACACAAGGTGATATAGAGGGTCAGAAAAAAATGATAAAAAAAGCATTCCTTGCAATGTGGTTTATTCTACTTCCGCTTGTGCTAGGAATTATGTCTGTTTCAGGAGTACTGTATCCGCTTATATATCCAAAAATTATAAATAATTATCTCAAAATTGCCCTTCAACTAACACTTTTAAGCGGAATTTCAATAATTTTAACTGCAATAATGCAATTTTTACTTTCACTTTTGCAGGCAAATGGATATTTTACCTATTCGCTTATTTTTAGTATTTTAGGCGGAATAGGTAAAATAGTGATATTATTTATAACTGCTCCACTTAAAGAGATTTCTATTTTTTCAATAGCAATTTCAAATATTACTTTAGCACTTGTTGTGTCAATATGCATTTTGATTAAGCTTTCCAAACTTATAAAATTTCCATTTTTTGATATAGTTTTGCCACTACTTTCAGCCTTTATAATGTACATGGTGGTTAAGATTTTCCTCTCTCTCATTGGAGGATTTTTAGGCCTTGCTCTAGCTGTTATTTTGGGCATGGCTGTATACTTAGTGACATCATTTCCGCTTACCATAAAATACTACAAATTGACAATCGGAAAGTTTTTTGCAGACAAAACTGCAAAAATAAGCAAAAATCAAGATGATTTTTCATAATTTTGGCGAAAAATGTAAAATTTTTGATAAAAACAAAAAAGCGGGCTTAAACTAAAGCTCGCTTTTAAGTTAGAATGACGATTAAATCTTAGGTGGCTATACTATGAAAATATTATTTATAGAGGTAAGTCTTTTTTCTTAAATTTGAAAATTGCAATTATGTAAGTTACAATCCCTATCCCGAGCAGTATTGCAAGCTTCCAAAGGAAGGTGAGAGAGCCTGACATTATTGATTCACAATCGTAAAGAGAAATAATAGAGAAATAATTAAAGTAGTTCATAGCGTCAATTCGCATTGCAGAAGGAATTACTTTTGAGCCGAATAAACCTAATATTGTTGTTACGAGGAAGAACATTGACAAGCCTCCTCCAATTGACATTGAAAGTTTGCTTCTATTAAACCAGCTTGAAGCAAGGAAGCAAATTCCAGAAATTGCAAACATTGCAACGAAGGCACCAAGATTGAAAAGCACCATATCCACATAGCCTATACTAATGGCACTTGAGTTGACAATGGCAAGGGATACAAGGCCTACAATAGTAGTGCATACAAACATCGCAAATAGTGAGCCGACGAGGAAAAGCATTTGAGTGATTGAAACGGTTCGTCTTTTTGTTGGGGTTGAAAGCACGTATGCCATTGACCCGCTGTCTACCTGAGATGCCATAAGGTTGTTTGAAGCCATGATTATATAGACAATAGGAAGGAGAATACCAGCCATGCGGAAGAACATAGAGCCGATTACTAAACTTGATATGTCAAGACTGCCGAGTTCGGTGAGTGCGTCAGCGACATCTTTTGGAAGGTCGTCAAGAATGCTTGATGAAAGTGAAGGAATAAGCTCGGCTTTGTAAACTTGAAGCTCTTTATCCACTTCTTCATCTATCTGTTCTTGAGTAAAGGTTGGATTTTCAGTGCTAATTTTTTCTCTAAGCTCTTTTTCTTTTACGTCAAGTTGAGCCTTATAGGATATAATTGAAGAAAGGGAAATATCGCCAAGTTTTTCTTCAGTGAAATAATCTTTTATTGAGAGTGTTCTGTCTTGATAGTCAAAACTTTGGGTAATTAAAATCTTTTTTAAAGTTTGTGGAATATAGAAAGTTGCAAAATCGGAAGCATTATCGGAGCCCGACTCGGTAAAATCTGATATGGCTTGAGAAATAATCTCCTTTGTGCCTTGTGCAATCATTTCACCCTCGCTTTCAACAAGCGAATTATATATTTCCTCTTCAATAGAGCGAAGAACGAAATAGTTTATATCAGCTTGAGTATAATTTTCGCCTTGTGCGAGGTAGTAGGTGATAAGAGTGTTTATTGCAAGCTTTTCATTTTCCTCTTTGCCAAAAAGTAAAATTTCTCTTGCCTCATTATCACTTTTTCCATTTTCTACCAGGCTATTATAGGCGCCAATTATTTGGCTCTTTTGCTCATCAGAGAGAGTTTGATTTAAAAGATAATTAAGGCTTACTCGTTGTGATTCATAGGTTGTAAGAGCATTTTCGGTAATGTTATAATATGTCATTGATTGTTTTTGCGTCGTGGATTCAATGGCATCGGTTACAAACATGTCAACCATAGAATCGCGAATGCTTCCTACATTTAAATTCCCCAGTACTGCAATAATGATAGCAAGCATAAAGCAGGTGATAAGGGTTACAAATGACCAAATTCCTATGTTGGCTTTGCAGGACTGTTTAAATAATGGTTTACTTATCATTTTTTTCCTCCTTTTTGGTTTTTAAGTTACTAATAACCTCATTAAAGTGTTTTTCAAGCGTAAATTTAATTTCAGAAATAAATTTCACATTGAACATTGTGAGGTCTTTAAAAAGATTTGGAATGTTTTTCTTTTCTATGTTTACTGTAACTTGATTATATTCAGGCTGTTTTCGTATGATTTTATATCTGAGTTTATTAAAATCTTTATAGTCCTTTTTATCATAAAATTCAATCTTAAAATCAGCCCAATCTCTATTGTGAAGTTCATTCATATCAATAATATTTACTATCTTCCCGCAATCAATAAGAGCAACGCGGTCGCAGACTTTTTCAAGCTCTTCATATAGATGCGAGCTTATTATGATAGACTTACCAGCCTCTTTTTCTTTTTTTATCAACTCCAAAAATGCCACTCTCATAAGCGGGTCAAGACCGGTGGTTGGTTCATCTAAAATTATTATCTCTGGGTCACTAAAAAGGGCCTCGACTAGTGCGGTTTTTTGCTTCATTCCTTTACTCATTCGTTTAAGGTTTGCAGTGGGGTCAAGTTGTAACTTTTCAATAATCTCATTTGCTTTAGTCATGTCAGTGACATTTAAAAATTCAGCTTGCGATTTTAAAAACACTGTTCCACTTTTAAGGTCTGGAAAAGCAATTTCGCCAGGAACATAGCCTATGTATTTTTTTGTTTTTTCACTATCTTCCCAAGAATCAAGGCCGTGAATTTTTACACTTCCGCCATCTGGCTTTAAAAAGCCCATAATGTTGCGAAGGGTAGTTGTTTTGCCAGCTCCATTAGCACCTACAAAGCCGAGAGTCTCACCTTTGTGAAGAGAGAAAGTGATGTTGAAAATGCCTCGTCCTTCGCCATAATCTTTTGTTAAATTATTGACTTCAATTACTTCTTCAATTTGATTGATTTTATTATCAAGCTTTTCTTTCATAACGCGCCTCCAAAATCTTTATCTTCCTTATAATAATTCATAAAGTAATCTTCAAGGCTCTCTTTTAGGTGGATAAAATCTATAAATTTGTATTTTGAAATTTCTTGCAGAAGTACATTTATGTTGGAGTCATTTATTGAGATGAGAACGTCTTTGTCGTTAGAGTCAATTGCAGTAAAATATGGCCTACTCTTTTTGGCACTCAAAAACTTCTTTTTGTCCGTCATGCTTGAGAATTTTACAAGATAAGTCTTGTCAGATTTATGTTTAAGTTCATCAGCGATAAAATCTGAAACGATTTTTCCATCTTTAATAATTGCGATTTGGTCACAAGTCGCGTCAACTTCGCCAAAAATATGACTTGATAATAGAATGGTTTTGCCACGTCTTTTTTCTTCTTTTATAAACTCAATAAAAGTTTGTTGCATGGAAAGGTCAAGTCCGCTTGTAGGCTCATCTAAAATAAGTATGTCAGGGTCGCTCAAAAATGCCGTTACGATGGCAAGTTTTCGCTTGACGCCAAGACTCATTCGTTTGGTGTCTCCACGCGGGTCGAGTTCAAAGCGGTCGATGAGGTCTTTTAAAAATTTGTCCTCTTTGACGCCCTTAAGTTTTTTCATCATGTCAATAAATTGGTATCCAGTAAGCCCGCTTGGAAGGGCAATTTCACCGGGCAGATAACCAACGTTGGTCATAAACTTATCATAATTTTCAAAACTGTCATAACCCAGTATTTGTGCCTTTCCGCTGTCAGGTTTGCTAAAGCCCATTAGGTGACGTATAGTTGTAGATTTACCAGCACCGTTAGGTCCTAAAAATCCAAAAACTTCGCCTTCTTTTACTTTAAAGGATACATCAAAAACACCTCGATTATGTCCGTAATCTTTGGTTAGATTTTCAACATTTATCTTTTCCATTTCAAGCCTCCTTTTGTAAGTTTTTAGACACTTGTATATTTTTTTGACATCAGTAGAATTATATGCTATATTATTTATGAGGTCAACCAAGATAATTTTACTAAAATATTCTTTTTGTCGGCTATTTGACAAAAACGCCCAAAATGTCTAAAAGGGGGAAATAAAATGGAAGAAGACTTGAGAGTAAAAAGAACAAAAAAATTGCTCACACTGGCATTACTAGAACTTATGCAAACAAGCCCAATAGAAAAAATTTCTATCAATGAAATATGCGATAAGGCAATGGTGCATCGTGCAACCTTTTACAATCATTTTCAGGATAAAAACGACCTTTTAAATTGTGCGCTTGATGAACTTGAAGAGGATATGTTTGAAAGTACAATCGAAAGAGGAGATTATTCCTCAGCTAAAGAAATGTACACAAGTTTGATTGTAAAATTTCTCGATTTCGTTGAAGAAAATAAGGAAAAATTCAAACTCATATTGAGTCATAATGATGAAAAAATTGTCTCACTTATTTCGACCACTGTTAAGAGAAGTTTGAGGTATCTTATCAGTCGAAACAAATATACTGAAGATTATATTGTTCCGCTTAATATTATAATAGATTTCTTTATAGGTGGCATGACATTTATTACGCTTGACTGGATTCAGTACAACTTGTATAAGAAGGAAGAACTTGTTCAGTTTTTTGATATTTTAATTGATGAAAAACTTTTTAAAGCAAAGTAAATTCAATCTTAGTTTGAGAAAAAAATAAGTCTTGCTTTTTTAGGAAAGTGGTGATATAATAAGGCTAAGGAGAGTGCTATGGCAACACAATATAAATTTTTAGGAAAGAAATATGATAACCTTGCAGAGGTTAATAAAGACGTCAACTTAGTTATTGATGCAATGCTTGAAGATTGGAGGCAACTGAATGAGGTTGTTACTATGCTTGATGAGACTTACGAAGAAGCAAAGAAGAAAGAACTTGAAAGAGATGAAATTTTTGGCGATATGGGCGTTGAAAACTCTAACGACCCAACAAACACTTTTGTTACAAGATTGTATGATTCTCTTCTTACTATGGTACGCAAACGCCAATTTAAAGAGAAGACTAAACAAGATAATATAATTTTAAATGACAGATATGACCTACTTTTAAAGGACATTGGCATCTCAGTTAAGAGACACCAAAAAGCATTTAAAAGCTTAACAAAGACAGTGGCAAAAGTTGCAGATTGTGACTTTACACCATGTGAAATGGCATGCGCTATTAAGCCAGAAAAAGAATATGTTGGATTTATTATAGAGACTTTTGAAAGACAAAAAGAATACAATAATCAGCATTATTTTGAAAATAGTGGTGAGAGTGAAAATAATATTTAATTGTCTCACTTTTAAACTATAATCATATATTGTCTTTGAGACTAAATTACTAAGCATGTATAATGATTTGCAGTTTAGACAATAAATTTATAAGATATTTTACTAGAAAAATTTATAGGAGCCACCATGAAAGATTACGAAAAAATAGAAAGTGAATATGAAATGCTAAGTAAGTTTATTGATGAGGCAATCAGTCTTGTGCTTAAGAAAAAAGACGCTGATTACATAAAGGTATTAGAGAGCATGAAAATTTTTAGTCGAAGCCTATTCAATATGAATTACCTGTTCGATAGAGATGAAGAAGATTAAAAGAGCGTAAAGCTCTTTTTTTTAGACATGAAAAGCACGCGAATTTTTGTGAGAATTTATTTAGTTTTCACATTAAGTAAAGTGTAAAACAAACAAGGAATTTTATTTAAATTTGACATAAATTCTTATAAAACTTGGAATTTTTATCAATTTTTACATATTTTTTCTTAATTTATGTTGTGTAATGAATAAAAGATAAGTTATAATGAAAAAAAGTGAGGAAGCCATGCTAGCTATCGAACAGTTTATCAAAGAAAATAATCTCTTTGAAAAAGGAGACAAAGTTTGCGTAGGTTGTAGTGGTGGAAGTGACTCGGTGATGCTTCTGCATTTTTTGGCTGTCAACAAAAAGAAATTGGGCATAGAAGTTGTGGCTGTATATGTCGACCATTGCATTCGTGAGAATAGCAAAGAGGACGGCGATTTCGTAAAAAACCTTGCAAGCGAACTTGGTGTGAAGTTTTATAATTTTAAAATAGATGTTCCACTTCTCGCAAAAGAGAGAGGAATTAGCCTTGAGACCGCAGGACGCGATTCAAGGTATGGAGTGTTTAAAGCGCTAAAAGAAAAGAAGGTTGTAAATAAGGTCGCACTTGCTCATCACAAAAACGACCAAGCGGAGACTATTTTAATGCACATTTTCAGAGGCTCTGGTCTTGCTGGGGCAAAGGGAATGGATACAATTAGTGATAATTTTTATGTTAGACCTCTTCTGGATACTTCAAAGAATGAAATTTTGTCTTATTTAAAGGATAACAATCTTAATCATATAGAAGATTACACCAACGGCGACAATAGCTTTAACCGCAATTATGTACGAAATGTTATTTTGCCAGAAATATCAAAGCGTTGGCCTAATGCTGTTGATGCGATTGTAAATTTTGGAAAAGCTGTTAAAGAAGATGATGAATATATTAACAGCCAAATTTTTGAAGAGGGCTTAATTGAAGAAGATAAACTTATAAAAATACCTGTTTCATATTTCTTGTATTCGTCATCAATTATAAATAGATTACTTTTTAATTCTTTTAAGAAAATTGGAATAACAAAGGATATAGAAAGAAAACATATCGCTTCCATAAAGGAGCTTGCGCTAAAGGGTGAGAATGGTAAAAAAATAAATCTTCCATTTGAGGCTGTCGCAATTAAAGAATATGATTATTTGACAATTTTGAATAAGCATGAAGAAGAAATTAAATTTGATGAAAAATTGAAGTGTGGTGAAATAATTGTGCCAAATTATGGCAAAATAGTTGTAAAAAAGGCAAATTATAGCGAAATTTCTAAAAAAAGCTTATATATAGACGCAAAAAAAGTCCCAAAACAGGCTAAGTGGAGATTTAGACAAGAGGGTGATTTGTTTGTTAAATTTGGAGGGGGAAGAAAAAAACTTAAGGACTATTTCATTGATAAAAAAATTGCAAGTAGACAACGAAAATATATTCCACTTCTGGCAGTTGATAATGAGATTTTGGTTGTTGGGGGAATTGAAATATCAGACAAGGTTAAAATAGATGACAACACAACAACTATATATAAAATCGAAGCAATAAAAAAATAAACCGATTAAATCGGTTTTTATTTTTTCTATTTATATTTATTCTATTACTAAGTAGTCAATGCTTACTCCAAAATAATTTGCGATTTCTAGTATAGCGTATGTTTCTGGAAGACAACCTTTTTTCCAATTACTTAAGCTTGTTTCACAAATTTCAATTTTTTTACTCAAAGAGAAATGAGAAATTTTATTGGCTTTTAAAATATTATCATATTTTTCATAGAATTTTTCTGGCTTTAGAGTAATAGGGGAAAGGGTCTTGATGTATTCGTTAGAAAAAGAGAATAAATAATCTAGAGTGCAAGAATAAAAGTTTGCTATTTTTACAGCTGAAGAAAGCCTAGGCAATCCGCCATTCAAATAAATCCTTAGTTGTCTGTGATTTAAGCCTAATCTCCTTGCAAGTTCTGTTAAACTACAGTTTTCTTTAAGTTTAATTTCTTCAAGGGCATCAATAATATTATATTTCATATTTAATATCCTTAAATTCTCCCTAATAATTTATCTATTGAACCACCAAGTTCTTTAGCAATCTTATAAATATTTTCAAATTGAGGTATATGCCCATATTTCCAAGAACTTAAACTGCTTTCGCATACTATGCCTTGTTTAGAAAGTTGGAAATGATTTGTTTTATTAATCTCTAGAAGTCTTTTATATTCTGGATAGAAGCATTCACGAATTATCACGTGTTTTAAAGTGCTATAAGTACTTTTATCGTTTAATCCCATCATGTAATCCATTGAACAATTAAAGTATTTACAAATCTTTTGCATTGTTTTGGTTGTGGGGATAGTGCCATTTAAATAAAGAGTAATCAGAGAATGATTAATACCTATTAAAGAAGCTAATTTTGTTTTTGAAAAGCCCGAATTGACATATAAATCTGTAAAAATTTCTTTAAATTGAAATGTCATTTTTAAATTTCCTTTTTATTTGTTCTACCTATTAAATAATCTAATGAAACATTCAAGTTTTCGGCGACAATAAACAAATTTGCAAGTTTCGGGAAATCGTTTTTGCAAAGCCAACGATATAAATTACTTCGTGCAATTTTGCACTTTTCAAAAAATGCGGATTGAGAATGTTCTAATAAGATTAAATTTTTTAGTCTCAAATGAAATAATTCAATATTCGGGGCAGTCAATTCTCTGTCTTTTTTTAAGTTTGTCAATCCGGTTAAAAAATCTAAAGAACAATTGAAATGGTTAGCAATAATTACCGCTCTTTCAACGTTGGGATAGCCCGCTTTTCGGTAATACTTATTAAGTTTTGCGTTGGGTATACCTAAAATCTTTTCAAGTTTAAGACAACTTATTTTTTTATTTTTGCATAAAGTTTCTAATTGAAAATTCATGTTCGACAAAATTCCTTTAAATACAACTATAATTTTAATTAATTTTGACGCAAAAGAGTTGAATGGATAACTATTCGAGGTTGTAATTAGCCTAGTTCAACCTATTTGCTACAAAATAAAGGTTGTTAGGGAGGAAAGTATGAAAACTGATTTTATTTTAGAAATATTGATGGCGTCTTTTAGTTGCGAAATTTCTAATAAAGTTCAATTAAAAAAGGATTATATTGAAGTTGAACTAGAAGATAAAAGTAGTGTTATTATTAGCGTAAAAAAATGTTTGTCAATGTGACCTAAAAAAGATAGGTGTTGTATTTATTAACAAAAAAAGCCATATTAGGCTTTAAATGTTTATTAAAGGAGATGAAATGAAAAGTAGAAATTATATATTAAACCATGATTTTGGTTATGGAAAGAGTGAACATTTAAAAGAAATTTGTAAACTTAATTTAAGGAATTTAGCAGATGTGAAAATATATGTTAGAGATGTATTAAACAGTGTATTCGATACGAAAGTTTATGGTTACTTTGTTGAGTTTGAAAATGATAAATTTATTAACGAAGTCGTTATCAAAAAACAAAAAGATTAAAAATATTTATATCGTTTGACTTTTTATTTTATTTATACTATTATATCTTTTATCTATTTTTAAAAAACAATAGACGATTTTATTTTTTTACACATATATATTCTAATGTGTCAGAGAGGCGAAAAAATGTTAAAATTATTTAGGTATTTAAAAGCTAAGGAATGGATTTTTATTTTAATCAGTACAGCTTTTATCGTATTTCAAGTTTGGCTTGATTTGAAAATTCCTGATTATATGCAGACAATTACCAAACTTGTCACCACTCAAGGTAGCAAAATGTCAGAAATTTGGGAGACCGGCGGTTATATGCTTGCATGTGCACTGGGAAGTCTTGCGACTGCTGTAATAGTCAGCTTTATTGGTTCAAAAGTCTCGGCAATACTTGCTTATAGATTGAGAGGGGGTGTCTATCGTAAAGTTGAAGCATTCTCAATGGAGGAAATCAAGAATTTCTCGACCTCAAGCTTGATTACTCGTACAACCAATGATATTTCTCAGGTTCAAATCACTCTATCAATGTCCCTTCAACTTCTAGTTAAAGCTCCAACAATGGCTATTTGGGCGACAATAAAAATTTCAACAAAGAGTTGGCAATGGTCGATTGCAACAGTTGTTGCTGTTGCCGTTCTGATAGCAATCTTATTAGTAGTAATTGTAATGGCAATTCCAAGATTTAAGAAAATTCAAAAACTTACTGATAATTTAAATAGCGTTACAAGGGAAAACTTAAATGGCCTTAGAGTTGTCCGCGCCTACAATGCAGAAAAATATCAAGAGAAGAAATTTGACAAGGCGAATAAAGAACTCACAGATAATCATCTCTTCACAGGTAGAGTAATGGCTATTATGAATCCTGGAATGACTCTTATATCAAATGGCTTGACTCTTTCCATCTATTGGATAGGAGCTTATCTTATAAATTCAGCTTCCGACCCATTACTTAAAATTGGACTTTTCTCAGATATGGTTGTTTACATATCATACGCAATGCAGATAGTCATGTCGTTTATACTTCTGATTATGGTATTTATGTTCTTGCCAAGAGCGAGCGTGTCTGCAAAACGTATCAATGAAGTTTTGGATACCCAGCCTAAAATATTAGATGGCAATAATGAAAATGTCGCAAATCAAGGTACTGTAGTTTTCAATAATGTAAGCTTCAAGTATCCAGATGCTCAAGAATATGTAGTAAAAAATGTTAGCTTTTCAGCCAAAAAGGGTGAAACAATTGCTTTTATTGGTTCAACTGGAAGTGGAAAAAGTACGCTTATCAATTTAATCCCAAGATTTTATGACGTGACAGACGGCGAAATTTTGGTCGATGGCGTGAATGTCAAAGATTATAAGCAAAGCGAACTTCACAATAAGATTGGCTATGTGCCACAAAGAGCGGTGCTATTTGCAGGTACAATCAAATCTAACCTTGACTTTGGTGACAACGGAAAAGGGGAGAAAAGTGATGATGTTATAGTTGATGCTTCAGATATAGCTCAGGCACGCACCTTTGTTGAAAAGTTGCCAATGAAATATGATTCACGTGTAGCGCAGGGCGGAACAAATTTCTCGGGAGGACAAAAACAAAGACTTGCAATTGCAAGAGCGATTGCAAGAGAACCTGAAATATTTATATTTGATGACAGCTTCTCAGCGCTTGACTATAAGACTGATAAAGTGCTGAGAGGTCAGCTTAAAAAGAGGACTAAAGATGCAATCACCTTTATAGTCGCTCAGCGTATTGGAACAATCAAAGATGCAGACAAAATTGTAGTTCTTGACGAAGGAAATGTTGTTGGAATGGGCAAACATAAAGAGCTTTTAAATAACTGTCAAGTTTATAAAGAAATTGCTCTCTCACAATTATCAAAGGAGGAATTAGAGCAATGATAGATTTAGAAAATGAAGAAAACTTTGAAAATAATCAACCTCTTGAAAATGAAGAGAATTTGACTGAAATTGTAGAAAATATTCAAGAAAATGATGAAAAAGCGTTAAAAAACGATAAAAAACAAAGAAAAAATAAAATAAAAAGAGAAAAGCACGCCTTTTCGCAAACATGGGGAAAGCTTATTGGATACTGTAAGAAATACGCTCCATTCATAATTATGGCTCTTATCTTTGCAATTGGTGGAACTGTATTTACAATACTTGGACCTGATAAAATCAGCGAAATGACAGATGTTATTATGGCTGGCTTTGCTGGGAACATGGACATTAAAAAGATTACAACAATTGCGCTTACTTTAGTAGCTTTTTATGCTTCAAGTGTTATTCTTTCTTATCTTCAAGGGTTTATCATGGCAACTGTTACTCAAAAGATAACAAAGAAAATGAGAGAGGATATTTCTAAGAAAATCAACAAGCTCCCACTCAAATATTTTGATAGAACAAGTCATGGCGATATTCTTTCGCGTGTTACAAACGATGTTGACACTATAGGTCAAACATTAAATCAAAGCATTGTGGGGCTTGTTTCGGCGATAACTCTTTTTGTTGGCTCGGTAGTGATGATGTTTGTAACAAACTGGATTATGGCTCTCGTTGCAATAGGCTCATCATTACTTGGATTTATGCTTATGAGTGTAATAATGGTGAACTCACAAAAATATTACAATAGACAGCAAAAACTGTTAGGCGATATAAACGGTCATATTGAAGAGGTTTATTCTGGCCATAATGTTGTAAAAGCATACAATGCCGAAAAGGGTTTAAATGAAAAATTTGATAAAATAAATAAAGATTTATATAAATCCTCTTGGGTCTCACACTTCTTAGGTGGGCTTATGCCTTCTCTTATGGGATTTGTTGGAAATTTTGGATATGTAGCGGTTTGCGTTGTCGGCGCTGTCCTCACAATGAATGGCACTATTGGATTTGACGTAATTGTTGCGTTTATGATTTATGTAAGACTATTTACTCAACCACTTTCTACTTTTGCTCAATCTATGCAAACCTTGCAACAGGCAGGTGCGGCAAGTTATCGTGTTTTTGAATTTCTTGGGGAAAGTGAACTTGAGGACGAAAGCGAAAAGACAAGAGTGCTTGAAGAGGCAAAGGGTAATATTGAATTTAAAAATATAAAGTTTGGTTATGATGAGGATAAAATAATCATTCACGATTTTTCAGCAAAAGCTAAAGCTGGTCAAAAAATAGCTATCGTAGGGCCTACAGGTGCAGGAAAGACCACAATGGTGAATCTTCTTATGAGGTTCTATGAAGCAAATGCGGGACAGGTGCTTGTTGATGGCGTTCCAACAAATGAGTTGACACGTGAAAATGTTCATAAATTATTCTGCATGGTTTTGCAAGACACCTGGCTATTTGAAGGCACAATTTTTGAAAATATTGTGTACAACAATCCTTATATTAGTCGCGAAAAGGTTATTGAGGCATGTAAAGCCGTTGGTCTTCACCACTTTATTCAAACTCTTCCACTTGGTTATGATACCGTCCTCAACGAAGATGCTAGTTTGTCTGCAGGACAAAAACAACTTATCACAATTGCAAGGGCAATGGTGACTGACGCTCCAATGCTTATTCTCGATGAGGCGACAAGCAATGTTGATACCAGAACAGAAGAACTCATCCAAAAAGCTATGGATAAACTTATGGAGGGGAGAACTTCAATAGTCATCGCTCACAGATTATCAACCATTAAAAATTCAGATTTAATTCTTGTAATGAAAGACGGTGATATAATTGAAAGTGGTTCGCATGATAAGCTCCTTGAAAAGGGCGGATTCTATGCGGATTTATACAACAGTCAGTTTGAAAAATTAGCATAATAAACAAAAAAAGTCTATTTTACCAAATAGGCTTTTTTTGTGGATTATCCACTTTTTTATGCAATTTTAACAAAATATGGGCTATTTTATCTAAAAAATGGCAAAATTTTAATAATTTATGTCAAATTTGTGAATTTTGCTGTTTTAAATAAATTTAATTTAGCAAACGCCAGTCGGTCAAGCATGGCTTAGTGAAGTAAGCTAAGTTTGCGAGGTCGTGTCATAAGGGTGACGCAATGAATATATAGTAATAGGAGCGCGCTCTAGTGCAAAGGCTAAAATGGTTTATACACTTCTTATCTTTATGATTCTCTCAAATGCTGGAGAAACAATATCATATAAAAACACAAAAGTATCAGACTCGTCAACTGTCCTTTTTGGAGTGACCTTTTGGTCGCTTATTTTGTCTTTACCAATTCTTTTTGTTGCAGGACTTTGCGGCGATAATTTAAACTTTGATGCAATCAGTATGTCAGACGTCGGTTACCTATTACTTGTGACAGTCATGTCTCTATTTAGTATTGTGTTTTGGGCGAAAGCCTCACAACACTTGCCGATGAGTATAGCTGAAGGAGTGTCAGAGATTTACATAGCATTTTTGACTTTTTTCTATTGGCTTATATTTGGCGGAAGATTGTCAGTTTGGCATATAATTCTTCTCTGTCTAGTCATTTTTGCATGCCTGCTTCTTGCCTATTTTCAAAATGGTAAAAAGGTGGCAAAATACAATTATAAAATCGGATTTTTCTTTTTAAGTCTTTGGGTAATTCTTTACATTATAAAAGGCTTGATTCCTGGTGCACTTGCAAAAAGTGGAATGAGTGGGGTGGTTTACAATTTTGTTTTAAACCTTTTGATGTTTTTAATAACCTTTGTCTATATGGTTATAAAAAAGAAAAATGTCTTTAAGCTCACTAAGGTGATATTAAAAGACAAGTGGCTTATGATTGTTGGCATTTGCAGAATTGCAAATCATATCAGTCTTATAAACTTGGCACTAAAGATGAATCTTGGAATAGTTGATGCCGTAAGCGTATTTGGGCTTGTGATTATCACTCTTTATGAGCGGCTTATTATGAAAGAAAAAATCAACTGGAAGTGTTATATACTTCTTGCAATAATTGCCGTATGCACAGCACTTCTTGGTATCCTCTAAGGTGCATTATGCACAAATTGTTCACTGCGTGTGCCTTAGGCACTTTTTATAACTGCGTTAAATTTTGTGGGCTAATGATGCATAATGTACGTTGCGGCTTAGGCACTTTTTATAACTGTGTGTGGCTTAGCCACATTATGCTCACTTTGTTTGAGTTTTGAGTGAATTATGCACCTTTCATAACGAAAAAAAATAAAAATAAGAAAACATTTGATATATCTCATGTTGTTCTTGCGTTCTTAAAAAAAGGTGCGTAACGCACCTTAGACTGAGTAATATTTGTAAGTTGGAGAAAGTTCTGAATTATCAAGTAGATACTGGGATATAACTTTTGCAATATAGTCCTTTGTATTGACTTTTACAACGTTTGAATTTTTGTCTATTATAAGTGCAGGGTGACGTTCTTTTGTAATCTTTGTTATATCATTTGCAACAATTAAGTCGCAATTTGTTTTTCTTAAAAGATTTGTAGCAACGTCAGCAAGTTTTTCCTCTCTTACGTTTGATAGAAGTTTGAACCCTATAAGCAAAATAGATTTATTCCATTCCTTTATCTTTGAAATGATTTTTGGCGTAGGAACAAGTCTAATAAATAAATCGTCATTATATGAAGATATTTTGTCATTGTTGGCGATTTTTACGTCATTTGAAATAAGCAATTTTTCAATTTCATTTTTTGATTTTCCTGCCAGCCTTTGGGTCAAAAGTTGACTTGATGAAACGTAATCTACCTTGTAATCTGAGATTGCCATAGCGTGAATTATAGCGTCACATTTTGGCACAAGATTTTCAAGCGCGTTGTAAACATCTTCTGTACTTTCAGCGATAATTTCTTTGATTTTATCGTTTTTATATGGTTTTTTGGCGTTTTTATTGGAAATATAGTAAATTTTTTCTAAATTTTCATCATTTTTTGCCACAAGCTCATTTGCAATCATACTGCCAAGAAGTCCTGATGAACGGTTGGTTATTTTGCGAACATTGTCTACTGGCTCACTTGTTCCACCAGAGGTTATGATGATTTTCATAGTGACAGTTCCTCCTCGATTTCTTCAATTATTTTTCTTGTGTCGGCGAGTTTGCCTACGCCCTCAGTCCCGCACGCAAGATGACCATTTTGAGGGGAAATAAATTTATAACCAAAAGATTTAAGTTTTTTTATATTGTCTTGAACGATAGCATTTGAGTACATATTGCAGTTCATTGCAGGTGCAAATATGACAGGGCTTTTTGTTGCCATAATGGTAGTTGAGAGCATGTCATCTGCTATTCCATGAGCAACTTTGCCGATTATATTTGCTGATGCTGGTGCGATGATAAAAGCATCTGCCTTTTCAGCTAAAGTTATATGTTTGACTTCAGCGCTTTCCCTCTCTTCAAACATATCACAAACAACATCATTCTCAGAAAGTGTTTTAAGTGTAAGGGGCGTGATAAACTCACGAGCATTTTTTGTCATTATTACATATACCTCTGCACCTTTTTTCTTGAGAGCTCCAACAATACTTGCCGATTTGTAACAGGCTATTCCTCCGCTTACGCCGACAACAATATTTTTACCTTTTAAAATTTCTTCTTTTTTGTCCATTTTTATCTCCTTTCACTTGCATTATATATCAAATTGTGCTATAAGTAAAATATATAATGCTTATGTGCGATATAATGTGTGCTTATAACAAATGATGGCTGTTTGGATTGAGCTGCCAGGCAGTCATAAGAGGATAGCAAAGGAGGAAAAATGGCAAAATACAATTTGGAATTATTAAAAATCTTTTATGAAGTTGCAAAAGAGGGAAATGTGACTAGGGCGAGCGAGAATCTTTTTATTTCGCAACCTGCCGTTTCGCAGAGTATAAAAAAACTTGAAGATGAGCTTGGTGGAACACTTTTTAATAGAAGCAATAAAGGCATAACTTTAACGAGCGAGGGAATGGAGCTTTTTTCTTATGTTAAAAGCGCTTTTGAAATTTTAGATAAGGGTGAAGATGAATTTGAGAACTATAGAGGACTAAAAAAAGGGTGCGTCAAGATTGGAATTTCAACCACTCTTGCAAAGCTGATTTTGGTTGAACCGCTTAAAAATTTTCATGAAGATTTTCCAGGTGTCAAGATTGAACTTGTCAATGGGCTTACAAGTGACATATTGGAAGAACTCGAAAGGGGCAAACTCGACATTGTTATATTTGGCGGAGAATGTGAAAACAAAAAACTCGAGGTGAGGGAAATTGGCTATCTTCAACATGTGTTTGTCTATAACAAAAATTTCTTTAATTTGGAAAATGTTAAAACTAATGAGGAGCTCATTAAATTTCCTCTAATACTACAAAACAAGAACTCAAATTCTAGAAAGCTTTTTGACGATATGATTAAGAAAAAGGGGGTAAATGAGCAAGATTTGACTTGTACTGAGGTTGTAAGTCAAGAACTTGCCAAAATCCTTGCTTCAAGTGGCTTTGGAATTGGATTTGTGCTTAAAGAGACGATTGAAAAAGATGATGATTTAAGCATTTTGACATTGGAAGAAAAAATACCTGAATTTAGGGTGAGTGTAGCGCGTTCATCAATATTTGCGCCTACCATAGCGACAAAAACCTTTCTGAAATATCTTGAAAATTAAAAAAAATTAACTTTTTTTGAAAAACCCCTTGACAAATACCCCCCCCCGATTAAAATTAAGATATCAAAGGGGAATGGATTATGAAAAAAGGAATTGCAAAGAAAGCCAAAGGAATTTTAAAATTGGCTTTTGTGCCTGCAATTGGAATTGCAAGTTTAGCGTTTACTGGAACTTCTCTCAGTTTTACCATTGCTAGAGTGGGGATTTTAAATGAAATTGAAGATTATGTTAAATCAGATGCTGTATCAACTTACAAAGTAGAGCAGTATGATGATTTGAACGCTAAATATAATAGTGGAGAAATCACAAAAGACGAATATGGCAATGAGCTCGAAATTTTGAATAATATGTCAGATGAAGATTTTGCAAACAAAGTTTTTGAATATGATTCAAACTATCAAGGCCTTGTAAAACAAAACAATCATTATCGTCTTGTATGGGCGACAACTCTTAGCAGTGGTTGTATGTTAATTATGGCAAGTTCAATTTTAAGGCTTCATGGTATAAGGAAAAAAATAATAGATTCTGCTGATAAAGACTTTGAAGAAGCAGAAAAAGAAAGAAGAGAATATTATGCAGAATATTTAAACTCACATGAAGTTTAAGGATTATAAATAAAAAGGCGTCATATTAGACGTCTTTTTTGTCTGCATTCATCAAGTTTAGTACAACTTTATTTACCATAAAATTTTATAAAAGATATACGTAATACGAGAATATTTCTGAAAAAAGTTATGTTAAAATTCTTATAGCAAAAAAACATACAAGGAGTTTTGAATGAAATTAAATCAAGCATTTGCTTTAAGAATGAAAAAAATATTGAATGTAAAAAAGTTAACTTTATTTAAATGGGAACAAAAAACTGGTTTAAGTCACAGCACATTAAACGATATTCTAAGTTGCAAAAGTCCAATTATAAACCTAAATCATATATCACTAATTATAAAAGCACTAGGAATGTCAATGGCGGAGTTCTTTGATAGTGAGCTTTTTGACTTTAACAATTTAGACTTAGAAGAAGAAAATCTTGATTTTATTAACATATTGAATGATATTCTAAACCACGATTGTAAAAATCTTGATTTTAATAATTTAGCGCTAATAATAAAAGCGTTGGGCACGTCAATTGCAGAATTTTTTGATAGTGAACTTTTTGATTTTGACACTTTAATTTTTCAGGAATAATTAATTGTTAAAGTAATTTTGCATGATTATTTGCTAAAAAAAGACGTTCTTAATTTAGACGTCTTTTTTTATAAATCATAGAGCTTGATTTTTTGTATTCACAATTGATTTTTCATTGGTCAATATTTAAAGATTATCAAATTTCCTTTTCAGAAAGCCCTTAAAGGGTTTAGAGAGAAGTTGAAATGTCCCAGGCTCGCCAGATTACTGTTCTGAGGTTGCCAACGCTGAGCGCGTCACCAACAATATGAACATGCGCTGATTTTTTAGTAAGAGGGGCAGGGTTATAACCTATTGAAAGGATTACGCTGTCAGCCTTGATTTCCTTTTTATTGTCGTTTGAAGTTGTGTCGGTCTTTGATTTTTTATCTTTATCTTTTGTTGCAATTATCACGCTTCCCTCTTTGATTTCCTCGCAATAGCTTTCAAGATAAACAGGGACATTATTTGTTTTAAAGAAATCTCTAAGGAAGGATGAGTTTGCAAGGCAAAGTCCATTTGAAATCATGAGGTCATTTTGCGCTTCAATAATTGTTGGTTTTTTGCCTTTCAAATATAAATCGTATGCGATTTCACAGCCTGCAAGACCGCCACCGATTATAACTACATTTTCGCCAACCTCAGCGCCGTAAAGATAATCTGTTGCCTCGATTGCTCTTTCATAGCCTTTGAGTTTAAGGGTTCTTGGCTTGGCGCCAGTTGCTATGATATATTCATCGGCTTTAATCTCTGAGAGGTCAGTTATTTCGTTATTGAACTTGATGTCAATGTTAAGTAGTCGCATTTGGCGTTCATACCACTTGAGAAGTGCTCTATCTTTTTCTTTGAATGATGGAGCGGCTGCTGCGTTGAAGATTCCGCCTAGTTTGTCTGTCTTTTCATATATTGTCACTTTATGTCCACGATTTTTAAGCACGATAGCACATTCCATTCCACCAATACCGCCACCTATAATTGCAATATTCTTTGGCTTTTTGGCAGGGGTGTAATCGTACTTGCCTCCGTCCATAGTTTGAGGGTTAAGCGCGCAACGTGACATGTGGATTGAGTCTGACATTGAGCAGGCATTTGCAACACCTTTATAATGACTCATTGCAAGGCATGCGTTATGACAGCAAATGCAAGGTTTAATATCTTCTAGCCTGTCTTCAATGAGCTTGGTCACCCAGTGAGTGTCGGTGAGGAATTGTCTTGCTACGCCCATAGCGTCAATCTCGCCCTTTGCAATTGCTTTTGCTGCAACGTCAGGCTCCATTCTTCCTGCGCATACAACAGGGATATTAATGAACTTGCGTATGTGTGCAACATCTTCAAGATTGCAGTTTTTAGGCATATACATTGGTGGGTGAGCCCAGTACCAAGCATCGTATGTTCCATTGTCGGCGTCGAGCATATCATAACCAGCCTCTTCGAGATATTTTGCGGCTTTTTCACTCTCTTCCATGTTTCGTCCAACTTCTGTATACTTTTCGCCTGGAAGCGCGCCCTCGCAGAACCCTTTTGTCTTACTTACAACAGAGTAGCGAAGGGATACTGGATAATCCTGTCCGCATTCGGCTTTGATTGCCTTTACTATCTCGACAGGGAAGCGGAAGCGGTTTTCAAAACTTCCACCATATTCATCTTCACGTTGATTTGTGTAAGAGGTTGTAAATTGGTCGATGAGGTAGCCTTCATGTACTGCATGAATCTCCACGCCGTCAACGCCAGCGTCTTTACATAATTTAGCTGTTTTTGCAAAGCCATCTATTATATTTTTAATTTCTTTTTTGGTTATAGCCCTACAAAGCACGCCCTCAGCCCAACGAGACGGGAGCTTAGATGGACTTGCGCAGAGATATTGAATATCAAATATAGGTTTTATTAAACTTGCAAGAGCCTTACTTTTAAGCATTGGCACCATGTTGTTTGGAATAGAAAAACTCCTTCCAAAGCCAGCAGTAAGTTGAATAAACATCTTTGCACCAGTCTTGTGAAATTCAACCATATATTCTTTAAGTTGTTTGAATGCTTTTTTACTTTTATATAGCCAAGCCCCGCCCATGAGATTTTTAAGGGGAGCAATGCCAGGAATGATAAGACCTACATTATTTTTAGCAAGGTCCATAAAGAAATCTGCCGAGTCCTTATCAAAATGATGTTTTTCCATCCAGCCAAAGAGTGAAGTCCCACCCATTGGACAGAGTACTATTCTGTTTTTAATTTCCACATTGCCAATTTTCCAAGGCGTAAAAAGTGGTTCAAATTGTTTATCCATTATTTCCCTCCATACAACTTAACTTTATTGAAAATTTTATTATTTGTCAAATAAAAAAGTATTATAAATTTTATTAAATACATTAAAGGCCGTAAATTTATTTTGATAAAATTTTGTTTTGTGATAAAATTTTAAACATGTTAAACAAAAACATAATCAAAACAAAGAAAATAGGACAAACTAAGAAAGTTACTAAAGTGTAACTAGGAGGAAATTATGGAAAAAAATTTAGAATGCTGGAAAGGTTTTAAAGGAGAAAATTGGAAGGAGAATATTGACGTTTCTGGCTTTATTGATGAAAACTATACTGAATACACAGGTGACGAAACATTTTTGAAGGGCAAAAGCGAAAAGACTGGCAAAGTTTGGGCTAAATGCGAAGAACTTTTAAAAGAGGAGAGAAAGGTTCATCTTTTAGACGTTGACCTTGAACATTTGTCTGGAATTGACAATTTCCCAGCTGGATATATTGATAAGGAAAACGAAGTTGTTGTTGGTCTACAATCAGACAAACCACTCAAGAGAATTGTAAATCCTTTTGGTGGTATAAGAATGGTTGAAAATGCGCTTGGGGCGTACGGCAAAAAGCTTGATGAGGGGACTATAAACCTTTTCAAACAGATGGTGAGAAAGACTCACAATGACGGCGTTTTTGATGCATATACACCTGATATAAGACGCGCTAGGTCAGCAGGGCTTATTACTGGTCTTCCAGACGCATATGGCAGAGGTAGAATTATAGGCGATTATAGACGAGTCGCTCTTTATGGAATAGATAGGCTTATAGAAGAAAAGAAAAAAGATTTACTTTCAGACGAACTTTTAAAGGTGGACAGTGAAGAAAAAATCAGACTTAGAGAAGAGGTGTCTGAGCAACTTAGAGCTCTTGAAAAAATTAAGTCAATGGCTTCAAAATATGGTTATGATATTTCTCTGCCTGCAAACAATGCTCATGAGGCCTTCCAGTGGACATACTTTGCTTACCTTGCTTCTGTCAAAGAGAACAATGGCGCGGCAATGAGTCTTGGACGTGTTTCAACTTTCCTTGATATTTATCTTGAGAGAGATTTAAGAGGGGGAGTAATAGATGAGGAAAGCGCACAAGAACTTGTTGACCAGTTCATAATCAAACTTCGCCTTGTAAGACATCTTAGAACACCAGACTATGATGAAATATTTGGTGGCGACCCTACTTGGGTTACCGAATCAATTGGCGGTATGCTTGACGACAAGCGAAGCCTTGTAACCAAAAACTCTTTCAGATTCTTGCATAGCCTTATCAATCTTGATTCAAGTCCAGAACCAAACCTTACTGTGCTTTGGTCAACAAGGCTTCCAGAAAATTTCAAGAGGTTCTGTGCAAAGATTTCAATCTTGACAGATTCAATTCAATATGAAAGTGATGATGTTATGTCGCCAGTCTATGGTCACGATTATGCAATCGCATGTTGCGTATCTGCAATGAAAGTGGGCAAACAAATGCAATTCTTTGGTGCAAGATGCAACCTCGCAAAATCACTATTATATAGCATAAACGGCGGAAGAGATGAAGTCAGTGGTAAACTTGTTGTTGAGGGCATTGAAGAGTGCAAAGATGAAGTCCTTGAATTTGAGGACGTTAAAAAGAGATATTTTGAAGTACTTGACAAGGTTGCAAAGACCTATGTTGACGCTTTAAACATAATCCACTTTATGCACGACAAATATGCATATGAGGCTGGACAAATGGCCCTTCACGACACTCACGTTGATAGAATGATGGCGTTTGGTATGGCAGGACTTTCTGTTGCGACAGATTCACTTTCTGCAATTAAGTATGCTAAAGTTAAACCTATTAGAAATGAGGAAGGTCTTGCTGTTGACTTTAAGGTTGAGGGCGATTTCCCTAAATATGGCAATGATGACGACAGGGTAGACAGTCTTGCTGTTGAACTTGTTGAGCATTTTATCAAAGCGCTTGAGAAAAACAAACTTTATAGAAATGCTCATCATACTCTTTCTGCACTTACCATTACATCAAATGTTATGTATGGCAAAAAGACTGGCGCAACTCCAGATGGACGCGTGGCAGGTCAGGCTTTTGCACCAGGTGCAAATCCAATGCATGGAAGAGATGCATGTGGAGCACTTGCTTCATTAAACTCAGTTGCAAAAATTCCATATTGTGGTTGCTGTCAAGACGGTGTTTCAAATACCTTCTCAATCATTCCAAACTCACTTGGAAAAGATATGGAATCAAGACAGGATAACCTTGTATCTATGCTTGACGGTTATTTTACTCGCGGTGCACAACACCTCAACGTAAACGTTCTTGATAGAGAAAAACTTATTGACGCAATGAACAATCCAGAGAAATATCCAAATCTTACAATTCGTGTTTCTGGTTATGCAGTCAACTTTAATAAACTTTCTCGTGCTCATCAAGAGGAAGTTATCGCAAGAACTTTCCACGAAAAACTTTAACAGGCTTAGCCTGCTATAATGCTGGAACAGATAGAATTAATAATTTAGATAATGCTAACGATAGAAACAGCATAATGCTGGGAACACACAGAAATTTGAGTTTGAATAAAACTTAACGATAATAACAGCCTAAGGCTGGGAACACACAGAAATTTGAGTTTGAATGAAACTTGACGATAGAAACAGCCTAAGGCTGGAACGGATAGAATTTGGAGTTTGAATGAAACTTGACGATAGAAACAGTTTAAAACTGCTGGGAACGGATAGAATTAATAATTTAGACAATGCTAACGATAGAAACAGTTTAAAACTGCTGGGGAATATAAGTAGTGTTGAAAGCATGGGGCTGGCGGACGGACCAGGAATAAGATATGTGGTATTCTTACAGGGCTGTCAACTCCGCTGCCAGTATTGTCACAATCCAGAGACTTGGAATTTGGACGGCGGACGGGAAACGATTACGCCCCATGATTTAATTAGACGAATTGAGAGATATAAAAGCTATTTTGGCAAGAGTGGCGGGGTGACCTTTTCGGGAGGAGAACCCCTTCTTCAACCAAAATTCTTATTAGAGTGCCTTTCGCTTTGCAGGGAAAAAGGAATAAACACCGTACTTGACACGGCGGGCGTAGGAATTTCGCCAAGAGATGAAATCGAAAAGATTTTGTCTCTATGCGACCTTGTCATCTTGGACATAAAAGCAGTGAGAGAAGAGGATTATAAGAATTTGACAGGTCAACCCATGTCGCGTTTTAAAAATTTTCTTTCTATTTGCCAAGAAAAGGGTGTGAAATTGTGGCTAAGACAGGTGATTGTGCCAGGTCTTAATGACAATGAAGAAAATATTAAAGAACTTGCCCATTTTATAAAACCGCTCAAGAATGTTGAAAGAGTTGAACTTTTGCCATATAAAAATTTAGGTGAAATAAAATATAAAACGCTTGGCATAAAATATCGACTTGAAGGGCTTGAGAATATGGACGAAGAAAAATGCAGGTGTCTTGAGACACTTCTTAAGGAGCTTATAGAAAAAATATAATTTCAAACGAAAAATAATTATGGAAAAATTGTGTTATGATTGTCCTCGCAAATGCGGGATAGATAGAAGTATTAAAAAGGGGTTTTGTGGCGAGGGCGATAAAATTCGCGTTGCCAAAACACTAGAAAATTTTATGTGGGAAGAGCCTTGCATAAGTGGAAATAAAGGTGCACTTGCCATATTTTTTTCTGGTTGCAATTTAAGGTGTGAGTTTTGCCAAAACTTTGAAATTTCGCATATAGGAAAAGGCGAGAGTTATTCGGCTGAGGAGTTTAGGGCTTATCTTGAGAGCTTTGATTTGACAAGGTTTGACAGCATTGATTTAATCACGCCAACACAATTTTCTTCACTTTTAATTGAGGCTTTGGCTGATTTTAATTCTCCCATACCTATAGTTTGGAATTCGGGCGGTTATGAAAATGTGGAGATGATTAAAAAGCTTGCCAAAGTAGTTGATGTGTTTTTGCCTGATTTTAAGTTTTATGAAAGCGAACTTTCATCTCTTTTGGCTAAAGCGCCTAATTATTTTGAGGTGGCAAGCGAGGCTTTAAAAGCCATGAAGGATTGCAAGAAGAATAACATATTTAAAGATGGAATTTTAACTGAAGGAGTGCTTATACGCCATTTGGTTTTGCCAGGCCATATAAAAGACAGTCTTAGGCTGCTTGAATTTATAGCTAAGGAAATAAATAAACCCTTTGTAAGTTTAATGGGGCAGTTCACGCCAATTCGAGGACGAATAAAAGAGGGGCTTAAACCACTTGAGTATAAACTTATTTTATCGCATGCTGAAAAGTTGGGTTTAAGTGAAGGCTATTTTCAAGAACTCGAAAGTGCAAGTGAGAATTTTATACCACAATTCTAGCAAACTTAGTTTGCATCATTATCGTAAGTCTTACAGAAATTCCACATCAAATTACGTTCCTACAAACTGAGTTTGCTCGTCAAGCATTTGGCTTGGGAACGTAATAGGTAATATTTTAAAACAATAGTTTACGATAACCGTCAAACATTTGGTTTGGGAACGTAATAAGTAATATATTTAAACAATACTTTACGATAATCGCCAAGCATTTGGCTTGAAAACATTTGACATGGGTGAATAAAATATTTAAACTAATAAAAAAGAGGGGCATATGAAATCAAAATCTAGTGGCGTGCCATTGACATATAGACAAAGAGAGGCAAGTTATCTTAAAGTCAAGATGATGACTAGAAGAATTGTCGGAATACTTGCTTGTCTTGTTGCTATTGCGTGTGTTGCAATCTATTATTTAAGAGTCATAAATGAATGGCTTTGCATTATTGTCATTGTTTACTGCATTGCAAGTATATTTTCTGCCAACAGCTTCCTTCAAGACATTAAGGTGGGTAACCCTTGGCATAGAATTAATGGTATCACGGCAATCGCTTTCTACATTATGGTTGTTGCCTTGATTGCGTATGGCTTTATCTCAAAACAACTAGTTTTACAATTCTAGTGTGGGTTACCCACTTTCTATCGTAGGGAAAATTGAAAATTTAGGTTTACTGCGTTCCGTGGGTTACCCACTTTCTATCGTGCGGATTATCCGCCCACTTTCGTAAGACATGCAAACAAGTTTAAGTTTAGTTTTGTTCCTGCGGATTATCCGCCGAACAGCACCTCGCATGTTTCCTTGTAGTTAAAATACGAATAAAAAAGACTAAGTTTTTAGTCTTTTTTATTTTGAGATTTTAAATTGTCACCATTAAAAATTTTGTATGTGCGTTGTTTACGTTTGAGTTTGAGCTTTTTGATTTCGTTGTGGCGGTTATATTTATTGAGGTTTTTAATTTTCTCTTGAGCGCCAACAACTTTATTTTTAAAGATTGACGCCTCTTTCATAAAGTCGCCACTTCCCATTGTTTCAGTCACAATTGAAGAGAAGATGAAGCTATTTTCGTCTATGTCGCTTACTATCTTTTTCATTTCGCTTGAAAGTTGGTTTGGAAGAAGGCACAAAAGAATTGATTTGCCTTTTTTGGAGAACATGCCTTCACCATCAATTTTTGTCACCCCTCTATGATAGCGTTCAAGTAGAGCGTTTGCAATTTCTTCACTTTTGTCACAGATGATATAGTGAGCGACAACACGCTTTGAGCCATCAAGAACGAGGTTGGTGGTGAGTGAATTGATTACGGCAACCACAAGAGCATAAAGTCCTGTTGATAGTCCACCAGTGATAATACTGAGAACAAGAACGAAAGCGTTTATAATAAGAAGACAATATCCTGTTTTAATTTTTGGGAAATACCTGTTGATGATGACGCCAGCAATGTCGCTGCCACCAGTTGAGCCACCAAACTTCATTGCAATGCCGACAGAGAAGCCACAAATTATAGCGCCCACAATTGCGTAAAGAAGAACATCGACTTGAGCGTTTGCGATTATTGAAATTTTTCCAAACTGCATGCCAAGAGTGTAAAAACCTGTACCCAGCAGGGAGGCAAGAATGAATTTCCAGCCAAAGAGCCTAAATGCAAATAGGAATAGAATGGCGTTTAAAACGAGATATACAACCGAAGTAGGAAGAGAAAGTCCAGCACTAGCAATTGCATTTCGAATAATTAATGCAAGACCAGATAGACCGGTAGGAATAATTCCAGCTGATTCAAAAAAATTTTTAAAAGAAACGCCGCCTAAAAATGCAGCAATTGATACCATGACTAAACTGAATATAAATTTGCCTATATCTAGCTTTTGTTTATTTTCTGCGTGTTTTAATAACATGGGATTATTATAACACAAAACTCGATTTATACAAAATAAAAAGAGAAAATATATGTTTATTCAGGCATATTTTGATAGATTTTTTGAAAATTATTGACAAATTTAGAAAATTTTGTAATATTATATTCTATGGAAAAATGTTTATTTATTTATAATCCTCAGTCTGGCAAATGTAAAATTAAAGAAAAAGAGGGTTATATCGTAGAAAGATTAAGTGAAAAATTTGATGTGGAAGTTGCTCATTCGCAGTATGCAGGGCATATCGGAGAGATAATTCGCGAGCGCGGCGCGGAGTTTGACTTGATTGTTGGCGCTGGCGGTGATGGGACGCTCAATGAAATAATTGACGCCGTTATGAGCCTTGATAAAAAACCGACACTAGGATATATTCCTTCTGGAACGGTCAATGATGTTGCGCATTCACTTTTCATTTCAAAAAAACTCAAAAAGGCAGTTGACAACATTTTGAAGGGTGAGACTTTTTCGCATGATGTTATGAAAATCAACAATAAATATGGCATTTATGTTTGTTGTGCAGGACTTTTTACCGAGGCAAGTTATGCAACAGACCAAAAAACTAAGAAAAAAATGGGTAAGCTTGCTTACTTCTTTCATGGTGCAAAAGGTATGTTCACAACAAAAGCTTTAAATTTAAAACTCAGTTATGACGGCGGTGAAATCGAAGGCAAGTATGCCATCATGCTCGTCAATAATTCTCGTTACACGGCTGGAATGAAGATAAATAAAAAAGCTAGTTTAAATGACGGACTTGTTGACGTTGTGCTTGTTGATACAAAGAAAGATAGGGTTAGTTTTGGCTCGGCACTTAGAGTTATGTTTATGTTTTTGAGAGGGTTTGAACGTTATATAGGTAGAAAACATTTTCATCATTTTCTTGTTCCAGCGTTCTCAGTTCAACTTGGAAATGAAGTGACAATCAATCTTGATGGCGAAAAAATAAGCGCGGGCAGTTTTGAGGCTAGTGTAATTAAGGAAGCCATAAACATTATCGTACCTAAAAAAGAAAGACTTACAAAACAGATTAAGAATATTTAGACTATTTAAATCACACTCGAAACAAAATGAGTGTGATTTTTTGTTAAAGGCGTGTGGTTTGAGTTTTATGAAAAAATATTATTACATAATAGAATAGTTAAATTATTTAATTAGGTGTTAAACGTCAATTGTTTGGCAATAATAAGTCTATGGATAAACTAATTTTGCCTTTTGGAAATGGCGTGGGAGTGCTTGACAAAAACCGCCTCTGCGCAAGTATGATAGATTCAAGTGGAAATAAAATTGTTGGCGGAAAGATAGTAAAAGAAATAAAAAAAATATTTACTCTTCCAATTATTCGAGGCTTCACCTATCTTTTTTGGGGACTTTGGCTTTATATAAGTTCTTTTTTTCTTATGCAAGAGCTTGATGAGCGTCCAGAGAGTGATAAAAATAAAAGCTTTAAGATTGCAAAAAATATTTCTATAGCCTCAATTTATATTGTTCTTATTGCTATAATTATCGCTGCCTTTTTGTTTGGCTTTTTGTTTCTAGCAGTACTTCCATCATATCTTTTCAGAAAAGCCTTTCCAAGTAATGATAATTATTATTTTAGAGCTTTCATTGTTGCTCTCTTAAGATTTGCTTTTCTCTATCTTATTTTTGTTATTTTGAGATTTGCGCCTTTTATGAGCGGACTATATTCTTTTAATGGTGCCGGAAATGTCCACATGAGCGGGAAGGTTGAAACGCTTAGGCCACGCACATATCCTCTTAATTTTTTAAATTTCTTAGTAAACGTTTTTTTATTTTCAACTTTTGTGATAACATTGGTAGGTATAAATGTGTTTTGGCCATTAAATTTTCTTATAAACCTACTCTTGTTTTTAGCCTGCGTGCCTGTTATTTATGAAGCCCTGCTTTTCGCAAGTAAAACTAAGGCGACATGGATAAAGGATATTGCAATTGTAACAAACTGGCTTGTAAGTATAAGACCAAACACCACACAAAGCGAGGTGTTAAACGTGGCAGTAAAAGAACTTGCAAGCTATAATGATTTTGAAAAAATTAAAAGTGGACGGATTGCTATGTCCACAGTTTATGCCGAAATGGAAACCAAACTTAAAGCGTCAGATAAGTTTGAAGAGAGCGACTGCGACTGGATTATTGGGACAGTGCTTAATAAAAATCGCGCAGAAACAAAACTAGAGAGAAGTGTAAGTTTGAAAGAATATAGAGAAATCTTGCGTGCTTGCGATAGACGTGCAAAAGGCGAGCCTCTTTCAAGCATATTTGGGTTTGTAGAATTTTACGGGCTCAAGTTTGATGTCAATAAAAAGGTGCTCTCGCCACGCATGGAAACAGAAATCCTTGTTGAAGAAGCGCTTAAAAAAATAGGCGAGTGTGACTGTCATAGCGTTCTCGACTTATGTACGGGCAGCGGTGCCATTGCTATTGCCATTGCAAAATATTCAGATTGCAAGGTTTACGCAAGCGATATTTCCAAACAAGCACTCTCAGTTGCAGAGACTAATGCACAAAAAAATGATGTAAAAATTGATTTTTCTCAATCTGATTTATTTAAAAGTTTGAAAAAGGGAAGAAAGTATGATATAATAGTATCAAATCCACCTTATATCAAAAGTGCAGAAATAGAAAAACTTGAAATAGAAGTCAAAAAATATGACCCTCGTATTGCCTTAGATGGCGGCGAGGACGGCCTTGACTTTTACAGAAAAATCATTGACGAGGCAAAAGGAAAACTCGCCAAAAAGGGTTGGCTTATGTTTGAGGTAGGACAAGGGCAAAGTGACGGCGTTATAGAACTTATGCAAAAGGCAGACTATGACAATGTCCAAGCCGTAAAAGATTACAACAAAATTGAAAGGGTAATTTATGGAAGATTTAGCAAATGAACTTTTAGAAAAAACAGGCAAGACAAAGGAGCGTTTTGAAAAACTGACTGAAATGGTGAGCGACCCTGAAGTGATTGCTGATAATAGAGAATGGAAAAAACTTGTTAAAGAGCGTTCCTCGATTGAAGAAATCGTTGAAGCTCATGATAAACTCGAAAAACTTGTAAAAGATTTGGCAGAAAGCAGAAAATGTTATGAAACAGAAACAGACCACGAACTAAAAGAACTATTTTATGAGGACATTGGTTCACTTACTGACCAAATTGAAAAGGAAATTGAAGAGATAAAAATTCTCTTGTTGCCAAAAGACGCAAACGACGACAGCAACGTTATCGTGGAAATCAGACAGGCCGCAGGTGGTGAAGAGTCAGCGCTATTTTGCAATGAACTTTACAGAATGTATTGCATGTACGCCGAAAAGAAACGTTGGCAAGTCGAAGTTATGGATTTAAATAGTACCGAACTTGGCGGTATAAAAGAAATCACTTTCATGGTTAAAGGCAAGGGGGCGTATAGCAGATTTAAATATGAAAGTGGCGTTCACAGAGTTCAAAGAGTGCCAGAGACAGAAAGCTCTGGTCGCATACATACCTCAACCTCAACTGTTGCAGTGCTTCCAGAAATTGAAGAAGTTGATTTTGTAATTGAAGATAAGGACTTAAAAGTTGATACTTATCGTTCTTCTGGCGCGGGTGGTCAGCACGTAAACAAAACAGAGTCTGCCATTCGTATTACGCACCTTCCAACAGGTATAGTGGTTGCTTGTCAAGACGAGCGTTCTCAAATGAAAAATAGAGATAGAGCAATGTCAATCTTGCGTTCAAAACTCTATGAATATTATCAAGGTCAAATTGAAAGCGAATATAAAGAAAACCGTAAAAGTCAGGTTGGAAGCGGAGACCGCTCTGAAAGAGTGCGTACTTACAACTATCCACAAGGCAGATGCACTGACCACCGCGTAAATGTGACCTCATATAGCCTTGACAATGTGCTTAATGGAGATATAGACCAATTTATTGATGCACTGACGCTTAAAGATAGAGCTGATAAACTCGCATCCTGCTGATAAACATAGTCATCATATAATTCAATTGAATATTACTTATTGAGTTAACAAAAATAACAAAATAAGTCAAGGAGGTGGATGTTTCCACCTTTTTTATTATAAAAAAAAGTAAGTGAATAAAAAATTCCCTTTCTTGATTGATAGTAGAAGTAATATTGGCATTTTTATGTTGATTTATTGAAAAGATATATAATTTTATAAAAAAGAAATAAAATGTCGTTTAAAAATTGACTTAAACTTACAAAAAGATATACAATAAAAATATAAAGAAATAAAAGGGGTAGGGGTTATGAAAAATTTAAAAAGAATTAGTCTATATATCTTTGCAGCTCTTGTTTTAGGTTTACTTGGAACTCTTGCCCTAACCTTGCCTAATTCGGGGGGGGGGATTCAGTAAAAATGCTAATCAATCTATAAAACAAGAGGTCGCTTACGCAGCTAGAGATTTTTATATGGGCGGTGTTTTTGTGCGAAGCCCCATAGACACGAGTAAAACATATGGTACTTACTATGCTGAAAATTTCCCTGCACGTTATGATAAATACCCATCATATTACGTTTACGTGAACAATAAAATAAATTATTTAAAAGGCAACTATGCTACAATAAGTCTGGAAAACAATACTTCATATAAATTTCGGATTGGTGACCTTGACTGTCCTACGGGCTATACCTTTGCTGGTTGGTGGCGTTATGATAAAAATTCTAGCGATGATGCAGATAGCTGGGAAGAGTGGGAATGTTATTCAGCAGGTAGTAATGGTAGTACGGTAACTATAACTACTCCACAATCATGGGGAGATAACGTCATGCCTTACAAACCGGTGTTCCAGCCTAAAACTATTACCATATCGGCTTATACTAATGGCGGAACATGTTCATTGGATAATGGCTGGAGTCAAACTGGTTCAGACACTTCAGTTGCGCATAAATATGCATATGTGGACGGATACTATGGAACATTACCAACAGTTACGCGGTCGGGATACTCTTTTGACGGTTGGTATACTTCTTCAACTGGTGGCACAAAGATTACCTCCTCATCAACTCTTGGGACAAGTAATGTTTCCATATATGCACACTGGACGCTTAGGACGTCAGAAATTACACTAAATAATATGGGTGCCACAACTTCTGGCACGGGCTCGGTTACTGCAATCTATGGTCAGCCAATGCCAAGCATAACAATACCACAAAAAACAGGCTATACTTTTGGTGGTTATTTTACAGGGACAAATGGTTCAGGAACGCAATACTACTATTCAAACGGAACAAGCGCTCGCACCTGGTATGGAACAAGCGGAATAGTCCTCTATGCTAAATGGACAGCTAAAAACTACACTGTAAAATACAACGTAATAGAGGGCAGTGGAAGTATGGAAAACCAGAATTTCACCTTTAACGTTGCTCAAAATTTATACCCTAATGCTTTCAGTAGACAGGGATATAAGTTTGCGGGTTGGAAGGTAGATTTAGCTTCTGCTTGTATATACTTAGATGACCATGAAGTAAATGGGAGTAATGGAAACTTTA
>CATKXS010000012.1 GCA_949841045.1 uncultured Clostridia bacterium | reverse complement strand
ATAATAAATTTAAAAACAATATTTTAATTTTGGAAAAATTCAAACTTAGAAAAGAAATTATGAAAATGGCAAGAGATTAATTTACATTATATATTTAGTACGTTTAGACAATTTCACACTCCGCCAAATAAAACCTAAATCGAACATAAAAAAGTTTGGTTTAGGTTTATTTTTTTGTTATAATTTAATAGGAGAAAATTATGGAAGAATATGAGCATAGTTTTAAAGTCACGTCTATAGAACCTTTTATTGAGTTTTGTAAAAAGAATGGTTATAGGCATGTTTCAGTTTCAAGTCAAAATCGTAAAGTTTATGAAAGTGGTTATAATCCGCATTTGATTTCTCGTCTTACGACAGAAAGGGTCAGAAACAAAACAAATGTTTATTTTGATTTTAAACTTTCGAAAAATGAGATTGAAGGCAAAAAAATATCGCAAGAGTCTCAAACTTTGATTGTAACAGATGAGCTTATGCTGTTTGTTAAATCGGCTTTGAATATTTTAAGTTTTAGGTTGGTTGCAGATAATTTTAGAACAAGGTACGTTTATGAAAAAGGTGGTTTAACTTTTGAGATTGATGATTACACATTACCTGAAATGAAAGTTATTGCAGTCGAAGGAAGTAAAGAAGCTGTTGAAAATCTATGTAATAATGAATTAAAAGAGATTTTGCAAAAATTTGCGATAAAAATTATTTAGTTTGTATCCTCTCTGTTAACAAAGTGGTATAATAGTTGATGTATTGACAAATTTCTGTAAATAGTGGAGCTGGTTTGCCTTAATATGATTGTAAGCCTATTTTGACTATTTTATATACAAATTTAAGAATTCTTTTGCAAAAGATTATGAATATGTTATTATATTTTTAATGAATAGCTATAATCAAAGTATAACACGCTTTATGTAAAATTTAAATTAAAATCATATAAAATATTTTCAAAATAGCTATTGATTTTTTTGGTTTTATATGCGATAATGTTTTTAATAATAGAAGAGGTTTTTATGGACAAAATTGCATTTAGAGAAGAGGGAGATTCAATCGGGAATTTGAATGTTCCCTTGTCTGCCTACTATGGAATTCAGACTTTAAGAGCAAAACAAAATTTTAATATTACAGGCAAAAGCATTCACTCTGAGCTTATTGTTGCACTTGCAAAGCTTAAAAAAAGTTGTGCTTTGACTAATCATGCTTCAGGTAGGTTATCAGGCAAAATTGCAGATGCAATTGTTATAGCTTGCGATGAAATAATTGCTGGCAAACTTCATGATGAGTTTATTGTTGACGCCATTCAAGGTGGAGCAGGCACATCGGCAAACATGAATGCAAACGAGGTTATTGCAAATCGTGCGATTGAGATTTTGGGAGGAAAGAAGGGTGAATATAAAATTGTTCACCCAAACGACCATGTAAACATGTCGCAGTCAACAAATGATATTTATCCTTCTGCTGGAAAACTTGCGCTCATTTCACTTCTTAAGCCTTTATATAATCAGTTAGATAGACTTTATAATTCACTTATGAATAAGGCAAAGGAGTTTGACGGAATTCTCAAAATGGGAAGAACGCAACTTCAAGACGCAGTACCTATGAGACTGGGACAAAGTTTTCACGCATTTGCGACTGCAGTAAAACGTGACACACAAAATATAATGCGTGCAGAAGAAGATATTCATTATTTAAATATGGGTGCAAGTGCAATTGGAAGTGCGATAACTGTAGACGGATATTATCTCGATAATATTGTTGAAACAATATGTAGCGTTTGTGGTGATAAATTTGAACAGGCAGAGGATTTATTTGATGGGACTTCAAATATTGAAGTTTATGTAAAACTATCTGGAGCACTTAAAACACTTGCAGTCACACTATCTAAAATGTGTAATGATTTAAGATTAATGGCAAGTGGTCCAAAGACAGGACTTAATGAAATTAACTTGCCAGCAAAACAAAATGGTTCTTCTATTATGCCAGGCAAGGTGAATCCAGTTATACCTGAAGTTGTGTCGCAAGTAGCTTATAAGGTCTTTGGAAATGATGTCACAATCAATTTTTCGGCTGAAGCTGGGCAACTTGAATTAAACGCTTTTGAACCTGTAATTTTCTATTCTTTATTTGAGAGTATTGAGTGTTTGAATAATGCAATTTCAACTCTTATTGATAACTGCATTGTTGACATTACTGCAAATCCAAATAGGTGCACTGACCTACTTGAACATAGCGTTGGAATGGCTACAGCTTTAACTCCTTATATAGGCTATATTGAAGCGGCTCGCCTTGCAAAAGAATCACTTAAAACTGGTGTGCCACTTCGTGAACTTGTACTTGAGCGGGGACTTATGAATAAAGAGACACTTGAAGAGGTTATGTCGCCATTTGAAGTAACTGAGCCTCACCATTTTAAAAAGAAATAGAGCTCAATAAAAAGTCTTAGGAAAAGTCCTAAGATTTTTTTATGAAATCATATGTAAAGTATTTTTTATGATTTTGACGATGGCAAAATAATTAAGCATTATTAGAAAAATATATTGTTTAATTTTGTATTAAAAGTGTAGTTATTGTCGGAATTTTGGAGATTAAAGTTTAATTTTGAAAATCGAAGTTAAAAGATATGCAATATTATATAAGATTATGTAACAAAAAATTCTTTTTTTATTGCAAATTGTCGATTGTTGTGATATAATGAGCAAGTGAATTTAATGCATAGAGGACGAAAGTGAATCAGTTATTATTATATCTTGCAGTTGCAGTCTTATTATCACTTGTTTTTTATTACATAATTCCACTCAGGTTTAGGTGGATAGTTCTTTTATGCGTTAGTATAATTTTTTATTGTGCAATAGATAAATATCTTTTGGTTTTTGCTATAACCACCGCTATCGGTGTTTACTTCTCTGCACTTGGAATTCAAAAGAGGAATGATAAGATAAGTCAAAATCCCGAGCTTACAAAAGAAGATAAAAAGAAAATCAAACGCTTAAACAAAGCGTCAATGGTTGTTACAATTTTGTTCAATCTTGCCATACTTGGCTTTTTGAAATATTTTAACTTTTTTGGAGAATCATTTATCTCTTTTTTAAACCTCTTTAATGCAGGTCTTACTTTCAGAGGATTAAAACTCTTTTTGCCACTAGGAATTTCTTTCTATACTTTGTCGGCAATCGGTTACCTAGTTGATGTACATAGAAAAAAGTATCCTGCCGAACGCAACTTTTTTAAAATCCTCGCGTTTTTAACTTTCTTTGCAAGCATAGTTGAAGGTCCAATTCTTAGATACGACCAGGACGGCAAGCAGATTACTGAAGGTCATAAGGCAGAATATAAAAATCTTGCTCATGGCGGGCAAAGGGTTATTTGGGGGTTATTTAAAAAACTTGTCATAGCGGATAGGGTTTTCCTAGCAGTTAAAACGATAGCAGCAAACCCTACTAATTTCTCGGGGGGGGGTAGTTTAGTATTTATACTTGGCTACACACTCCAGCTTTATGCTGACTTTTCTGGGTTTATGGATATTTCGCTGGGTATTGCTGAAATGTTTGGGATTAAACTTCCAGAAAACTTTCGCCAACCATTCTTTGCAAAAGGTCCTCAGGAATTTTGGCAAAGGTGGCACATAACACTTGGCCTTTGGTTTAAGGAATATATTTTTTATTCTGTGGCACTGACTAGTGGAATGAAAAAGTTTACAAAGGCTGTAAAGAAAAAACATAAGAACCACTTTACTAAAACATTGCCAACTATTGTCGCTCTATTTTGCGTATGGCTATGTAATGGTTTATGGCATGGGCCAGAATGGAAGTACATTGTATATGGACTATACTATTTTGTTATCATCGCATTTGGCATGCTTATGGAACCACTGTTTAAAAAGATGTGGGCAAAAATGAAAGTCAATCCAGATTCAACTTGGCTTAATATGGTTAGGCGGGCAAGAACTCTCATCATAATTCTTGTAGGCGAAACGATATTTGGGGCAAACACTCTTTCAGACGCTTTCTATATCTTAGGTTCTTTATTTACTCCATATAAAGGTTCACTTTTGGGGCTTGGGCTTGACTATAAAGAGGTAGTTGTGCTTATGGTTGCCGTTGTTATAATGGTTATAGTGGACATATTGAAAGAAAAGAAAATAAACATTCGTGACAAGATTGATACCTTTGTTTTTCCAGTGAGATGGCTTATTTACATATCTCTAATTTTGTTTGTTGTAATATTTGGCGTTTATGGCGACATGTATAGCTCGGCACCATTTATGTATGGAGGTTTTTAGAATGAAAACGATTAAAAATGAAAAGAGTTTACTTGCCATTCGTGTGTCTGGCTTTTTACTGGCGACCTTGTCTATTTTACTTGTGTTATTCTTTTGTTTAGGTCCAAATGTTCCAAATAAGGCACACTTTTATAGGAGCCTCGAAAATGAAACAATTTTTATGGAAAAAGAAAACACTATTGATGCACTTTATGTAGGGCATAGTCGTGTGCGTTATGGCGTATCTCCTATGGAAATTTATGATGAATATGGAATTGTTGGATATAACTGTGCACAATCTCTTCAAATGCCTTGGGATTCCTATCAATTTATATGTGATGTATTAAAAAGGCAATCGCCAAGTGTTATTGCACTTGAAGTTGACCAATTTTTCTATGAAGTTGCAAATGCAAGTGTAAGGTCTGACCTTAAAAAAGCGATATTGACATCTTGGCCTTTTTATGACAGACATTATTATTGGAAAAATGAATTTGCTCAACAGAATGTGTTAAAGGCTTATACGTACAAAACTAGCGTAAAGGCAGGAAAACTTAACGACAATATGGTTGTAACAAATAACAAAAAAGAGATGTCAAAACGATATAAAAAATCCTTTGAAAAAATCATCAAACTTTGTAAAAAGAAAAACATTCAAGTAGTATTCTTTGCTTATCCAACTTTATTTAATTGGAATTACAGCATGCATAACACAATTGCAGAATATGCAGAAAAACACAACATACCATTTATTGATATGAATGTGGAGGATATTGCCAAAGAAGTTGGCATGGACTGGGAAAAAGAAACTTTTGATGGGGGTGACCACCTTAATTATAAGGGCGCTGTTAAGGCTTCAAAATATTTAGGGGGTTGGCTCAAACAAGTGACATCACTTGAGGATAAGCGCGGACAAAAAGAGTATGAAAAATGGAACAAACAGTTGGTAGACTATAGAAAAAAGGTTGGCAAGGAGGCATAGAATGTCTAGAAGAATTAAAAATGTTTTAACTTGGCTTGAAGATAGTGCATCTAGGACGCCAGACAAGACAGTGTTTGCAGATGAAAACTCAGCTATTACATATAAAGACTTTGTTTTGAAAGCAAAGACAATGGCTGTAAAATTGACAAAAGTTATAGAGCCTTGCTCACCAGTTGCCGTGCTTGGCAACAAGAGCGTGGAGACTCTCATTGCTTTCTTTGCGGTTGTTTACGCAGGCTCATTTTATGTTCCTTTAAATCCAGCTCACCCTGACGAACGCAAACAAAGAATTTTAAATAAACTAAATAATCCATATGTAATCGTTACTAACGGGGAAGTACTTCCTGACTTTGTAGATAAAGCCAAAGTTATTGAAATGAGCTATGAAGATAATTGTGATTTTTCTTGCCTAGAAAAGGTGCGCATGAGTCAAATAGATACCGACCCTTTGTATGTGATTTTTACATCCGGTTCGACAGGCGAACCAAAGGGGATTGCTGTTTCTCATCGTTCAGTTATTGATTTTATAGAGGAGTTTACATGTCAGTTTGACATGGACGAAAATGAGGTCTTTGCCTCGCAAGCACCATTTGACTTTGACGTTTCTGTTAAGGACATCTATTCTACAATCAAGTGTGGAGCGACCATGCAAATTATTCCAAAAGCAAAATTCTCTTTTCCAACAATTCTTATTGATTATCTTTGCGAAAGAGAGGTCACAACACTTATATGGGCGGTGTCTGCACTTTGTATAATTTCTGGATTTAGGTCTTTTTCGTATAAAGTGCCTACAACTATAAAAAAGGTGTTATTCAGTGGCGAGGCCATGCCAATAAAACAACTTAACTACTGGAAAAAATATCTTCCTGATGTAAAATATGTCAACCTTTATGGACCAACAGAAATCACTTGCAATTGCACTTTCTTTGAAATTCCAGAAGGTGCTTTTGAAGGAGAAGCACTGCCAATAGGTAGACCATTTGAAAATGAAAGAATTATTTTAATAAAAGAAGATGGCACGACAACAAAAGAGCCAAATGTGCTTGGTGAGATTTGTGTTGTAGGCTCGGCATTGTCACTCGGCTATTATAATAGTCCTGCAGAGACCGCAAACGCTTTTGTATTAAACCCAGACCAAAAAGCTTATGAAGAAAAGATGTATAAAACGGGCGACCTTGGATTCTATGGTGAGGATGGACTATTACATTTCTCTGGAAGAGCCGATTATCAAATAAAATACATGGGACACAGAATCGAGCTTGGCGAAATTGAAAATGCAACGCTCTCATTCAAAGGTGTTTCAAGGGCGGTTTGTATCTTTGAGGAAAAAAGACAAAAGATTTACATGTTCTGTCAAGGCGATGTTGAAGGTGACGAAATCAACATCTTCCTTAGAACAAAATTGCCACCTTTTATGATTCCTCATCACATTGTTGTAGTCAAAGAAATGCCTCTTACAGAAAATGGAAAGGTCAATCGAAAAAAACTTATGGAGGACTATAAAGCATGAATTTAAAAACGCCAGCATTTGTTTTTGATGTTGAGGCTTTAAAAACAAGAGTAGAATTTATCAAAAAAGAACTTGGCAGTAAAATAAAAATTTGTTACGCAGTCAAAGCAAATCCATTTTTGATTGAGGATATGGTGAATATTGTAGACGCTCTTGAAGTCTGCTCGCCAGGCGAATTTAGGATTTGTGAAAGAGTGGGTGTTCCAGGTGAAAAAATTGTGCTTTCTGGGGTTTATAAAGAAAGAGGCGATATTGAAAGAATTGTTTCGCTTATGAAAGATAAACCTCTTTACACAATTGAATCACCAGCACAGCTAAAGCTTATCTGCGAAATGGCTGAAAAGAATAATATAGTTTTAAATGTTTGCTTAAGACTTACAAGTGGAAATCAGTTTGGAATGGACAAACTGGGCATAGAAAAAATAATTGCTTCAAAAAATAAGTGGATTAACATTCGCGGATTGCAACTTTACTCGGGCACTCAAAAGAAGCAAGAAAAAATCACAAATGAAGTGATAGAGCTAAAAAGCTATATAGAGGAACTCGAAAATAAATACAATTTTAAATTTGACAGAATAGAATATGGACCAGGTCTTGGTGTGGCTTATTTTAAAAGTGATGCTGAAAAAGATGAAATTGCAATGCTTAGCCAGCTCAAAACTCTATTTGAATTTGCAGGCGACAGAGAAGTTGTCTTTGAGTTTGGAAGATTTTTGGTTGCCTATGCGGGCAGTTATATTACAAAAGTTGTTGACAAAAAGACAAACTGTGATGTAAACTATCTTATAGTTGATGGCGGAATTAATCACCTCAATTATTATGGCCAAATGATGGCTATGAAACATCCATTTATTAATCATACAAGAATTAATAGTGGTGTTCCAGAAAAGGAAGCTTATACTATTTGCGGCTCACTTTGCACAACGGCAGACGTGCTTGTAAAAAATTATGAACTGGAAAAAGCTGAGGTAGGTGACACACTCGAATTTTTGAGAGTTGGCGCATATTCTGTCACCGAAGGTATATATCTCTTTTTAAGTAGAGATATGCCATCTATCTACAAGAAAGATAAAAATGGAATTCGTCTTGTTCGCGACACAATTAGAACTGACGAGATTAATTCAAATAAATAAACAATGTTATCAGAAGCTTACCTACATGCGAGAGCGAAAAAAATGATAAAACAAGTTTTATAAAGGAGGAAATTATGGAAGAACTTTTAGAGGTATTACAAGAAATTAGACCAGATGTTGATTTTGTAAACAACAAAAAACTTATCGACAACGGAGTTTTAGATTCATTAAACATTTTGGAAATCGTTTCAGAACTTTGTGATACATTCGACATTGAGATTTCACCAGCCGACATTATTCCTGCAAACTTCAATTCAGCCCAGGCAATGTTCGAAATGATTGAAAGACTTAAATAATTAAAAATAAAAACCACCATAATTTATGGTGCTTTTTTAATTATTAATAATGTCTTATTTAGGTTGTGTTTAAATTTTTTATGTGTTATAAATTAAATAAGATAGGTTAAGGAGAAGGATTAATGAGGTTAGTTTATCCAAATAAAAATTTAGAGGAAGAAGTTGTAAAATTTGTAGAGGAAATGGAGGGATAAAAATGGATATTAAAATAAAAGATGAAAATTGCAATTTTAAAATGAGAGTTGCTGGAATGTTTATTAAAGAGGACAAGGTCCTTGGCGTTCAGATGTGCCACAATGGTTTTTACTGTTTGCCAGGAGGACATATCCATGTAGGCGAAAATTCTGAGGACGCAATAAAACGCGAAGTCAAAGAAGAAATTATGATTGATTGCACGGGCGCTAAACTCATAATTATTATAGAAAACTTTTTCGCTGGCAATGACGGTAAGAAAGTACACGAAATATGCTATTTTTATCTTTTAGAAGGTGATATTGAAACAAAAGACTTCTCATATACCGAAAATGATGAAGGTGTTTTAAAAGACCTTGAATTTAAGTGGATTAAATTAGACGAACTTGAAAAGTACAAATTTAAACCAACTATTTTAATAGACAAATTAAAAAGTAAAAATTATAATTTTGAACACATAATTTTTGACCAAACAAAATAAATACAAAAAAATATAGAGATAGAAATTTATCTCTATATTTTTTCTACAAACACATTGTCGTCATAATAATTTTCGATTGCGTTCTTATAGAAGAGTACATCTTCCTTTGAAAATGGACGATAGTCTGAGCAGTCAATGCCGACATTAAGTCCAAATCTTTTACACATATTTTTTTCGTGTATGTGTCCAAACAGATTGAACATATCCTTTTTGCAGTCGAGTGGACGGTGAGTCATATAAACTTCTTCGCCGTTTAGGTTTATCATTTTGCCCTTTTTAACCACATCGTTAAAACCTAATTTTAGTAATGCCTTTTTATATTTATCAAAGTCACCACCAAAGTTCATCTTCAAATCGTCTTCTTCATAATTGCCAAGTATCAAAGTAACTTTGCCATTAAGATTTTTAATGTTTGAGTAATCACCAAAATCTCCAAGGTGATATACGACATCGTTTGCTTTTACAATAGCATTCCACTTTAAAGTCAAATCCTTATCCATTTCGCTTGCGCTAGCATATGGTCGCTTTGAAAATTTAAGGGTTCTTTCAGAGCCAAAGTGTGTATCAGAAGTGAAGAAAATGTTTTCTGATTTTTGAGATAATCTTGTCACGCAATCTTTTAAAGTGTTTTCAAGAGTAGAAAATGGCTTTTTTGAATACTCTTTTTCATATATGTAATCAAGGTATCTATTCTTTGGTGCATCGTCAGGTCTGCCGTATACAATTTTGCCCGATTTTAAATAAAGTCCAAACTCAATATTTGTTGTAAAAGCAGGCATGTCTTTAAGTTCTCTTGGAATCCAGAATACTATAAGGTCAGCTCTGTCAAGACGGGCATGTTCCCAATCCGTTATACTGCCATATTCAATGTTTAGAAGACTGCCAAATTTGCCTGTGTTAGACTCAGGCACAAAAACGTCTCCGTCAAAGCCAAGTCTTTCAAGAATTTCAAGCGCTTCTCCTCTCCAACTTTTTACATTATTACTTCGTGGGGTAGGACCTGCGAGGAATATAGACTTTCTATTGTTTTCAATAGTGCTGTCTTCATAATATCTTATTTTCATACTTACTCCTAAACTAATGATAACACGGATTAATAATTGTGTCAACATTACCTGTTAGAATTTTCCCGTTAAAATTTTAAAAAATATCTTGCCAAACTAATTTAGATATGACACAATTGATAATATCATAAGAAGAGCATTATGAAAATTATTAAAAATCGAAATCGCGATGAGTACTCATTTTCAAACATCAACTTACTTGGCCAAGTGTAATGCCAACTGCTATTTTTGTTTAGGAAAGGACAATCCTGAGCTTTTAAATTGCCATAACCAAACTGCCATTCATTGGAGCGAGTGAAAAAACTTTGATAAGTTTTTAGATTTGTGCCGTGAAAAGAATATTAAGAAGCTTTATCTAACAGGGCAGAATACTGACGCATTAATTTATAAATTTTTGACGACTTTGTTGATTACATTCAATCGCAAGGTTTTGAACTTGGTATAAGAACAAATGGTTATTTGGTCGAGAAACATTTGCCAGCCATAAGAAGACTTAAAAGTGGAGAGGGCTTATCTTTACATAGCTTGGATAGTGAAACAAATTTCAAGATTATGGGCAGGAGAGATTTACTTGACATGAATAAGCTAATTCCTGCAATAAAATCAGATACAAATCATATTCGAGTTGCAATCGTTGTCAATAGATATAATAAAGACGAAGTACTTGATATTATTAAATTCTTGTCTAAGTATGAGGACATAAAATATATCCAAGTTAGACGAATTTCAACTGATACCAGAGAGAGTTCTCTCATTCAGGACGTAGAAATTTACGAAAATCTTTTCCAAGAAGTTTTGAAGAAATATCCTATCAAAGAGAGATTCTATGGTGCTGAGAGAATTGAGATGTTTGGTAAAGAAACATGCTGGTGGCGTACTGTTGAAACATCATCTAACAGTATTAACTATTTTACTGACGGTACTATAAGTGACAACTATTTTGTAGTAGAGGGCTATTTAAATAATTACAAAAAGGCTTAATGAAAAAGCCTCTTATAAAGATATAAAGAATTATATTGGTTTGTAAGAGGCTTTTGTGTTATAATGAAAAATGTAAGAGGATTTAATTATGAATAAGAATGTTAAATTAATGGTTGAAAAGCTCATAGAAAAGAGTTATACCATTTCCACAATGGAGTCTTGTACGGGTGGCGGTCTTGCTAATGAGATTACCAATGTTCCTGGAGCGAGCGAGATTTTTAAGTTTGGTGCGACAACATATTCAAATGAGTATAAAATAAAAATGGGCGTGTCAAGAAAAGTGATTGACAAGTTTTCTGTTTATAGCGAGGAGACTGCAAAAGAGATGAGTCACAAAATCGCAATTTTTACTAAGTCAAACTTTGGCGTTGGGATAACTGGTAAACTCAAAAGATTTGACCCAGCAAATGGTAGTGGCGAAGATGACGTTGTTTTTGTAAGCGTTTATGATAGACTTCAAAAGAAATTCTATACTGAGAAAATAAAAGTTTATAAAGAGGATAGAGAAGACAATAAACAAGCGGTTATCGATACCGTTTCGAGCATTGTTTTAAATGTCTTAGAAAAAGAAGAGGAAAACGAAAGAGTTTAAAAAGATTTAAAAAAGATTGACTAATAGAATAAAAAAGACTATACTTAAAACATAACTAGGAGAAATGAATGATTAAACTCACTATCAATAATAATAGCAACAATGTGGACGCATATAATTATGGGTTTCTTTTTGCTAATGAATAGTCTGATTTAATTATCAATAATTCAAGCACTTTTTGGAGAAATCCAAAGGGTGCTTTTTTTAAAAGAAGGCAAGAATGACAAGAGTTTTTATTTGCTGTTATCTTTAAAGTAAAAGGAAGGGAAAATATGAGAAAGAGTAATGCCGTAGCGGGCGAGGAATATGATAAATAGAAAAGGATAACAAAATATAAAATTAAATAGGAGAGATATTATGGAATTTAAAAAGGACAGATATGTTCACTTAGATTTACTTCAAAAACAAAAATATATAAAACTTATTAAAGACAAATTTGAAAGAGAACTGGCAAGAGAGCTTGACTTGTTAAGAGTGTCAGCGCCGCTTCTTGTTACAAAGCAGTCGGGGCTTCAAGATGACCTCAGTGGAGTTGAGAGAAAGGTTGCTTTTAGTGTGCTTAAAGACGGGCAAGAGGTGGAGATTGTGCAGTCGCTTGCCAAGTGGAAAAGGTTTGCGCTTGCAAAATATGGTTTTAATGTTCATAAGGGGCTTTATACTGACATGACCGCTATTCGTAGAGATGATAAAATGGATGAAATTCATTCTATATATGTAGACCAGTGGGACTGGGAAAAGGTGATTTTAAGAGAAGATAGAAGTCGGGATTATTTAAAAAGAACGGTTAGAAAAATCGTTAAGGCTATAATTAAGACAAGCGAATACTTAAAGGGCAAAGGCTTTAGTGGTGTTTCTCTTTGCAAAGATGTATATTTTATAACAAGCCAAGAACTTCTCGATATGTTTCCTCACTTAGAGCCAAAAGAAAGAGAGTATGAAATAACAAAGAAATATAAGACAGTATTTATTATTGGCGTAGGCGAAAAACTCTCTGACGGCAAGCCTCATGACAAAAGAGCGCCAGATTATGATGACTGGGGTTATAACGGCGATTTGCTGTTTTATCATGAAGTGCTAGATTTGGCATTTGAGGTGTCAAGTATGGGAATAAGAGTTGATGCAAAAAGTTTGGCTGAGCAAATAGAAAAGACGGGCACAGAGGATAGATTAGAACTTGATTATCATAAATCAATTTTAGCGGGCAGTCTTCCATTAACAATAGGTGGCGGTATTGGGCAAAGCAGACTTTGTCAACTTCTTTTAGGACGCGCTCATATTGGCGAAGTTCAATCAAGTTATTGGGACAGTGAAACACTTTTAAAATGTCAGAAAGAGGGTATAGAATTATTGTAAACTTATATATTGTGATAGCGCTCTGCAAGGTTGACAACAGACCTTCAACATGATAAAATAAAAAAGGGGCTAAGCCCCTTGGAGAAAAATATGAAACATGAAATGAAGCTTAGAGCAGTTTACTATGACAAGATAAAAAGTGGTGAAAAAATTTATGAAATCCGCCTCAATGACGAAAAGCGAAGAGATATTGATGTGGGCGATGTAATCGTATTTAAAAAATTGCCAGAACTTAGCGAGAGTTTAGAAACAGTTGTAGCTGACCTTATTTACTTTAAGTCTTTTAAAGAGATGATTGATACTCTTCCGCTTGAAAAGGTTGGATTTCCTAGCGAAAGCAAAACGGAAGTTGAAGACATTTATCATGAGTTTTATTCGGTGGAAGAAGAAAATAAGTACGGCGTACTTGCTATAAAAGTCAAAGTTATTACAAGAAGTACGAACTTGCTTGCAAGAGTGAGTACGCCGAAGGCTAAAAACACGCAATGAGAACTGAAATCTATTTCAGTATTATCGTAAGATTATCAGTTGCTTCTAGCAACTTCTCATAAGTGTTATTTAAAAGGATTTTTTATGATTTATATTACAACTATAAAAGAACTGTTAAATAAAAAAGTTTACATGCAGGACATTTTAAATGTCTGTGACAAACTTTATGAGATGACCGATTTTATAAGTGAAGATTATCCTTCGAGAAAGAGTTGGTTTTATCAAAAGCAGTTAAAAGAGACCTTGGATTTAAGTGGCAGAAGAGATATTATTTTTGCTTATGACGAAAAGAAGAATATCATGGGGGCTGCATTTATTAAAGACGGCGAAAATGAAAAAAAGATTTGCACGCTTTTTGTGGACAAGAAATTTCGAGGAATGAGGGTTGCAACAAAACTTGTTGATAAGGCAATAGAAATTCTTGGGACTAAAAAACCAATGATAACTTTGGTTGATTATAGACTTCCGATGTTTGCAGGTTTGATAAAAAAATACGGTTGGGAAAGAACGCAAGAGGTAAAAGGGCTTTACAATGAAAACAGCACCGAACTTGTTTATAACGGCACACTTACAAACGAAAATGAACAAAATATGTGATATGGCAAAAAGGGGTAATTATGAATAAATCAAACATTTTTATACTCCATTCATTGAATGGCGATACTTTGGAATTTTGGGGACAAGATGTTAAGGAAAAAATGGAGCAAAAGGGCGTTAACGTCATCTTACCAAAATTTCCGATTAGAGCAGAGAGTTCTTACCTAAAGTTTGATAAAATCTTATCAGAATATTTAAAGAGTGGCAAGCTCAACGAAATGTCAATTGTGATTGGGCACTCGATTGGCAATGCATACTTTTTGCGTTTTTGTAGAGAACATAATTTTATGCCAAAGCATTATATAGCTGTTGCGCCAGGCGCAGTGTATGAATATCCTTCAACGAGAAATGACTATATTGTTGAAGTCAAAAAACAGGCTTACTTAACTGGTAAAGATTTTGAATATGGAAAAAATTTGAAGAGTGTATATCTTTTCTATTCTGATGAAGATGATGGCAACAAGGAAAAATTTACACGCTTTGAAAAGGATTTTAATGCAAAGGCAACATACCTAAAAGGTTATAATCATTTTGACGGCTATCATAGAATTTATAGAATTCCAGAGCTTTTTGATTTACTAAATGAAATTTTGTAATAGGAGAAACAATGAGAAAAATAATACAATGTGTACAAAACGACAATAAAAATGTAACTGTTGAGGACACTATTTATGCAATTAAGGAAGCGGGCTTCAACGGCGTGTTTGTACAATGGTACGATAAAGACTGGTCATTTTCTCAACAACAGCAGGTAAATCTTTGCAGAGAACTTGGACTTGAAATTGAGTTTGCTCATCTAGGTTATAAAGGAATTAATAATATTTGGATTGACGATGAGAGCGGTAATGAACTTGTAAAAAATTATCTTAAAGATTTAGATGAGATAAGGAAAAATAATATTCCAATGGTTATTATGCATTTGTCAAGCAAATCGGTTGCACCAGCCCCAAGTGAAATAGGTGTAAAAAGACTAAAAAAAGTTGTTGATTATGCTGAAAAGCTTGGTATTAAAGTAGCCTTTGAAAACAATAAAATATTTGGCTATCTTGAATACCTACTTGACAGAATTAAAAATAAAAACGCTGGCGTTTGTTATGATTCAGGTCATTGCCATTGTCATTATGACGATAAGTTCAGCTGGGACAAGTTTAAAGATAAAATCTTTGCAGTTCACCTGCACGATAACGACAAATCTGACGATTTACACCTTTTGCCTTTTGACGGCACTATTAAGTGGGGGGGGGTAATTGAAAGTTTGTTAAACGCCGGATATGACGGACCAATAACTTTGGAGAGCTGTTATAGGTATCAATATCTAGAAAAGTCAGTAGTTGAATTCTATAAAGAAAGCCTTGAAAGAGCAAAAGAACTTTCTAAATTTTTTAGTTAAATTGTGATTATTATTTATAAATTAAAGTTCTGCATGTAAGGAATTAGCAGAGCTTTTTTAAAAATGTTTTGTCAATATTTTTAAGTTGACAAAGGACGAGTAACATGTTATAATCCTTCTCATGAAACAGAAAAGTAAAATTCTTCAGCTTCAAAATGATAGTGAAGCGTTAACTTATTTACGAGCAAGTCACCATTGTCTTAGAAAGGAAAAATCGGTTAAATACTTGATTATTGTTTTATCCTTTGCTATTTGCCTTGCCGCTATTTTTAATAGGTATCTTCCTCAAATGGCACCAAACGTAAAAAACATTGTTGAAATACAGTCTATTGTGGCAACAGTTCTCAATCTTGTTTCTGGTGTTATCGTGGTTGTAGGGCTTGTGCTAGGGTTTTATGTATCGCGCATGCACACTGAAGGAACAGTTCTCCGTGATAAGTATGAAGCCTATGTTTTTGACAATCCAAACCCTTCAATTCTCAAACCAATCCCTCAAACAATAATTGAGGTTTATGCAAAAAAGACTCGTCATAAGCCAGACAAATATTTCAAAAACTATTTGTATAGTCAAGATGATGACCCAAAAGATGCAACAGCTCAATTTGAATACATAGATAAAGAAATACGTTCAGATTACAAACTCTACCTTTCTATACAACCTTTCTTCTTAACCATTTGGATAGGCTTCTGTGTTATTGTTTTTCTGATTGCTCTTAGTTTTAATGATACCTTCATTACAACACTTATAAATATTTTGATTCCTTCTTTGTCCGCGATTACGATAATTGGCAATTCTTGGTATGGTTGCAGATTGCAGATGAAACAACTTCAAAATCTTATAAATGTTACAAATCAAATTAAAAATATGTCCGAAAACAAACGTCTCTTGTATGTCTCTGATGAGCGAAATATGAGAATGCTTGCAGACGGATTATTCAACTATCGCTCTAGCGCATTTGTAATTCCTACTTTTTTGGAAAAACGCTACACTAAATCAGCAAGCTTAGAAAACAAGGCACATTCAAAGTTAAAGACAAATGATGTTGAAAACCAAGCTGGCGATGAAATCATTACACAAAAAAAGACTGTGCAAAAGAAAACAAAACCTGCAGGCGAAAAGAGTGCAAAAGTGGCAAATAAAAAAGAGGTTAAGCCAGCAAAGGTTGCAACTGTAAAGAAATCTGCCGTTGCAGACAAAAAGCCAACTGTTACCAAAAAGCCGGCAGAAAAGCCAGCCAATAAAACAACCAAAAAGAAAACTAAATAAGTGCCATGCCTTAGGCACTTTTTTTATTACCGTGTGCCTTAGGACTTTTGATTACTTCGTTGAGAGTGTCTTAGACACAATTTAGTCTCTTCGTGTGCATTATGCACAATCTTTTAACTCCGCTTTATAAAATAGAACTTGACTTGAATGACAAATTATTGTAATATTATTTTATGGAAGAGAAGATAAAGTTTTATATATTTCTTGACATTGACGGCGTGCTTTGGGACTGGAAGTGGAGAAAGCAAGCAATAGAAAATGGAATTATAAAATCAAAATATGATATTGTTGAATTCAATAATGAAAGCGTGTCAGCGCTTAACTACCTTATTAAAAAGTTAGGAGAAATATATCAGCCACAATTAGTTTTGTCATCTACATGGCGACATGATTTTGAAAAGGCCAAAACCGCACTTGAACAAAACGGAATTAAGATTCAGAATAAACTTCTTGCAACACCAATTTCATCATCTCCACAAAAAAGAGGCGAGGAGATTCTTAAATTTTTAAAAAAGAATCCAAAAGGTGAATTTATTATAATTGATGACGAAAGTTTTGATTTTGAAAAACATTTTTCCGCCAACAAAATCATAAAAACATCAATTACTGATTGCGGTTTAACAAAAAAGCACATTTCAAATTGGATTGATAAAAATAATGATTTGTTTTTTGAACAAGAGATGTAATATTTAAAAGTTAAAAATATATCAATTCAAGCGATATAAAAAATAGTGACTAATTGGCCACTATTTTTTAAAGTCTTGCAAGGTTATGTTTTCGAGGACTGAATACTTATCTACATTTTTTAAAAGGTCAAGAACTTGGAGCACATTTTCATGGCTGCCGTAAATATAAGAGGTTCTATCTTTATTGACATAGGCGACTCCGCCAGCTTCTCTTATGAGTAAATCGCCGGGGAGAAGGTCCCAAGGAGTGATGGTGTGAGTGATATAAACGTCTTGTGAACCTTTTGAAATCTGGCAACTGTCAAAGCATGAACTCCCAAACATACGAATTCTTTTCACTTTGTCGTTTAGTGCGCTCACGATTTCTTTTTGTTTTTTTATATCAAGTGACACTTGAAAGTCGCCTATGCAAACACCAATATTTTTAACTTCTTTTTTGTCAGAAATTTTGATTTGCTTTCCATTAAGATAAGCGCCTTTACCTAAGATTGCATAATAAGTCTGATTTAAGACGGGCAGATATAAGCAAGAGAAAATTGTCTTTTCATTTTTTCTTAGACAAATTTGAGTGCCGTAAATTGGAACGTCATGCTTGAAATTGAAAGTCCCGTCTATTGGGTCGACAACCCAAACATAATCGTTTTCAGGCTTTTCTTCCCCGCCTTCTTCTCCAACAAATCTGCTACCTGGCAACAACTTTTTAAATTTATCTTGCAAAAAGTCTTGGGTCATAATGTCTCGATTTGTTACATCATCATTATCAAATTTGTGTTTGTCTTCGCGTTCTTCGTAGTTTTTGTTTAAATATATGTCCGTTGAGGATTTTACTGCCTTAATAATTTTTGAATATAACTTGTCCATAATCTTTTCTCCTAAAAATATTGTATCAAAAATATTTTTAAAGTAAAAGCAATTTTAAAGTTAAATTATTATGTTAAATAAAAAAGATATGATATAATTTAGAGCAGGAGAAAAAAATGGAAAATGATAAACTGTTAGATGATTATTATTTTGCAAAGTCTTTTGCGATGGTCGGGCAATCGCTCGATTATTGTTACAACTGTTCATATTGTCGCGTGGGCTGTGAAAAGGCTGAAAAACATAATTTTATGCGCCTGCCAAGCGAAATTAATAAAGACTTTTTATCTTTGCCAGTTGCTGTCAACCTTTTTTACGGCGACCCACTTTTGCAACTCGACAATACTTTGGCACTTCTTGAAAAACTTGAAAAGGCAGGGCATGTTGGACCTGTTGTGATTGTAACGAAAGGTGATTATTCTATCTTCCCAGATAGGAAATTTAATCTTGATTTACATATAGCTTTTTCAACTTTTGGAATTAACTCAAAATACGACGGTTCAAATATGGAACGTTTTGAAAATAACTTAAAGCAAATTAAAACAAGAAAAAATAATTATCGTTATTCAATCGAATTTAGACCTATTTGCTATAATATCAATGACAGTGAAGAAGTTTTTGAAAGAGTAATTAAACTTGCAAACGAATATGGTCTTGCTATTGGTTACTCTGGGCTTCAAGGCAAGCCAGAAAGCGTAAAAGAGTGGGAAAGACAGGGGATTGATTTAAAGCCTTATCCTAATTACACTTTTGGACACAAGAAAATAATATCTGAGGAAAAACAAGAGCTGTTTGAAAAGATTGCAAAAAAATACAATGTTCCAATCTTTAAAAAGACCTCATGTCTATTTTCTTATGTACATGATTTACCAAGAGATTATAACGCACATTATTATAGACCACATGAAGTCGGCTGTTTTGGCTGTCCAATGAAAGAAAAGTGTTTCTCATTTAAGAAAAATTTAAGTGACACACTGAGCGTAAATTTGCCATTTGATTATAGAATAATTGATAAGCACGACCATGAATGTATTTTAAAGAAAAAAGGAATATGCAATTTCCCAACAGAGGACTGCTCACATATAAGCGGAAAGATAATTAAGACAGACGAAAAACTGACAACATCAGACGTGCGAATTATTAAGTGGCTGACCGGAATGACTGTAGACGCGGACTTCTACGAAAATCCAAAAATAAGTGCATTTTGGGATAATTTATCGAAAAAACAATCAAAATAGCACAAAAAAGCAAAAAAATCCTTAAATTTTAAGGATTTTTTGTAATTATCTAATTTTATAACATTTTTTTTAATTTTTTAACCTAACAAAAAGCCTTGTATTATTATTTCTTCAGCTTCCTTTTGTGAAAGTCCGAGTGTCATAAGTTTTATTAGTTCATCGCCGGCTATCTTTCCGATTGCTGCTTCATGAACAAGAGAGGCTTCCTTATTTACTGCGTCAATTTTTGGCTCCGAAATAATACGTGCATTATCAAGTAAAATTCCGTCACATTCAACATGTCCAAAGCATTCGTTCCTGCCAATGACGTTTGAATGGAATTCTTGGAATGAATTATCTCTTGCAACGCTATGGCTGACAACTTCAACTCCGCTTCCTTTTCCAACAAGGTCAACCTTAAATTCGGTTTTTGCGGTTTGCTCATCAGTTGTTAAAATGTTTTCTTGGATTGTAAGGCGTGAATTATTATGAAGTTTTGCATAAGTTTTTCTGACAGTGGAAGTCACTCCGCCAAGTTGGGTGGTCTCCATAATCATTTGGGCGCCCTCTTTGAGAGTGCATTTGGTCACAGGATTTAAAATCTTACCACCAGTACCTTCGCCTTCGCCAATATGTCTTTCAACATATCTAACTTTGCTGTTCTTTTCAAGGTGGAAAGAGTGAATTCCGTCATGAGTGCTTGTCTTGCAAGTTGCGTTATGAATTCCACAACCAGCGACAATGAGAACATCTGAGTTTTCGCCAATATAAAAATCGTTGTATACGAGGTCACTGAGTCCGCCGACCGAAATTATGACGGGGATATGGACACTCTTGCCTATGACGTTTGGCTTGACAATAATATCAATTCCGCTCTTGTCTTTTTTAGGAACAATGTCAATTTCTTTTGTTGTATTTCTTACTTCTGCTTGACCATTTTTGCGTAAATTAAATGCTCCACTTGGTAATTTATGCAAATCTGTAAGTTTTTCTAATAATTTTTCTTCAAATTTTTCCATATTTACCTCTATTTAAGCTGAGCGCATGATTGATTAAGAAGTGGAGCAACTTCCGAGTATGAGCCGACTTTTTCAATTTGTCCATTTTTGAGAAGGATTACTTCGTCAGCAATTTCAAGTATCTTTTGCTGGTGACTGACAATTATTGTCGTTGTACTTTTAAGCGATGAAAATATATTAGTAAGTTTTTCAAAACTCCACAAATCAATTCCAGCTTCAGGCTCATCAAAGATATTTACCTTTCCGCCTCGTGCAAGCACCATAGCAATTTCAATCCTCTTTTGCTCACCACCAGAGAGTTTATCGTCAAGAGGGCGGTCAATATAATCCTTTGCACAAAGTCCAACGGCAGAAAGATACTCACAGCTTTGTCCAACATTGTTTGTTTTTCCGCTTGCAATGTCGAGAAGCTGTTTTATTTTTAATCCTTTGAAAGTCACAGGCTTTTGAAAGGCAAAACTTATTCCAGCCTTTGCACGCTCGTCAATGGAAAGAGTTGTGATGTCTTGTTCATCAAGAAAAATCTTTCCGCTGTCAGGATTTATTATGCCCATAATAAGTTTTACGAGGGTAGATTTTCCGCCGCCGTTTGGACCTGTCACCACATAGATTTTATTTTCGTCAAAGCTTAAATTTATGTCTTTCAAGATTTCCTTATCTTTGTCATTTTCTTTGACATTATAGCTTAATTTATCAATTTTTAGCATTTTTTCACCATTTTTTAGCATATTTATAATGTTTTTATGTAAATTTACATAATTTCGACTATTGTTATACCTGGATTTGAAGTTGTAATATCGCAGTCGCTATAAATGGATTTATCTTTATTTAATATCCTTTTTGCATTCTCGTCAAACAAATTCCACTTATCGCCACCAAAGAAATCTTTGATTAGCCCGCTTCTTTTCCAAAGAGCGAGAGATTTTCGAAGTTGCCGCATTATCACACCGCCGCGTCCATGTGAGCCATAACCATGTAAAATCTTAATTGCAACAATACCTTCTTTTTTTGCACTTTCAATTTCGATTTCAACAGTTGCAATTGCGCTATCAACACTGTATTCGCCTTCTTTTAGGTTTATTAGTTTTAACACTTCTCCTCCGCATATGATTTTAGCACATTTTCAATAATTTTAAAAGCATTTTAATTTTGTATTTTTTAATAATATTAAAATTCTATAACAGAAATCTCTTCATGGACTTATTTTGACATATATGTTAAACTACTTCTATGGGAAAACGAACAGAAAGTTTAGAGAAATATTAGGATAGATTGAATAGGCTTATGCTTGACGAAAACAGAGTGAAAGAGCATAAGGTAGTATATGGAATGGGTAAAAAAGAAAAACTTACACATTTAACTTTGTCGGCACCGCCTAATAGGAAAAATGTTAGCTACGCATTCTCAAATTTTAATATAAAATGAAAAGAATTGATTTTAATTTTTTAGGTTCGACTTTTAATTAAAAGTGGGGAAATAGGGGCTGATTTAATATTTTTGGCTAATATTTGACATTTAATATTGTTTTGTGATATACTATTAAAGTAGAAGGTGCAGTATTCTAGTCAGACGGGCTCTCAAGGAAGGCGAAGTAATAGCGTCGAAGGGCATATCTGTGAAGTTTCTGGTGCTGGCTTTGGTTGCCCAAACTGGGGCTGGGGCTGGAAGTTAAGATTATTGGGAAAGCTATAATGGCATATAGCGGCAATCCCAATTTTCGTGGAGACCTAGATTTGGTGGTGTCAATATGAGGCCATCTGCTGGGTAAGAACCTGCATTGCGATAAAAGTTGTGTGCAGTGTAGCCTGCCTTGAGTGAATTTCTTGGGATAGAGCATAGGCGATAAATTGAGAGGAAGGCCAACAATCATTTATTGCTGCTCTTGAAATTGAGTTTGCAAAATAGGCTAATTAAGTGTCCCGCTGTCAAGGAAAACTTCTAGACTGTTGCTGGACTAAGCTGGCTAGTTAAGGATTATAGTGCGACCTAAGTGGCGATTCGGTGTTATGTCTTGCTTAAAAGGAAACTGCTCTAATGGTGACATGGAGTGCGAGAATGGGAAATCCGACCGAACCTATGGCGCAAGGTTTACTTAGCTAGTTACCTTCTGGGAGAATAACAGATATTTCCGTTATTCTCTTTTTTGTTTTTAAAATAGATTTGAAAATAGAGGCTTTAAATGTCTTTTGTACTTGAAGAATAATATGTGATAAAATAAAAACAGGTTAAACCTGCCAAACAAAGACGGTTACTTAGCGAAAGCAGACGAAGTCTGTTGCAAAAATATTTCAAATGTGCTATACTATATTTATGGAAAAAGAAATTGTCGAATATTTAGATTACATAAAGACTCATAGAGAAAATATTAAAAAGGCATTTGACCAATATTGCAAAAGAATTAATAAAGACAGCCTAAATTTAGACGAAAAAACTCTAAGTATTATCAGGAAGAATATAGAAAAGCATGATATGTCAAAATATACTGACGAAGAATTTTTGCCATATTTAAAACATTTTTTTGGAAAAAATGACGAAAAAAGCGAAATTTTATTCAAAAAAGCGGTAGAATCGCATAAAAAGACAAATCTTCACCACCCAGAAGCTTGGATTGACAAACGGGGGAGGGTACACGACATGCCTTATGTTTATATAGTTGAAATGATTTGTGATTGGTGGTCATTTAGCATAGCAAAAGGTGAAATGACAGAAATCATCGACTAGTATAATGCGAATAAAGATAAACTACAATTATCCTTTGAAACGAGATTCGCAGTCGAACTCATATTAGAAGCGATAGAGAAAAACTATAAAAATTATATAGAAATAGATAAATAAAAAAATGAGGATTAAAATGAAAGTGAAAAAACCTAAAAAACCTAAACCGTCAAAATTTGCGATATGGTGGAAATGGCCACTTATCGTGCTTGTTTTGTCATTCTTTTTATCGCTCGCCTTTGGTATAGTCAGCGAAATTTCTCTAAGTGGAGCGGGCATTGCTGTAAGTATAGTTGTAATTTTGGTGTTCATCTTGATAGCGATAGTGGCCGATATGGTGGGTGTGGCAATTACAACTGCAAACTTTGAGCCCTTTAGAGCTATGGCGGCGAGAAAAGTGAGAGGCGCGAAAGAATCAATTAAGCTTATTCAAAATAAAGAAAAGGTTGCAAGTGTGTCAGCGGACGTCATCGGAGATATTTGTGGTATTCTTGCCGGTGCTGCTGGTGCAACTATTACTGCGTTCTTTGTTTTTAATGTAGCTGATGACTTTTTACAAGTCTTAATTGCTTCGGTTGTTTCTGCTGTTATCGCCGCGCTTACAATTTTTGGAAAGGCGTATTGTAAAAAATATGCCATGACTCACTGTGAGAGGATTATCCTTATTTTGGGTAAGTTTATAAGTTTATTTCATAGGCAATCAAAAAGAGATAATTCATCAAAAAAGGCGAAGAATTCGCCTGAAAAAGTGAATAATTCACCTAAAAATTGCAAAAATGATGAAAATTTAGAAGAAAAATCGGCTAAAGATGTCAATTTTATAGCTGACGAGAGCGAGGTTGAAGATTTAACAGAGAAGTCAATAAATGATGAAAATAATAGCGAAATATCAGAAGAAAAGTAGAATTAAAGAAAAGCACTAACGAAAATAGTGCTTTTTTAGTTACGCAATAATACCCAATAATAAAATGAATTTTATTGAATATTTGATTATTAAATGTTTTAGTTAAGATTCAGCCTTAGCTTTTTAAGGCTGTATTGACAAGTTTATGCAAACATGTTAAAATTAAGCCATAAAAAGGATATATTATGGAAGATTTAGAATTTGTTGTCGTAAAGAAAAAAGATGATTTGATGAGTCAAGTTTTAAGAATTTATCATCAGCATGATATAAATCATGATGGAATTTTTGATAATAAATGTATTTTTGGTCTCCTTGAAGATATTGCTTTTGAAACTGCTACTAAAAATTATTATGTTTGTGCTATGAAAGGCGACAATGTTGTAGGGTTTGTCTCGCTTATGGAAGGATATATTGAAGGTAGTTTGTATATTGCGGTTTTGGCGGTTGACAAAGATTATCAAAAGCAAGGAATAGGAAGTGCGCTTGTTGATTATGCGCTTCACCACTCAAAAGGTTTTCCGACTGTTTCGGTAGAATGCATGGGGCATAATGACAATGCAGTGAAGCTTTATGAAAAAATTGGCTTTGATTTTGTACTCAGTTATGAGGCTAATACTGTTGAACATGGTTTAGTTGAGCAATATCTATATAGATACTTGACCGATAAGATTACAGAAAATGATTATATAAACTATACGGATGTTAAATCTTTGGGACAAAATGAAGAAAGAAACAAAAAGTTTGAGCAAGAAAATGTAAATAAATTGGATAAATTCAAATTAAAAAATGAGATTTTGAATGTTAGAAAAGAGACTAGGCGGGATAAAAAGGAATTTCTTGGCAGTGATTATGACGAAGAAAAAGAGCGCAAAGGCGGAGATGAAAAGGAAGGGTCTCAAAGATAAAAAATAGCGTAATTAAAAATTAATAAAACGCTTGACAAATTATATAAACAAAGATATACTAATAGGGCAGTAAAATTTACTGTCCTTGTCTTTTTTTAAAGGAAAAGACCATTTTGTCCAAAAGGAGGTAAAAAGTATGAATAAGTATGAACTTCTTTATATCATCGCTTCTGATGTTGCCGAAGAAAAACGTGAAGAATTGATTTCAAAATTCTCTTCTTATGTTGAATCTAAAGGCGGCACTGTTGAAGGCATTGATAAATGGGGAATGAGAAAACTTGCTTATCCAATCAATTTCAAGAACGAAGGTTTTTATGTTCTTATGAACATGACAATTGACGCAGGCGAAATTGATGCAATGGCAAAACTCATGAACATTACTGAAGGCGTTGTTCGTCAACTTTTCGTAAGAAAGTAATTTAATAAAGCAAACATAAATTTTTGAATACTACGATTTAAAAATTAGTTTTTAATAGAAAACAGCCTAAGGTTGTCGAACATTTGGTACTAGATAATGTTACAAGGTACAACGATAGTCGTCGAACATCTGGCTCGATGGAATGAGAAGTGAATGGAGATTACTACTCAGTGTACGATAATGATGCAAACTAAGTTTGCAGGGGAGATATTATGAACAAAATTATTTTAATTGGAAATTTAACTAAAGACCCAGAAATTACCACAACAAACAGTGGTGTTTCAGTTTGCAGATTTTCTCTTGCTGTGCAAAGAGGCTTTGCAAACAATAACGATAATGGCCCATCAGCAGATTTCTTCAACATTGTTGTTTGGAGAGGACTTGCTGAAAACTGCCACAAATTTTTGAAAAAAGGTTCAAAATGTTGCGTAGTTGGACGTATCCAAAATGTATCTTATGAAGCATCTGATGGAAGCAAACGTTACACAACTGAAATCACAGCAAACGATGTTGAATTCTTAAGTTCAAGAAGTGGCGACCCTACTGGTGACGGCGCTGTTAGACCAAGTGATGGCAATGCAGAGCTTGAACCTATTGATGACGATGACAGCTTACCATTCTAAGGGTAAAAATATTTAAAAGGAGATTATAACTATGGCAGAAGCTAAAGCCGAAGAGAAGGTTGTTGTAAAAAAGTTTAGAAAACCTTCAAAGAAAAAAGTTTGTGCTTTTTGTGTTGCTGGTGAAAAAACTATTGACTACAAAGACGTTTCAAAAATCAGAAAATATATCACTGAAAAAGGTAAAATTTTACCAAGACGTCAAACTGGCGTTTGCTCTTATCACCAAAGAGAGCTTTGCACCGCAATCAAAAGAGCTAGAAATGTTGCCTTACTTCCATATGTAGGTGACTAATTAAAACTGCGCAAATTGCGCAAAAAAATATTTATAGGAGGACTATTATGCAAAAGGAAATTCATCCTGATTACCATGAAGTTACTGTAACTTGCGCTTGCGGAAATACTTTCAAGACAAGGTCTTGCGTTAAAGGCGAGTCTTTAAGTCTTGACATTTGCAATAAATGCCACCCATTCTTTACTGGTAAGAAGAAAGTGGTTGACGCTAGTGGTAACGTTGAAAAATTCAACAAGAAATATGGTTTAAAATAAGAAAATTGTCGTTTTCTTGCGTACTAAAAAATACTTTGTTATTTTTGCGTACCCAAATAAATAGACGCGCCTTGTGTGCGTCTTTTTTTGTGCAAGTTTGACGCAAATTTAATAAGCGTTTTTTTTATAAAATTACTGAAATAAAATTTAATTTTTTTGCAATTTCAACTAAAAATCGCAATTATTTGACATTTTTTTAGCATGTGAGGCCTTGTTTTTATATAAACTAGTTGACTATTTGAGATAGTTATGTTATAATATACTTGTAAGATAAAATATGCATATAATATATTAACCCGCTTTATCAATCCTAGAGTAAAAGGAGGTAAGTTTATGCAATATAAATCTTTTGATGAATTATTCAGAAAAGAAACCGAGAAAAAACTCAATGCCAATAATGAATACACAAAACTACTTATGGACTATAGTAAGGCTGTAGAGCTTTATGAAGATGCATATGAGAGACAAGGCTTTTTAATGAAAAAAACTCTCACTGACATTGACATTGACGTAATTTATTTTGATGAAAAACGCTATCCTGCTGAAAAAGCAAGGTTGGAAAAGGCTATAAAAAAGACTTTGTTCGGCAAGAAAAAATTAAAAGCCGAACTTGCAACACTTGAAAATAATCACCAGGCTAATAAACTTCAAATTGAAAAAATTGAAAAGTATGAGGCTTTTATTAAAGAAGTAGGTGTTTATGACCATAAATCGCTTCTTAAGAAAATGGAAGAAATCCAAGAAAAGGCTGTACGTGAAGTTTTAATTGAAAACTATGACAATAAACTTGTTCAGGAAGAGGTTGACTCGTCAATACTTTTTAGGGGAATGACTGTAAATATCAATCTTACTTCTGAAGCCGAGTATGGCAATAAAGCAAGAGAAATTATCAATCTTGATATAATCAAAAACTTACAAAATGGTAAAGACGGAGCTCTTGCTGGCGAACGTAATGCTCTTAAAGATAGGCTTAACAGTTTAACAGAAGACAAAGAAGAGGATTTGCAAGAAGAACATGAAATGTAAAGTGGACTTATTTAGTCCACTTTTTTAAGCGTTACGCTTAATCATAAATCGTTAGACTGGTAGCAATTTAATATATATTTCGTTCCCAAGCCAAATGCTTGACAGCCTTAGGCTGTTTTTATCGTAAACAATATTTATAAAATTTAAGTTTTGTTCGTTCCTAAGCCAAATGTTCAAGCAAACTTAACTTGCGATAATACTGTAAGTTGAAATTATTCAGTTAGGCATCGCTGTTCCCAAGCCAAATGCTTGGCGACTGTCGTGTGGCTAGTAGTAATTTAATATATATTTCGTTCCTAAGCCAAATGCTTGACAGCCTTAGGCTGATTTATCGGAAGTAGATTATAAAAATTTAAGTTTTGTTCATTTCTAAGCCTATAGCTAGACAATTGGCTTAGTTTATTATTCATTGCATATCGTATAAGGAGAAAAAGTCTTTTTCATTTCTAGTTCGTGGCAGAGCATTAATTATATATTTATTAGTAAAATATTTTAATATGCTTGAAATTTTAAGTGGCATGTGTTATACTGAATTAGTTAAAAAGGAAAAATTATGAAGAACGAAAAAATTAGAAATATTGCGATTATTGCCCACGTTGACCATGGCAAAACTTCACTTGTAAATGAACTTTTAAAGCAAGGAAGTGTTTTTAGAGATAATCAAGTTGTTGAAGACCGCGTTATGGACTCAAACGCACTTGAAAGAGAAAGAGGAATTACTATTTTATCTAAAAACTGCTCTTGCCTTTATGGTGACACAAAGATAAATATTATTGATACACCTGGACATGCTGACTTTGGTGGAGAGGTTGAACGTGTACTTAAAATGGTAGATGGCGTACTGCTTGTAGTTGACGCTTACGAAGGACCAATGCCTCAAACTCGTTTTGTACTTGAAAAGGCACTTGCGCTCAAGCTTAAAGTCGTTGTAGTTGTAAATAAAATTGATAGACAAGACGCGCGCATAAACGAAGTGATTGATGAAGTGCTTGAGCTCTTCCTTGAACTCGATGCAAATGAAGAACAACTTAATTCTCCATTCATTTTTGCATCAGCAAGAGAGGGTATAGCAAGCGATGACCAAAACGTGCGAGGTACTAATATGAATCCTCTGTTTGACAAAATCATCAGCTATATTCCAGCGCCTGAAGGTGACGAGGCTAGCCCATGTCAACTTTTGGTATCTTCAGCAGAGCATAATGAATACGTTGGAAAACTTGCTGTTGGAAAAATTTCAAGAGGTTCAATCAAAGTTGGACAAAGTGTAACTCTTTGTAACTTCCACGATGAAAAGAAGATTGTTAAATCAAAGGTTGTAAGCTTGTTTGTATTTGAAGGTCTTAAGAAAGTCCCAGTTGAAAGTGCAACTGTTGGTGAAATTGTCTGTATTGCAGGCCTTGAAGGCATTCAAATAGGGGATACTGTTTGCGACAGCACTCAAGTTGAACCTATTGAATTTGTTAAGATTGCAGAGCCTAGTGTTGAAATGACCTTTATGGTAAACGACAGCCCTCTTGCAGGCAAGGAAGGAAAGTTTGTTACGTCAAGACATCTTCGTGATAGACTTACAAAAGAAGCAGTAAAAGACCTTTCTTTAAGAGTTGAGGACGGAGAAACTGCCGAACAATTTAGGGTTAGCGGAAGAGGCGAAATGCACCTTTCAATCCTTATTGAGAATATGAGAAGAGATGGTTTTGAATTCCAGGTCTCAATGCCTAAAGTTCTCATTAAGGTTATAGATGGCGTTAAATGTGAACCTATTGATAGACTTATCCTTGACGTCCCAGAGGAATGCACTGGTGTCGTAATGCAAAAAATGGGGGTTAGAAAGGGCGAACTTGTTCAAATGAACCCTCATGGAAGTCGTATTAAAATGGAGTTTTTAATTCCTTCGCGTGGTCTTTTTGGCTTTAAGAGCGAACTCCTCACTGATACAAAAGGTGAAGGCGTAATCAATTCGGTGTTCTATGATTATCAGCCATGGAAGGGAGAAATCAAAAGACGTGATTACGGTTCTCTCGTTGCTCATGAGGACGGCGAAGCAATTGTATATGGACTATTTAACGCACAAGAGCGAGGTGACTTGTTTATTGGTGCCGGTGCTGCCGTTTATGCAGGTATGGTTGTTGGTTCAAACCCAAAAGGGGGAGATATTGTTGTAAATGTCTGCAAGAAAAAACATCTTTCAAACTGTCGTGCTTCTGGTTCAGATGATGCGCTTAGACTTACTCCACCTGTCAAAATGAGCCTTGAAGATGATATAGAATTCCTTGCCGATGATGAAATTCTTGAGGTTACACCAAAGAGCCTTAGAATTAGAAAAATTATACTTGACCACAATCTTAGAAATCGCGAACGCGGGAAAATTTTAAGGGGTGAAATTTAAATCAAACGCTTGTATAAAGCGGATAAAAAATCTAATTAAAAGAAGGGGAAAATAAAATGGAAAAAATCACACTTGAAGAATTTTGGAATGACAAGAAGAGTTTTGCAATTCATACTAAGACCAAAGAGCAAGCCTCACTCCTTTGTGAAGCTTTCAAAAAAATGGATAAAAAATGGTATAAAAGCGAAATTCATATTCATGACAGAGCTTGGGAAATTCATGAAGAAAATGGTTGCTATACCAATCATGGGCAATTTGGAGATATAAACAAACTTAAATTTTTTGGATATAAAATTTATGAATTTGAAAATATCGATTTGACCGTTAAGGAAAAAGATGATGTTAATAAAAAAGATATTTCCAAAGAAGAGGAAGAAGGCGAATTAGGCGACAAATAATAGAAGGAGGCGTTATGCTCGAGCCAACAGAAAGACGCAATTTAAAAAAATCTACTAAGAGATTATTGATATTTTTACTGCCAATCTTTTTGCTTGACGCGTTCATTGCTTACCTCTTTTTTGAATATACAAACATGCACCCAGTACTTTGCGGATTTATTATTATAGTTTTTACTTCCGCTGTTTACTTGATATTTATGTGGGTTTGTGCTAAAATTGATAAAAAGAAAGAAAAGAAGCGGGAGGAGGCAGGCAAAAAGGACCCTTTCACGCGCACTTAACACACTTGGTGCGTTAATGGCACACGATGTGTAATCCCATAAGGGGATTTAGGATTTAGTGTTTGGTGACAACACATTTAAAGGGCGAATAATTCGCTTAATTACAACAAAAGATGATTTAAAATCACAAAAAAGGAGGGCGAAATGGCAGATTACAAGATTATGCCACATAATATTGAAGCCGAACAGTCAGTGCTTGGCGCAATACTTATTGACTTGCAGGCGCAAGTTGACATTTTTGGCATAATGAAAGAGGACGATTTTTATACTGACGCTCATAAGAATATTTATAACGCCATGAATAAAATCTATCAAAAGTCAATTCCTGTCGATTTCGTAACTCTTACTGACCAGCTTGACCAAGATAAGATACTTGATAAAGTGGGCGGAATTGAATACATAACAGCACTCACAAATGTTGTTCCTTCAGCTGCCAATTTCAAATATTACTGCGATATTGTCAAAGCAGACTCTGTAAAAAGAAAACTTATCTATTCAGGTCAACACATAATTGAAAACGCATACGAAAGCGAAGACAAAGATAAATGCTTGCAGTTTGCAGAAAAAGAGATTTTTGATATTGCTGAAAACGAAGCGCGTTCAAGCCTTGAGCATGTTGGTGCTCCAAATGGTGCAATTAAACACATTATTGACAAGTTTGATAAAATTGCAAAAGACCCAACCTCAATAAAAGGTATTCCAACAGGTTATCGCGATTTTGATAAGATAACAAATGGACTTCAAAACAGTGACCTTATTTTGCTCGCGGCTCGTCCAGGTGTTGGTAAGACCTCTTTCTCTATGAATATACTTGTAAATGCCGCCGTTGAACATGGCAAAAAATGTGCGGTGTTCTCTCTTGAAATGAGTCGCGACCAACTTATGCAAAGGGCGATTTGTTCACTTGCAAAAGTGCCAATGGCGAAAGCATTAAATGGAACAATGGACGGTGAGGAATGGAAACGTATCTGGACTGCTGCCAAAAAACTTGAAGCAAGCGGAATATATATTGATGACTCATCACTCACAACTCCAGCAGATGTACTTACAAAGTGCCGTAGGCTGAAAGTTAAAGATAATATCGACCTTGTCATGATTGACTATGTTCAGCTTATGAGTTCGGGCAGTAACAAGAAAGGTGATACAAGACAAAATGAAGTCAGTGATATTTCTAGAAACTTAAAGATTGCGGCTAAGGAACTCAATGTTCCAATTATCGCACTTTCGCAGTTATCTCGTGGTGTTGAAAGTAGACAGGGAGACCATAGGCCTATGCTTTCAGACCTTAGAGACTCTGGTGCAATTGAGCAAGATGCTGATATTGTATTATTCTTGTACAATCCAGAAAAATATAATGACGTGGCTCAGGAAGATGAACCAGGCACTGTTGAACTTATTATTGCAAAACACAGAAATGGTGGCACAGGCACTGTTAAACTGAGATGGATTGGTGAATATACAACCTTTGTCAATCTTGGCGACAAGACTTTCTCAGGCAAGCGCAAAGAGGCAGTCGAATATAGTAAGATTGAAGAAACACCAGTTGAAAATGTCGCAGATGTCAATGTGTTTGGCGATGATGAATAGGGCGAAAAGGAATGTTATTTAACAATGACTTTGAGAATTCAAATAATCATAAAAAAGTAAAATATAGGAGGTAATTATGGCAAAAGGGAAAGATTACTCTACTGGGAATGGCAAAAGATGGCTTGTTGCAGTTGGTCTAGTCGTGCTTGTTGCAATTATTGTTGTGGTCATTCTTCTATGTATTCCACCAAATACCTACAACGCGATTGAAACATTAAATCGTTCAGCTCAAACTACATTCTTGAAAAATGAGCAAGAAGACGCTGATTTAAGAGTGTTCAGTCAAAAACTTAAAGACAATCAAAGGTTGCATGTTTATACTTCAGAGCTTGATGACGTTCGAATAATTGCAGAAAGTGTAAGTGATATTTTAGATTTCTACAATAGTTCACTTGTTTTTGCAAGTTCAAATAAAAATTTCAAAAAGAACTATAAGCCTATTAAGAACAATCTCAATAGTGCAAAGTCAAGCCAGAAAAAACTTGCCAGCATTCTCAATGACCTTACAGAAGTGGCTGTTACCTCTTCAAGCACAACTACTGCACTTTCAAACGGAATGATTGATTTTAGACGAGAGTTTGTAAAGTGGCTTAAGTATAATAGAAGTGCAATTTCTGCTCTTGGCAAGTCTTATACAGGTTCAATGGGAAACATTCTTGAAAACAATGAAGCTTCAAAAATTATTATAAATGCAACAAATGATTATTTGGATGTTCTCGTTCTACAACTTGAAAAAGTTGCAGGTGAGGACAAAAAAGACAATTCAACAGATGACTACAACTATGTAAGTAGTTCTGTAGTACGTGCGTTTGAGAACTTTGTAGACACATATTTGACTAATGTAAATTCTGGCGATATTACTTCATATTATTTTGATAGCAATGTTCAGGCAAAATATGAAAAGACAAACAAATTTACCTCTCTTTATAAAGAAGACAATTATCAAAAGATTATAGCTTCAGCTAAAGTTAGCGAAGGAAAAATCCTTTTCGATTATGCATTTGATAATGTAAGTGACCCAGACGGTGTTTACGCTCAAGTCAAAGAATTCTTAGGAGGCAACCTATGAAAAGTAAAAAGATAATTTTATCAGTTTTCCTCGCGCTTGTACTTTCAGCATCGAGTTTTATGCTTTTCGGTTGTGCTAAAAAGACGTCAAGCGCAAACGTTTATAAACTATTTGATGAGTCGATAACAGCTATAAAAGAAGATGTGGATAGCCCATTTACAAAGGGGACAATAAATTATATTGAAACAAATTTCGACCTTCAAGATATGACAAATAAGGCGGGCAATGGCAGCACTGTACAACTTTCATATAATCACTATAGAACGCTTGCTGCAGTTGGTCTTAACTTCATTGAAAAGTATTATCCTCTTCTTGAAGATAATAATATTAAAGCTGACTACTCAAAACTTGAATCGTCAATTAAAGACTTAAATAAAAAATATGATACTTTAAAAGAAGAACATGAAAAGTTCAACTCTTTAAAGGATACTAATGCAGATTATTCAATTTATAATGGCTTTTTCTATAATTACAAAAATTCTGCTTATAGCTTCATTAATTCAACATTCGATTGCGCAAACAGACTTGGAAAATTTTTAAATAATGAGGCCAAACTTGCAAAGAATGTTGGCTCGGAAAGCATGGATAATGAAGGTCTTGAATTCTATTTGGATTATAACTATCTAAATATTTATGGAGATTTTAAATTGTTCTTCTTTGACAGTTGTGAAGGCGAACCTCTTGATTTAACTAAATCTTCTTCAGAATTTACTTTGGTAAATTTAAGCATGGCAAACTTTGGCAATGTAGTTATGTCAAAAATGAGTGCTAAGAAAGACGACCTCGTAAACCTGTTAGCTGATGAAATGGAATATGTAATTACTATATTCTCTTCTCTTGACTCGACAAGGGGAGACGCAAGAAAAGCAATGAATAAATTCTCATTTTATAATTTTGCAAACTCTTATGACAATGACATAAACGCTTACAAAAAAGTAAATAGTTTTGCAAATGTTTATTACGATAGAGTCTTAAATTATTTTGTTGGTGAAAATAGCGCTATATATAGAGTTGCGACTTTTCTTCAAAGTAGTTTAGCTGATTAAAATTTTTAATAAAATAAAAACCTGTTAAGAAAGTGGAATGTTCATATTAGACTGGGGATAATCCCATTAAAAAGTTGACAATCCACATAGAAAGCGGATAATCCGCCTAGAGGAGAAATTATGAATTCACAAGATATTGCCCAGCTTCTCTTTCCTGATATAAACGAAAGCGCTGACGACATATTTAAAAAGTACCCAAAAAGAATGCTTAAAGATGGACAAATGGTTACAAGATTTGCGCCAAGTCCAACAGGCCTTGTTCATATCGGCAATTTCTTTCAAGCATTCATAAGTTATAATATTGCAAAAAATACAAATGGCGTTCTCTTCCTTCGTATTGAAGATACCGACCGCAAGAGAGAAAAGGTAGAAGCAAAAAAGGTGCTTTACGATGTGCTAAGACGCTTTGATGTTAAGTTTGATGAATACCAAACTTTAGACGGAAAAGATGTTGGAAATTATGGACCTTATGTTCAAAGTCAACGAGAAAATATTTACAAGGTCTTTGCTAAAAAACTTGTTGCAGAAGGAAAGGCATTCCCTTGCTTCTGTAAAAAGACAGAGGGAAAAGAAGATGTTCTAAAACTTCGTGAGCAAAAATTTGTTCAAGATGATGAACGCGAATATGATTCATGTCGTGAGCTTAGTTATGAAGAAATAAAAGCGCATATTGATAACGGTGACAGCTTTGCAATCAGGCTCAAAACAAAAAATCAAGGCAACGAGCGAATTGTCTTTAATGATTTACTCAAAGGAGACATTGAGGCAAAAGCAAATGCAAAAGATTTTATCATATTGAAAACAGATGGAACACCTCCTTATCCATTTGCGCATGCAATTGATGATACCCTTATGGGAACAAATATTGTAGTTCGTGGAGAGGAATATATTGCATCAACCCCAGCTCATATTGAACTATTTGAAGCACTAGGCTTTAAGCCAATTCAATATTGCCATAATCCACTTATTTATAAACTCAATGAACAAGGCAACAGACGCAAGATTTCTAAAAGATATGACCCAGAATCAAACATGATGTTTTTCCCTGAAAATGGTTATCCAAATGAAGCGGTGTTTGAATATCTACTAAATATGATAAACTCTGGCTTTGAAATTTGGAGAAAAAATAATCCAACCACATCTTGGCAAGAGTTTAAGTTTAAACCAAGCGATATAACAGCAGTCGCACCAATCTTTGACCTTGTCAAACTCAATGATATTTCTAAAAATGTCATTTCATTAATAAGCGGTGAAAAACTTTATGAAAACTGGCTTGACTGGGCAGAGGAGTATGATGGCGAACTTGCCAAGATTTTGAAATCTGATAAGGACAAATTTGTAAAAGTATGTGCAATGGATAGAGATGGTCGCCCAAAGCCTAGAAAGGACATTTACAACTATAAGATGATGAAAGAAAAATTCCATTATTTCTTTGCTCGTCCACAAAATTATCAGCTTGACGCGGGTGATGAGTCAAAAGCAAAAGAATTCATTGAAGAATATCTTAGGTCGTTTAAAATGCCAGCGTCAAATGAGGAATGGTTTGAAGATGTAAAATCTATTTCCGCTAGTCTTGGTTATGCTACTGATAATAAAGCATACAAAGAACATCCAGAAGACTATAAGGGAAATGTTGCAAAAGCATGCCAGTTTGTAAGACTTGCAATAACTGGCGAAAAAGATTCTCCAACACTATTTACTATTATAGAAATATTAGGTGAAGAAGAGACAAAAGCAAGACTAGAACAATTTATAAAGAAAATGTAAAATAGTTCACACAATTTGTGTGAGCTTTTTTTAGTTAAAATGAAATTTAGACTTGGCAATTATTCATTTTTGAATAATTGCCAATTTTTTTTCAATACTTGTATAAATTAATTTTATTTTTCGACAAAATATGATAAAATACTACAAAATGCAGAAGATAAATGTACGAGTAATAATGACTTACCACCGAAACTAAAAAAGAAAGGTTTTAAACAATGCTTAAACCTATGGTAAAATGCTTGACTTTTTTCGGGGGGGGGTAAAATTAAATTATGGGAGTGAATATGAAAAAGATAATAAAATATTGTCCATTATTTATATTTTTAATTACTCTTTTTGTTTGTGGCTCTTTGCTTATAGGAGATTTTAGTTCTAAAAATCCGGTTAAAGAAGCTCAGTCCGCGAGTACATATTCATTAAAATTTTTTATTACCACAATTCTTGATTCTTCGGTACAAGATAGATATGAAGAAGTATATGATTCCGGCGGTAATTTAGAAAAGGATACGATGCCAGTTTTTCATGGCGCAGCAGGTATTAAGGGAAATGTCGCATATTATGCAAACCCAATACTTCCCGTTATATCTCAAAAATTTTTTGCCTCATTTTTGCAATATGAATATGGTTCATATTATGCGGATTGTTTGTTAATATGGTTTGATAGTGAGACGGCTCGAAACAACGCGCTTAGTAGCGGAGACTGGAGAAATAATGGAGGTTCTGAACTTTGGGATTATACACCCGTTGGTACTTTGCCTATGTATAGAAATCTAATATTTGCTTTTGAGGATATAGCTGGAGGACAATTTGGCGGTGTATATGAATATTACGGCAGTTATAGTGACGAAGATGATTCTAGCGAACAAAGATATGAAAAAGTTTGTAATGGAACGACTGGCCAATGGACAGTTAATGTTGACGATATAGACACAGTCTTTACACAATGGGGATTTACTCCTAAAATTTTACTTTTTAACAATGCAAAAGTAAACTATAGTGTTAATTACAAATATTATGATAATAATTTTACCGCACAAAGTAGAAAGATTACTTATACTGCAGGAACGGGCTATACTCTTTTTAGGCCAAGCAACACTTATTCGAGTTACGAATGGAAGCCTAGTTATTGGAATGATAGCGACTGGATAACCAGTAATTATGCAACTATGGAAGCACAATACGCAGTGGGTAAGTATTTTACTAACATAGATGCTGGCGAATATAGATTGATTTATAAAAGAGATTTAAGAATAAGTTATAATTTGAATGGAGGGGCAGCTCAAAGTGGGAAACCTATTTCAAGCAGTTCAACAGCACAATATATGAAATACGGAGGAGGAACATACACTCCACGTCTAATTAAGGTCTCCTCGAATGTGCCAGTCCGAACTGGATATGTCTTCGATAGCTGGAATACAAAACAAGATGGGACGGGGACGAGATATACTTCTGCAAATACCACTTACGGGATTGACTTTGACCCAAAACGTGATGAAAGCAATGTGCTGACGCTTTACGCGCAGTGGACGCCTAATGAGTATAGGGTAAATTTCGATAATTCTCTTGCTGATATTGGTAGAGGAGGAAATGGAAGTGCAGATGTAACTTTTGGTCAGCCAATGACAGCAATAACTCCTCCATTTAGAACAGGTTTTACATTTGAGGGTTACTATGGTGCCAACGGTTATAAATATTATAACACTGATGGAACTAGTGCAAGAAATTGGGACATTGCCGAAAATCAAACTTTAACTCCAAACTGGGTAAAAAATAACTACACTGTAAAATACAACGTAATAGAAGGCAGTGGAAGTATGGAAAACCAGAATTTCACCTTTAACGAAGCTCAAAATTTATACCCTAATGCTTTCAGTAGACAGGGATATAAGTTTGCGGGTTGGAAGGTAGATTTAGCTTCTGCTTGTATATACTTAGATGACCATGAAGTAAATGGGAGTAATG
>CATKXS010000011.1 GCA_949841045.1 uncultured Clostridia bacterium | reverse complement strand
AATATTACAACTATTGAAGAAGCCAATCAATTTTTACCTAAATATATTGAAAAATACAATAAAAAGTTTGCAGTAGAACCTTTATCAAAAGAAAATAAATTTATTCCATTGCCATCATATATAGATTTAAATATGTTGCTAACAAATAAATTTACAAGAATAATTGATAATTCTGGTACTTTTAGTATTCAAAATAAAAAGTTTCAAATTATTGATAATGATATATTACCTAAAGCTAAAGTAAATATATATATGAGACAGAAAATTGGAATTATAGTTGAATACAATAAAAAAAGGTACAAAGTAGTTTGCCTAGATAATGTACCTTCTACATATTCAACGTTAACATTAAATAAATTCTGCAAAGAATATGAAGCTACTGTTAAAAAATTCGCTACAGAAATATGTAGTTACAATTCTAAAGAACTATCTCCTTTGCTAACTACATCTTAACATATTTTTTTAAATAATAATTTTATTTTCGTAAAACAAATTACGACACTATTTCTTTCTTGTTACAAAACCAAAAGCTCATCTAGAAGATTTTTATTCACTAGTGAATAGAAATCTTCTAAAGAGCTATACTAACTTATCAAGATAGAAATACTCGTTATTATCATTATTTAAAAGAAAAAAGAAGCGTGAATTAAATGAAGATAAATACAGAAGAGATAATTAATTTTATTTTTTATCTAGAAGATAAAGTTGATCCAGTTTATAGTAAAGAAGTAAGACGAAATGTAAATAATTTTGTTACTAAACTAAAATCAATATAAATGAAACGTTTATAGGAATTATTCATACGTTAAAATAGCTCCTTTTTATAGGAACTATTCAAAAATTATTGACACAAAAAATATTCTTAATTGTAAATATCCGTAAACAATTATAGAAAGAGTTACTATTTTGTAGATTTTCTATCATATATTATGTTATACTATATTTAATAATTATTGAAAAATCAATTATATATTTTATATTTTATCAAACTGAGGTTACAATGGATTTATTTAATTCTTGGCTCGTTCTCCAGCCAATCGCACATAGAGGTTTACACGACAACAAAATTCCAGAAAATTCAATGACAGCTTTTGCAAAAGCAATTGAAGCTGGTCACCCTATTGAACTTGATGTTCAAATCATTTCTGACGGAACTATTGTGGTTTTCCACGATACAACACTCTCTAGACTTACTGATAATGACGGATATTTAAAATTCTTAAACAAGGAAGACCTTAAATATCTCTCTCTTAAAGGCAGTGATGAAAAAATACCTACCTTTAAAGAAGTGCTTGAGTTTGTCAACGGACGCGTTCCTCTTCTTATAGAAGTGAAAAACGAAGGCAAAGTCGGCGACCTTGAAAAAGGCGTGGTAGAACTTTTGCAAGATTATAATGGAGAGTTTGCAGTTCAGTCTTTCAATCCTTATGTGCTTGAATACTTCTATAAGCATGCACCAGAAATTCCAAGAGGTCAACTTTCAAGTTATTTTAGAGATGTTAAACTTTCTCTCGTAAAAAAGTTTGCTCTTAAAAGAATGCTTCTCAACAAAAATGTAAGCCACCCTGACTTTATTAGTTATGAAGCAAAAAGACTTCCAAACCGCTTTACAAGAAAGTTTAAAGGTCTTCCACTTCTCGCCTGGACAGTAAGAAGTGAAAGCGAATATCTTAAAGTTGTCAAATATTGTGATAATGTCATCTTTGAAGACTTTGAGCCAATAATTTAAAAAATAAAAAAAGGAAGAGATTATCTTCCTTTTTATTTATCAATTTTTAATTTAATAACTTAAATATGTCAATGTCTTAATACCATAGTTTTTTTCATCTTGAACTATAAATGGACTAAAATCAATTTTTACATTTCGCTCATGTTCGCAAACTATTACTCCGCCGTCAGATAAAAGTTCACACTCAAAAATAGTTTTGAGTGCGTTTTCATATAATCCCGCCATATACGGAGGGTCTAAAATGATTAAATCAAACTTCTCGCCTTTAAGTGCTTTAATAGCGCTTTGATAGTCTGCAAAAAATACTTTGGCTGAAATATTAAGATTTTTTAAGTTGTTTTTGGTCAGCTCAACACTTCTTTTGTCTTTATCGGCAAAAACCACCTTGCTCGCCCCACGACTTATTGCCTCAATTCCAAGAGCCCCCGTGCCACAAAAAAGGTCAAGCACCTTTCCTCCCACAACAATTTCGCTAAGCTTATTAAACATAGCCTGTTTTACCATATCAGCCGTCGGTCTTATATGCTCAAATTTATTATCTATAAGTTTTCGTCCTTTATAAATTCCAGAAGTTACTTTCATGAGGATATTATAACTTATTTAGCAGTCAAAAGTCAAAACATTAAGGATTTTGTTTAAAATTTAATCAAATTCATCAATATTTTTTCACACACAACCCTCAAAAAACATAAATTGACTAATGTAAGGAGGAAAAATGCAAAAATTCAAAAGATTTTCATTATTTGCACTATGCCTAGCAATCTTGGTATGTTCATCGCTCATGTTTGTAGGCTGTGGCAAAAAAGATGAAAACAAGATACGTCTTAACGAAGTTACACATAGCATATTCTATGCCCCATTATATGTAGCTTTAAATAAAGGCTTCTTTAAAGATGAAGGGCTTAACGTAGTTCTAGAAAGTACAAATGGCTCTGACTCTTCAATGACCACTTTAATAAGTGGCAGTGCTGACATAATTTTATGCGGCCCAGAGCAAGTTGTATACGCCGAAGAAGTAAAAGACCGCCCAATGGTATTCGGTCAACTTACTCAAAAAGATGGTTCATTCATTGTTGGCAGACAGGCAAATTCAAGTTTTACTCTTGATGACCTTAAAGGCAAAACAATAATCGGCGGTAGACAAGGTGGGCTCCCTGCAATGACACTTCAATATGTCATTGAGAGTAACGGCTTAACAATTGGAACAAACGCGTCTAAAGGTGAAGTAAACCTTCGTACTGACGTTGCGTTTGCAAACATTGCCAGTGAGTTTATAACTTCGGGCAACGAATACTGCACTCTTTTCGAGCCAACTGCAACCAACCTTGAAAAAGCTGGAAATGGTCACGTTCTTAAAGCTGTCGGCGACTTATCTGGATATATTCCATATACATGTTTCGTTGCAAAGTCAAGTTATTTAAAATCACATGACGAGCAAGCTGAAAAATTCTTGAAAGCCGTTTATAAAGCTTATCAGTTTATCAAGACAGAACCATATTCTGAATCTGCAAAAGCTCTCAAAGCTTCATTCGATGGAATGACACAAACCGAACTCGAAATCGCTGTAGAGCAGTATCTTGCAATTGACGCTTGGTGCGCTAGCCCAGTCATGACTGAAGAGTCTTTTGATAATCTTCTTAAAGTATTAAACAATGCAAGCAAAGATGATTATCATCCAAACTACACCGCTCTTGTAAATACTGAAATCGCAAGCAGAATCGCTTAAAGCTCTCTAAAACAGCTCAAGTATTACCAAAAAAAAGCTATAGAAAACTATAGCTTTTTTTATATCTTGAAGAAAACATAAATCTTATTAAATTATCTTGAAGAAAACATAAATCTTATTAAACGATTTTTTTTACTCTTTATTGTATTCATTTCTTGAAAAATTCAAAACTTTCAAGCTTTTACACAAAAATTTAGTATAAATCTTTATAATTTTCTTTTTTAGTTTTAGTCTTTGCCGTACCCGAAGTTCTGCTGTAAGAGGTGCCGCCTCCTCTTCTTCTAAGGACGATGAATACAATCACACCTACAATAACTACTACAACAATAGGAAGAGTTATATAAAGCCACAACAAACTTTTAGCGCCGCCCGTTTTGTCTTCGTGAGTCAAGAAAGATAGTCTTAGGCTGTTATCTTCAATATTTTTTATATATCTCATATTGATTGAAAATCTATAAACCTTATCGCCATCATCATTAAGTTTATAAATATTATCGTCTGTACTTTCTGGGTCTCGAACAATTAGTGAAGAAGTTGGATTTCCACCATAAAGAGCTCCAATATCTCCAACAAAGACATCAACATCAAGAACATAATCTTTGTTTACAACAAGCTCAAGAGATTGTGAACTATTTGGAGATACCTTAATCGCCATACCATCATATTCAACCCCGCCAAAAGAGATTGACTTAATGACGCTTGCATTTATTCTTCCAAAAGACACTTCAATCGCCGCTTGGTCTGTAAAGTTTGCAACAAGTTTAAACTCTCTATCAAAAGGTGCTGTTCCAAAATTTATTCTAAGGCCACTGTCTTGATAATTTTCAAAAGTAGCTCTTGATGTAAAGTTGCCATTTGAGTCTCTATAATAAAGCTCCCAAAAATCGAAGCTATAGATGCTTTTACCTTCGGCAACAATCTTTTGCTCTCTACTATTGTTATAGAAAGGATAAGACATATCAATAATAGGGTCTCCATCATTGAAACGAATAACACCTTCACCGTTAGTCTTAGCTCTGTCAGACACTGCAATCACACAGTTATAAGCTTTTGGAGTGACCGAGAAAGAATAGGAACCGCTTGTTTGCGCGTTAGCCAAAAGCGTTACCACATAGCCAGTAACTAAATTTTCGCTATTTTTAACCTCTTCTGTCTTAAATTCAGAAGAAAGCTCATTTCCATTCAATAGCACACGCGATAGAATATAATAACCATAATACTCTTCTTTAAGGCTAATATGGATTTGAATTTCTTGATTATATTTTACTTGTAGGCTATTTAATTCATTTTGGTCAAGTGTTGAGAAAGTCGCATTATCAATCATTTGCGCGTTATCTAGAAGAGAGTTGAATGCAAAGTCGAACAATTGGAAATTTTGAAGATGCAGACTTGACCTTGAAGCCACCTGTCTCCAAACTTTTTCAAAATCAAACGATGAATTAGCAGGGTCAAAGTTTTCTTTGTTTGAAACAAACTCACGATTAATGCTTGACACCTTTGCAACCTTATCAGTTAAAACAAGGAAATCATCTCCGCTTGGCTTCAAATTGAAATCAGAATAATAAACGAAGTTGGTGTTAGCTCTTGCTGGCAGACTAGTCATAGCTCCACCTAAAATTCCACCATAAATAATATTTGAGGAACTAGCGTTTGGAACAGTAATATTTCCGCCAAAGCAAGCGTTACGAATGGCTGTTTTACTGCCGTTAACCGCTCCAACAATACCACCAATATAAACTTTATCAAGAGGACTATCTGAAAGGTTGTTTGTTAAAGTCACATTTCCAAAATTTAAAACATTTAAAATAGAAAGGTTTTCGCCATAACCAACAAGTCCCCCAACTCTTACGTTGGCATCTTTATTTAAAATAACATTGGCATTAAAATAATTTACGCAATCTGAAATAGAAGAATTTACTGCAATGTCATTTCTAAGTCTCCCAGCAAGCATTCCAAAGTTTAAGTTTGAATAGACTTTAAGTTCAATATCCTCATGATTTTCATCATCGAGGTTATCAAATTCACATTTTGAGAAAGTAACATTTTCGCCATATCCAACAAGCACACCTAAATAAAGTTCATCTACATAACTTGATGAAAATCCATAAGTTACATTTCCACTTATTTTTACATTTGTAATTTCCGCACCGCTAGCTTGTGGGATAAGTCCAACATACTGCCCAGACATTGGGAAATTAATATTAGAAATTGTATAACCATTTCCATCAAACTTTCCTCTAAACTTTGCATTAAGCTCAAAGATAGGAGTTAAATCTGTTTCGGCAAGGTCGAAGCTATCGGTGAGCATAATATTTACACTTGTGTCATCATAGACACCTTCATTTGTCATAACTTCCAAAAATTCTTCTGCTGACGAAATTTTAAAGACCTTGTCACCCTCTTGGGCAAAAGAAATATTGCCCACAGACAAGCAAACCCCGCCAAAAGCAAAAATCATTACAGAAAAAATCAAAACCAAAAATCTTTTCATTCTCTCACCACTTATTTTGTAACCGCAAAGAAATCAAACTTTATTAAAATAGTATGAAATATTTATATAATAAATATACTTAATTTAAATTTATCATATATTTTGATTTTTTCCAAACAAATTGCAAGGCATTTTAAATTAATAGCCAATTTATTTTCGCCTAGAGCGGTCAAGTTTTTTAATAAGCCTCTCTTTTTCCCTTTGAATAGCCGATTTTTCTTCTTTTAACCGCTCATTTTGATTTATGCTCATAAGATAATATCTCAATTCATCCAAACAGTGGTCATCTTTCTTAATAGGAAGGTCCTCATTTCCCCACCAGTATCCTTTGATTTCTTCAATCATGTTTATACAATTTTTAAATATAAATAGATGAGGTTTACCTTCTCCGTCCTTTAAATATCTCTTAACTCTTGAAATACCACTATACATGTCCTTGTTGACTTTTGGATTGACAAGAATATCATTCTCAGCAAAGAGCTCGACTACACTTTTTATACTGGCGAGTGTTCTCTGCATTGCAGCACTATCAATAAGCGCCCTAATTTTTCCATTATAGTAATGCCAACCAAGCCTTTCTGAAATAGCTTTAATTCGACTTGCATGATATGCAACGTCCTTTCCTTTATCAAAATGTTCGGCGATAACATAGACGTTTCCGTCATAATCTTTAGCATACCAATGCGCTGAAAGTGGATTATTAAGACCAGGGTCAATTGAAATGTTATCGTACCAATCTTTTGGCACATCAAAGGGTTCAATTACATGAACGCTCTCATCAAATTCATTATAAACAAGTCCCCCGCACAGCATAAATTTGCCATATCGCCTACTTTCGAGTTCTTCCTCTGACAAAGACTTTGTCATCGCTTCAATCTCTCCCTTGTCAAGGTAAGGATTATCTGCCCATTCAATTGAAATATGCCAAACATTATCATCATGATTTGTATTTAGATAAATCTCATTGTACACCCATGTCAAACCTTTAAGCGGTGTCATAGTACCAAAGATTTCTCCCTTTCTATCTAAAACTCTCATTCTGCATTCTTGATAAATATCAAAAGGCGGTTCTTCGTCAAACCAAACAAAATCAAGCGAAGAGCCTTGAAATTTTTCACGACCTTGGTCACAACTTTTAAACCCTATTTTTGAAAGTGACCCAAACACATTTCTCACCAAAATAAAGTCGATAATTCCGCTCTCAGCACTATCCGCTCTTCCGCTTGACATGACAATATCTGCAATCCAATCAGGTCTTAAATAGTGAAGAATCTTCTCTTGAGCGACATCTCTTTGAACCTGTCTTGACAAACTCACCACCCAACATGATATTGGCTTATTATCTTTATATGGATGAATTCCTCTTGCAAGATAAACCGTTTCAACCGCACCACATTCTGTCTTTCCCGAGCGGTTGCCACCAAACACCCACCTATTTTTCTTTTTACATTTGTGAAATTCAATTTGCTTTTTATGTATAAACTTGCCCGTGTTATATCTCGAAAGGTAATCATTTTTTTGCCTTAATTTTATTTCATCATTGACAAGTTTTAACTTTCGTTTCAATTCTTTTAATTTTTCATTCATACTCACCTGCCTAAATTGTATAATATTAGCCTCTCTTCGACAAATATTGATTTGCGAAAAGGTAATCAAACATTTTAAAATAAAGTCATGAAAAAATTATTCCTATCTCTATTCATTTTATTTTTGTTTATGCCTTTCTCATTTTCTATGGGAAATATTTCTTTCGCTGATTCCTCTTCAATCTATGCCAAAATTGAGCAAAGTGGAATTTATCTTTATTCTGCACCAAGAAGCGAAAACTCGCTAAGGCTTTTTGAAATTCCAAACAGCTATTTCGTTAGGCTTATAGAAAGTGCTAATGACAATTTCTATTATTGCGTATACAAAGATGTTTATGGCTATGTCAAAAAGACCGAAGTAACCGCTATGGACGGAACACCAACCCAACCTTTTGTTGAAGCAAACTTTAGAGTATTTGCAACAGAAGGACTGGGGCTATATTCTTCACCAAGCCTAAACGAAGAAAATAAAAAATGTGTTATTCCCTATCTAACAGATAATGTCACATATTATGGCACCATACTTGGGCAAGAAGCTATTCCCGATAAAAGTAGCATTTGGATTTACTGTAAATATAGTTATGACGCATCAAATTATGGCTTTGTATATTCAGTCTTTTGTGATAAACTTCCCACAATTGCCACAAATAATGAACGTTTTGAAATAATCAAAGACCCTTTCTTTAAAAGTCAAAGCGCAAAAGAACTAACTTCTGTCGCAATGGGGTTTATAATTGTCGGCGTATCAATTCCTTGCCTTATTGTGCTATATCTTCTCATTAGACCTACAATCGCAAAAGAGAAGGTAACTTCCCCAAAAACAAAATTTAAGAGAGCCAAAAATAAAGATTATTTTGAATTTGATGAAGGAGACTTAAATTAGCCTAAACAGCTTCTTTAAGCTCCTCTTTTTCATTTTTAAATTTTTCATAAACTTCAATTATCCATTTCTCTTGATTCAAATAATCGCTTAACTTGTTTTCATTAAATCCCATTCTTGACATAGCTTGACAAAAGCTCACCTCAGCTTGAAAAAGCTTACGAAAATATGTACGAACATTGAATCCGTGCCTTTCAGCAATAATATCTGCTTCATCATTATCCATATAGCGCTCTATTAAAAGCCTTGCACTTGGTTTATCAATGGCAAGCAGAGCTTTATCACAAAGAACCTTTGTGTTTATAAGACGCACCTTTCTTGCACTTAAATTAATAATTCTATCTGCAACCGCCATTATTCCGTTTTCGCCCTGCTTGTCCCCACGTGTATAAAAAGAATTATAAGCATTTTGCGAAACCATCTTATCTATACCTTCAGTAACCCTATCAAGATATTTGTAAACATGCAATAAAGTTTTAGCCCATTCATTAGATTTCATTTTTCCCTCCCGCTTTAAAGTGATTATAATTTTTATTTTCATCATTAGTCAACGATGACTGACAATTTTTTACAAAAATGTTAAATTTTTACAAAAATTCATGTCGAAATTTGTTTTAAAAAGTAAAAAATGCGACAATATAGTTTTTTATTCGATAAAAAGAAATAGAAAATGAGAATTTATTCTATTGTTAATCAAGAAAATATTTTTTTAAAAAATCAAACCAAATCGTCAAAAATTTTCAAAAAACAGTTGCATAGAAATGATTTATGTGATAAAATTATCTCGCAATGCCGATGTGGCGGAATGGCAGACGCGACGGACTCAAAATCCGTTGGAGGCAACTTCATGTGGGTTCGACTCCCACCATCGGCACCACAAGCCTTACGCTTGACGTTTATCGTTCAACTTCTTTCTTTATTAATCTTATTACGTTCCACAAGCCTTACGCTTGGCGTTTATCGTCAAGCGTTTGTTTTATTTAAAGTTATTTCGTTCCAAATAAATTTTTCTCATTAAGTGGGAGGCGAACCCATGGGTTCTGGGTCCCCTGAAAATCGTTAGATTTTTAGGGTAAAGGCTCCCACCATCGGCACCACAAGCCTTACGCTTGACGTTTATCGTGTGGCTTAGCCACTTTATTAAACCTACTATGTGTTCCCCGAACCTTACGCTTGGCGATTATCGTCAAGCGTTTTTTTATCTTTCAACCTTGCCTAGTTCATTTTTTTTTATTTTATTTATTCCTTACAATAGTCGTGCAACATTTGGTTGCTCGCTAAGCGTAAGGCTTAAAAAAAGCCTAACGTCAAAAATCTAAATGATTTTTGGAACGCTAGGCTCGCTTTTTTCATTATGACAATTTTAATCTTTAAATTCCATTAAAATAAAAATCTCTTTTTTGCATTTTACACATTTCATATCATGAATAAAATACTTTTTGCTTTTCCTCTCTGGCATATTCACAAGTACCTTGCAATTTGCATGCTCATCAGTGGAGTTGCACTCCCCCAAACATCTACCACAATGAGGACAAAACAATTTAATCTGCACTTTTGCCTCCTTAAATTTTGTGAATGTAATGTTCAACAATACCTAAAATTTGTACATTTTTTACTTTTATATCATCATACTTTGGATTTTCTGGATGCAATAGTACATAGCCATTTTTCTTGTAGAAAGTTTTAACAGTCGCACTATCATCAATAAGTGCCACAACAATCTGGCCATTTTCAGCCGTTTCACACTTTCTTACAACAAGCATATCACCGCTTTGTATACCTGCATCAATCATACTGTCACCTTCGGCGTGAAGCAAAAACTTTTCTCCCTTTCCAAAAATAGAAGATGGCAGTTTTAAAATCCCTTCAATATTCTCTTGTGCCAAAATTGGAGCACCGCAAGTAACTGTGCCGACTATAGGGGCAATTATAGTCTCATCACAGCTTAAATTGCTTGAAATATCAATTCCTCCAAATTCATCTTTATCAAGCATTCCTCTTTCGCAAAGAATCTCGACATAACGATAAACAATGGACGAACTCTTCAAAGACATATGCTTCATTATATTACGATAAGTTGGACTCTGACCATAACTTATCTGATAAGTTTTAATATAATCAAGCATCTTTTCAAGCAATGTTTCATCTATTACTTTCATACTCGCTCCAATTTATAAAAGAACGCCGTGTTCTTTTATGGGTTCATTATAAAACACTTGAAAAAATAAATCAAGTGTTTTTGCCAAATTTTTTCAAAAAATTAAACAATCATTCCACAGGTCTGCAGTATCACCTAAATTTGCGGTCATATGACTATTTTCAACCATAACTCTTTCCACCAAAATACAAAGAAGTTCGCGTGGCGAGGGTTTTGGATTAAAAAGTTCAACTTTAGTATATCTCTCAAAATCCCTTATCCCCTCTCTTTTCAAGCTCACCTCTATCGCATGCCTGAGCGAACGAGCAACCATATATATTGTTTCATCAAACATATCAGCTATGTTTTTAAATAGCTTATCATGTATGTTAAACTTTAACGTTGGGTCATCTAATATCTTCGTTGCACATTCCTTGAAAAATGCATGGCCTTTTAAATTGGGTGTGATTTTCAAAAGCATTAGATAAAGGCTAAGTCTTTCTTCAATGAAACTATCATTCAAATTATTCATAACAACCTCTCTTATGATTTTCAAGGTTTATTATACAAACTACAGAGCAAAATGTAAAACGATTTTTTGATTTTTTACAAAAATTCGACATATTTGTAAAGAATTGTATTTTTTTATAAAATTTGACCTTTTTATTTTGCAGAAATATAAATTGTATGTTACAATACTTTATAAAATATGGAGGGAAAATGAAATTTAAAATTTTAGCTGATGCGTCATGCGATATTCCAGAAGGATTCATGGAAAAATATGATATATCAATTATTCCGATTGAGGTCATGTTTGGTGAGGAAATATACGAGGAAGGACTAGAGACTCGTGAATTTTATAAAAAACTTAACGAAACAGGACTTATTCCCAAAACTGCCATGCCAAACGCATATAAATTTGAAAAGTTCTATAAAGAATATTGCAATAAGGAAGACGTCTTTATTTTTACAATCGTCATCTCAATGGAAATGAGCACAACCAAAATTCAAGCTCAAATGGCGGCAGACAACCTTTACATGAAGAATGTCTTTATTGAAGAAAGCGCCTCAACAACTATTGCTCAAGGAGCAATCATCGTTGAACTTTGCAAGTTCATGGAAAAAGAACATGACATTGAAAAGATTAAAGAAGAGTTCTACCGTTTAAGAAAAAATATACGTTGCGGATTTGTCATCAACGACCTTAAATATCTTAAACACAGCGGCCGCCTCACCTCAACCAGTGCTGTCATTGGCTCTATGCTTAACGTAAAACCAATCGTAAGCATTGTGGACGGCAAAGTTGTAAATATTGCAAAATGTATGGGCGCAAACAAAGCAGACCAATACCTCCTCGATAAAATTGAAAATATTGACGAAGATAAATATTTCTACCTCGCTCACTCTGACAACCTAAAAGCAGTCAATAATCTCAAAGAAAAAGTTAAAGCAAAAATAAGCCCAAATCAAGAAATTGTAACTGGTGAAATTGGTTGCGTTGTTGGCTCACATGTTGGCGCAGGCTGTTATGGTCTTGGATTCTTTGTAAAAGATTAATATTAAATCCACTTTCTTAGTGGATTTTTTTAATTATCTTTTATCTTTCTACCCTCTAATCCCCTATTCATTTCATAAAAATATTATTAAAATGTGCATAATGCACAAAAAATTCAATTAACCACTTGACAAATGCGTAAAATTTACGCATAATATATTTGGAGGCAAAAATGAAGGCAAACGACCCTCGATATAATAATCAAGGTTTGCACGTAGTTCTCGCACTTTTCACCATTGATAAAGGCAAATTTAAAGTACTTCTAATCAAAAGAAAAAACGAGCCATTTAAAGGCAAATGGATAATGGTTGGAGGATGTGCTTACAATACTGAAACTGGCGAAGAAGCAATGAAACGTGAGCTTTATGAAAAGACCTGTATTAAAAATATAGACTTTGAAATGTTTGATGTTTTCACAAAACCAGACCGCTCACCTATTCGCAGAATGATTGCAATAGGATATATTGGCGTCAGCGACTCTAGTATTATTGAAAAGTTCAAACAAACTGAAAAAGCATCAGATGCTGACTGGTTTGAGATAGACAGAGTGCCCCCTCTTGGTTATGACCATCAGGAAATACTAGAAAAAGCTATTGCAACATTAAAAGAGAAAATCTTTACTTCGACTATCATAAAGAAATTATATCCAGACACTTTCACCCTGCCCGAACTTCAAATCGCATACGAGAAAATACTGGATAAAGAACTTGACAGACGAAATTTCAGAAAAAAACTATTGTCTGACGGTATAATAGCTGAAACAAACCAAACCATAAAAGAAGAAAATAAAAAAGCAACCAAACTTTATAGATTTACTGACAAAATCTCATCAATAAGTTTTTATAAATAGAAATTTTGAATTATGAGATAACAAATATAACACGATGAAAATCGTGTTTTATAAAAACAACAAAAGCGTAAATTTTACACATTTATTTAAGGAGAAAAATATGAATAAAAAGATTTGTTTTATTGCACCAAGCGGATATGGTAAAAGCAGGGCCATAAAGATTTTGGAAAAACACTTTAAAATCAAAAACATTAAACTCGCCTCTCCCCTCTATGAACTTCAAGATTATTTTTATACCTTTCTTGGCACTCAAATGAAAGAAAAACAAGACGGCGAACTCTTGCAATTTCTAGGAAGCAAAATACGAAAAGAGAATCCAACTTTTATTCTCGATAATTTCACTAAAAAGCTAGACAATTTTTATGACTATGACGGCATTATAACAAATGATGATTGCAGACCACCAGATTTTCAATATTTAAAAGATTTAGGCTTTGTTTTTATAAAAATAAATGGCTACAAAAGAGAGCGCCAAGACCACACTGAGGCAAACACAAAACTCAGCCTTGAATGGCAAAACGAACTTCCTTGCGACTATGAACTCGACAATCTTGGCACAATTGAAGAATATCAAAACAACCTGTTAAATCTGATTAATAAAATATTAAGCGAGGAAAAATTATGATAGAATTGCCAACTTTTAATAGAGTTTTAGGTTTAAAATTCTTGTATGAGAATTTTCCATATTATTTTAACAAAAATCGAATTGAACTTTATTTCGTTGATTCCAAAAAAGAACTTATAGAGTTAAATTTGTCTGGCAGTTATGACACCCTAGTTTTAAAGCGAAGTGGCGACAATAAATATGCATTTTTGAGCGATATAAAATGCAAGGACAATCGTTTTTTCAAAACTTTATCAGACCTTAAAATAGGTGCAGAAGAATTTGAAGATAGGTTTATCTTTTGTGTAGAATGTCACAAATTTAAGCAAAATGAGAACTATTATAGTGACAAACTTGCAATTGTTCAATTCAGTACCCAAGAAAACACCGATTTTATAGACAGAATAAGTTTTATTCCCTCAGTCGTTCCTGGCGTATCAACAAGAGATAATTCACCCTATTTAATGGTTGAATTTCCTTATAATCATGGCAATATATTTCATGTAAAAAGATTTAATGAAAAAATGATAGAGAAAAGCCATTTTAGTAATTATGATATTTCTTATATAATTTCAAAATTACATAATATAATCGACAATATTCGAGACTTTTTAATCGCACAAAACTGCCATAACACCTTTCAACTTATTATTAGAATTGACTCATATCTAAATTTGCTACCTATAGACTTCAGAACCCCTGAGGCATGGGCAACTATCAAATCTTAAATATACAATAAACCTTAAACAAACTAGGTGAACTATGATTTTAACAAAATTAGAAATTATCAAACAAGTGCGTAAAAATCGCATTAAAATCCAGCCTTTTAATGAAGAATTATTAAATCCAAATAGCTATAATTATCGGCTTGCTGACCAGCTTATTGAATTTGACACTGACCTAGACGCAAAAGAAAAACCAAAGTTTAGGAAAATCATCATTCCAGAGAGCGGTTACATTTTAAAGCCTGGCAAATTATATCTCGCCAGCACCTATGAAAAAATCGGAAGCGATAATTTTGTGACACAACTTATAGGCCGAAGTTCAATGGGCAGACTTGGACTTTTTCTTCAAATCACCGCCCCGCTCGGTCATGTGGGAACTTTCCATTCATGGACGCTTGAACTTAAAGTCGTTCAGCCACTTAGAGTTTATCCCCTCATGAAGATAGGTCAAGTCACCTTTTGGAAGATAAAAGGCAGAAAGACTCGCACATATAAAAATGGCGAATACAAACAATTTCAATCGGCACAAATAAGCAAGTTTTATAAGGAGTTAAAATGATACTTACGGGCAACGAAATCAAAAAACAGGTACGTAAAAACAAAATTACTATCTCACCATTTAACGAAAAAAATGTAAATCCAAACAGTTATAACGTAGAGCTTGGCGATTATTTAAAAGTATATGATGACGAAATTCTTGACAGCAAAAAAGAACTTAAAACAAAAATCATAAAAATTCCAGACGAAGGGCTTGTCTTAAAGCCAAACAAAATTTATCTTGGCTTTACAAAAGAAATTTTGGGGAGCGACTATTTCGTGCCTACTCTAACTGGAAGAAGCTCGACAGGAAGACTTGGTTTATTTGTTCAAATAACCGCCGAACTTGTAGATATTGGTTTTAAAGGCAACTTAACTTTTCAACTTCATGCTGTCCAACCCCTTAGAATTTATAAAGGCATGAAAATAGGACAAATCATGTTTTGGAAAACTTTAGGAAAAATCAAATTATATAACGGCAAATATCAAAATAGCATAGGTCCCCAAGAAAGCAAAGTATATGTGGATTTTAAAGATTAACACTTAAAAAACAATAAAAAAGACGGCTTTTCACCGTTATATATTTGGTTGAGCGACTTAGTCGCTGTCTGAACATTCGTTTAAGTGTTCGTACAGCAAATGGTTTGGTGGAGCGATTTAATCGATGCCTGAAAATTTGTTTCAGTGTTCTTACAGAGTTTAGGTTGGTGGACTGCCGGGGGCTCGTAGTATGAGACCTGTTTCGGGAGAAACAGAAAAGTCGAATGACCGAGCTTAAAAGCTCCGACTCGGACTTGGTCTGGGGTTCGTATGGCGGACGCCATAGCAACTTCAGTTGCTAGCTCCCGGCATAAAAAAAGACGGGCTTTCCCGTCATTTTTTGGTGGACTGCCGGGGGCTCGAACCCCGGACCCCCTGATTAAGAGTCAGATGCTCTACCAACTGAGCTAGCAGTCCAAACTTGAAACATTGATGATTATAATATATATTTAAAAAATTGTCAACTATAATTTAAAATTTCTTAAATTTCTTCAATAAATATAATATTGAAAAATAAAAAAGCGGACACTCCGCTTTTTATTAATATAAAAATTAAATTTTTTTAAAAATTAAAATAAGTTTATTTCTAATTCTTCGTCAATATAACTTTTCCATTAAGCCAACTATTGAAGACGCCAACCATTGCTTTTCCGCCCGCCTTTTCAAACTCATGAACAAATTCTTCTGGTGTAATGTTTTTAAAGGAATAAACTGAATAAATCCCCTCAAGAGTCTTAATCAATTTTTTTCTACCAATAAGGTCTCTAATATTGTTAAATAAAAGAACACCTTTAGTATAGACACATTGAGCATATTCAGGCTCAGTATTAAATTCATCAAGTGGGCGTTGCATGCGTCCATCAACTGTTCCTGTAACTTTTCTATACACTTCTTCGAAAGTTAAGTAATTTTCAAGCGCATTATTTGTCATTTCCTTATAATTATATCCATATTTTGAATTCTCTTCAAAAAATAATAATGTGCTATATTCTGCAAGCCCTTCATCAATCCAAGCATAGTTATACTCATCATTACCAACAACTCCATACCACCACTGATGAGCAATTTCATGGACGATAACATAGTTATAATCTTCTTGGAGCTCAACATTGTCACTTATTAGTACTATATTAGGGAATTCCATACCTCCATGAATGAAATTTGCCTTCACAATGGAAATCTCCTCATATGGATAATCTCCAAAAAGTTTGTTAAAAGTTTTGATTGCATCACCGCTGACATCTAGACATGTTTCAAGGTTTTCGTCACCTTTATAGCCAAAATAATTTATGACCACACCGTCCACCTTGCTCGAAGTCTTTTCAAAGTTTTCACTTAGCACAAAACAAAAATCTCTTACACTTTTTGCTTTAAACGTTTTTGTGATTTTTTGATTATCCAGCACCGAACTCACTTCCACTCCACTGCTTGCAATCTCAAAAACCTTGTCATAACTTATCTCGACTTCATAGTTTGAACACTCGCTAAAAAATGGGTCACCATTTGAATGATAAAGATTTGTACTAAAACCTATGCCTTCTTCATAAACGCATGCTATAGGATAAAAATTGCCAAAGTTTATTGTCTTATCTCCATAGCCAAGCCTATGATGAATATTGGCAAGTTTAACTTCAAAATCTATCTTCACTTTTGCTATCTCATCAGGATAAAGCTCACCTCCAAGTTCAACCACCAAGATATTTTCATCTTCACCAGCGATTTGAAACGAAAGTTCTCCTTCATCACTTTCAACCTTTTTAATATTAATATAGCCATAATCCTTTCCATTTGGATAAGCATTACTCTCATTTACTGAAGAGACAACTTTGCAACTTGCTCCTTCTCTAAATGCATTTGGATAGAGATGAAAATATAAAGAAGTAAACATATTTTCACTATTGTTATAATACTCCACCTCTTCGCTACCACTAAGAACTTTGCTCTCATCATTATAAGAAAGTTGAAGTTTGTAATTATGAAGTCCTTGAACATTATCATCTTTTTTAGTTAGACTTACTATTAAAATAACCAGCATAACCAGTACAACTATAACAGCTGGAACAATTATTTTTAAATTCTTTTTATCAAATATCTTTTTTATCATGCTATAATATACCTTGACAAAAAATTAAATATTACAAACAAGCCTAAATTATAAATCAATTTTTCTTGTAAAAAATTGTTTAATGTGATAGAATACAATGGAAAGCAAAAATATTCTTAGGAGCACAAAATGTCATTTTGTAAATTTTCAACTGAATTTATAGCAAGCTCAAAAACCGAGCTTGACAACATCTTCATAAACGACTATCTTCCATATGCACAGCCAAACCACGTGGTAATCTATATATATGGACTTTATCTTTGCTCTTCAAACGCCTTTGACAACTCTCTTGCAAACATGGCAAGAATTTTAAATTTAAGCGAAGACGAAGTTATGGATGCATTCAAATATTGGGAAGAACAAGGGCTTGTGCAAATATTAAGAACAAACCCTCTTGAAGTGACTTATATCCCTCTAAAGAATGTGCTGTCTGCAAATAAGCTTTACAAACCTGATAAATATACTACTTTTAATCAACAAGCAAATGAAATCTTTATGGGCAAGCGGAGCATTTCCAAACATGAATATCAAGAATATTATGATTTCTTAGAACGCTATCACGTTGAACAAGAAGCACTTCTTATGATTATGAAATATTGCGTTGAAACAAAACAAAGCGCTGTAGGTTATAATTATATTTTGACTGTTGCCAGAAATTGGGCAAACGAAGGAATAACCAGCACTATGCAAGTTGAAGAGCGACTTAATCGATTTGAAGAAAAGTCATCAGAACTTACTGAAATATTTAACGCTGTAGGAATAAAACGCGCACCATATGTTGAAGAACGTAGCATAGTCAACAAATGGCTCAACGATTATGGCTTTAATCTTGAGACAATTTTGCATATTTCAAAGACATTTAAAGGTAAAAATAGGTTTTCTATTGAAAAATGTGATGAAAAGTTAACAAAATACTATGAAATGAAGCTTTTCTCAATTCAAGAAATTGAAAGCTTTGAAAAGGAAAAACAAGAATTATACACCCTTGCTAAGGATATAAATAAGTCTTTGGGTCTTTTCTATGAAAACCTTGAAGCGATTGTCGAAAACTATATTTTAAAATGGATAAATTTAGGTTTTGACAGAGCACTACTTTTAGAAGTGGCCCAGTACTGCTTTAAAAACTCAATCCGCACACTTGACGGCATGGATAGGTCAATTCTCAAATTCTATAAATTAGGTCTCTTATCTTTGGACGCTTTCAATGAATATATGGGCGAACTTTTAGAGACTGATAAAAAATTACAAAACATTCTCGACATATTAAACATTAAAAGAATAGTAAATTTCATTGATAGAGAAAACTATAAGACTTGGAAAGAAAACTGGAAACTTAGCGACGAACTTATCGACTATGCAACCCAGCTTTCAAAAGATAAAGATTCACCGCTCAAATATTTAAGCCGTATTCTTGCTGACTGGCATGAAAAAGGAATAAAGAAAATTCAAGAAGCAAAACAAACCTCACCGATTAACAAACCATCTTCAACCGAAGTTAAAAAGCAGAACTTCAAAGGTAGAAGTTTTTCTAATAGCGAAATCAACGCCCTGTTCCAATCAATCGAAGAGATAGACGTATAGTATAAACCAAAGGAGATAAAATGAAAGCCACAATAATAGAAAAAGGTAAAAAAATCATTGATGATAGACACTTTGAAGCTGATAATAATGCAATTAACAACAAAATTGAGGCTTTAAAAGATGAAAAATTCAACAGTCTTTATCAAAAGTATATTGAAAAGATGATTGATAATGCCAAAAATGGCGTTGATGACGATAAAGATGTATCAAAACTTAAAAACGATTTAAATATAAGATTGAAAGAATTAAAAATCGGCTCAATCGAGCCAGAATACTCTTGCAAGAAATGCAACGACAATGGCTTTATTGAAGGAAAATATTGTGACTGCCTTATTGATGAAATAAACAAAATATTGAAACTTGAAAGCGGATTTTTAAATCTTGAAGATTTTGACAAAACAAGCTTTGATTTATTTAAAAACAAAGAAGAAATTATTAAACTCTATGACGTTATGAAAAAATGGTGTCATTCAAGTTTTGATAAAAATCTTGTTTATCTTGCAGGACAAACTGGTGTTGGAAAAACTCACCTTATGAAATGTATGGCAAACGAACTTATAAAAAGACACAAAGTCGTACTACTCACCACCTCTTTCGCAATGCACCAAGATTTTGTAAAAAGTTATTCTTGTCGAGACCTTGAAGAAAAACAAAGACTTTTAAATAAATATCTTGACGCTGAAATACTTTTTATAGACGATTTAGGTACTGAACTTAGACAGCGAGATATAACGGTAAATTATCTCTACCAAATTCTTAACGAAAGAAAGATGAAAAAACTTCCTACAATAATCACTTCAAATCTTGATTTATATGATATATTTGATTATTATGATGAACGTATATCAAGCAGAATTGCAGATAAATCAACTTCAATTTGCGTGTACCTTGAAGGCGAAGATTTACGTCTAAAAGCAGAAAAATCAAAAAAATAACCATAAAAACAAGAAAAAAACGGCGAATTTATGCCGTTTTTTTGTAATTTAATGAAATTATCTTCTTAAAAACCTTTTATAAATTGCAAAGTTTTTAAGTTGCTCCTCATGACTACTTGAATCATCATGACCACTATAAACATTCTCAAATTCGACCTTTTCAAGTTTAATTAGAGTATCATACATTTCATCTCTACTTGAACTTACTAAATCAGTTCTTCCAATGCTACGTCTAAAAAGCACATCTCCAGCAAAAAGTTGACCTTCAATAAGATAACACTCACAACACTTTGAATGCCCAGGCGCATAATAACATTCAATATCAAATTTACCGAGTTTTAACTTTTTATCACCACTTATAAACTCAAAATTTGAAAAATCATCAATAATTTCACCATTTTCACTATAAATTGCCTTTTTATCGGTTAATGTATCTTTAATTTTGTCACTGGCGTAAATCTTGGTGTTAAAAGCTTTAGCATAATCAAGACAATAAGCACTATGGTCAAAATGACCATGAGTAAGTAGCAAACCAACTACCTTTTTGTTTCCTATCACCTTCTCAACATCTTTTACCTCGACGCCACTATCAATAATAAGAATCTCATTGTCTTTTTCAAGAATATAAACATTTGAATCTAAAAGCTTGGAAATAAACCTCTTTATTATCATAATTCACCTCAAATATTTAATTTTTATTTAATTTTCTTATGTAATTATAAATTTCTCTCCAATTTTTGCAATGATGCATATTATCAAGTTTTAACTTAACATTATAATTTTGCGTGTAACAAATTGTTGGAATTAACTTTGAAATTTCCTTCAAATTACCACTTTCATCGTCAATCATAATTTCAACATTGTTATCTTTAATTACATTAAATTTTGAATTACCTATTCCAACAGCAAAAAATTTGTCATATACAATATCATTTTCTTTAAACTGTTTATCTACAATCGCCCTCATTCTTTCGCCCCAGTCATCTTGTCTTTCCATATAATGACGTCTTGTAATAATATAAATCTCATGTCCGTCATTATGTAATTTCTTCAAATACTTACTCGCTGTTTTATAAAATTTTACACTTTCAGAATATTTCCAGATATTTTCATCCCAAAACTTTAAATCTTGTTCTTTAGTCCAGCCAAAATAATCTGATAAATTATCTGCCTTTTTTCTTTTAATCTTAATGTTATTCTCTTTAGAAAACTTTTTATAATTCTTTTTGAAAAAATAATCTAAATTTGTAAGAACACCATCAACATCAACACCTATTATCATTTTCTTCTCCTATCTCATAGACATAATTATATCATCTTCTTCAATAAAAATCAAACATGAAAAACAATTTTGTCAATTTTTATTGACTAAGAAAATAAGATATGATATAATTACAAAGTATTTATAGGGGTGTAGTTCATCGGTAGAATGAGAGTCTCCAAAACTCCAGAGGAGGGTTCGATTCCTTCCACCCCTGCCACTTTTTAGAGCCACAATATATTGTGGTTTTTATTATAGACAAACAACTTTATATTGCATTTTAAAAAATTAGGCACAATTTAGGCACAAAAAAAGATGATATAATTTTATCATCTTTTTTATCTTAACTATATTAATTACTTTAATCATATATACTAAGTTGTTTATTTTTTATTTTAACAATATATTCATCTGGATTTATCTCTTCATCCGTTAGTTCTACTTCTGGTGCGAGCTTTCTTAAACAGAACTTATAATACACCTGCTTGCCAGTTGGACGGAGTAAATTCACACAATCCTGTAAGTATTTCCCCCAATCCTGCCACTTATCCTCTCGCCTAAAATTATTAAGTTTGCCAATTTTATAGTGGTCAACAGAATTATCTGCAAGAGTACGTTTTATAAGCTTCAAACTTTCCTCTGGCTCAATTGTTGGCTCAAAACTTGCAAATGTTTTAATTCCATTCTCGTGCAAAATTTTAAGAGTTTCAAGCCTTTCTTCTGGCAAAGCTGCATTTGGCTCCAAAAGTTTGCTTTTCTCTTCATCTAAAAAGGTCAAAGTAGTCCCGACAGAAATTCGGTCGCCAAACTCTTTAAAAATGTCTAAATCTCTCAGCATTTTCTTTCCACCTTTGGAAAGAACTGCAACAGGGACTTTATATGCATTTAAAAGTTTTAACACTTCCCTTGTTGTCTGGCTTCCATCTGTATTATCGCAATAAACATCTCCTACAAATGACAAAAGCACCTGCTCAGTATAAACATTCTTTTGTAAATCTTTTTCTAATAATTTCAATATATCTTTTCGTGGCTCAGGTTTAATAAAATACTCTTCGCCTCGCCTTTGAAGCGTGTGAGGTGCATAACAATATTTGCAGCCATGACTGCAACCAATATAAATATTTAAGGCATACGGGCTATATTCTCTAGCCATTCCACAAGGTTTATAAATTATACTCATAGTATTATTATAACAAAAACATCATCAAATTTAAAAACTATTTAATAACATTATATCAATCTGCAAAATTTATACGAGAAACCTTATTCCAGATATCTTTTACTAATAAGCCTTCAATATTAATCTTATTTGAAAAATCCTCAATTGTATTATAACTTTGATACCCTTCTTCTTTTTCCCATTCATAAAACTCATATCCAGCAAAATGAGTTATGCCAAATTTTCTCTTTTTATAATAAAATTGCATTTCGAGCCCATAGCTTACAATTTCAATAAATTCATCATAAGTCAGTTTTTGCTTACTTTCAATTTTTTTCATCAGTTCATTACAACGATTTACTATATTCTTCATAAAATCTCCTTTAATACCATTCCCCTCTTTGTCCATTATTCCAATCATGGTCATGAGGAACTTTTGGATGTTGTTTAGGATTGCCATGATTAGTGTAAGCCCTGTCTCGTTTAGGATTACCAAATTTATCATACCATCTTTCTTGGTGTTTTTTACCATTTTTATATTGAGTATATTTCGAATTTGGACGATTAGTGTTAGGAGGTTTTGCACTTCCCCTAAAACTCCCACCACTTGAACCTCCACCACCACCAAAAAGTTGTGAATCAAATCTCATAGCAATCCCTCCACACATTATGATTGTAAGGAAATGCTTTTATTTTTCCTCCCATTTTTGGAAATGGTTTTTCATAACATATTATAGCACTTGGTTTAATAATTTCCAACATTCTGTTATAACCTTTCATAAATTCCTCCTCAATTTTTTGTTTGCCATATGTAGATACTGCAACAACACTTCCTTCTTCTACTCCATCAAAGCAAAACTTAAAACTCCTCTCATCACTCCATTCAATTGTTGGGATGACTCTTAGCCCAAGACTTTGAAAATAAGCACCACACCAGCGATTTTTAAATGTATTTTTAATTTGCAAAGATAATGACATATCTGTATATAAACTATAATCTGGAGAAAGCAAACAGTAATATTGCTTTAATTTTTCAACAGCAAATTCTGGATGTGAATATACATAATCAAATTTATAATCATAAGTAAAAAATTGAATTGTTTTATTCTTATTTTTTGCATCGTTATATTTTGTATTACTAAAATTCATCAACACTATTTTTTCTATATCAATATTTTGCTTTTTAATGAGCGGCAAATCATATTCCCCCACCATCTCAAATTCATTCCTTACAAGTTTCTTTTTCTTTAAAGAAAGAAAATCTTTATAATAATCATCCCGTACATCTAATTCAAACATTTCATTTGTCAATCCAAAGTCTTTAAAATCAAACTTTGACTGTTACTTATCTAGTTCACTTAAAAGCATTTGACTATCAAATCCAGTTTCTAAATTAGTTGAATTATGTGCAATAACATATGCTTCTAATTCCTCTTTACTCATATGGTCGAGTCTAACACATGGCAATTTAGTCAAACCTAATTTCTTTGCTGCCTCAACTCTGCCATTACCCTCTAAAACTATATTATCTTCTCCTGCAATTCCAAGAGGATCATTAAAACCAAATTCTCTAATTGAATTTACAATATGCTCAATTTGCTCTTTTGTATGTATTTTTGAATTATTTTCATAATGATTCAATTTTTCTATATCTATATACTCAATTTTTAGCTCATCCATTTTATTTTTTACTCCTTTCCTGAGGTGTTAATCTTAAATCTTTTAAAATCTTCTCTAGTTGTTTATTGCAGTCTTGCAGTGTTTTATAGTGCTCATTCTCTTTCACCATAACTTTTGGCGTTTTACCATCACTACAAATTCCAGTTACAATTCGGATATATCTATCTGGATTTTTATTATATTCTCGCCATGCTCTATCTCTTATTACTTTAATTTGACAATACTGCCAAATAAGTTCTGTATCCGTAGGCGAAAGTCTATAATTAATACTATCTTTAAGAGTTGCTATAATATCTTCGTATACTTTCCTTTCTTCATCAGTTAATCCATTCGGAATATGTAAAATTTTTTCGTTTATTTCAGCAGTCTCTTGTTGCTTTTTTAAATAATGCTCTTGCATTTCTTTCATAATTTTATTTGCTCTATCCATTTTTCCATCCTAAATATGTAAAAAAGTTTCACTACCATAAAAACTTCTCATAAATTTGATTTTTATTATATTTATCAAGTTATTAAAAAGCAATATTGACTGACAAATAATTCTTATAAATTTTACTTATTTACTTGAAAAACTTAAATTAATATGGTATTATAATAAAAAGGGGTTCAAATTAGTTTATTTGTCCCCTGCCACTTTTTAGAGCCACAATATATTGTGGTTTTTATTATAGACAAACAACTTTATATTGCATTTTAAAAAATTAGGCACAATTTAGGTACAAAATAAAAAATCAAGTCTATTTAGGAGAAAGATATGAATAAATTTTCTACCACATTATTATTCATAATTAAGGACGGTAAAATTATGCTTGCAGAGAAAAAGCGTGGGCATGGCGAAGGAAAACTCAATGGCGTTGGAGGAAAACTTGAAAAAGGAGAAACTGTTATTCAGGCTATGATAAGAGAAACACAAGAAGAAATCGGTGTTACTCCCCTTGACTATACAGAAGTTGCGACAATTGATTGCCTCCTTTCATACAAAGGCGAAGAATCAATTGAAAGTATGTATGTCTTTATTGCAAAAGATTATATAGGAGAAGTCTCTGAAAGCGAGGAAATGAGGCCTATGTGGTTTGACTTGAATAACATTCCATATAATAGAATGTGGGACGGAGATGTGCTTTGGCTTAAACATGTACTTGCAGGCAAAAAAATTAAAGCAAATTTGACTTTTAATATTGACAATTCCCTAAAAGATTATAAAATAGATATTATAGGAGATAGTTATGGGAAAAATAGATGAAAATTATTTTAAAATTGACGACAACATGAAGCAAAACTCAATAGAAGATATACTTGACGCAGACGAAAGTGCGCTTCTAAGTTTAAAACCAAAAAAATCGGCTTTTATTTTAAATTCAATCTTCTCAATGTTTCCAATTGCTCTTATATGGCTTTTATTTGACGGCGGTTTTATTGCAGGAATTGCAATTGCAGGGCCTAAATTACCAGTTGGAGTAATTATCTTTATGTGTGTATTCTTCCTATTTCACTTAATGCCAGTTTGGCTCTGGATTTCAAACATCATAAAAGCAAATATAAGATATAAAAACACCGAATATGTTTTCACCGAAAAAAGAATTATAATCAGGAGCGGCGTTGTAGGAATTGACTTCAAAAACATCTACTACTCTGATATTAAAGGCGTGAACCTAAAAGTTGGAATTATTGACAGAATGTGCAAAGTGGGAGATATTTATATTCAAGCCCTTGAACAAAGTTCAGTAATTGAAGATATTGAAAATCCATACTTTATTTTAAACAAAATTCAAAAGATTGTACTTGATATTAAGACTGACATTATCTTTCCAAACGACCTTAGACCAAGCGAAAATCATGGTTATAAAACAAAATATAGACCATAAAAAAAACGTTCGATAAATCTCACGTTATTCTTGCGTGCCTAAAGAAAACGTTCGATAAATCTCACATCATTATTACGTACTTAAAAAAAAGCCACATAATGTGGCTTTTTTTAAATCAAATTTTTATAATAATTTATCGATTGCAAACCAAAAACCGCATAATGTGGTTAAAATCCAAGTGAAATTAAAATTGCCTTGTTAACCTCCCTCATCTTATCATCTGATAAAGTGGTTACTTTTTCTTGCAAACGTCTTTTATCAAGCGTTCTTATTTGCTCAAGAAGAGCCACCGAATTTTTCGGAAGATTATACTCTATTGCAGAAAGTTCTATATGCGTTGGAAGTTTAGCTTTCCCCAGCTGGCTCGTAATAGCAGACACAATAACCGTTGGCGAATATTTATTTCCAACATCATTTTGGATAATAAGAACTGGACGAATACCACCCTGTTCACTTCCAACAACAGGGCTTAAATCAGCATAATAAATTTCACCTCTTTTTATCTGTCCGTCCATACTCGCAATTGTTCCAATAATCAATAAGGTCGACTTTTTCTAACTGGAAGATTTCAAAAAGTTGTTCTTCTGACATAGCGCCATAAAACTCCTCTACATCTTCTCCTATAAGCATTTTATGCTCTTCTTCGTCAAAATTTGCATGTACAAGAGAAGAAATGTCAAGATTTTCTATTTTTTCTTTTCTTAAATTTAGCTCCTCTCTGTAACTGCTTTGCTTAGTCATGATTATCTCCTAATTTTTGCGATTTTAAACTATTTTGCAAAAAAAAGATGCAATTATGCACCTTTTTATTAGTTTTTTAGTTTTTTAAATAATATTTACTTTTCTTAAAAAGCATCATCAGTCAACATCATTTTGCAACCTTTCCCAAACATTCCCAATAAAGCCAAACTCAAACCCCTTGCCAGCAAGGTGATTATATAGTTTTTGCTTGTTTTTTAAATCAAATTCCTTATTTTTCATGTATTTTTTTGCAAATTTATAGCATTTTTCTTCTTCATCCTCATCATTAAGATTTTCTAGCTTTCTTTCTATAAGGTCAACGTTAACCCCTTTTGATAATAAATCATACTTGATTTTACGTCTACTTTTACTACCAGAGTAAATAGAAATGAAGTTATCACAAAATGCTTCGTCATCAATATAACCATAGTCTTTAAGTTTATCAACAGCCTTATCTATGCAAGACAAAGGATACTCACGCTCTTTTAAATAATCTCTCAGCATTTTCTCACTCTTCATACTCTTTTCAAGCGAGCTAAGTCCCCGATTAAAACAAGCATAGTCGCCGTTTTCAAATTTTAAGTCCTCGAAAAACTTTTCGTCATACTCTTCGCCACTTTTTAGACCATGCCTTGCAAGTATCTCGGCCTCATATGTGCCAAAATATTCATCGTCAAGAAACAATTTGTATCTAGCTCCAGTTCCAACCTTTCTAATTTCAGTTATTTTTCTCAAAATTTCCTCCTAATTGCAAACCATCGAAGCAGTTTTTGAATAAGCACGAAGAAGTCCCCCCGCACCAAGTTTAACACCGCCAAAATATCTCACCACAACAACGCACGCATTGTTTATATTTCGTTTTTGCATTACAGAAAGTATAGGCCTTCCAGCCGTTCCACCAGGCTCACCGTCATCACTCATCTTTTCATAAAAAGGAGAAATAATCCTTCCTGCCCAGCATATATGAGTGGCCTTATTATGTTCTTTCTTTAATGTGTCCAAAATGGTTTTTATATCATTTTCGTCAGAAATTTCATACAAAAAGCCATAAAATTTGGATTTTTTCTCTATTATTTCGGCATTTTTTAATAATTTCATTTGATTACAACCTTTATAAAGTTTTTCTTTCCCTTCTTTAAAAGTATAGAATCTTCATTAAAATCGCTCAGTGTTATGCTTAGAGAAATGTCACTTACTTTTTGTCCGTCTAAAGAAACAGCGCCACCTTCAATCATTCTTCTCCCGTCACTCTTTGATGAGCATAAACCTGTCTTAACCAAAATGTCACAAATGTTCATTCCATTTTCAAAATCAGATTTTGCCATTTCAAAAATTGGAGCATCAGAGCCGCCTTGTGTAAATAAGTTCTCACTCATGCGTGAGCCAAGAATTGCATCTTCCTCGCCTCTTACAAATTTGGTAATCTCAAAACAAAGACGTTTCTTAGCCTTAACAATATCTTCTTTTATTAAATTTCTAATTGTTTCCATTGGTAAATCGGTGAAAAGTGCAAACATCATTTCAACGCAAGCGTCTGGAGTTTGGTATATACCTTGATAGAAATCATAAGCAGAAATTTTGTCTTTATCAATCCAAATTGCACCCTTTTCAGTCTTACCCATTTTCTTGCCTTCTGGCGTAAGAAGAAGAGGATTTGTCGCGCCAATCATTTCTCTTTTTCCGCCGTCTTGGAAATTGAGTTTTCTTGCAAGTTCAACCCCGGCTATAATGTTGCCCCATTGGTCTGCTCCGCCCCATTCAAGACGACAACCTTTATCTTTATTAAGGTGAATAAAGTCATAAGCCTGCATAAGCATATAACCCATTTCAAAGAAAGTTAGCCCGCCTTCTTTAAGTCTATTTGCATAAATATCATTTGTAAGCATTTTGTTCACGTTGAAATGAACGCCAATTTCACGCATAAAGTCTATATAGTCATATCCCTTAAACCAATCATAATTATTTACAATCTCGGCTTTATTTTCGCCCTCAAAGTCAAGGAACACTTTGAGTGAATTTTTGATTTTTTCTATGTTGTGAGCAATCGCGTCTTTGTCCATAAGTTGACGCATCTCACTTTTTCCACTTGGGTCGCCAATGCAAGCTGTTGCACCGCCCATTAATAAATATACTTTATGTCCTGCCTGTTGAAAACGCCTAAGAATGCAGTAAGGCACACAGTGACCAATATGAAGACTGTCCATTGTAGGGTCCGTGCCTTCATACAAAGCAATCTTTTCACCGCTTTCAAGCAGTTTTTTAAGTGCCTCTTCATCAGAGCATTGATATAAAAGTCCACGCTCTTTCAAAGTATTAAACAAATTTGTATCTATCATAAAACCTCCAAAATGAAAACGTATATTTAGCGTTTTCTATATATCAAAAAAGCACGCATATCCTTCATTAGGACGAAGCGTGCCTTCGTGGTACCACCTAACTTTAAATATATGGACAACCAAAATTTTGACGCTGGCACGGCTTTGCCTAACAGCTAAATTTTTGTTTTCCCCATAAACCCCTTTCCCCATCTCGAAAAATTCCGCTGGACATTTTTCTTCGATATAAGGTGCTTGCCGAAAAACAAGATGGGCTAAGCCCTTTCCCTTTGTTTTTCGGGCTAAGCAATCTCATAAAAATTGCTTAAAGGAAACACACAGATTGGTTTTTAATTTATTGTTGTCATACATTCCTTATTTGTCAATTCGCTTGACATAAGCGCAAAACTTGAAATAATTGTAATTCATCTTTTGCCCTGCTATGAGCTCACACCAACCGCTCACTCTCTTTAAGTCAATAAGCAAAGACTACTAGATTTATTCCACCATTTTGATTAAAAACATTTTAACAAAGTTTTATAAGTTTGTCAACGCAATTTGATTAAATATTTTCAAAATCATTTTGTTAAAGTTATACTTTTCATTTTGATATTTTATTAAATTAGGCTAAAATAATAGCGGAGGAATAAAAACAATGAGTTGTCCAATAAACATGAACGGGTTTGGTCCATCTCCTATTCCTGAGGAAGCAAAATGGATACAATTAAAGGATATTACTGAGGTTTCAGGCTTTTCACATGGCTGTGGCAAATGTGCACCTCAACAAGGCACATGCAAATTGACACTTAATGTTAAAGAAGGAATTATAAAAGAGGCGCTTGTAGAAACAATTGGCTGTTCTGGCATGACACACTCTGCCGCTATGGCTGCTGAAATTTTACCAGGCAAAACACTTCTTGAAGCATTAAACACCGACCTTGTTTGCGATGCCATAAATGACGCAATGAAAAACATCTTCTTGCAACTTGTATATGGCAGAAGTCAATCTGCATTCTCTGAAGGCGGACTTGCTGTCGGCTCTGCACTTGAAGACCTTGGCAAGACACTTAACAGCAATGTGGGAACAGTTTATTCTCGTGACGACCAAGGTCCACGTTACCTCAATCTTGCAGAGGGTTATATCACAAAAGAGGCTCTTGACGAGCGTGGTGAAATAATCGGATATGAATATGTTTCAACTGGTTCACTTATGAAATCTCTTAGAGATGGAGTTGACCCAAAAGAAGCTGTTGAAAAAGCGACAAAGACTTATGGAAGATATAACGAAGGCGTCACCTTTATTGACCCAAGGAGGATTGACTAATGGATTTCACTGTAAAACATGCAAACATTGACAATGTATTAAAAAAATATAACATATCTTCCCTTAAAGAGGCAGAAGATATTTGTCTTAAAAATGGCATTGATGTATGGAAAATAGTCAAAGGTATTCAACCAATTTGTTTTGACAATGCGGTACAAGCTTACGAGCTTGGCGTTGCAATTGCACTCAAAACTGGCACTGAAAAGGCTAGCGAAGTTGCACTTTGTCTTGGAGAAGGTCTACAAGCTTTTTGTGTAAAAGGTTCTGTTGCTGACGAAAGACAAATAGGTCTTGGACATGGCAGACTTGGTAGCATGCTTTTAAATGAAGATACAAAATCTTTCTGTTTCCTTGCAGGTCACGAAAGTTTTGCAGCAGCCGAAGGTGCAATTGGAATTGTAACTTCTGCAAATAAGGTTAGAAAAACCCCTCTTAACGTTATATTAAATGGTCTTGGAAAAGACGCAGCATATATAATTTCAAGAGTAAACGGATTTACTTTTGTTGATACAAAATATAACCACAAGACTGGCGAGCTTAAAATCGTTAACGAAAAAGCTTTCTCAAATGGAGACAGAGCAAAAGTAAGATGCTATGGTTCTTATGATGTACCAGAAGGCGTTGCAATCATGAAACACGAAAAAGTTGATGTTTCAATCACTGGTAACTCAACAAATCCAACTAGATTCCAACACCCTGTTGCTGGCATATACAAAAAGTGGTGCTTTGAAAATGGTAAAACATACTTCTCGGTAGCCTCAGGTGGCGGTACTGGAAGAACTCTCCACCCAGACAATATGGGCTCAGGACCTGCTAGTTATGGCCTAACTGACACAATGGGAAGAATGCACTGTGACGCACAATTTGCAGGCTCTTCATCAGTCCCAGCACACGTAGAAATGATGGGCTTTATAGGAATGGGCAACAACCCTATCGTTGGCGCAACTGTAGCACTTGCCGTTGCAGTTGAAACAAGAAAGAAATAAAATTTCAATCAACTTTTATAAACGATAAAAAACATATTCATTATCGAATATGTTTTTTATTAAAATTAATGACTTTTACCAAAAAAAGTTAAATTTATTTGCAATTATTTATTATTGAATATATAATTAAACTATGATAAAAATCAAAAGACAATGGTACGAACTTCTTAAAAGTGAATTTGACAAAGATTACTTTAAAACTTTGCAAGACTTTCTAAGAAGAGAATATGAAAAATATCAGATTTATCCAAGTGAGGATAAAATTTTTAATGCACTCAATCATGTTCCACTAGACGAAATTAAAGTGGTAATTATTGGACAAGACCCATATCATGAGCCTGGTCAGGCACAAGGACTTTCTTTTTCTGTGCCTTCAGATGTTGAAATTCCACCATCTCTTGTCAATATAATGACAGAAATTGAAAGTGACCTTAATATAAAATGCCAAAAAGACGGCAATCTCGAACGTTGGGCAAATCAAGGCGTACTACTTCTAAACAGCGTGTTGACAGTTCGCAGAGGTCAAGCCAACTCACATAAAGATAAAGGCTGGGAAAACTTGACAAGAAAAATTATTGAGATTGTAGCAAAGAGAGAAAAACCACTTGTATTCTTATTATGGGGTTCATACGCTCAAAACTTTGCAAGCGAAATAGCACCACAGCACCTTGTACTCAAAGCACCTCACCCAAGCCCATTATCTGCATATAGAGGATTTTTCGGCTGTAAACATTTTTCAAAATGTAACGAGTTTTTAGAGGCTCATAATCAAACTCCTATAGATTGGCAATAACCATAGATTGTGTCATTAAAAGTTTTTTATAAACAACTATTAAGACATATCAATCAAACCTATTTCTAAATATCTAAGCAGTATTTTTATATATTAAAAAAAGCACAGATAATTCTGTGCCTTTTTTGTATATTTAATTTTACTCTTGGTCAGTATCGCCCTTTAACTCAGCAATAGCATCTTGAAGTTCTTTAATGTTGTCTTTAATTTGTTCGTTTTGAGATGTTAACAAATTGAAGATTTGTTCAAGAAGAGGGTATCTATCTTGATTCTTATCCATAACTTCTTGACAGTGTTGAACTGAAAGTTTAAGTCCGTCAAGAAGGTCAAGGTCTTCAGCAAGTTTTTGAGCTTTTTCTTCATCAATATCTGCATAGTTGTTTACACCGTAAAGAACTACTTTTTGCTTAGCAACAAGAGCTTCTTTTCTGCGTAATTTCTTTTCATCACTTTCAAGAGTGTTCTTTACTCTTCTGAGTGGAATAAATTCTTTCTTGCATTGACGAAGGTCTTTTTCGTTGTTTTTAAGTTTTTCTTGCTCTTCTGCAAGTTTAGCTTCAAGTTCTTCAAGTGAGAAGTTAGCTGCAAGGCTATTGTTGTTGATAGCATCGCTAGCAACAGTTTCTTCAACTCTTTGTTCAACTCTTTCTTCAGAAGCTACTTCTTCTGTAACTTCTTCAACAACTTCTTCTGTTTCTGCTTCTGTTTCTTCAGCAGCATCCTCTACTGGAGTTTCTTCTGTCTCAACAGATTCTTCAGTTGTTTCGGTAGCAACTTCTTCTACTACTGTTTCTTCATCTACAGCAGGTTCTTCTGTAGTTTCATCTTCTTCTGTTTCTTCAGAAAGGTCAACAGTGTCTTCGTTTTCACTGTTTTCTTCATTTTCTTCTTGCATCTTAGCAAGTCTTTCAAGAAGTTCTTTTCTTCTTTGTCTGATATACTCACTTGTGCTGTCTTCTTCCTCAGAAGCCTCTTCAGCAACTTCTTCTGTTTCTTCAGCAGTTTCCTCTTCTTCTACTGGAGCTGTTTCAGTAGCAACTTCCTCTGCCTCAACTTCTTCATCCTCATTAGGATTGTAATCCTCTACATAACCACCATTAAATAAAACTGTGGCGATTTGAGGGTCATTTTTAACCTCTTGGCTGTTTTCAAGAGCATTTACTCTTGCTTCCAAATCTTTTTGCTCTTTAAGTTGTTTTTCTTTAATTGCGTCTGAATCTTTTTTCTTACCAGAGATGCTCATTAAAAGGTCACCTAAGAAATAAAGAAGAAAACCTCCAGCAACAATGATTCCAAGAACAACAACTACTGCGATAATTACTGAACTCATAAAATACACTTCCTTTTTAATAAATTTTTTGCTTATCATCTGACCGATGATTTTGGTGGAGACGGCGGGAATTGAACCCGCTTCCGAAAAACTTTTTCAAAACTTTTCTACACGCTTAGTTTGTACTTAAATTTAATTTATAACTAGGCCACAAACAACCTTTTATAAACGAGCCTTTTAAAATTTGCATTCACTATAAAGACAAACTTGTGAATGTAAGAGCGCTTAAATAATCCCTAACAAGTTTTTAGCGAGAAAACAAGAAGAGAGGTCGAATTTTTTCGAACCGAATTTTTTTAGTTACGCAGCGCAAGCAAGGCTAGGCATACGAACTACATTTTCATTTTTTGCGTTTATTTGCAATTGCCCTTTTTTAGGTGAGAGCTCACCGCGTGCTTTGCATTTTGAACAATGCTCCCCGTCGAGACCAAATAACGCCCCCAAAATGGTTAAACGTTTTTGATTGCTCGGTCAATGTCCCTACGAACAGAACGTTGCATAAGGACTTCCCTCTTATCATAAAGTTTTTTGCCTTTCGCAAGCCCAATCTCTACTTTTGCCTTGCCACCCGAGAGATAGACTTTTGTAGGCACAATGGAAAAACCTTTTTCCTGCACCTTGCGAGACAATTTGATTATCTCCGCTTTATGTAAGAGTAGCCTCCTTGAACGCTTGGTTTGACTGTCAGGTTGCGCTCCTTCTGCCGAAGCAATGTAGCAATTTTTAAGAATAGCTTCGCCGCCTTTAATATCGACATAACTATCACTTAAATTTATTTTGCCCCGAACGACAGATTTTATTTCACCACCTTTAAGTTCAATGCCTGCCTCAAGTAGGTCTGAAACGAAGAAATTGTGATAAGCTTTTTTATTATTAGTTATTATCTTCATCTCGACTCCTATTATAACACTATTATAAATATATTTCAATACCTAAAATCAAATTTTTAATATTTTTTTTAATTTTTTATATTTTTTTTGATTTTTTTGTTAATTTCGACCCAAATTTTAATAAAATTTAAGTTTTTTTCGATTTTTTCACCTTTTTTAATGAGAAAAGTTTAAATTATCTTTTCTCATCATTTTCTAAAAAGGCAAATTTTTAAGCAATTTTGTTATAAAAATTTCTCAAAAGCGAAATCAATTTTTCTTGTATAAATATTTGCTGAGGTAAGCTTAACTTGAATCTTATCACCTACCGAAAATACAAGTCTGTTTCCTTTAAGCTTAAGTTGCTTTTCAAAGAGTAAAAATCCATTATCTGGTAAGTCTTCAATTCTGATAAGTCCTTCAACAGTATTTTCTAATTCAACAAAGATTCCAAAATTTGTAACTGATGAAACAACTCCATCAAACAGTTCTCCAACTCTATCTTTCATAAGATATGCTTTCCAAAGGTCATCGACTTCACGCTCTGCTTTGTCGGCATTTTTCTCAGTCAAACTTGACTGCTCACCAGCTTCAAAGGTGAACTCTTCAAGCTCTTCTATTCTGCGACCAGTAAGTTTTCCCTTATGAAGCACCTCTTTTATAATGCGGTGTATCGTAAGGTCTGGATAACGTCTGATTGGTGAAGTGAAATGGCAATAGTATTTAAGAGCAAGCCCAAAGTGGCCTAAGCATCTATTAAAATATCTCGCCTTTTGCATTGACCTCAAAATCACTTTGTTGACCGTTTCAGTGTAGCTCTTGTCTGCCGTAAGTTTAATCAGTTCTTGATAATAACTTGGCGTAAGCACTTCTGGAATTTTAGGCGTCTTAATATTTAGACCTTTAAGATATTCAATAACCCCCAGAGTTTTTTCCTTTTGTGGCGCTTCATGAACACGATATAAAAATGGAATATCATTGTCACAAAATTCTTTTGCAACTGTTTGATTTGCCAGCACCATAAAATCTTCAATGAGTCTATGAGCGTCATTGCGTTCTCGTTTTTCAAAGCCAACAGCCATGCCCTTTTCATCAAACACAAACTGCACTTCTGGAATTTCAAAATCGAGACTTCCCATTCTCTTGTTTTTATCTTCAACAATATGAGCAAGTTCTCTCATGATAAAAAGTTCTTCTTTCACGCTTTCTGTCTTTTCGTCAGAGGTCTCACCCAAGAACATTTTGTTGACATTTGTATAGTTAAGCCTTGCCTTGCTCTTTATCACACTTTCATAAATCTTGTGAGCTTTGACATTGCCCTCTTTATCTAAGACCATTTCACATGTTAGCGTTAATCGCTCCTCGCCCTCATTAAGTGAGCAAATGCCGTTTGACAGCTCTTTTGGAAGCATCGGCAAAACTGAAGTTGGGAAATAAACGCTTGTTCCACGATTGAATGCCTCTTCGTCAAGTTTTGAACTATATTTAACATACTCGCCAACATCGGCTATATGGACGCCTAACTTATAACCATTTTCAAGTCTTTCAATTGAAACAGCGTCATCAAGGTCTTTCGCGTCTTCACCATCAATAGTAAATATAACCTTGTCAGTCAGGTCAACGCGACCTTTCTTTTGTTTGTCTGTTATCTTTTTAGGAAGAGCCCTTGCCTCTTCAAGTACACTTTCTGAAAACGTTTCATAAAGACCATGGTCTCTTATTATTGCAAGCTCGCACGCCTTAACATCTTCACTCTTGCCTAAGACTTCAGTTACCTTTCCGCTTAAAATCTTGCCTCTTTCAAGCTCTATTGTAACCCTATCATTTTCCTCAAAAGGTATCCCACCAGAAAGTTTTATTTTAAATGGGATATGGTTGTTATCTAGCTCAACAAAATAGGAGCTCCCCATTTTCACCACAACACCTGCAAGTAGTTTGACAGGTTTATAAATTTTTTCAACTTTGCCATCGCTTCCCTCTTCATTATCAGAAAGGATTTTTACAATTACTCTATCGCCGTCAATTGCACCATTCACCATGTTTGCAGGTATGAATATGTCGTCCTTATCAGAATTTTCGATATGACAGAAGCCATAACCTCTGCTATTGCCCATAAAGAGTCCACGCACATAACCATGCGAAGGAAGAGAGATAAATCTATTTTTGCTCATCTCATAAATTAGCCCTTCTTTTTCAAGATTAAGGAAAGTTTTTTTGATTTCTTCAATTTTAAAGGAATAAGTCTTTGAAATAAAAGAAAAAAGATTGTCTTTCCCTTTTATGAAAAGACCATCTTTCTTTAATAAATCTAAAATTACTGATTTAACTGTCATTTTATACCTGCAATAAGCTCAGTGATGAAGAATGTCAAAATGCAAACAAAAATAATCACTGCCATAGCAATAGTTATTCTTTTCAAAATTGCATCTTTTGATGCACCTTTATTTTGAGAATAATAACTTTCTTGCTTTGCACCTGTAAAAGCGTCCATTCCTCCATTTGAATCATTTGATTGCATGAGGGTTGTAATAATCATAACAATGGCAGCAGCGATAATAATAGCAAATAGTACATAACGAAGTACAGGTAAAACTTTCGTAGCAAAATCGCTTGCAATTTCACCATCTAATAATGTTGAAACAAAATTATACATAATCTCTCCTTAAAAAATCTAAACTAGCGTAGCAAACCAAATAAAGAATAATATAATAATAATTAAAATAAATAAATATCCCCATTCAATTTTACGTTTTATAGTTATCGTGGCATGTTTAATAATTCCATATATAAGCATAGCACCAATGCATGCAAAAGCAACCATAAAAATTATAAGGCCGACCTGACCAAGTCCAGCCCTTATTGACCTTCCCCAATCATGGAACCAATTGCAAATCAAACTTGTCATAACCCATTCTCCTTATTAAATTATAACACATTAAATGCCATAGTGCAAGGAATATTTAAAAAAATCGGCAAATCTAAAATTTACACATTAGAGATTATATCCAAAAAAAATATTTAGTCAAATAAATAAAAGGCTAAAAAATAAAAAAATTGAAAATTTTATCGAAAAAAAAGCTCTCGCACATATGCGAGAGTATTTTTAATTAAATGTTTAAGAGTCTTAAAATCTTGCCATTGAGAATCATGAGAATAAAGTCACAAATCCAAACAATATTCCAACCTACAAATATTCTTAAAATAGCTGCTACAATTTTTCCTTCTTTAAGTCTAGTTGCAACGCCAAGAATAAGAGCAGTAAATGGAATAAAAGCAAGAATAACACTTAAAAGTCTTCCAAGTCCAAAATAATCATTACTTGTTTTTGCCATTTTTCCCTCCTAAAGATATTATAACACAAATTTAATATTATGCAATTAAAATTGAGGCAATTTTTATTTAATTTCCCATTCTATTGTCACATTTGCAGAAAGCTTAATATTTTCAACTTCAATGCTATCTAAACTTGAGCCCACGCTCGACCCATACCTGCAGGCCTTCGCCATGAATTCAGAATTTTGTGGATAGTCATATCTTACTTCGCTAAAACTATGATTTATAGTTACAATAGAGCCAAGTTTAACCCCAGCTGCATCAGCAAGAACTTGAGCATCTACTTTGGCTTTTTCCACCGCATCTTTTAAAAGTTCTACTTTTACTCCTTCAACATTTTTTGCCACAAATGAAATATTAAGTCTTGGCTCAACAATTGTCGCCGAAATTGAATTTACAACCTCGCCTAATTTCTTAGTATCGTAATCAAAAGATACTTTCAGATTATGGTTTGTTTCAAAGCCTTCAAACTCATCTTTATAATTATTGTCTCTTGTGTAAATGCGTTTGACTTTTTGCCTAACAGAAAAGTTTTGAGTTTTAACATCTTTTATGCCTATACTTTTTAGTGCGTCTTTAAGCGCAATCACTTTTTCATCGACAAGGCTAAGCGACTTTGAATAATCTTTGTTAAGCCCGTTCAAATTAAGTGCTACCTCAATCGTGTCAGGTTTTACCCCTTTTTCTCCTTCTCCTGTTACTCGAATAATTTTTTCCATATTTTCCTCCTTATAAAAACTATTTTTTGTAAGATCAATCTTCATTTTTATGTAGTCAATCTATAAGAATATTTTAAGATTTATACTAAAATTTGTCAATTAAATTAAGTCAAAATTATCTTTAAAAAATACAGACCTAAAAAGCCTGCATTTTTATATATCAGTTTATTTTCTTTCAAGATTTAACTTATTTAGTGCCACTGAAATAAGTGCAAGAAGTGAACTTACAACTGGCAATATTAAGCCAACGCCGCAAGAAGCTTTAACTGTATAGTAAATCATATTTCCGCTGTTGTCTCCGCAATATTTAATCATGCAAGCCATAGAAACAATGGCAGCAATAACAAATAATGATGCGATAGCAATTGTTACCCAAGAAATCCATTCTGCTTTTAAAATGCCAAAATGATTTAAAAGACCAATCACGCAAGCAATTAAAAGAAGAGATGCAAGTACGAGTGCAATAATTGCGAAGATTACAGAAGTTTTGCCTAGACCAACACCATTGCCTGTAAACAATTTGTAAACTGTTTCGCTTCCAAATTGAACATCACCTTGAACAGGTGCAACCTTTGTTGTAACACCAGCAAGCGCAAACCAAACAAAAGTTAAAACAGAAAATAAGATACCACCGCTATAACAAACTATACCTTTAATCTTATTCACAGCTTTTACCTCCTTTTTTAAATTTATAATTCTTGAATTACAAAGTGATTATACAACTTTGCTCTATCATTTGTAAAGCGTTTTTTAAAAATTTGTTGAAAAATCAACAAAATTTTTACATTATACATTATGACAACAAAATTACAAATATGATAAAAACAAAAAAAGCATGCAAAATCGCATGCTTAAATTGAAACACAACAATAACATAAAAAGACATCAGCATTTTAAGTAAAATTTAGTTCAAACAAAATTTTGGTTATAAAACTACGATAACTACTGCTATCACTGCCCCGATAGCTAAAAGCCAAAGCGCTAAAGCAATATATCCGATAGCACGTTTATTGAGCTTAAGCTGATAAATCATATATAATAGTCCACCTATTATTCCACGAACTAAAGCGGTCAAAGCCAAAACAGCTGTCACAATCGCACCAATTAGCGGAAGAATAAACGAATTATTGCCCATAGCATTAACGCATAATAACATTCCCCAAAGAGCAAGCACTGTTATTATAGCCCCAACAAGTGTTTCACAAATAGACCAAATACCAAGCTTGATTGAGCTCTTTTTCTTTTCTTCATCTTTTGAAAGCCTTTCATATTTGAATCTTATTTTTGTCCAAAAAGTAAAAAAATCCCAAACATGCTTCATAATAATCTCTCTAAAAGACAATATAATTTTATTATTCCTTACAATGTATTTTAACATAATAAAAAAATATTAAACA
>CATKXS010000010.1 GCA_949841045.1 uncultured Clostridia bacterium | reverse complement strand
GTGTTCTATTTCAATTCTTGTACATACTTACTATTTAATTATCATTGTTCGGTTAACCCGTCCGAGTTAACTTTTATATATTACCATATTCACTATCTCATTGTCAACACTTTTTTAAAACTTTTTTACCTTTTTTAAAACTTTTTTACCTCTTTCACCTCCCTCTCCACAGCAACGGACTTGGGAGTGTCGCGGTTATTAATTCGTTTAGACCTTTTATTATGAAAAAATGGATTAAATATATTAAAAATATGGTTAAATATTCGGTCAAGCATTTGGCATAAAAACCCTTTAGTTATGCATTTGAATACATTCAACAATTGTCGGTCAAGCATTTGGCTTGCACAAAAAACTTCTCAAATAGTCGCCGAGCATATCTTAAAAGGTAAGATAAGAATTATTTCTTAGATATACTTTGCGATAGTAGCCGAGCCTAAGGCTTGAAAAAAGAGTAGATTTCTCTACTCCATTTCTTCTTCCCTTTCTGCTTTTTCACTTAATTTTGCTAACGTAATAGCACTTATCCCCATTGCTAATGCGCCTCCTAAAAATGTAAGTGATACGCCCATGAAGGAATCAATACAAGCATTTCTTGCACCTTCAAATTCGGCATATTTTACCATTTCATATGTGCTTGCATCAGATTTAAGATATGCGTCAATATCTTTGAGGTCGTTAACCTTTGCAATATAGTCTTCGGGAGTTATTTCTTTTCCGTATAACTTCTCGTCATATTCAGCTATTTTGGTCTCAACATATTCCTGATATTGCGTAGTAGTTTCAACTTCACTTTTTAAATTGTCTATCTTTGCAGAGTAAACTCCATTTCCAACTAGCATACCAAGTGCCGAAGCTACAGCTGCTCCACTCAGTACAAAGAAAGTTTTTGTAACATTCCACTCTTTATTATATAGCCTATCTGATTTTAATATTTCTTCCATATCTCTTCCCCTTTCAAATCTAAGTATACTCGGGGGGGGATTTGTCAAGGTCTTTTTTAAAATTCTTTCTTTTTTAATAAATCATGGTAAACTTGCATGTTTTCTTTGACGGTGTCAGCCCATGTTGAAGGCACTTTTTCTCTTGCATTATCGCCAACTTTTTTAAGCCTTGCCTTATCATCAAATATTTCCTTTATCCTTTAACAAAACTACATCGTCTGCGCCAGTATAACCAGTCTCGTTATTTTCAACTCGCGTGCTACAACCACTGCCCTCGATTACAAGACTTGGAACGCCTACACAAGCAGCCTCAACAACGACAATAGGGTCAGTATCAAACGTGCTTGCAGTAACAAACAAATCGGAAGACGCATAAATCTCTGCCATCTTTTGCCGCCCCTCAACTTGTCCTAAATAAATCATATTATCATCAAGACCATTTTTCTTGGCGACTTCTTTGAAATATCCAAGGTCTTCGCCTATTCCCACCATTAAGAATTTAAACTCAAGACCATTTTCTTTGGCAGTTTTAAGAGCATTCAAAACAAACTCGACATTCTTGTATTTCATCATTCTGCCAACAAAGATCATGACATTATCTTCACATTTTAAGCCAAGCTCTTTTCTTATATTTAATCTAACCTCATCTGAAAAAGTTCTCTTTTCAAACATAGCACCATTTCTTATGACTTTGATTTCGCCTTTATATCCCCAACTTGAAATTTCGCTCTTCATATTTCTTACAACGGTCACAACGGCGTCAGCTCTATTAAGCTTTTTAGCTACATTTTTTAACATACATCTAACTATTAGTTTCGATTTTATACTTCTTGAAAAAGCATCTCTAAACTGAGTATGTATTGTCATTACCACTGGAACGCCTAGTTCTTTGCCAAGTTTGAGAGCAATTCTTGCCATACCAGATACTGTTTCTGCGTGGATTATATCAGGCTTAAATTCCCTCATTTTTTTCTTTGCACTGCCAGAAAGACCTACAAGCACCATCTTGTCATTTTTAGTGAGCGCCAAGCTTGGCACACGAATTATCTCAAAGTCATAAGTTCTATCATCTTTTTGCGAATAATATGGGGCAACAAGCATAACATTATTTCCCTGTTTAACAAGTTCGCTGCCATAACCCAGACAGGCAGCTTCAGTACCACCTATACCTGGATAAAAAGAATCTGTACAAATTAATACATTCATATTATCTCCTAACAAAGGTAGAATAGCATAGTTTAAATAAAATGTAAAATCATAATTGAAAAAATGAAAATAAAATGTTATATTTAAAGCATGAAAAGACTTCTAAGAATAAGTGGCGGAATACTTGCCCTATCTCTCTCTTCAATTCTCACTTGGCTACTTCTCGGACTTACGATTGACGGGAATATAGCCAACATTTTTGCACTTACATATCCTCTTCAATTTGCATATTCATTATTCAAATCAATTTTTGCAACGGGCGCAAATATTAAAGGAATTAAAGAGAAAAATCCAAATGCTGTTTTAAGCGGTATGACACTAGGTATATTTTTTAGTGCTGTTTTTTGTGTAGTAATCTCTTTAAATATTAATGGCTATATTGAATTTATGAATATGGACGCTGGAGTTTATCATGATTTTGCACTTTATTCAACCATTGCCCAGTTTATCCAAATAGTATTTTCTTTCGTCATGGAAAAACTTTACTTTGAAGAAAAAGAAAAGCTTGCCAATAGACACAGTTTTATATTCAATATCTTAAATCTCGTTGTACTTGTAGGATTATCTCTTATAACAAAAAACAACCTTGTAATTATATTAACCACCCTCATAGTCATCACAATATATGTCATAGGCCTCCTTATTTGGCAGTATAAAAAATTTAAGTTTGATTTCAATATACTTTCAAACTTCAAATATGAATCTGTTCGAATCTGCTCCTGTCTATTAATGTTTATCACCTATTTTATAGGACTCAGCAATGCCTTTTCAGCTGGCGAAGAATATATTGTTGCCCTCAACTTCATGACACTCATAACTGATGCGCAATGGGACGCAACCTCAGCAATCTCAACCGCCGCCAAGATTGACATATCCTATGGGAAATTCAATTTTAAAAAATCAATTTGGCAGGCAATCATCTTTGAATTTATCCTTATATCCAGCGTAATAATACTATTCTTCTCGTTATATCAAGTTTACAAAGTTGATTTAAAAATAGGACTAATCGTGCTTGCAATTCAGTGTGCCGATTTCCTGCTTTGTTTCCTTTATGAAACATTAAATCCTTTCATACAACTTGAATTTTCAGCCCTACTTAACACCATTATAGTGCTCATAGAAAAAGTGTCTCGTGTAATAATGTCCACGCTTATACCATCGCCATACTGCACAGAAATAGGACAAATTGCTACTACCGTATTCCTTGTAGTTGCATATATGATAATTTTATTTGGATATATTAAAATAGAAAAAGACGGCTCTCTTACAAGAAAAATTAAACAAAAAGCGGTTAAAACACAAGAAAACAAATAAAAAAAAGCGGGTTATCCGCTTTTTTTGGGGCATTATGCTCATTTTGGGCATAATGCTTTTTTAATTTCGCTTTTATAAGAAGTGGCAAGCCTCCCCTCGCTCAGTCCGTCTAGAAATCAGCAAGTGCGGATTATCCGCTAGCTATCTTTTGTTATCCTTAATAAGAAGTGGCTAAGCCACTTACATAAGTAAATTTCCGTTATCAGTCTTAATAACCTTTAATACATTTTCAAGACTGCCACTTTCAACATTATAATAGAAATAATAGGTTGAATCATCGTTCTCAGCTTCAACTTCTACGCAGACAACCTCACGATTATAATCAAGTGGTGAAAGCGCGTATCTTGCCTGAACAATTTCAAAAGTTGATGGCACTCTACCCTTTGCATCAGCTAAACTTAGTTTGCCTTTGCTAAGAGACCTATTAACGTGGTTAGTAAAATATGTTGTTGAATCATAACCAACTATTGTACCACTTGTCATGTTGATTTTGACTTTAACAAGGTCTGGATAGAGAATTATTCCATTTGATGTTGGTGCAATATTGAGATAAACGTCATTATCAATACTATCAGACCAAACAACTATCGCGTTTTCAACACCATTATCTGTTGCAAATTTCAATGCTATATCCTTTGCACCAGCCATATCAATATTGTTTTCACCGCTTTCTCCAGCGCCACTTATTGTCAAGATGTGACCGCCAATTTTAGACACTTGAATATAAAGTTGTTCATCATCAGAATTCTTTACGCTAAAATTGTATGTTTCAAATCTACCTTTCGTCTCACCTTGATAATCAACATCGACAGCATTTTTGAAATATTTTTTAACATTTTCGCTCGCTTCCGATTTTGTCACCGCATCACCAGTAAGCCCCTTAACCTTGCTGTTTACAACAGAGTCAGAGAAAGGTCCGTCATAAATCATTGTTGGATATTCAACATTGTTATCCTTATTTGCACTGAAGGTACGCGAAAAACCATTACTGTCCTTGTCAATATCAAGACTGCCGTCAAGAATTGAATAACCTTTGTTGAGCTTCTTTTCAAATTCGTTTAGTTGATTTTTTAATGCTCTAACACTTTCTTGCACCTCTTTCAGTGATTTAATGTCATCACTGCTTAAAGTTCCGCCACTTGCAAGTTTTTCTGCAAGTGTTGATGTATAACCAGAAATCTGGTTTACAAGTTTGATAAGGTCTTGAATATCAGACTGCGAAAGCGGAAGTTCTGAAACAGAAATTTCAGCTTCACTTGCATTTTTTGACGCCTCCATAAGCATTTTGCGTTGATAAGTAGAACCATCACTTTCAGATGAAAGTGTTTTAGAAAGCTTGGTATCAAGATTGTTTACACTATCAAGAAGATTATAGAAATTTTTGTTATACACATTCTCAAGGTCGGTTTTATAGTTCATTGCATTATTTTGAGCCACACCAAGACCTATTCCAAGTCCAATGGTTGAAAGTCCTAAAACTGCAGTAGCGATTGAAAGACCAATGATAGCGCCTGTTTTTTTCTTATTTTCTTTTTTTTCGCTTTTAAGGACGCTATTTTCCTTTTTATTTAACTCACTCATTTTTCACCTCTTTTATAAGCAGAACGAATGATTACCAATAGTAAGCACCGTTTGTCTTGACCAAATCCATGAACTTGTTGCAGTCTTTGGATTGTAATAATATAAGCATCCATATGTAGGGTCCCAACCATTCAAGGCATCTTGAGCAGCTTTATATGCTGTTTCATTTGGAGAAAGGTTGATTTGTCCGTCATTTACAGCAGTGAAAGCATATGGCTGATAGATAACACCTGAAATAGTGTTAGGGAATGATGAGCTTTTTACTCTATTAAGTATAACCGCAGCAACGGCAACTTGTCCTGTATAAGGCTCACCTCTCGCTTCTGCATGTACACATCTAGCAAGAAGCGCAAGGTCACTTGATGACTGAGTTGAGCTAGTTGTGGTTGTTGTGCCAAGACTCATGCCAAGTGCGGCTGCCGTCTTCTTACCAACAATACCATCAGCTACAAGTCCGTTTTTTCTTTGAAAGTTTATTACTGCCTGCTTTGTCTTTGGTCCATAGATTCCGTCTACAGCACCTGTGTAATAACCCCATCTTTTGAGTTTTGTCTGCACTGTTTTGTTTTGTGCAGAGGTCAAGGCGTCTACAACATTAGAGATTTTTGTACCGCCTCCATTAAAGTAATTCGCTGTTGTCGTAATCACCCCAAGCGAGAAAACAAGCACGAAGGCAAGCGTAAGGGCAATCAAAAATTTTTTCTTCATAGTTCCTCCTATATATCATAATCTTGACGAATTAGCGCATTTTTATGATATTATAGTTTTAATTTTTCCCAAATCTTTGAAATATATACAATATTGTCGGAATTTTGCGAACTTGTGAAGCAAAAAGCAGGATAAACCAGACACCACCAGTTGTCGCCCTCACCACTTCCAAGCCTTAAAATAAGGGCGTCATAGTATCCTTCCTCGAGAGTTAGCTGGTCATAAACTCGTGTTGGAAAATACTCATTGTCAATTTCGGCTTGGCAACCATAATAAAAACCTTCGCTTTTTAAGACTTTGTCTGCCACACTTTCGATGAGGTCAAAATTTTCACTCATTACCCTCTTTGCTTCTTCAAAATCATCTATGTCGGCAAGGATAGGGATAAGCGCATCGACAACGGCGTCCTTAACTTTATATTTGACATTTTGGTCTTCGATAGAATTTGAATTGGCTCTAATATGAATACGGAGATATTCATTCTTTGGACTTGCGCCCATACTTCTCATAGGGCAAAAAACGAATATAAGCACAACTGCTATAACAGAAAAAATTCCAATCAAATATTTCATAATTTCCTTCCTTGAAAGGTTTATTGCCAACAAAATGTATAGAATAACAAAAAAATAGGCGAAAAAACGCCTATTTTAAATATTTTTTTCGAATTTTATTGCAATCTTTGATAGAAGAGTACAAGCGGAGTATCATTCTCAACTGGGAAAGTAACTTCAGGATTTTGAGAAGCAATTTGTTCTTCTTTAACTCTTGCGCTCTTTGCAACTTCCCAAAGACCTTTTCCACTCTCTGCGAAAATCACTTCCATAGCATAATCTTTTTCAGCATATTCTTCAAGCGTACTTGCCTCAGTGATAACACCTGACGCTCTTTCACTTGAATAATTTACTGAAGCTTTAACCTTAGCATCATAATAGAATTCACGTCCCTTCTTAACAACAACGTCAACATCATTAACAACTGCATCGACTGTAAGAAGTCCGCCCTCTTCAACATTGTATTTGTCAGAAATTACAAATGGAACATCGAGCTGTACGCTATGAAGAGAAGATGTTTCATCATTGAGATAAATTGCCGTTGCTTTAGCAATACCTTCAACATAAACTTCGCCATCTTTTAAATATGAGTTTGTAACAGTCACACTATTGCCGCCACTGAAGAGAAGCTTATCTACTCTTGGAAGATTATCTTCAAGAGTAAGCGAGCCCTCGATTTTGCCTTCAACAATTTCCATCGGGCTTACTGCTGTCATATTAAAACTTTCAGTTGTTACATTAAGTTCGTTCTTTACGCTATAAAGGTCGTTGATAACATTCACTGTGTCCTCTTTGAAAGCACGCGCAGACAAGGTAACTGGCACTCTGACAACAATCTTTCCACCCTTCTCGTCTTGGACAATATCTGTTGTTACGCTGTCAGCTCTTACATAGCCTTCAGCTTCGACAAAGCATTCACGAGTGGCATCGCCAAGTTCAAGCTCTTCCTTAAAGGTGTCATTGATATATCCGGCTTCAAACTTGTCATTTTCGCTCAAATAGAGAACGCGAGTTATAACATCTCCGCTAACACTTACAAAACCAGCGCCGGCGTCGACATTTTTTACAACAGCATGACTTTCAGTTAATAAGATTTTTTTGATATTTTCACGTAAGTTGATTTCACTCTCAACGCTAACCTCATTGTTTGCAAAGCCAACATATTTAATAACAGATATATCTTCACTCTTATAGCAAACGTCATCATCATGACATGCGATTGTGCCAACTTCAACATTATATACTACAAACCCACTCTGCTCTAAGACAACGGCCACCTTAACCATTTCACCGCCAATGCTTTCAATATTATGGTCAATAACCTTGACTTTTACAAAAGCATTTTGACCTGGTGCGATTTCTTCACTTTCAAATTTAGATGAGAAAGGACAAGACGAACAAATTGTATTAATTTCTCCATCGTCTCCCATTAAAACAAGTTTAGTGTCAACAGCACCTGAATAGTTGATTACACCATTAAGCGTTTCAACGTTTATCGCGCACGCCTCAACAGAGACAGACAGTACCTTAGTCACATTAAAACCAGCCGTTAAGTTGCATTCAACAGTAAGTTCTCCTTTTTCAAGTGCAAATTTTCTAGCAACATTAAAATTTTCTCTTTCAAATGCCATTTTACCCTCCAACATTACACCCTATATTACGAAAGTTTTTTCTCGATTATGACTAAAATGTTTAAAAACTTGAAAAAATGGCAAAAAACAATTAGATAAGGGAGGAAGTATGAGAAAAGCGGGAGTAGGTATAGATGATATTAAAAAGAAGATATTAAATCTAAAAGGCATAACCATTGAAATGAATATAAATCGTGGACGCAAAAAATTTGACACCCTAAGCGGAACAATCAAAGACGTCTATCCAAGTGTATTTACAGTTGAGGTTGAAAAGGACAAAAGCGCCCTGCAAACCTTTTCCTACTATGATGTACTCTGCGGAAACGTAGTATTTTTAAGCGAGGAATAAGAAAACACTCAATAAATTTCGTGTTGGAGATGTAAACCTAAAAAAAGAGGCAAATTTTGCCTCTCTTTTAATAAATAATATACCTATTATGTTTTTCTATTTGGAATTTTGCATAGTCTTGCCAACTTAATTTTTTTGTCCATTCATAAGTAGTAGGCAAGAATGATTTAATGTTCCCTTTCATTGACGGAAAAGGTTCATCATAACAAATTACCAGGCTTGGCTGAATAATCTCAAGCATTTTATTATAACCAAGCATAAAATCTCTCTCACAATTTTCCCTATAATAAGTACACACTGCAACAACAGAGCCTTTTTCTACACCTTCAAAACAAAAATCAAAACTTTTTTCGTCACCCCAACTGATTGTTGGTATAACTTTCAACCCTAGACTTTGCCAATATGCACCGCACCACCTATTTTTGAAAACACTATAAATCTGTAGAGGCAACGGCATATCTGTGAATATGCTAAAATCAGGTGATAATAAAGCATAATATTGTTTTAATTTTTCTACTTCATCAAAAGCCTTATCGTAAACTTTATCAAAAAGCCAGTCATAAGTAAAAAAGTGAATGGTCTTATTTTTATTGTCCTCATCCACTTTTTTCGCATTGACATAACTCAAAAATTCAATTTTATTTAAGTCTATATTTTGTTTATGTATAATAGGCATTTCGAATTTGCCCGTCATTTTTAGTTCATTTCGCACAAGCTCTCGCTTATGTTTTTTCTTTTGTAATTCATAATCAGTCAGTTCTTGCTCCATATTCTCTCCTTTACATAAAATCTGGGTTTTCAATTTCATACCAAATATCTTTTATCAGCTTCTCACCAATGTGCGCTTTTTCAACAAATTCTTCTCTTGTTTTGTAATGTTGCAAAAAATCATGTTCAGAATCAATGGAAAATTCAATTCCATCTTTATTCAAAAAAACCGCATACGGCAATCCTTTATATTCAAATCTCATTTCACTATAAAAATATAAGCCATTCATAAAATCTTCAAGGCTTGCTCTAAATGGTTGCCCTTTTTTATATTGTTCTCTTGCTTTTGAAAGTGGCACAAGGTTTGGATAACAAGTCTTATACTTTTTCTCATACTCTTCATCATGCTCGCATTGTTGCCAACCACAATTTTCACAGTCACCATATCCAAACTCATCAACAAGCACAACTTGACCACACACATTACACTTCGCTACAAGTTTCTTTTCATAAGGATTTTTCATTTCTTTTTTCTCCTTTTTAATAAAAATTAAAATAATCTGGCTTAAGATGTTCTTTCTGTCTTGGAGCCTCTTTAGTCCAATCCCATTCATGGTCATGCGGAAATTCCATTTCGCCATCGTGAAAATAATCTCTATCTCTTTTAGCTCTTCCGTCAGGGCCATACCATCTCTGCTGTTTTAATCTACCTTTACTATATAGGTCAGCTCTTGAGTTTGGATTTCCCGTAGGTTTCAAGCTACGTGCATCATTATAAATTGAAATACCTCCGCTTGGTATTCCTCCACCTCCTATTATATCACCTCTTTTGCTAAATTACCAAATGTATCGTTTAATATTTTCTTCATAACATCTCCTCTTCTTTCGACTTTGAGAAAATATTAACACTTAAAAATTTACGTTTTCAAGATTGACTGACAAAAAGTTCCCATTAAAAATAAAAACAATTGACAAATTAAATAGAAAAGTTCAAAAGAGAGATATATCTCCCATGTTTTTTGAAAAGATTTGTTAAACTTTATCTTGGGAGGTAAAAATGAAATTAAATGAAGCAGTTGCAGTAAAACTACAAGCTATCATTAAAGAAAAAGGTATTAGCAAAAGTACAATCTGCAAAATAACAAAACTATCAAGAAGTACTGTATATAGAATTGTAAATGAAAAAAACAAAGACATAAGAAGTGATACTCTTGCAAAAATCGTTCTTTCCCTCAACATTAGATTAAGAGATTTTTTTGCTGATAGCATTTTCAAATTTGAAAACCTTGAAGATTAAAAAAGAGGCAAAATTTTGCCTCTTTTTTATCCACAAAACATAAAACCAGAAAAGGACACATCATTCCAAATATCTTTTAATAAATGTCCATTTATATTGGCTTTGTTTTCAAAGTCTTGTCTAGTCTTATATTCTTGTTGCATATCTTCTGAACAAAACACTATTGTATAATCCTTTTTAAAAAATACTTCGTATGTTATATTATTATAGGTAAAAAGCATTTCACTATAAAAATATAAGCCATTCACAAATTCTTTAAATGTTGCCTTAAAAGGTAATCCCTTCTTATATTGTTCTCTTGCAGTTGTTGGAGTAACAAGCATAGGGTAACTTATCCCTAGTCCTTTTTCAAATTTTTCTTCATCTTTACTAAATTTCCAACCGCAGTTTTCACACTCCCCATTTCCGTATTGGTCTTGCAAAGCAACCGCCCCACAAATAGAACATTTTACCATTTGGTCTTTTACATATGGGTCATCATAATTAAAAAATTTAAAATCTTTTGCATTTAACCCTGAAACATTTCGATTTTGTTTTTCCCATTTGAATTGAACTAAATCTTTCCAATCCAAATTCTTAGTCCATTCATAAGTAGTTGGCAAAAATTCCTTTATGTTACCAGTCATTGATTTAAAAGGTTCATCATAACAAAGTACTATACTTGGTTTAATTCTTTTTATCATTTCATTATAACCAAGCATGAAGTCTGCTTCGCAGTTTTCTCTATAATATGTACTAACGGCGACAATAGAACCTTCTTCAATTCCATCAAAGCAAAAATCAAACGTCCTTTTATCTCCCCAACTTACAGTTGGAATAACCTTTAAACCTTTACTTTGCCAATATGCTCCACACCAGCGATTCTTGAAAACACTCTCAATTTGAAGTGCAAGAGGCATATTAGTAAACATGCTAAAATCAGGACTAAGCAAACAATAATATTGTCTCAATTTTTCAATCTCTTCATCTGCCCTATCATATACTTTTTCAAATTTCCAATCATAAGTAAAAAAGTGAATAGTTTTGTTTTTATTCTCAGTGTCGTCTTTTTTTGCATTTAAATAACTTAAAAAGTCTATCTTTTCTACATCTATATCTTGTTTCCTTATCAAAGGAATATTATATTTCCCCATAGAATTTCCGTCATATAAAAATTCATTTCTAACTAAAATTTGTTTTCTTTTTTGTTTGTCAATTTCATAATCATTTAATTCTTTTGTCATATTACCTCCTTTTAGTTAAATAGATTATAATCTGGTTTTAAATTTTCAGGAATTCTCTTAGGAAATCCTTTGCTCCAATTCCAATTATGGTCATGCGGAAAATCGTGATTATTATGAGCATCTTGATGTTCATAATCTCTATTACGAACAACATTACCATTTGCATCAAACCATCTACTCTGAACTTTTTTTCCGTTTACATATAAGTCATATCTAGAATTAGGTTTGGCTCCGCTCGTTGGCAAGTCACCATGTCTTCCGTCTACTCGAACTATTGTTCTATTAGGTACTCCTCCTGCTCCCATTATATCACCTCTATAAGGGAATTTCCAAATGTATCGTTTAATATTTTCTTCATATCCTATCCTCTTCTTTCGACTTTGATAAAATATTAACACTCGAAAATTCCAGTTATCAAGATTAACTGACAAAAAGTTCTTTTAAAAATAAAAAAACAATGATTAAAAATATCAACAAAAAACCGCCATTTTCGGCGGTTTTTTAATATTATTTTAGTCATCGTATGGGCTCTTTGGCTTCATAACAATCGCATTTCTTCTTTCAATATCATAGAAAATTTCATCAATATTAAGTTGTTTTGAAAGTCCTACAATTGGTGGAGCAGATTTTTTCTCCATACATTTTGTTTCATAGAATGGCGTCATAACATCTTTCATAATACTCTTTCTGAAAATCTTAGCAACAACTGTCCAACGAGGAAGTTGACGAAGTTCTTGCTTATCAATAAGAGGTTTTCTTGTTCTTTGAGTAGAAATTGTAACGTTTTCACCTTGAGAGACATTTTGATTTGTTTGACGAGAACGAGAAGTCTCTTCGTGGAATACTGTTGTTTCACCGCAGGCTTCTGAGAAGGCTTGAATTGTTGAAGGGTCTTCCGAGCCTAAGAACACTTCCATTTGGAAGTTACCGCGAATGTTTTGAGCTTCTTGTTCACCATATTTAATGTCAAGTTGTTTGTAAGATTGAAGAATAATTTCAAAGAATACATTTCTTGAACGAGATACTGTAACCATTGTACCAAAGTTTGGCACAGCTGGCATATTACCGAATTCGTCAAGAATGAAATAAACTGGACGTTTAAGTTTTCCTGTCTTACCATTCTTAGGGTTGATTGTTGTATTTGCGACATCGACAAGCACCTTATAGAGCTGACTGATACAAAGTACACCAAGTGGGTGTCTTTCTGTCTTGTGGTCAGGAATTCTAATAAAGAATGCTGTTGGTTCTTCTGGAATTTTTGTAAAGTCAATATCAGTACCGCTTGTAAGGAAAAGAATACCTTCATCACCAAGAGTTTTACCAATAGAAGAGCTGAGGGTAGAAAGGAAGGACCTTTGAGTAACACCACTTGCAAGGCAGACACCACTCATAAGTTGATATACATTGCCTCTTACTTTATCTCTTCCGTCAGCATAAGCTGTAACTGTTTTCAAAGCGCTTTCTCTTTCCCCTGCAGGGTCACGCTTCATACAAATTTTGTATAGGTTAAAGAAATTGAATTTGTCTATTGTCATGCCAAGTCTTGGGTCACGAGAGTCTTCAAGCATGGCATACATAATACCTACAATAAAGTCACGACAACCATTTGCCCAAGTTGGGTCTTTGCTGTTTGGGTCATCTGGAATAAGTGAAAGACCGATATTTCTTATATCACTCTTGGCCTCATCTTCAAGTTGAATACGGCGAGATTCAAGTTCTTGTTGAAGAATTTCCTTGTTTGGAAATGCCTTATTTTCAAAGCCATACCAAACATTGCCATATTCAATATTTCCAATAACGTCCTTTCCAAATTTTCTATAGCCAACGCTTTCAGGAGTTACATCTGTGAATTTTTTAACTTCTTTTGCAAGATTTCCAGCTCGCTGATAAACGCGGTAAGCGATTTCCATTGGGTTCCACATTGAAGATGCGTATGGGTCGTTGAGGTTTAATACAACGATTTTATAGCCCTCTTCCTTTAAAACGGCCGCGTTATCATCATAAAGTTCACCTTTAGGGTCAGTCATAACTAGACTTGGCTTTTCGCCAGAGTGAGCGAGAATTCTTATTGTTGGGTTTGCAAGAACTTGAGTTTTACCAGTACCAGTAGTACCAAGAACAAGCGCGTGAGTTTCTGGTTTCATGTTCACTTCAAAGTGACCATTTGTGTTTTTATTTCTAAATACAAAGCCAGTTTTTTTGCAGTTTGGAAGGTCTTTCCAAGTTGTATAAATTAGTTCTTTGTCACCCTTCATTTCATTAGGAGTGATAAATTTTGAATCATAATTAATATCGGTCTCTTCTCCACTCGAAGTAGTTCCGCGATTGCTATGGTCTGGAGCACGTTTGAGAGTAAATAGTCCCATACCTACACCAATCAAAAGACCAATAACTGCACACATGATTGAAGCTGTTTGGGTTAAAAGCCCAGTAAATTCTAACGAAGAATCTATAGCGTAAGAGATTGCTATTCCAATGCCATAGCCTACAACTCCAAAAATGAGACCGCAAATTAGAGCCAATTTTAACCTTCTTTTCATAATAAACTCCTTTTGTGTTAACACAATTGAAACATTTTTCTTACTTAATTTAATTTTAGCATTTTTAAATAATATATGTCAAACAACTTAGGATAATTTTAAGATTTTTTTACTTTAATTTGAAAAGAAAGCAACAGCAACAGCACCCGGTCCAACATGCGTTCCAATTGTTGAACCAATAAGATAATAAGGGACCTCTTTGCATTTGCCCTCCCACATAGGCCTGCTGTCTTCAAGATATGCTTTCATAACCTTGTCATCTTTTCCTGAATATGCTCCGGCAAAAGGCATTGAAAAGTCAACGCCACCACAATCATTAATAAGTTTTGAAAGAAGATTGTTTCCTTTTTTAAGTCCTACTGCCTTGCCTGCAAGTTTAACCTCTCCTTCTCTCACTGCAACAACAGGTTTTATTGAAAATACTTCACCAGTAAAAGCAACAAGACTAGAAATACGACCACCCTTTCTTAGATATTTAAGCGTATCGAGAAGAGCGAGAACATAAACTTTATCTCTCTTTTCAGTAAGCTTTTCTATTATTGCTTCTGGTATATATCCCTCTTTAATAAGCCTCATCGCATATTCGAGTAAAATTCTCTCTCCTATTGTTACATTCAAACTATCAAATACAAAAACCTTGCCTTTAAATTCTTTTGAAGCTGAAAGAGCACTTTCATATGTACCAGAAAGTTTTGATGACATAGTAATCACTATAAGTTTATCGCCATTACTAGTAAGTCTTTCAAACTCTTCTTTAAATCTATATTCATTGATTTGACTTGTCTTAGGAAAGTCTGCCCCAGCAAGTTTTTCAAAAAATTCAATATGAGAAAGGTTAACGCCGTCAAGAAAAGTCTCTTCACCAAATGTAATTTCCATTGGAATCATATTTATTCCAAGTGCTTCCGCCTCTTTCTTATCAATATCACTAGCAGAATCTATTAAAACTTTAATCATTATTTCCTCCATAGTTTTCACAAATATTTATTAGGTTTTCTGAGATAAGCTCAAGTTGTTTGTAAAAAAGTTCACGCTCGCCAGCACCAATTCCCTGACTTCCCTCTTGAAATCTTTCATCTATCTTGTTGGAAATAAACTCTCCAACAACTCTTCCCTTATCGGTAAGTTTTATAGGTGATTTATACCCACTTTTAGATGAATAAAGGTAATCAGCAAGTTCTAATTCCTTTATGGTCCTTGTCATTGCCCCCTTATCCTCATGGCAAATATCACAAAGCTGAGCATGAGAAAGCCCTTCTTTTGAAATATATAAATTATATAAACAAAGCACTTGACTTCCCTTTAATCCTACATAATTCATTTCTTGGTTTTTAATTCTTTGAATGCTTCTGTTTATTTCTAAAATTAAATTTGAAAATTTTATAAAACGGTTTTCCATAATTCCTCCACTAACCTATTTAGTTCATTATCACTTGAACGAATGTTCACACAGCGACTTAAACCATTCCATTTTATATTATATTACACTTTTGTTGATTTGTCAACAAAAATAAAAAGATTTAAAAAAGACGCATTTTGTTCGCGCCTTTTTGATTACAAATCTTTCTCATCATCTTCCAAATTGACTTCTTCATGCTTTTCTTCTTTTTTACTCTTTCTGCTAAAGAATGCTTTAATTTTCTGAGCAAAAGTCTTCTTTGGTCTTGCCATCATGAAAGAAGAATTCTCCTTTAATGCAGGCTCTGTCACAAATTCACTTTCATCAAAGTAAAGTGAAGAAGCGTCTTTCAAAGGGTCACCATGAATAAAGCTTGCACCAAACACTACTGCCTTATCTTTCATATAATGTTTCTTTGCATAATCATTGAGCTTTTCAACCATTTCATTGTCACGTTTGTTGATTTTTTCAACCAAATCATCAAAATTCTTCTGGTTGTTGCCTTGATTAAGATTGTCAACATCAATACCATAAACATTTTTAAACAGACACCATATTTGAGAACCACGAATATTCATATCATCAAGTGCAAGGATTGGACCAATTGGCATAAGCTTTGGAGGTTCATCTTGGTTTTCGGATTTTGACATCAATATCTTAGTAACAACATTTACAGCACCAGGATTACCTTCGCTCACTTTGAGGATTAGATCAATCAAGCTATCTTCAAGGTTAATTTTCTCTCTATGAGAAACAACTTTTGGCTTATTAGTTGAAATGCTCCCAAAAATATTCAGCATATTTGGAATAGATATTTCATCTTCTTGTTTTTCCACTTTTAAGCCAAGCTTTTCTCTTGCAGCTTCCTCAATTTCTCTTTCATTCTTAATTTTATATTCCTTTTTATTCTCTTCACCTCTAACCTGGTCTTGCTCATATCTATTGATTCGGTCTTGAGTTTCTCTTTCAATCTCATCGTAAATGCGACTGATTTCTTCTTTTGAATAGTTATTTTCTTTCAAGTATTTTTCAGTAAAGTTTTGAACCAATTTTTGTTCAAGTTCAAGAGAATATTTGGAGTCAATAATAAAATCTGACATACCTTTATTTTCTACAACTGAAATTGCATTATGGTTGATAATAAATGACTCAACATTTGACTTTGAAAAGGCATCTGCAAATTTTTGGTTAAGCTCACTTATAACCGCATTAAAATCAGAATATTTTTTTAAAATATCGCCATATCTTACGGTTTCAATTACATTGAGTTTTGGTTTTTTATTGTCATAACTTTCTTCAAACTTTTTGGTTGGATGAACTTTGAAATATCCGTCCTCGCCCCCATTGTAAAGATGATAAACAAGTGAATAGTTATCATTTCTATAAAGCTGAATTACAGCCCCAAGCCAAACAGACTTATCTTTATAGCCAAGAATTTGGCCTACGAAATTTTCTTGAGAGAATTCATCTTCAAGCATATGTAAATCGTCTTTGGTTATATAAGATTTAGTAAAATCCCAGCCATATATTTCGCTTTTGCCTTTTACTTCAATAATTCCATTCTCGTCTACATAAGGACAGTACAATATATCTCCGCCATACGCACTCTCTTGAAATAATATCTTATTTTGAAATTCCTTAAAGTTCTCAGAATTTTTCTTGGCAACCAAATCTTTTTCTTTTTTCAACGCTTCTGCTTCAGAATCAAGATTTCTTTGTCTTTCCGCTTTCTGCTCTTCAATTTGTCTCTTTAATTCTTCTTGATAAAGCTCTTCTTCTCTTTCAAGTTCCTCTGCGTTAAGCCCTTCTTTTAACTTATTATAGTAAGTTCTATAAATATTAAAGTTTTCTTGAGATTCTTCTATTTGATATTCATAGCTCGCATAATCTTTTACTGCAAAGTTATGAGCACAATTGTTTCTTATTGATTCGATTAACTTTTCTTTTGGACGGCTCTCTGCCTTTTTAAGGTCTTCAAGGACACTTTCTTTTGAAGACTCATATTTTTCAATCAAAGAAAGATTTTCATCAGTAAGCTCAAGTCCCTTAATTTTATTTGCTGATAGATATTGAAAATATTTGTTTTGTGTCAAAGTAACAGTATTGTCACTTAAATCAAGTACAAGCGAAAACTTTCCTCTTCTATATAACTCAAGTTGGGCTGTATCAATGTATTCATATCTAAAAAACTTAAAGTTCTTTTCAAATTCATCGAGCTGGTCATCGAGCACTTCTTTTTTATAAAGATTTTTATAATAAGACTCACTTCTTCGACAAGCATAGGTATCATCGCCTGACACTTCAATATATCCATAATCATTTATGTCATAAATATAGTCACAATCAGATAAATCACTTTCGCTGTCATAAACAATCTTTCCTACAATTTTTTCTGCGAGCTTTTGCTCGTTTTCGCTTAGTGCCATTTTTACCTCCTCCGTGGCGCACCAGCCACCTTATAAATATAATTTTAATCGGGGGGGGATTTTGTCAAGCCCTTTTTTAAAAAAAGCAGCATAACGCTGCTTAAAATTCAATAATACTATCGGCCACATCACTGACCCGCTTGTCGTGAGAGACAATAATTACTATCTTGCCCCTTTCCTTGAGGTTTTTGAGCTCCAATAAAACTTTGTCAACATTTGACTTATCAAGTTCATTAGTTGGTTCGTCAAAAATATACATATCTACATCTTTAGATACCGTTCTGATAAAATCAAGCCTTTTCTTTTCACCGCCTGAAAGCGTTTTTGAAAGAGCCCCTTCCTCATCTTCACGCTCTACAATCTTGTTCATGCCAAATACCTCAATAAGACGAAGACATTCCTCACTAAGCTCTGCATCTGGATAACAAATATTTTCTTTTATGCTTCTATCAAATAGAATTGAATCTTGGAACATGTACGCAATTCTTTCCGAAACGCCATAAAGAGAGTTTAAAAAATATTTACCATTGACAACAATTTGCCCCTCATCAATTTCACGAAGACCGCACATTGCATTAATAAAAGTTGTTTTCCCTTTCCCACTTCTTCCAGACAATAAATATATTCTTCCGCTTTCAAAATTTGCATCATAATGGCCTTCAAAACGTCCAATGCTAACCTTTATTCCTAAGGCGTCAACCGAAGAAATCTTCTCCTTTCTAATTTCTTCAAGCTTTGCCTCCTCTGCTGTCTTGAGTGATGTTTTTTCAGGTCTTAATAAATCAAGATTGCAAAGTTTAACTGATGAGTTGAGTACGTCACTTAAAATATACCCCCACTGCTCGACATAAGACTGCACACTTGACGATAGCATGAATATGGTTGTAATTGAGTAAACAATATATTCAGTTTCATTGCGAAGAACAAAAGCCATAATTGCAAGAGCAAGCCCAATATATTCAATTGCAATGATTAAAATCCAATACCAAAAACCAATTTGCGCACGCTTTTTATGGTTGTAATAAAACTTGCTGTTAAGGGATAACAGATGTCTTTCCTCTTCTTTTTGCGACTTATTCATGGTTATAAGAGGAAGATTTTGAATTGAAGTGAGAAATTGATTGCCAATTTTAGCATTGGTGTTTTCAATTCGTTCAACTATAGGCTTTTGGAGTTTAATGCGAAGAAATACCATTGATAAAATAATGATTACATTTGCAACATTGATAAGGCCAACCACCCAATCAATCGCAAATAATGATGCGCTCATAATAACAACTGTCACAACATGTGTAAAAATATTCCAGCAGAAAGGCTCTAAAATTTGATAAATGCAATCGGTGGCATTTTTGACAATGTAATTTACTTCTCCGTTAGTCCTGCCATAATCAAGGTTTTTGCGTTCAAGAAGAAGCAGGTCTTGAGCTTTAACATTGACAACACATATCATACGTCTAGCGAAAATATCTACAAGGAAATAATTGAGCATTCCTAGAACCCATAAAAATATTTGCACCCCGCATAGCAAGAAAACAAGTGCAATCGTTGAAAGCCCAGTAAAGTCAACAAACAAGAACTTAACCCTCTCTCCTACAATCTGAGCAAGAACAAGCGAAGGGATATAATTTCCAAACATCATACATAAAGCCGAAATAAAAGAAAAGCAAAAAATTGAGATAAACATAGTTTTCTCTTTTTTGCCCATATATGACCATAAAAGTTTAAGCGCCTTTAAAATGCCACCCTTTTTCTTTTTATCTTCTAATTTGACTTCATTGATATTTTCGTCTGTCATAAGAAATTTTACTCCTCGCCTTATATATTATCACTTTTATTATATAAAGTCAAATTCCAATAATATCGAAAAAAATAACACTAAGATTTAACCTAATGCTATATTTATTTCTTAATTATGTTTCTCTTATCAATTGTTAAAATTCAATTTTTATAATAAGGTTAAAAGACATAAAATTTATAAAAAGCCAAGATGAACTCTTGGCATTTTTATCCCAAATTCAATTTATTAAAATCAAAAATTTCATTATCAAAGAATTCTGCCATTGAAATTCCTAATGATTTTATTATTAACGCTAAATCCATAAAGTTTGTAATTTTATATTCGAGATTTAAAACATTTAACAAATCATTATAATTAAAATTTGTCTCGTCTAATTCTAAATATTTAAAATCGAAAAGGCTACAATTAAAGAATTCAGACATTGTCATGTCTAGTGCTTTTATTATTTTTGCTATATTTACTAAATTTAAATTTTTGCTTTGACAATTAAGAATATTATTTATAGTTCTATGACTTAAACCTGTTTTTTCTTCCAGATTAGTTTGAGTTATTTTTTTTGCTTTTAATATTTTTTTTATTTTTAATGCAAATGCTTTCTCTAATTTCATAACCGTACTCCTTATTTATAGAGTATAGCCTATAAATGTATTTTGACTATTTAAGGAAAAACGGGTATTTTGATAAAAACAGAACTAAATTTGCTTACTGCAATATTTTATTCAACTGTTACACTCTTAGCCAGCGAACGAGGCTTATCTGGATTGTTGCCAAGTTTAAGCGAGGTGTAATATGAAATCAATTGCATATAATTAATGACAAATATAGGCACATATTTTTCATCAATCGCTGGCAACTTTACAAACCTAAAAAGTCCTTCTGCTTCATTCATATGCTGGCTAAACAATATCACTTTGCCATCTCGACTGACAACTTCGTGAACTCCATTAAGCGTTTTCTCAAATATTTCGCTTTGGGTTGCAAATGCAAAAACAAACTTTTCACTATCAATAAGTGAAATTGTGCCATGTTTAAGTTCACCAGCAGGATAAGCTTCGCAGTGAATATAGGAAATTTCTTTAAGTTTTAAACTCGCCTCTCTTGCAATGTCATAGTCAAGTCCCCGCCCTATCATATAAATACTTTGAGCGCTTGATATTTCTTCTGCAACTAACTTGCATAGCGGTTTTATTTCATTTTTCTCAATCTTGTCAGCCAAATGACTAAGTCTACCTGCCTCATCAAACACCAGACTTTCATCACCATTTTTAATCGCATTAAAATAAGCAGACAAAAGATAAAAGATTGCAAGTTGGCAGTTGTAAGCCTTAGTGCTTGCCACGCCAATCTCCGCACCCGCATTTGTATAGATTACCCTATCAGCCTCAAAGGTGATAGAACTATTTCTGACATTTGTAATTGCAAGCGTAGGCAAAGAATAATCTTTGCATTTTTTAAGCGCTTTAATTGTATCCGCAGTCTCACCGCTTTGACTAATAAAAATTGCAAGAGTATTTTTTTCTGGGATAAATTTATCATATCTAAATTCTGAGGCAATCTCGGCTTGACATTTAATGCCTATCTCCTCAAACAGCCTTTTTCCTATAAGTCCGGCATGAAAAGCCGTTCCGCAACCTATAATTAAAACCCTTTTTATCTTTTTGGCAATTTTTAAAGGAAGAGCCTTTCTTAGTTTTTCATAATTGTTGTAATCGGCAACCGTTCTTCTAATAGCTTCAGGAATTTCATCAATTTCCTTGAGCATATAGTGCTCATATTCGCCAAGCCCACTTCTTTTTTCACGAATAACGTTTGATAAGTCTTTCAAAGTTATTTCATTAAGGTTTTCATCATAAACTTGAACTTTTCCTCTTTCAATTACTGCAAATTGGTTATTTTCAAGTACATACGCCTTTTTCACCTCGCCCACACTGTTGAGGTCAGAACAAACAACACCGTAATCATCGCCACAGCCTACAACCACTGGGCTATTTTTCTTTGCAACAAAGATTTTGTCAGGATAATCTGGACTGATAAAGGCAAATGCATAACTTCCAACTAGCCTATCACATAAAGTTTTTAATGTTTTAAGCGGATACCCGTCATAAAGACGTTCAAAAAGTTGAACAACCACTTCGCTATCTGTCTCGCTTTTAAAATCAACCTCGCCCAACTCTTCCTTTAACAATGTATAGTTTTCAATTATTCCATTATGCACAAGCGCCCATTTTCCCTTTTCGCCTACATGCGGATGAGAGTTTGCAACATTTGGTTTGCCATGTGTTGCCCACCTTGTATGTCCAATGCAAAGTTCACTATAAGGGCTCACATTTTTCACGATTTTTTCTAAGTTTTCTATTTGGCCTTGCGACTTTATAACGCTTAAGCCTTTAAAATCAAATATGTTTTCGTTTTCAAATTTTGTTTGACCTAAGAAGGCAATTCCTGCTGAATCATATCCTCTGTATTCCAGTCTTTTAATTCCTTCCATAACTTCTTTCACACTGCTACTTCCTATGTATCCATAAATACCACACATAATTTTCTCCTATAAGTATGCTTAAAGCATATTATTATTTATGAGTTTGCGTGCGATATTGACCTTAAAAAAAGTGCGATTATTTATCACACTTTTTTAATAGTTAGCGTTTTTCGTTTTTCTTAGATTTTCTATATAGAATAATTCCAGCTATAATCATAATTACAACTATTGAAATTGACAATACCATCGGAGCTATCCAGCCCTTAGACGACTTGCTAACTTCTTCTGGTTTTACATTATCTTTATTGCCTGGACTTACTATTTGTGCGCTATTTGCAGGATTTTCAACCTTTTCATCTACTATAATATCGCCTTCTTCATCAACCATACTTGAATAAAGTGCAGTATTGACTATATCAGCGAGAAGTGGAAGAGAATTATAAACGTACTCTTTTTCTATTAAATATGTCCCCATTTCAAACAAAAGGTCTGTAGGTTGAAGAGCTTGATTGTAATGTCCTTTGCCTAGATAAATATCAGAAAATAAAAATGGATATTTTTCATTGCCTAGCGCAAATACTGTTTGAGCGAACCCAAAATTTTCATCAAAGTTTGGATTGGATTTGCCAACAACTATTCGGATTTTGCTATAGCCTTCACCACCATTAGTCACATAGTAATAGCTCTTACTGACACCATCTCTATGTACGTCAAACATTGCGTCCGGCCTTTCTTCTTCTAGAAGTTTTTTTGCTGTAACTGATGAGCGAGTATAAGCACTGCTATTATGCGGAATGTGAAGTGTTTCATCGAGGACTATGTCTATATCCTTTTTACTAAGTTCTCTTTTAAAGGCTCTTGCCACATCATGAATACCACCCGCACCGTACACGCTATCATAACCGTCAGAAGGAGTATAACTCTCATCATTATGCGTCATATAAAGACAAATCTTTTTAGAAAGGTTGCCTCGCGAGGAAAATTTATCTTTTGCCACATCTTCTTGTCTATAAATCTTTGGCGGTTCCAATTTTTTAACAAGTTTCGCTTGTGCTTTGTGATTTTCCACCTCAACAATTTCATATTGTTCAAAATCTTTTGTTATAAATATGTCACCAAGTTCAACGGTGCTTTTTTCGCAAACAATCTCACCCTCTTCATTATATACGACATAATTTTCTGTAATCTGCCCATCTAACGCAAAAGCATAGAGTCCGCCTTGTAAACTTAAACTCGTAAGGGCTAAAATAAGGAAAATAAATAAAAATGAACATAATTTTTTCGTTTTCATAGTCTTATCTTGCCCAATTTTTGTGATTTAATTCATAGTCTAATTTGACAAATCGTTATTTTTGCGTATAATCTGAGATATGGAAATAAATAAAGTACTTAAAAAATATATTGAAAATGAAGTTTTGCCAACCTATGAAAAGTTTGATTATGCACATGACGCAAGGCATGTAAATTCTGTCATAGCAAGAGCGTTGCAAATTGCAGAATACTTAAATCAAAAATTGAATTTTGACATTGTTTACGCGGCGAGTGCTTATCATGACATAGGAATGCTTAGGCAAAGAAAAGGTCATGCGGACTATTCTTATGAAATTGTTCTAAACGATGAAAATCTTAAAAAGTTTTTCACTGAAGAGGAAATTTTGATTATCGCTGAGGCATGCCAAGACCATTCTACTTCAGCCAAAAGATTGCCACGCTCAATTTATGGCAAAATTGTCTCTGACGCCGACAAAGACACCGATATGGACATAGCTCTTATGCGTGGCTGGGATTATTCGATTTTCAATTTTCCAGAGTTAAGTTTTGACGAGCATGTACTTGGCATTCATAATCAGATTGTAAAAAGATTTGGCGAAAATGGAAGTGTACGTTTTTACACTGGATACCCTCTCGCAGAAAGCTTTTTAAAGCAAATGCGTCAGTATGCTGAAGACTTAGAACTTTTTAAGTCTAAAATGCATGAGCTTTTGATTCAGAATGAAAGTTGTAACAACAAATAAATCCTCCTCATATAAAAGCAAAGGAGGATTTTCTTATGAATATAGTTCAAAAAATGAGTGACAATACTAAGGAATATTTAGACAATTTTTATAGAATACTTGATGAAATGCAAAATCAGATGAGTTCTGTCCAGCCATCTCAAAGCATTTCTGAAACATTTATCCGTCAAATGATACCTCATCATGAGGCCGCAATCAAAATGAGTGAAAACATCTTGAATTTCACAACAGACACAAATGTTGAAACGCTTGCAAAGACTATTATAGCTGACCAAACTCGAGACATTTCCAAAATGCAATACATGCTAGAAGAATGTGCTCAAGTTGAAAATAGCGAAATTGACATAAGTCTTTATCAAAGAGAGTTTAAGTCAATTCTTGACAACATGGTAAGAAAGATGAATTCAGCTCCAGCAACCAACAACCTCAATGTTGATTTCTTGTCTGAAATTCTACCTCATCACGAAGGTGCAATCAATATGTCGAAAACGGTATTAAAATTTGACATTTGTCCAGAACTTAAAAAACTTGCTGAAAATATTGTAATAAACCAGGCCTCTCAAGTTCAGCAAATGCAAACCCTATTAAGAGGAAAATTGAATTAAGGCCATTATGGCCCTTTTAAATAAAAAAAACGAAATATGTTTCGCGTTCCGCCAAAAGAGACAAGAAACAACTAATGTTCTTTCTGCCACGATAATTAATCTAAAAAAAATCCGCAAGAAATTGCGGATTTTTATAAAGCTTTTCTCATCTATAAAAATTTTAACAGAAAAACTATTAATCATTATTTAAAGAAGAGATATTTTTGATAAGGTCTTCAATTCTTTTATTAATTGAAGCCAAATCTTCACTTGTATTTGCTGAGCTTAACATACCATCAGCTTGTTCTTTTAAAGCCTCGACAGAAGCAATTAGTTCTTCTTTCTCTCGCTTAACCCCTTCATCGCCAAGAGCCTCATCAAGCTGAGATTCAAGCTGTTTTTTAAGCTGGTCAAGTTTTTCCTCTTCCTGTCCAATAAGTGCATTAATATTTTCAATATCTTCAGGTTGGGCACTTTTCTTTTTTCTAGGTTTTGCAGTCTTTTTTTCGGCTGTATCTACGCTTTTACTGTTTTTTTTTGATTTGGCTGGAGCTTTCTTTTTTGCAGAAGGCTTTGCTTCAGTAGTAGCCTCTTCAACAGAATCTGCCTCTACACCATCAACTGCATCAGTTTTTTCAAAATCTTTTTTTATCTTTTCTTCAGTCTCTTTTTCAAGTTCATTTGGGGTTTCATCAAGCGCGAAGTCACCAAAACGTTTTGCTTGTTCACTCAATAGCTCAGCTTCCTTTTCGCTGACATCTTCTTCTTTTTTCTCTTCACTCATCAGCGCGCCGTTCATATCATAAACCTTGCCATCAACGTCATGGAACAAGCCTTTTGTATCATGATAAGAGCCATCTTCATACACGAAATTTCCAGCCTCGTCATATCTGCCTGTACTCTCTGCATTTCCGTCTGCTTGTGGAGGAAGGAGTTCATCGAGTCTAGCTCTTAACGTTACATTTTCGTCAAGAAGACGTTTATTTTGTGTTTGAACATTGATAAGTTCTTGCTCTGTTGAATTCTTTTCTTCAAGAAGATTTTTCTTTTCAGACTTAACTTTATTGTCAGCCACTGAATAAGCAGATTTTAAAACTTTTTTGAAGAAAGATTGATATTCAGCTGTCATACCTTTTTCAGCCTTATCTAGACTTTCAACCATAATAGCGCTAAGTCTTTCGATTTCTTTGTCGAGTTCATCTTTTGAAGTAAGATATTTTGCTTCTTCTTGGTCGTAATCGCTTTGAATTTGCTCTTGTCTCTTAACTTCTTTGTCTTGACGCTCTCTAAGTCTGCCAACATCAAATCTATTTGTGGTTGTAGCTTGCTGTTCAATAAGTTTTTCAATATTTTCTTTTGAAGCTTGGAGTTTACGTTGAAGGTCCATTTGAACATCTTCATATGTTCTCTTTAACGCCTCTTTTTGAGCTTCAACCTGTGCAATTTGAGAAAGAGTTGAATTTTTTGTTGCAAGATATGCTTCACTTTCTTTCATAGCTCTTTCAAGAAGGAGAGCTCCGTCAACGCCAACGCCACGGAAGTTATAGTCAACAGCTGCAACTTCGCCTCTTTGAGCTTCTTCAAATTCTTCTTTAGCCTTTCTTGCCATTTCTTCATAATACTCGCGAATTTGAGCATTGCCTTTTTCAATCTCTTCTGGAGAGAATAAAAGGTTGAAATCAATATATGGAGGAAGTTCATCACAGGCATTAGTTACAAAACGAGCAAAGATATGATAAAGATGATAAATATCATCAAGGTTTAACACTCTGATACCTCTAATTATTATGATTGCAATCACGCCTATAATTGCAACTATAATAGGAAGAATGAGAGAAACAGCAACACCTGAGAAAATAACTGTCACGCCTTGCGCTCCACCTTGAGATGCAAAACCTAAAAGTGTTGCCACAACACACCACAAACCAGTCAAAATTCCTAGATTTCTTACGTTGTTTTTCCAACTGCTAGTTTTAAGAGGTTTTTCAATAATATTTTCTTCTGTCATATACTTGGTTGGGCCACCCTCACGGTTGAGGATAAATTGTTGCCAATAATAAGAGAAGCGCTTTGGACCTTGTTTGATAAGGTCGTTAAACTCCTTAATATTTGATGTGGTCAATTTTTTATTCTTAAAAAGCCAATCGTTGGATTTGTCTAAAATTCTTTTAAGTCTTGCCTCGTATGAGAAAAATGATTTAACTGCAAAGAGTGCAATAAAAAGCACTTCGACTGCTATAAGAATTCCAAGAAAGCCACCAAAGCCAATTGATTCGGTAAGTTGATTTAAAAATATTCTAAAAGAACTATCAACACTTAATAAATTTGAAATCATAATGCTCCCCTTTTCTAAACTTAGTATACCATACATAAATTAAAATTACTAATAAAATAAGATTGTTTTTATAATTTTTTCAAATTTTTTAAACTTCACTTACCTCTATAAGCTTGCCATGTTTAAGCGAAAGGAGGTAAATTTCATCAACATTTCTGCCTAAAGCATTTGTAAGAGCCTGTTTATACAGCTTAAGTTGACCTAAATATCTTTCTTTTAAAATCCTGTCATCATTGCATGAGGTATATTTATAATCAATTAAAATGAGTTTTTCGCCCACTGCAAATAAGTCAACAATACCTTGAACTATCATATTATTTGCAAGTTCGCCATCGCTAAGCCCAAGCTCTTTAGCACCTACGCTCATTATGAATTCCTTTTCTTTGAGCGCTCTATTTTTGCCAATCACAGATTTAATAAGTAAAATATTTTTCAAAAGTAAATCTAAATCAAGCTCTTCAAGATAGCCTTCCGTCATTCTTGGTGCTATAATTTCAATTTCTTTTTGCAGTTCGTTCAAGTTATTGATATTGTCAAAATTAATAAGTTTTAAAGCCTCGTGATAGGCGTTTCCTCGTGTTATCGCCCTCTCTCGACTTAACAATTGTTCTTCCGTCATCGCTTCACTTTCTGCCTTGCTTTCAAACTCTTCATTTGAATGTTTCGTCACGCCAGTGACAGAATTTTTTAAACTTAACTTGCAATTTGCTTCATTTTCATAAGTAAACTCATTAAAAAGTTTAATTTCATTTTCAAACCTAGCACTAGCGCATTCTTTTACTTCTATTTTCTCTTCATCAATGACCTTAATTTCTTCTTGAGTGACAATATTAAACTGCCAATTTTCGGTAGAAATATTTCCCTCTTCAAACAGCTTACGAGCAAAGTTTTCACCAAAAGCGTAAAGAATGAATTTTAAATAACTATTTTGGCTATATAAATCATCAAAAGTAAAATCTCGTTGATTTCCTTTTCCAATAATAATCAGTTGATTTTGAGGTCTGGTGAGAGCAACATAAAAAATCATGATTTCATCAATAAATTCTTTTGCCATTTGGTATTTTCTTCCTGCCACAAAAAGTGGAGATTGAACTCGAACCATCTTTTCAAAATCATTTAAATACACACCAAGTCCATATTTATTTGTGATTACAAAGTTTTTATTGTAAACCTTTTTGAGATTTGTTCCCCCGTCACACAAAATAACAATAGGATATTCAAGCCCTTTTGTCGAATGAATTGTAAGCACAGAAATAGCATTTCCGCGTCCATCATTACCACTTACAAGCGAACTTTCAAGCATAGAAATAACACCGGCTACATTATATTCAAGTCCGCCCTCTCTTATTAGCCTAAAGAGAAGATTAACTTTGCCAAGTTTTTCTCGTCCATCTTCAAAAGAAGCTAAATAGGAATAATAATCGTACTCATTAAATAACCTGCTAAGTGCTTTAAAAATGCCAAAAATTTGTATTTCAAACTTAAATTTTTCAATTAAACTTTTAAATTTTGTTATTTTTTCATCTTCGCACTCTTCAATTATCTCATAAAAACATTTTTTGCCTTCGTGATTTGCTCTTAAATTCCCAAGCTGTTCAATGCTCATTTCTCCAAAAATTGAAGTTAAGCATGACGCCAAAGAATAATCATCATGAAAATTAAGTGTAAGTTTTAAAAGTGAACACAAGACTGAAATTTGACTGTCTTCAAGAAGCGACTCTTTTAAATCAGCCTCGACAAGGAGACCATTATGCCTTAACGCCTTAACCGTCTCTTTCATAAGAGGACTACGCCCCCTAAACAAAAGTGCGATGTCGTTTGGTTCGACCTCTCGCATTCTTTTAAGCTTAGTGTCATAAATTTGACTATCCATAACTTTGGCTACTCTATTGACAATTGCATCAACTTCACTAGCAAGTTCTTTATCACCCGAAAGCTCATCTTCTGCCACGCTATATATTATTTTCTCTCCTCCCTCTTCTTTTTCTTCGGCTGAATTTGTCACAATGTCTACTATAACTGAAGGCTGGCCGTTTGGCTCAAATTTGTTTAGCCCCTTAAGCATTGAAGTCCCCGTATAGTCAATCCCAACACTTTCTTTTGTCATGAGTTTTTGAAAAATTTGATTAACAAAGGAAAGAATGGAATTAATCGTTCTAAAATTACCATTCAAAATAAGTGCCTCACCATCGCTTGATGATGAAAATTCATTTATATCGTCAAGCATGATTTCCATACTTGCATTACGAAAACCATAAATGCCTTGTTTAATATCACCAACAGCGATAAAATATCCCTCGCTTGCAATAGGTTTTAATATTGACTCTTGTACGCGATTTGTGTCCTGATATTCGTCAATAAAAATATAATCATATCTCTTAGCCAGGTCACCTTTAATTTCATCGTCTTCTAAAAGTTTTTTACAGATTTTTTCAATGTCAGCAAAATCTAGTGCTGAACGTTTTTGTTTTAATCCATTATAGACTTCCTCATAATATAGATAAAAGTCAATAAGCGCCTTTGATAAAACTCCGCTCTTATTCTTTTCTAGCAGTTTTTCTGAAATCGCACTATAAATTTCGGCAAGTTCTTTAATCTCGCCTAGTTCTTCTTTGGCCTTAGAAAATCTTTTTTTGATGTCTTCATCAAGTTTTCCTCTCAAGGCTGGCAAAGACAAATTGTTTACATTTTTGCAAATCTCAAAGAAATCGCAATCAGTATTTAAATTTAAAAAGCTTTCAAATGTAGCAAAAATTTTTTCTTCAGCTTTTGAAAGGTCAAGAGGGTTTATACACTGAAGTTCTAGTTTTGCTAATTTAATTTTCTCTTTAATAAAAGAAATTAAATCGCTCTTTGCAAGAGCATTTTTTTCATCATATTCTTCCTTAAACTTTTCCAAGAAATTCTCTTCCACTTGGCTTGATAAAAAGTCTTGAATTGAATAAATGCACTCTTCCAGCGTCTCTTTATTTCGTTTAAAAGCAAGATATATTTCATTGAAAATTTCTTGATTTTTGCCCGCAAAATGCTGAAAAGTGGATAAAAAAGCCATTTTTTTATACTTTTTTGCACTTTTTTCGTCAATTATAACAAAATTTTCATCAAGTTCGAGTTTAGAAATATTTCTTTTAATAATCTTCTCACAGAATGAATCTATGGTTGAAATGTCACTTAAAGGAAGAAGGTCAATGCTTGCCAAAAGATCTTTTGTAGGGCTCAAGGAAAGTATGGCATTTGTAAGTCTAGTTTTGATTTCATTTGCTGCGACTTTTGTGAAAGTAAGTACCAAAAGTCTGTCGAGTTTAATCTTTTTATTGACAATAATATCAATAAGTTTTGTGGTCAAAACAAAGGTTTTCCCGCTTCCTGCTGAAGCCGAAATGACAACCCTTTTTGCACCAGTATCCAAAATTTTTTGTTGCTCTTCTGTCAGTTTTTTTTCGTCTGCCATTTATTTTCCTTTTCAAAGAAACAAATTTATTTTTTTTAAATTTTTATTTCTTCTATTATTTTTTATTTTAACTTTCTAAATTTCTTAAAGCTTTTTAAAAGTTCACTTTATCCTTTAAGTTCTTTCGCTCACCCATTGATGATTCATAGCCACAAATTGCACGAGCATTACAATACTTGCAAGCACCCGAGCATGGCGAAGCTCTATAATATCCCTCTATTATCTCTCGCACTGCCTTTTCGGCAACTTTTAAAGAATAATCTTTTAAAACTCTAAGCGGATATTTTGAGATTCCACTTCCTTTAAAGCCTCCCTTTACCGCTCTCGCAATAGGAAGAACTTTACTCTTTCCGTCTTCAAGGTCATTGTCAAGCATAACTAAAATCTCTTCGTCATCTTCCGCAAGCCCTTTTAATAAAACTTTATCATCTTCATTTTTGGCATAATCAAGTTTTGCATTGAAGTAAAATCCTCCCACGCCATTTTTGTTCAATTTTTCTTCAAAAAGTTGTTGATACAAAAATAGTTGCAATTTTTCACCATAGTAGAGGTCTTTCAGAATTGCTCCTGTCGCGCCTGACTTATAGTCTATTATCCTAAAATAATCTCCGCATGTATCAATTCTATCTGCTCTACCAATAAGACTATATTCTTCGCCCTCTATCTCAAGCCTGCCCTCAATCGGCATTTCCAAATATTTTGGCCTAAAACTACTCTTTTGAATTTCTGTGATTATATCCTTAAAATTAGATTTCAGATGTCTTTTTATATAGTAAACAAAACTTTCTTTTTCTTCAAGCAAGTTTAATTTTTCTTTCATTTCTTCTTTATTTAAAATCTTTGTCAAAATTTCATCTGCTATTTTGTCAATATCAACACCTAAATTAAAGCCGTTTTTCATTAAAACTTTTACAAACTCTTCTGCGCCTTCATGGCATATATTACCTATATCTCTTTGGTCAAATTCTTTAAGTTCTTTTTCTTTTAACTTGAGCCCATAAACAACAAAATGTTTAAAAGGACAAGAAAAATATTGTTCAAGCTCGGTAACTTTAATTTTGTTTTGTTTAAAGCATAATTCACTGTTTTTTTTCTTAAATTCATCAAAATTAAGGTAAAAATCACGTTTTTTATGTGTTTTTCTAGCATTTTCACCAAATTCTGCTGAAATTAACGCTTGAGAAACAGACTTTGGATTTTTGTTAAAAAAGATATTTGAAGCTTTAACGGACGTCTGTTTAAATATAGAATTAAGAGAAGTTATATATGATGGAAGTTCGTTCTTTTTCCCTTCTTCACTTAAAAACTGATATGTAATAAAGAGCTGATTCTTTGCGAGAGACAAAAGCGAATAAATTTTAAATCTATTTCGTCTATTTATCATTCGTATAGTAGGCTCAAGTTCTTTTAAGTTCGCACCCATTTCTTCATCACTCAAAAGGCCATTGTCTTGACTTGTCAATGGAAGTGCTTGTCCACCCATAACAATAAGTGTGTCAGAAAGAGAAAAAAAGCTTGAAGTTGCGTCACCAATCATAACACCATCAACATATGTTGGAACAGTTGATACTTCCTTAAAAGATAGAAGTAGATTAAATTTTCGTCTATATTCATCAATTTCAATCTCTCCACTATCGAATTTATTTATAAGTTCAATCGTCTCTTCAATTACTTCAAAAATTTGAATATTGATATTTTTTTCTTTCAAAAATTCTTCATTCTCAAGTTTTTCCATAACCTTATCAAAGTTTTCTTCAACCCTTTTCATAAGGTTGCCAATTGCCTCGCCATACTCGGCCGATGTTCTGGCATCTTCAAATTGTTTAATAAGGTCACTAAAAACAAAGTCTTTTTCTATATATTTTTTATACTTGTTTTTGTTATCAACATTATAAATCTGACACCTTTCAATCAACTCACTGTTACCACCAAGTAAAATATTAGACAAAAGATTTATAAGCCTCTCGCCATTAAAACCAAAACTTGCACATTCCAAAAACTCAAGTACCACTCTTCCCAAAAGTGTTCGGTCTGCAGTCAAAGAACTGTCGATATAAAATGGAATATTATATTTCTCAAAAATATTTTCAATTTGCACTTGATATTTTTCGATGTCGCCAACAGCAATTTGAATATCACTAAACTTTAGACCTTTGTAGACTTTGTATCTTATAAGTTTTGCAATCCCCTCAATTTCTTCAGAAATACTACTTGACGAGAATAAATTGTAAAAGCCATCATTGTCACATGAATTTTTATGATAACTATAAAGGCCTTTGATAATCGCTTCATTTTGTGGTGAAATAAAGGTATTTTTGTTAAAAACTGATAAAAAAACGCCATTTTCTTTAGAAAATTTGCTTATTTTTTCAAAAATATCTTCATCATAGATATATTCATTCCCACTGTCACAACTTTTTGCAAGCGCAAAATTCACCTCTTTCACGCACTTAAGTAAATTTTTGATTAGCTCAAAACTTTCCTTTGTGAATGCATCAAAACCAGCGAAATATAATTTTTCGTCTCTCAAAATAAGATTTTGATTCAATTTTTCACTTAAAAGTTCAAGCCTTGCATTTACATCAAGCTTATCACCGAGAAGTCTGTTATACTCGTTAAAAATTAATTTTAAATCATGATATTTTGCTCCAGTCATACCCTCAACATTTTCATTGAGTTCTTCTGGCTTTACAGAACAGCTTTTAAATTGAGCTAGAAGTTTTGAAATCTCGTATGCGAATGCAATTTTGTTTTTCTTAAAAGTTTTAAGTTGTCCCCTCACATTTTCAATAGCTTTTTGAGTGAGAAGCAAAACTTCCCCGCTTGACAACACCTCATTTGCTCTAATTCCCATCTCTTGCAAAAGTTCAAGTGCGAATCTTGTAAGTGTGCGTACCTTAACATTGAAAAGTGCTTTTTGTGGCATAAGTTCAAGTAGTAGTTTTTCACATTGAAGAGAAAAGCTGTCGGGAACAATAATTGTATATTCAACAAAAAGGTCGCTATTATCAATAGCGCTTATCATATCTCTAACAGCCTGATAGGCGGTAACATTTTGATAAACTTTTATTTGCATGTATTTATGATACCATATTTATGGTAAAAAAGGAAGAAATTTTGCGAACATTGTTAGAGAAACATATTGGTATTTTATAGTACACAAAAGGTTTATAATAAAAACGTCATTTAAAATGGCAAAAATCCGCATAGACTCATGCGGATTTTATTTTAAATATTTCCTTTTTCTTCGAGCTTCTTTCTAAGCAGTCCTGCCTTATCGCATTTTAGTTGCAAGTTCATGTCAAGAAGTCTTGAATTTTCGCTTTTTAATTTGACTATTTCTTCTTTAAGTTTTCCTTCATCACGCTCTTTACTGCTAAGTTTTGAAAGTGCCTTTCTAAGCATATCATTCGCTTCGCTTAGTTTGTTTTTAAAGGCCTGCTCACTTTCTTCAAGTGCATTTTTCTTAACAAGTCTGACAAGTCCCATGAATAAAGATTGCACTTCCCCATCAGTTAAAGTTTTGCTGGTTTTTCTAAAAGTTATCACATTATTTGGGATAATTTCTTTATTTTTAACGTTTTTTGCCTCATTTTTCTTGTTTTTCGCCAAATAATTGCGATATTTATTTTGGTACCTTAGCATTTGATTAACATCTCCGCCTGAAAGTGTAAGACAAGCTTTTCGAACCGAAACGCCCTTTTTAACCATATTGTCAACTTCTTCCATAAGCTTCTTTTCCTCATCTTTAGAAAAGTAAGAAATGCTTGACTTAGAATGTCTATTAAGATTAATTCCCAGTTTTTCAAGCCTCTTTTCATCAAGCTTCAAATTATCCACTTCATGATAATAATAATTTCTTACACTGTTTGGTTTTCGTCCATATTTTTCAGCATGAGATTTAAAGGCAAGTTTTAGAGACTTGTTTTTTTCTTTATAATCCTCAACAACTGAAAATAATTCTTTTACTTCACTATTGTTCCAAATTCCTTTCATATATTCACCTCGCAAATGATTATCGACCCATGTTTTCAATTTTATACATAAACTAATGTGTATATCTTAAATTTTCTATCATATTTTATTATATGGAAACAATCATTTATTCATCATATCCTTGTCAAATTAAATATAAAGGAGACAGCATAATGCTGTCACAAAACGAACACCTCCTGTTTGAAAACGAAGATATATTTACAGTCTACCCTACTGGAAGTGACAATAGTTTTGAAGTTGACATAACAAAATCAAGCCCATTTTATCGCAGCATTCTAAAAGATAACAAAAACTTAGTTTTTCTTTTAAATGGACTTTTTGCCGAAAATATTACTTGTCATGAATTCAATTATAATGGGATTATCAGCCATGTTGAAATTTCAAAAAAAGAAATCTTGTTTTGTGGTGAAAAAGACAAAAAACTAATCAAGTTAACCCGACCCGTAGAAAAAGTCAAAACTGGCAATTTTTTATTTATTGATTATGTTTTGATTGAAGAAAAAGCCAATTCATGTCTTATAGCTTATAACCCCAAAAATAATACAGCAAGAACTTTTTATGCTGACAAAATTGAAATTGTAGACAATGGTTTTCATTTGCAAAAAAAATTGTTTAATTATGAAAAAATAGACGAAAATTATATTGTGGATAAGGAAGGATTAAAATTAAAAGACAAGAAGTTTTTTCTGTCGGAAAACACAAATAGGTCAATAGAAACAATCGTATATAAATTTATGAGTGCGGTAAAATGTGGCGATTACAACACCTGCCTAAGTCTTTGCACGGGTTCACTAATTCAAAACATTGACGCCCTTTCACTCAAAGAATATTTTGGTCAAATTAGTTACTTTTATATGCTCGACCCTTACTCTTGCTTTGCTCTTTCAAACGACAAAAACACCATTTATGAGTTCTCTCTATCTGGAAATAAAATTTCAGACATTAACAATAATTAGTTAAAAAAGCATAAAAAAGCACGAAAAAAGCCTCGAAATACACTATTTTGAGGCTTTTTTGATATAATTTTGAAATTTTGTGAAGTTTTATAACCAAGCGGTTGGACACGTTCTATATGTTTTAAACCAGTCAGTGTTTTTAAGTAAAACATCGTTATTAGAACATGTTACATTTACTGTTCCCTTTGTTACACTGAACACAATATTTCCGTTCATGCTTGTAAAACCGTTATCTTTATACTTAGGATTACCATTTTCATCAACGCCATTTTGAATGATACTACCAAGAGTAGTTACATAAACCTTGTCAGTCCAAACAGAGACTCTGTCAATAAAATCTTGGGTTGGAAATGTATTTAAAAGATTTTGTGTATACTCAACACTTCCTGCTACGCAAGTCACAACAACAATTTCTGGCTGAATAACATCTAAAAGGCATTCATTGCTTGAAGTCTTTGAGCCGTGATGCCCCGCTTTAAACAATTGAACCTTGCTAAGTTCATTATACTGCACCAGGTATTCTTCGCCCTTCTCTTCAAGGTCACCAGTAAACAAGTATTTATTGCTTCCTTGCTCTATCTGAAAGCAAACTGAATAATTGTTTTCATCACTGCTATTGTTTTCATAATAATAGTTGTATAAGATGTTTAATGTTACACCATCGCCAATTTCATAACTCCTCTGAGCTCCATTTTGTTCATTCCAGCATTCTAACGCGGTGTAATGTTTTGCGCCTTGCGCTACTTCTGCATCACGTTTGGCATAATATCTGTTAAGGACCGCAGTTGACTTATCTGTTTTTGGAAAGTCAATTATTGTTTCAACTTCATACATGTCAAATAAACTTGTGTTTGAATTATCGCCCGCAAAGGAAGCAATATGGTCTTGGTCTGCATGCGTTACAATTACATACTCTATTTTTCCATCAGTCACATACTCATCAACATAACTTTTGATAGTCTGACTGCTGTTTGTTCTTGAACCACCATCAACTAAAATATCAGTGTCACCGCAGTTTATGTAAATGCTGTCTCCTGTATTATTATTTCCAAGCTCTAAAAAATGTATTGAAAGCTCACTATTGACATAAACATCTTCAGGTCTTTCTGTTTTAACTGGGTTTTCAACAAACACACTTATATATAGTCCGACTCCTAAGCCAACCACAATTAAAACTAAAGACAAAATTGTCATAAAGAAAAATTTTATTATCTTTTTCATGCAATCACCTCGCCTTCTTCAGGTGCAAGCACAACTACGACACGATAGCGGGCAACTTTTTTGTACCTAAGACTTTTAGCTGTGTATTTTATATAATACTCACCAGGAATTTGTGTATTAACCTTGTCGTCACCCTCTGGCTTGACTTCAACCTCTCTTCCAAATGCAATCGCGACAGCACCTGCGTCAGTATAGTCATCGCCCACATTTAAAGTGATGACCTTTTCGCCAACAACTTCAAATTTGTCATTTCTAATGAGGTGTTTCCCAAGATAAAAGCCGCCAACGCCACTTCCTAATAAGAAAACTAGCAATAGAATTAAAGCATAAGACGGTTTTTTGCCAATCTTTGAGTTCTTTTTCCCTCTTTTCGATTTATGATTAATCGCCATAATATCTCCTATTTTTTACTCTTTAAACATCATATATATATTAACATAACTAGGTCAAAGTGTCAACGACATAAAGGTAAACTTAAAAAATCACTATTTAAAAAAATCACCATATTAGATATATAGTGATTTATAAATCTTGTTCGTCTTCAGGCTCCTCGTCATCTTCTAAGACCATAGGGTCTTGTTCTTCCAATTTTTCTTCCTGTGGCAATTCTTCGTTATTTTCCTGAAAGTCCTCTTTATTCAACTTTAGGGTGCCGTCTTCATTAACTCCATTTTCGAGTATTAATTTAAGTGACTCCATTTCTTTCTTATATTCTTCAAAAAGTACTTTTCTTACCTTTGCAGGCACTTTAAGTATAAATTTTTCTCTATGAAAAATATCATCTTCATCTGGCTCCAAATATGAATAATGGTCAAGCACCATAAGAGAATATGTATACTTCATTTCATCTTCATATCTGCGATAATGCTCAAGGTTAAATAATAAAACCTTTGCAATTTTATCTTCAGTACTAAGCTTTTCCTTGTGTTTGCTTTGATTAACTAAGGCACTTAAGTGTTTTATATAAAATCCTTCATGATAACAACGTCTTTCACCCTTGAAATTACTCATAGTCTCACACCTTTTAAATAATTAATCCGCTCTTTAGGTCATTTTATCAGACAACCCAAAAGCTTCTAATTATAGATTATGGCACGCCAGCGCCCTAACAAACACGCCACATAATATTGAAAATATCTTTATGTATTCCTAATTTCTGTATTTTCTTTAATATTATAACATATAATAAAACGTATGTCAATATGAAAGAAAACGTTTCGACTATTTATTTATTTCTTCGCATAAAAAATTCAAAAAAGAATAAAATAATATAAAAGAAAAAATAATTGTTAAATTTGCTTGACATAATTTTTCAATTGTTTATAATGATTAAAGGAGGATTATTATGACAAAATCTAAAAAATTCAAAAAATTGGTGCTTGTTGTTCCTATGACCGTTGCTTTGGTTTTAAGTGCTGGACTTTTAACTGCTTGTGGCGATAAAGAAGCAAAATTCACCGCAAATAAAAATCTTGCAACTGCAACAAATGCTGAAGTTTCTGCAATTGCAGATAAAGCCTATAACAATTCTAAATTAGGCAACAAAACTACATATACTCTCGACCAGCTCAACGAGGCTCTTAATTCTGACGTTGAAGGCGCTCAAAGTCTTGCTTATTATGTAGAAGTTGGAACGCTTAAGAATTTCAAAGATGTTAAAAACATTGAACTTGGCGGACAAAAATTTACTAAAGAGCAAAAGGTAGCCGTTTCTATTGGTAACAGCAATTTCATTAGTGATAATGTTTATAAAGTTGTAGATAATAAACTTTATGTTGCTGCCCCAGTTGTTTCTTTCGAGACTACTTCAACTGGTTTTATTAAAATCAATGACAAGAAATACGACCTTGCTCTCAATCCAGCAAACTCAGACCTTACTCTTACTTTAAAATCAGTAACTGGTGGTAAAAACGATGTTGCTCCAGCAATTGAAGGAAGCGATGTTGCTTACACTGCAAAAATTGCAGATGCAAGAGAAATGATTCTTATGGATTATGAAGGTGCAGAAGCTACTGACCTTGTATTAACTCGTAAAGTTCTCAATGGCACATTAAATGGCTATGGACTTACAAACCTTGACGGCAACTCAATTGGCTTCTATGCAACAAACTACACTGACGACTTAAACAAAGTTAATAGCAAATACCAAGGCGCAACTTGGGATTATAGCGCATATGTTATCGGTGAAGAAGGTGCTAAAGGTATTGCTAACGTTAAATTTGGTGTAACTTATGGTACTCACCACGTTACAGACCGTGCTTCATTCAATGATGCATTATACTGGGAAGCTGAGGAAGGCTCTTATGTAGTTCTTGAAAACGATATTGTTCTTGATGAAAATACTCCTGGCGGCCTTTACTGCCAGACAAAGGCTACATTAGACCTTAACGGACACAGCATTATCGTCAAAACTACTGACGGAAGTTCATTAGCTGAGAAAGTTCAAGCTGCTATTACTTTATATGAAGGAGCAGACCTTACTATTGTAGGAAACGGAACAATCGACGGCTCAGAAGCAGATGTGTTTAGTTTTACACTTGATGGTGGAAAACTTACTATTAAAGACGGTACTTACAAAGGCTCAACTCACACTGTTTATGTAATCAAAGGTGAAGCTACAATTCTTGACGGAAACTTCTCTGTAGTTGATAATGAATGGGAAGGCGAAAAGAATGGACAATTCTTATTAAACTTACTTGACGCTAACGGCCAAAATGGTACAGCTTCAATAGTTGTTAAGGGCGGTTCTTTTGAAAACTATGACCCATCTCACAGCAAATCTGAAAACCCAGAAGCTAACTTCGTTGCTGAAGGATTTACAGTAGTAGCCAACAACAATGTTTACACTGTTGTTCCTGTAACTAATGCTGAATAATTGAAAACAAAAAATCACGATTTAAATCGTGATTTTTTTATGAAAACATGGATAACATGGGAAATATTGAGCGTTTTCTTTTTTTCCTTTTGCCAGTCTTTATTTAGCGAAAATGAATTTAAACTATCAATATATAAAGAACAAATTATTATTGCATGAGTCAAACAATTATTATTGAATAAAGAAGGCTTTCTCAACAAAAACAAAATCGTTTGACAAGAGAAAGCAATTATAATATACTTTCTTTACTGGAGGAACAATGGAAAAAATCAACGTTATTGCACAAAAACTAGGACTAAAGGAAGAATGCATTGTTCCTTATGGTCATTATATGGCAAAGATAGATGCAAACCTTGAAAACAAACAAGGCAAGTTAATATTAGTAAGCGCTATGACCCCTACAACCGCAGGCGAAGGAAAAACAACTGTCTCAATCGGTCTTGCTGATGGACTCAATCTTCTAGGCAAAAAAGCAGTTCTTTCTCTTAGAGAACCTTCACTTGGCCCAGTATTTGGAATGAAAGGCGGTGCAACTGGCGGTGGCAAAGCAGTAATCGAACCAAGTGACGAAATAAATCTTCATTTTACTGGTGATATGCATGCTATTACAAGTGCAAACAACTTACTTTGCGCCATGATAGACAATTCAATTTTTCAAGGAAATCCTTTAAATATAGATAAAGACAGAGTTATATTCAAGCGATGTATGGATATGAACGACAGAAGTCTTAGAGAAATTGAAATTTCAAAAGAAAAACTTAAAGGACAAGCCCCTCGAAACGACGGGTTTGTAATAACTGCCGCAAGCGAAATCATGGCTTTACTCTGCCTATCTTCTAGTTTTGATGACCTTAAAAATAGGCTCGGAAATATTCTTGTTGCTTTCTCTCTTGACGGAAAACCTGTATATGCAAGAGAGCTCGGAGTTGTTGACGCAATGGCTTCACTACTCGTTCACGCAACAAAACCTAATCTTGTTCAGACTGGCGAAGGCAACCCTGCAATAGTTCATGGAGGACCATTTGCAAACATAGCGCATGGATGCAGTTCTATAATTGCCACTCGCACTGCCCTCGCACTGGGTGATTACTGCATAACTGAATGCGGTTTTGGTGGTGACCTCGGCGGTGAAAAATTTATGGACGTAGTTTGCAGACAATTTGATTTAAACCCTCTCGCCGTTGTCATCGTTGCAACTATCAAAGCGCTTAAACTTCACTCTGAAAACGCTTTGATTGAAGAAGGTTTTACAAATCTTCAAAAGCATATTGAAAACTTTAAAGATATTTATAACCAAAATGTTATAGTTGCATTAAATATTTTTAGCGATGATAAAGACGAAGAAATTCAAAAGGTAATTTCACTTTGCAAAGGCAACGATGTAGATTGCTATCCTACTCGTCAATTTGCAGAGGGCGGAAAAGGCTGTTTGGACCTTGCTCAGGCAATAATAAATCTTGACAAAACTCCGCAGCCATCTTTCCCTTATAAGCTTGAAGAGTCCATAAAAGAAAAATTAAACAAACTTGCAAGCAAAGTTTATGGCGCAAAAAACATAATATACTCACCGCTTGCAGAAGAGCAAATTAAAAACATTGAGAAGCTAGGCAAAGGTTATCCTATTGTTGTAGCCAAAACACAATATTCCTTCTCTGATAATCCCGACCTTAAAGGCAGACCTCAAGACTTTGACTTCCATGTAAGCGAAGTTGAAATTGCATGCGGAAGCAGGTTTATAATTGTCAAATCAGGCAAAATGACATTGATGCCAGGACTTGGCAAAGTCCCTAACGCGACAAAAATAATTGTTGATGACAGTATGACAATCCACAATTTAAAATAAGTTATAACGCAATTCTTCTTTAAAGTCAGCATAATGCTGAAAAAGCCAGCATAATGCTGGCTTTTTTGTGTATTATCCACTTTTTAAAAAATTATTATTTTATATCATTAGAATACTAAATTAAAATATTTAAGAAGTTCGTTATACATATTTGTGCCTTTAAGCGGTTCAAACACTTCAATTGAGTGACGATAGTGCGTTTCTACATTGTCTTTCGTTGAATTGAAATGTGACCAAACCTCTATTCCATATTGAATATTTTGATAAATTGACCTTAAATTTGATATGCAATCAGCACACTTCACTCTCTTAGCTTCAATTGGAGCTTTTGCAAGTCTCATGGCATGTTCCGCTTTTCGCTCAACATATGGCATTGATTTTTTCTCGCTTAAAAAGTCCACAAGCATTGCAATTTTATCACCAAAATGTTGACGAATTTCTTCTACGCTGGTATCTGTATCCTCAACAGTGTCATGAAGAACGCCAGCAATTACCTCGTCCTCACTTGCATTATTTTCCATCAAAATTTCTTTCACCTCATATAGATGAACAATATAAGGGAATTTATCAATCTTTCTTATTTGTTTTGAATGTTTTCTAACAGCAAACTCAATCGCTTCAAAATATTTTTCTGTCATTTATCCACCTCTTACTTGCATTATATCACAAAATATGATATAAGTAAAATATATATAATTAATATTTTACATAAGGAGGAATTATGGATATTCCAAACAGTCTTGACAAATATAAAACCTTTTACTGCGTTGCAAAAGAAGGAAATATCACACGTGCAAGCGAAGTTCTTTATATATCACAACCAGCCGTTTCTATGGTGATAAAAAATCTTGAAGAAGAGCTTAATGCAAAACTTTTTATCCGCAGTAAAAAAGGAGTTGTTTTGACTCCAACCGGTCAAAAGATTTTTGATGAAGTCGAAAAAGGACTTAATCATTTCTCGCAACTCTCATCAATAGTCAAAAAGGAAATAGATAACCTTCAAGGAGAACTCAATATTGGTTGTGGGTCAAATGCAGGAAAGAAATTCTTAACAAAGCCTCTTAAAAAGTTTTTATCGTTACACCCTAACATTGTGGTTAACCAAATTAAAGAAGTTCAAGAAGAATTATTTAGTATGCTTTCAAATGGCAAACTCGATTTAGTCATATCTCAATTTAATGGCGAAGAAGAAAATTTAAAATTCACACGTTTAAATAATGTTTCATATGTTTTTGTGAAAAATCCTGATTTGAAAGAAATGAGATTTATCAAATATCATGACGGCTCATTTATGAACAACCTATTTAACGGATTTATAGAGAAAAAGGGATTAGGAAATATTCCACATATAAAAGTCAGCGGTTATAGTCTTGCAATAGAACTTGCCTCTGCTGGACTTGGAGTTACAATTGCCCCTCTTTTCATGGTTGAAGATAAAATAAAAGAAGGAAAACTTGAAATAGTTTACAAAGATTATAAGCTTCCTAGTGCTGAATTTGGCTATTTTTATAACGAGAGTCTACTAAGTGAACCCGCCAAAGAGATGATAAAATGCTTTTAGTATTGACTTTTAGTTAAAATATGATAAAATATTTATAGCAAATTAATAGGAGAAAAAAATGATTTCAAAAACTCAATTATCAGACAGAATAGATGATTTAAATAGAAAGATTGAAAAATTAGACAAAGCGATTAGTACAACCGCTAGTTCTCTTCGCAAAGATATTGATTCAAATACAACTAATTTAAAAAGTCTTAAAAAAATCATTAAAGACCTTCCTCTTACTGATGATATTAAACAATCATTAGAAAATTCAGAAGCCGAAAGTTGGTATAATGAGCATTATGGAAATAATGAAGAATTCCCTCGTATGAGATTTAGCTCCAATAATCATGATTCAAAAACTGATGAAGAAGTTGATGAAAAATTAGATAAAATGGTTGAAAATCATCAAAACGCGGGAGCGGATACAAACCAGCGTGCTGACGTTAACCCAGCTAGCGGAGCAACAATCAGCCAAGAAGAACTTCAAGCAATTTATGAAATTAGAAGACTGCTAGAAGAAAAGATAAGACTCGTCGAAGAGAAAAATAAGCTCATTGAAGAACAAAACAAAATTATTGAAGAGAATGTCAAACTGCTTCAGGAAGAAATCTTAAAAAGTAAAGAATATATAAAACTCGCATCAACAGAAGCCGTTAAAGAAGCTCTTCAAGGTGATATTAGAGCTTTGGTTGTAGACATCGTTAGAGAAACAGTGACTGAAACGGGAAAAGAACTTTTAGTTGACAAGCAAGAAAAGAGTCTATCAGAAGTATCTGAAAATCTTGCTAAGAAAATTGCAAGAAGAGTTACAAAAGAAGTTACCCAAACTTTGGTTGAAGATGACGGAATATTATCAATCGACAACGATGAAGATGATGAGCGTAGAAAAGAATATCTCAACCAACCTAAACACCAAGAATTCCAAAAACTTTTGGCGTCTCTCAAGGCTGGCCTTATGCCAATGCTTGTAGGACCTGCCGGAACAGGTAAAAGTACCGCTGTTGAACAAGCTGCTTATGCGCTTGACCTTGACTTCTATTCTTCAAATAGAGTTCAAATGTCGCACGAACTTACTGGATACAAAGATGCAACTGGAAATTACCAACCTACTCAATTCTACTATGCTTACAAAAATGGTGGTGTTTTCCTTCTTGACGAAATTGACGCATCATCACCTGACGCACTCGTTACAATCAATACTGCAATGAGTCAAGGATATATGAACTTCCCTAATGGCCGTGTATACAAACACAAAGATTTTAGATTTGCCGCAGCTGGAAACACATATGGAACAGGCGCTGACGCGCAATATGTTGGAAGAAATGAACTTGACGCTGCAACACTTGACCGTTTCATTGTTCTCAAATGGGACTACGACAGAAAACTTGAACGTAAAATTGTTAAAGATACTGATTTGTTAAACTTCTGCTGGAAAGTGCGTGACGCCATTGACAAAATGAAACTTCATATAATTGTTTCAACTCGTGGCATTTTAAATGCTTATGCCCTTTCTCAGACTAAAAACTTCACAAAAGATGAAATTCTTGAAAGCGTACTCTTTGAAGGCGTTGACAGGCACAACCTTATGACCATTCTCAGAGAAGTTGGCACTTCTAATGAATGGGGTCAAGCTTTTGACTGGCTTATTGAAAGATTAGGAAGACAAGAAAGCGAACGTTAAAATACAAATTCATTTAAAAGGAGGGACTTATGGGAACAAAATTGATTACAACACTGCCTAAGTCAGGCATAACACTCTATGATTATCAATTCGACTCAATGCTTGAATTTCTTGATTATATTAAAACCAAACCAAAAGTCACCTTCTCAAATTCAAGTAAAAGTGTTGGATTAAGTCACAAAATATTTTCAGGAACATGGACTTTTGGAAAAGCATATAAACTTTGCAGAGAAGGATATTTTGACAAAGACGTTGAAACATTTCAATCTATCTTTCTTAACATGGCAAAGCAAGTTGATAAGGCTATTCATTATACAAGAACCAAACACGACATCGTTGGCTACACGCCAGATGTTCCTCGTTATCTATCAGGTCACCCTCTCAACATGATAAATGCAATTCCAAAAACAAAGCCAAAACGTCCAAAGGGCATAAATCTCCGGTTCAACGCTTCAATGGCTTGGTATGTACCTAAAAACTTAATAGAAGTGAGAGGACTAGTATTTTGCATACTTTACGACATGCTTTCAAAACTAAGATGTGATGTCGAGCTATTTGTAAATGAATATTCTTATATTAAAGAAAAAGACAAACACGATTTTCCAAAATTCAATTTAAACATTTCTATTCCGATTATTAAAAGAGGCGAGATGATGAACATTTCCAAAATGTATTTTCCTCTTGTTCACCCTTCGTTTTTAAGACGACTTTGCTTCGCTTTTGACGAGCGTTGCCCTGAACTAAAAAATAGACAGGAATACTTTGATGGTTATGGAGAAGTTGGACACTTACGTAATTTCTATCAAATCAAAAATGAAAGACTTAATACCGGCGATAGAATTGACATAGTTTCTGACGACTATGACACTCACCTTAGAAATGGCGTTAAAGCAACTATAAAAGAAGTCGTACTCAATCTTAAACAAAAAGGCGCTGTCCTTATGAGTGAGGAAGCAATTGATGAACTTTTCAACTCTCTTGATTTCTCAGTTATCGAAAATATAGCAAACAAATTTAATGAAGATGACTATAAAAAATTGTATCATAAAGGCTTTAGCGACTATCACATTAAAAGAATTCTCGATTATGAGCCTGGCGGACGTGACAAAGATGATGAAAATGATATATAAAATTTACTATATGCAAACTTTTTTCAATATAACTATTTACAAATGACAAAAAATGTGGTATTATTTAAATGTAAAATAATATCCTATAAAAGTGAGGTGAACAATGAATCCATATTATAGAGAATCAAACAAGGGCCTTAGCCAAACACAAATTTCAAATATTAAGAAAAACAATTTCTATCTTTACAGAGCACTCAACCATTTAGTAGCAAGCATTGAGAAAGGAAAAGAAGAACTTGGAGGAAATTATCGTGGACTTCTCTTGTCAGGCGAACTTCCAAAAAACGATAAATTAACTGGTGTTAGTTCAAATCGTTTGGCTGAAAAATTAAAATATTTAGTAATAGCTATTAGCGACAAGAATCATCCAGAAAACTTAGAAAAATTTAAAAATTCATATTTCTATAAAAACGTTCTCCTTCCAATCAATCTCGGCTACACTGCTGATGTTGACGCTGGTTGGAATAATTTCCAAAAATCAAACAATGTTGAAACTGCTTTTAAAAATAAAAGCGCATACGATGCTGCACTTATCTGCCAAAGAGATGATTTGAATGCTCCTATAGGATTTGACTTCTCAAAAGCAATTGATAGCATTGTAAAAACTGACAAAGATGGTACTTTCTATCTCGACAGTACAACTTTGATTGAAGACGAAGTCTCAATTTCAGAAGCTGTTAATGCTCAATTAGATAATTTACAAGGAAATAAAAGATTTTCTGAAAATTATAATAACCCAATGATTTCATATGACGACTTAGAAGATGAAGACGAGAAGATTGATTAAAAATTGTTTATAAAAAGCTCTAGCAAATGCTAGAGCTTTTTTCTATTTAATTAATTTAATTTAAGCTAATAATTATCTACTTTAATTATATTTTTTCAACGTCCATTTCTTCACTATTACTGCGCTCAATTTCTTCAGTATTCATCTTTTCATCTTCAGGCTGTTGGATTTCTTCTACATCCATGTCCTTACTGTCTTTGATTTCTTCCACAGCCATATCTTCATCATCATCGCTTAAAGCTTTTTCAAAATCAAACTTGTTATCTGGCTCTTGAGGCTCACGTTCTTGAGGTCTAGGTTTGCCAGAAAGTGCATTAGGGTCTTTAATTCCTCCAAAGCCCTTATCTTTACCAAACACTTCTCTTGGCGGCTCATGTCTAGAAAAACCACCCTTTCCTGTTTCAACGCTGAGCTCTACAACTCCTGACTCTTTCGAAGGTGTAGATTCGCCTAAGGTTACGCCCCCTGATTTTGTTGCCTCTGCCTTTGCCTTAGGTTTTGCCTTCGTAGGTTTTGCTACGCTCGTTGCTTTAGTTGAAGATTTATTCCCTTTTGAACTTGTCTTGCCTCCACCAAGTTTTGCTTTCTTAGCATCAGACGATGTATTTTGCATCTCCAATGGTCCTCGAGAAGAAGCTTTATCAACTTGTAGCAACGTTTTATTGAGGTCATTTACAACTGCAAGCACTTTAGCTGGTTCTATTCCAAGTTTGTTAAATCCGCCCATTCCATCAATCACCCTATCAAGAAGCGACTTATATGCAATATAGCGAAATTTTTCATTTACTTCTACATTGTTTTTGCCAAGTAATGCCCTATACTGAGCAAGTATTTTCTTGCCAGCCGGTCCCGACTCTTCAAGAAGTTTGAGCATGTTCATAAGATATATCTGGCAAGCCATATCATATAAACTTCCAGCTATAAGTTCAAAATCGAAGCCGTCTTGCATAATAACTGCAAGTTCTGGCACTGCCGTATCATCAACTTTTGTGCCAACGTCCACAAGGTGGAAAGCCTTTCTTAATTTTACTCTAAATTCATCATCATATATAGCCACAAAATCAGCAATATGAGTGACAATATATTCGTTGCCCAGAAAATTATCAACGTACTCGGAAAGATAAAGAGACGCTTTGGCTGTCCCGTCATCTTGAAGCTGAATTTTCACAGTATAATAAAAATGCTTTTTCATGTAAAGTGCGATTGCTTTATAATAGTTATCGCCCATATCATCAATTTCTTTTTCCATTCTGACAAGGTCGCGTCTTATCTCTTCACGAATGACATATTTCCCGCTTTCATCTATATGACCGACAAGCTTATACTTCATAATCATCATTTTCATTCGGTATTTATAGAAAGAGATAAACTCTTTTTGGTCGACCACCATGTCAGTTCCGAAAACAGAATAAGGCGCAACTTCGGCTTTCTTTTCCTCTTCTTTAGCGCCTTCGCTTTCTGCTTTTACTTCTTTTTCGTCCAAAGACTCTTTTTCTTTTTCGCTCATACCATAATTATAAATCAAAACTGCCTAAATGTCAAAGTATATTTTTATTATTCATACTACTTTTTCAAATAAGAAACACAATAAGGCTTTTCTTTAATAGAATTTAGAGTGATTCCATTAGAAACGCAAAGCCCATTGTGGTTAAAAAGGCAATCTGCCCTACACTTAATCTCAAGCGCCTTACTGTCACGTTGAGGTGCATAAGAAGGCTCTTCAGTGAACATATTCCTTGTAACATCTTGAACTTCTTTATTTTCGTCCCTTTCAAAGGTCGAACAAACTTCACATTCGTCCACAAGCACACCTTTCGCTTTGCAGACAAATTTATCATTATATTTACATAAACCTTTTCTACATCTAATATCCATATCAACCTCTCATATTATAAACTATGATATATACTATCATCAGCCTCGCTCTTGCAAGCAAGTTCAGCTTCCGATATTATAAACCATGTTATGTATTATCATCAGCCTCACCCTTGCAAGCAAGTTCGGCTTCTGATAATATTATTGACGAAAAAAATTATATTAATCAAACAATTGACTTTATTTACTATATTTAATAAAATAGTATTGAAATTTGCTATACAAATTTTTATTTTCTAACGAAAATCTTTTACCTATTCGGTAAAGCAAACCATTTTGGTACGGGCGGAAATTTTGCAAAATACTTCGTGCTTTGCGATATTTCCTACTACATAAAATATTATAAAAGGAGCAAACATGAAGGTATTATTATTGACAGATGTAAGAGGCACAGGCAAAAAAGGCGAAATCAAAGAAGTCGCTGACGGCTATGCAAACAATTTTTTAATCAAAACTGGAAAGGCAAGAAAGGCTGACAACAGCGCGCTCAGTGAAAACAAAAATAAACTTGCATCAAATGATTATCATAAAGAAATGGAAAGACAGGAAGCCGTTGCACTTGGCGCAAAATTAAAAGACGCAAAAATCACAATCAAAATTAAATGCGGCGAGAATGGCAAAACCTTTGGTTCAGTCACTTCAAAGGAAATATCAGACGAACTTTCAAAACTTGGCTACACTGTTGACAAGAGAAAGATTGAGCTTGCAAATCCTATCCGCACCATAGGAGATTTTACAGTAAATGTAAAACTTCACCCAGAAGTCAGCGTAAAAATCAGCGTAAATGTTGTAAGTCTTTAATTGAAATTTATTATCAACTTATAGGAAAATTAAAAAACACGGATTCTCCGTGTTTTTTTGTGCCTTAGAAAGAGTATTATGCCTTTGACGGTTATTAATTTGTTAGGTTTACTTTATTATTACAATTTATTTTAAATCACAAGGCCTTTTGGCAAATCTCTGCCACCAACAACATTCCAGTTACCAGGAGTAATCAATCCAATCTTTACATCATTTGCAAAGCAGTCTGATATATTCTCTCCTCCTATTCCTTCGCCTGTCGCCTTGCCG
>CATKXS010000009.1 GCA_949841045.1 uncultured Clostridia bacterium | reverse complement strand
CAAGACTCGCGTAAGGCTCGAATACGAGATACCTCTCAACGAGATAGTGTACGACATTTTCGACAGTCTGAAAGCGCGCACTCGCGGGTATGCCAGTCTCGATTACGAATTAAAGGGTTATAAAGCGGAAGATTTGGTAAAATTGGATATCCTTCTCAATAATGAAGTTTGCGACGCTTTAAGCATAATAGTGCACCGCGATAAAGCCTATGCTCGCGGACGTTCCATTGCCGAAAAACTCAAAGAGGTGATACCGCGCCAATTGTTCGAGATACCCATACAGGCGTCGATAGGAAACAAGGTCATAGCGCGCGAGACGGTAAAAGCGATGCGCAAAGACGTGCTTGCGAAATGCTACGGAGGAGACATCTCCCGAAAGAAAAAATTGCTTGAAAAACAAAAAGAGGGTAAAAAACGTATGCGTAAGATAGGCTCAGTGGAAATTCCGTCTGAGGCATTTATGTCAATCTTAAAACTTGATGATGAGGATAAATAATGTTAGGAATTTATATTCACATTCCATTTTGCGAGAGAAAATGTAATTATTGTGCATTTTCCTCTTTTGTTATGTCTGACAAAGAAAAAGAAAAGTATGTTGATTTTTTGCTTGAGGAAATAAGAACTTTTGCAAGAGAGAGAAATGAGAAACAAAAAGTTGATACTATTTTCTTTGGTGGCGGTACGCCAAGTCTATTGCCTTCAATTATGATAGCGGATATTTTGAAAGAGATTAAGAAAAATTTTGAAGTCATTGAAGATGCTGAAGTAACCATCGAATGTAATCCAAATTCTTTGACAGAGGATAAACTCAAAGTTTATAAAGATGCAGGTATAAATCGCATTTCAATAGGAGTGCAAAGTCTTAATGATGAAGACTTAAAGTTTATTGGTAGACTCCACGATAGAGAAGGAGCAATTAAAGCGATACAGCTTGCAAAGCGATATTTTGAAAATGTGTCATGTGATATGCTTATAGGTCTTAAAAATATGGACGAAGAAGAGCTAGCAAGTGAAATAGAAATTCTTACTCAGCTTGGAATAACTCATATTTCCACCTATATGTTACAAATAGAAAAAGGGACTGTCCTTGCTGAAATGGTGAAGAATGAGCCGGCACTTTTGCCTGACGATGATGAAAGTGTTGGAGCATATGAAAAGGTTGTGAGTTTTCTCGCGAAAAAGGGATTTGTAAGATATGAAGTTTCCAATTTTGCCAAAGAAGGTTTTGAGTGCAAGCATAACTTGAAATATTGGTCGGGAGAGGATTATGTTGGGTTCGGCTCGGCGGCGCACTCATTCGTTGGTGGTCAGAGGTATTCAAGCGCCGCCGGATTAAGTGATTACTATGCTCATAAAAAGGATTTGATTGAAACGATTACAACAAAAGAGAAGATAGAGGAGCATATAATGCTTGGACTTCGTTGTAAAAATGGAATAAGCAAAAGTTTTTTAAAAGATAATGGATATGATATAAATGAAAATCCTTATTTAAAAGATTTTATTTCTAGGCAGATATTAACTTTGTCAAATGATGATGACAGACTCTTTTTAAATCCTTCTTATTATGGTGTCAATAATTATATCATTGCATGTCTACTTCCAGAGTAAAAAAATAAAAAAGTTTTATAAAATACTTGCAATTATAATTAGAGTGTGCTAATATATAAAAGTAAAGCAAAAGTGCTTTACAAAGAGATATGAAAGTAGAAGAAAACTTAAGACTTACAAAATTGTATGATGCTTATGGCGCACTTCTTAGCATTGGTCAACAGGAGATAATGAAAAGTTATCTATATGATGACCTCACGGTGAGTGAAATTGCTGAGAATTTAAGCGTGTCTAGACAAGCTGTCAAAGATAGCATTACAAAGGCAGAGAAGAAGCTCGATTCGTTTGAACAAAAGCTTTCAATAGTTGAAAAACTTGATAATTTAGAAGGCGAAAATGAAAAGCTTAGGAAAGAACTTGAGAGGCTAAAAAAGAAAAAAATATAACCAAAAGGAGTGAAAATGGCGATATTTTCATCATTATCCGAAAAATTTAATCATATTTTTTCGAAATTGACTAAAAAAGGCAGACTTACTGAACTTGAAATCAAAGAAGCGATGAGAGAGGTAAGAATTGCTCTTCTTGAAGCTGACGTAAACTACATGGTTGCAAAGGACTTTGTTAAAACTGTCTCTGAAAAAGCTGTCGGTGACGAGGTCTTAAAAAGTTTGACACCTGCTCAACAGGTAATAAAAATTGTCCGTGACGAACTGACAGAGCTTATGAGTTCAAATAGTCAAAAACTTGGTGTTTCACCAGCTCCACCAACTGTAATTATGATGTGTGGTTTGCAGGGAGCGGGTAAGACAACTATGTGTGCTAAACTTGGCGCGCACCTTAAGAAGTCTGGTAAACGTACTTTACTTGTTGCATGCGATATTTACAGACCTGCAGCGATTAATCAACTTCAAGTTGTTGGAAAACAGGCGGGAGTTGAAGTGTTTGAAAAGGGCACTCAAAATCCAGTTAAGACTGCAAAGCAAGCTGTTGAATACGCAAAGAAACAAGGACTTGACACTGTTATTATTGATACTGCCGGTAGACTTCATGTAAATGAAGAACTTATGAAAGAACTTTCAAATATCAAAAAGGAAGTTTTGCCTACAGAGATACTTCTTGTTGTCGATGCGATGACAGGTCAAGATGCTGTCAATGTTGCAGAGGCGTTTAATAATGAACTCGACCTTTCGGGTATAATCCTTACAAAACTTGACGGTGATACTCGTGGCGGTGCAGCACTTTCAATCAAAGCAATTACAGGCAAGCCAATTAAGTTTACTGGCGTAGGCGAAAAGATTGGCGACATAGAACCTTTCTATCCTGATAGAATTGCAAGCAGAATTCTTGGTATGGGCGATGTTCTTTCTCTTATTGAAAAAGCTCAAGAAGCGGTGACAGAGGAAGAGGCGAAAGCGCTTGAAAAGAAATTTAGAGAAAATTCTTTTACTTTTGATGATTATCTTGTCCAACTTGAAAGTATTAAGAAAATGGGCAATATTAAAGACATTCTTGGTATGATACCTGGTGTGGGAAGCAAAATTAAAAATCTTGACATTGATGAAAACCAAATGCTTGTTAATAAAGCAATCATTCAATCAATGACACCAAAAGAGCGCCGAAATCCTGAAATTATTAAGGCAAGCAGGCGTCAGAGAATTGCAAACGGCAGTGGAACGAGCATTCAACAGGTAAATCAACTTCTCAAATCTTTTGAACAATCGAAAGAAATGATGAAACAATTTAAGAGTGGAAAATTCAAAAATATGTTTTAATTTGATATAATATTATCGTAAAATGGTATAAAAATTTGATTTTTTGCGGTAATTTTATATATATTTGCAAAATTTAAGGTTTTGCAAGAAAAATTTTAAAGGAGGAAAAAATGGCAGTTAAAATTAGACTTACAAGAATGGGAGATAAAAAAGCACCTTTTTACAGAGTAATCGTTGCTGATTCAAGAGCTCCAAGAGATGGCAAGTTCATTGATATTATCGGAACTTATAACCCTCTTACAAACCCAGCTGAAATCAAAATTGACAGCGAAAAGGCTAAAACTTGGCTCAAAAATGGCGCTACTCCAACTCAAACAGCTAAACAGCTTCTTGTAAAAAGTGGCGTTATTGAAAAATAATTTTAGTTAAATATAAAGGAGAACTATGAAAGAAGTAGTTGAATATATCGTCAAATGCCTTGTTGTCAACAAGGACAAGGTCAGCGTAAACGAAAGCGAAGAAAATGGAGAAATCATTCTTCATGTCAATGTTGCTGAAGACGATATGGGGCGAGTTATCGGAAGAAAAGGTAAAATTGCTTCAAGCATCAGAGCAATTGTTAAATCAATCTCTTCAAGAGAAAATAAAAGAGTTTTTGTTAAATTTGGAGAGGAAAATTGATTGAAATTGCAAAAATAGTAAAACCACAGGGCATAAAGGGAGAGGTTAAAGCTCTTCCTTCTACCAATGTGCTTAGCGTTTTTAATGTTTTGACAGAAGCTCTTGTCGGCAATAAGACTATGCAAATTCAGCATATTTCTATCCGACAAGGCTTTTTGTATATCAAGTTTGATGGTGTAAACAGCCGAAATGATGCAGAACTTTTAAGAAATCAAGTTATCAAAATTGATAAAAAACTACTTGAAGAGGCAAAGGACGAAGATGACTTTCTTGTAGATGACCTTATAGGAATGGTTATTTTTGACGAAAAAGGCTCTTTAGTTGGTCAAATAATTGAAATTGTCAATTATGGTGCGAGTGATATTGTTATTGTTGAAAAAGAGGGCAGAAATTATGAAATTCCTTTTGTTGAAGGTGTTTTTTCTTCCAAAGAGGGCAATCTTGTTGCGAACAGTAAAAGACTTGAAGAGGTCATGATATGATAATCGATATTTTGACATTATTTCCAGAAAGTTTTGGTTATTTAAATTCAAGTATATTAAAAAGAGCACAAGAAAGTGGGAAAATAACAATAAATTTGATTGATATTCGTGATTTTTCTTTAGATAAACATAAAAAATGTGATGATTATCCTTTTGGCGGTGGCGCTGGCATGCTTATGACAGTACAACCTATTTATGATGCAACCAAAAGCGTATTAAAAGAAAATTCTCATATAGTTTTTCCAAGTCCAAGCGGAGAAGTCTTGTCGGCAGAGAAAGCAAAAGAGCTTTCAAAATATGAACACCTCATCTTCATTTGTGGTCATTATGAAGGAGTTGACCAAAGGGTTCTAGATTTATTAAAACCAGAAGAAATTTCGATTGGTGATTATGTGCTGACAGGTGGCGAACTTCCTACTATGGTTATAATTGACAGCCTTTCAAGATTTATTGACGGTGTGATTACTGGTGAAAGTTTGACGGAAGAAAGTTTTTCTTGTGGAGGGCTTGAATATCCTCAGTATACTCGACCTCAAGTATTTGAAGGACTTGAAGTGCCAAGCGTGCTTGTTTCTGGAAATCATCAAGAAGTTAAAAAATGGAGAGAGGCAGAATCTCTCAAAAAAACCATGTCAAAAAGGCCAGATTTGATAAAATAACCATAAAAACAATGAATTTGAGTGTTTTTTATGTAGAAAAAATTAAATTATTATTAAAAAGGAGGAGTTATGAAGATAAATTGGTTTCCTGGACATATGAAAAAGACCACAGCAGAAATAAAAGAAAAATTAAAATTTGTTGATGTTGTCATCTATGTTCTTGACGCAAGAGCACCTATTTCATCAATAAATCCTCTTTTGTCAAAACTAGCTCAGGACAAGCCTATTTTATATGTTATTAATAAAATAGATTTGGCAGACAGCGATAGAGTCAATGATATTGCCATTAGGTTTAAAAATGAGAAAAGTGATTACTGCATAATAAGCAGTACTAATACTGGCGTGGCAAATCAAATTAAGCAAAAAATCAACAAACTTGCCTCTGCAAAGATTGAAAAGATGAAAAATAAAGGTATTCGCGCTGTAGTAAGGGCGATTGTTATTGGCGTGCCAAACTCAGGCAAAAGCACGCTTATAAATTGTCTATGCGGAAAAGCTAAGACGGTTACAGGCAATCGTGCTGGCGTGACTAAATCAACACAATGGGTATCTATTGGCAATAATATTGAACTTTGTGATACGCCAGGTACACTTTATCCAAATCTTGAAAATCAAGATGTTGCAAAGAAGCTTTTGTTTATAGGTTCTATAAAAGAAGAAATTATTGTTGATAAAATGGAGCTTGCTCTTGACCTTATAAGATTACTAGAGAAAAATTATAAGGCTATGCTGGTAAAACGCTATGGCGAAGATTTAAGTTTGGAAGCTATTGCAAGGGCGCGTTCATTTGTTGTCAGCGGTGGGGAGCTTGATGTTGAAAGAGCAGGAGTAGCAGTACTTGAAGATTTTAAAAAGTGCAGAATTGGTAAAATTACGCTTGACTAAAAGGATAATAATGAGAAAGCAATTTAACAAAATCGAAGGTAATATTGGCGAAATCATGGCGATAAATTACCTAAAAGATAAAAAATATAAAATCTTAGAGACAAATTATAGAAATAATCTTGGTGAAGTTGATATAATCGCAATGCAAAAAAGAGCTGTTGTTTTTATTGAAGTTAAAGCTCGTCAAACTTTGGCTTTCGGTAGGCCAAGCGAAGCTGTAAACTTCGAAAAGCAAAGAAAGATTAGAAATGTAGCCATGCTTTACCTTATACAAAATAATTTGACAGAAAGTGAAACAAGATTTGACGTGATTGAAGTTATAGGAAATGAAGAGGTAAATCACATAGAAAATGCATTTTGACAAAAGAAAAAGCATAAAAGAAAGCTTTAAATATTCAAGTTGGCAAAAAATCAAGATATGTTTCTTGATTTTTTTTTATTGACAAATAGTTTTTTAGTGCTATAATTATATTAGCTTATGTTTCGGAGGAAGATATGAAAAAAAAGATGAAAGATATTGGGGAAATTGTTAAAATAGCAAACGAATATTATGCAACTTATGGAAGAACAGCTAAATTTATACAATTAGAAGATAAGATAATAGCAACTAAAAAAGCAGAAAATATCTATATTTTTGCTCGCGATGTACAAGATGCATACATAAGTAAATTTTGTGATGGAATAATATCAACCGAAAATGCAGAATATATCTTTTGTTTTGCTCGCGATGTAAAAGATGCAGACATAGCAAAATTAACTGATGGAATAATATCAACCAGAGATGCAGAATGGATATACAAATTCGCTCACTGTATAAACGGAGCAAACAAACACAGACTGGCAGGTGCAATGAGAGCTATTGGTGATAATAAATGGATTGAAAAATTTAAAGAAAATATTGGTAAAGAATATATTATAGACATAGAAGAAGAGCTAGATAATATTATTAAGAGTTTATAGTACAATTTTTACAATGTAATTTATATTGAAATTATAAAATGCGGACGAAAACCTAAACCAAAAACAATGGTTTAGTTTTTTTTATTTACTAAAAATCAAAATTTGCAAAGCAAAGTTAAGTCTATTTAATGCTAAAATTTAGGTTTAGAGCTATTAAAATATGGACATAATGATTTAAAAGGGAGAATACATGAAAAAAAGAATTGTAATTTTAACTGCCATTATGTTACTTGCTTGTTCGTTTATGTTTGCATGTGAGAAGTCCACACAGATTAGAACGGCTTCTGTTTCTGAAATAACATCGGCGGGCAGTAAGAATTATGGCGTGAAAGTGTCTTATAGTGAAGACAAGCGTCTTAAAGGAAAGGGCACTGATATTCAAATTAAATTTAGCAAAACTGGAACAATCACAATTTGGCAGGAAGGTAAAGAAAAGTTTGATTATGTCATTGAAGACTTTGATGAGTGGCAATCAATGACGCACATATTAAATAGCGCATATTCGCCAGACAAAGGTGATAAGATTGAAAAATATGAAGACGCACTTAATAAGACTTTCTTATTTAACTATGATGGAAAGATAAATGTAACTTTTAGAGTCGTGGTCGGCCAGATTGAAAAAAATAGCGATGAGACAGGTGAAATTTTGGTTGGAACGCAAGCTGTTTCAGATAATTTTACCTTAAAAATAAAATAAAAGTAAGAAATTGCTTTTATTTTTTTTTGAAATATAGTAAAATATACACAAGAGGTTTTATTATGCTTAGAGTTAAAAATTTGTTTTTACGTTACACGCGCGAATTCTATGCGCTTTATGATATTAATATGGACATTGCTGACAATGAAAAGGTCGCTTTTGTAGGCGAAGACGAAAGTGGAAAGACGAGTCTTCTACGTATTTTTTCAAAACTTGAAAAATTGACAAAGGGCGAAGTTTTTATTAAAGATATTCCACTTGATAAACTCAATTTTAAAACTGATTTAAGTGTTGGTTATATTCCAGCGACACCAGTTTTTTTAGAAAAAAAATCTGTTTATGAAAATTTTAAATATATTTTAAAAGGTTGGGGCTACACTGATAGTGAAATTGAAAGTAAAATCAATGAAGCCATTATTGAATATTCCCTAGAGAAAATTAAGGACACAAAAATAAAAGACCTTTCACTTGATGAAAAATATGTTCTTTCGCTTATTAGACTTTCATTTAGAGAACTTGACCTATTAATGGTTGACAATATCTTTGATAAGATGAGTGAAGCGGTGAAAGAAGTTGCTTTAAACCTCATTAAATCTCTTGCTGGCAAGAAAACAACTCTTATTGTTGCCACAACAAAAGAGGAGCTTGCAGATAAACTTTGCAGAAGAAAAATCTACTTTAAATATGGTTCAATCGTAAAAAGTCTTGATTAAAACTTAAAAAGCCTTGACTTGAGGCTTTTTTTTGTTGTAAAGAATTCAAAAGTTTTAAATCATATTATTAATATATATCTACAATAAAATTTCTTCTTTTGGCGTTTCGTCATTGTTTTTAGTGCTGTTCTTATTTGTTTCATTATTAGTTTTGGTAGGCGATTTTTGAGTTAATATTTCACTTAAAGGATTTCCATTTTTACTCAGCATAGACATTATAAGTGACATTATGTTTGGCCCACCTTGCTCTGAATTTTGAAAATTGTTTTGATTGTTGTTTTGAAAATTGTTTTGAAAATTATTTTGATTGTTATTTTGAGTGCCGTAAGCCTCGCTTGGGTAACTAGGGTAAAATGGTTGGTTATTATTCATTGAACCAGCATTATTTTGTCCATTTTGATTGGTGCCACCAAAAGAAAAAGGGTTTTGCATTTGCGACCCAAAAGATTGACTATTTAAAAGTTTTAAAAGTTCAAACATGTTTTTATCCATATTTTTATATATTCGTATAACTCGTATAAGTTTACTAAAAAATAATTTTAGACTTTTTACTCTTGCCTGCATATATTGAAATGAGGAGATGAGTATGGGAAGATTATCTGATTTTCAATCAACAAGAACAAGTGGCATGAGCCAAGAGGAAGAATTAAAACAAAAGTACGACAGTTTGAAGGATATGAATAAAGACCAGCTCAATAGTGAACTTATGAGGGAAGTGGCTAGACAAAAAAGTTCGGGCAGTTTTGATTATAACACTCTTTCAAATATGGTTGAGAGTTTAAGGGGAAGTTTGCCTCAAAGTGATTATGAAAATATAAAAAGGATTTTAGAAAGTTTGAGATGAATTTAAGGAAGATTGATAAAACGCTTTTGTCATCTTCTTATAGTCTTGAAGAGGGGCGAAAGTGGGAATGTATTATTTTTGCGCATGACTATAATCGAACAAAAAATATACTTTTACATAAAAACATTCGAATTTTAAATGAATATTTATTCATAAACTCTTTTCGCGTACTAGCAGACAGAGCGCAGGTGGAACAGCTTTCAAACATGTCACAAGTAAAGTTTATTTCGTCAATCAGCAAGGCAACAACTCTTATGGAAGTTTCAAAAAAGATACTTGGAGTTGAAAAACAAAGTTTGTCTGGAAGAGGGGTGACAATCGCCTTTATTGATACCGGCATAGACAAACACGCAGATTTTTGTTTGGGTGAAAAGCGAATAGTTTATTTTAAAGATTTTGTTGGAGAAAGGGATTTGCCATATGACGATAATGGTCATGGTACATTTGTAAGTGGAGTTTGTGCTGGCAATGGTGCACTTTCTGGCGGACGTTTTTCTGGTGTAGCACCGCAGGCAAATATCATATCATTAAAGGCGTTAAATAAGCAGGGCGAGGCGACAGCCGATAAGATATTGGAGGCTATGGAATGGGTTTACAACAACCATAAAGCTTATAATATTAGGGTTGTTTGTATGAGTTTTGGAAGTGAGCCTCTTGGCTATAATGACCCAATTATGAGCGGGGCGGAGGCGCTTTGGAAGTCGGGTGTTGTGGTTGTTGCAGCGGCTGGTAATAGTGGACCAGAATATCAAACAATAAAAAGTCCAGGTGTGTCAAATCAGATTATAACGGTTGGTGGTTTTAACGATAACCGAATGGAGGCAGAAGTCAAAGAAGAGTTTTTTGAAGTGGCTGATTTTTCGTCACGTGGTCCTGCTTTTCAAAGATTCAAGCCTGACCTTGTTGCACCCTCTGTTGATATAATATCTTGTGCAAGAAACAATGGTTATACACGCCTCAGTGGAACATCTGTTGCAACACCAATGATTGCAGGAATGAGTGCTCTTTTAATAGAAGGCAATCCTCTTTTGTCACCATTAGAAATAAAAAGGATAATATTGTCATCTTGCAAGCCTATTTCGTTCAATAGAAATCTGGAAGGGTTTGGTTATCCAAGTTTTGATAGGATTTTGAAATCTCGTTAAATTAGAGTAAATCAATTATAATTATCAGCAAAACAAGAAATTGCGTTGTTTTTGCATGCCGAAATAAAAAGGGGCTAAACTTATTGAACCCCTTTAATTACTTCGATAATTTTATCTCTGGCGTCATTTTTGGCGCTTTTTTTCATGTTTTCAATAAAAATTTTGTCATTTTTGTTTAAATTATTGAGTTTTTGCATAAATAATGCTTCACTATAATCTTCTTCTTCGAGCATTTCTGCAAACCCAAGTTTAGCGTAGAGTTTGGCATTTTCAATTTGGTCACCGCGTGAACATGCTTTTGAGAGTGGAATTAAAAGCATAGGTTTAGATAGGGCTAAGAATTCGTTGATAGCACCAGAGCCTGCACGAGATAAAACGATGTCGGCAAGGTTAAGGTAGTCACCCATATTGTCAGCATATTCAACTACAATATAGCCTTTTTTGTCAATATTATTTGGGGCTTGTTTGCCTTTGCCAGTGATGTGAATTACATTATATTCTTTTAAGAGTGCGTCTAAATTTTTAATGGTGATTTCATTCAAAAACTTTGCACCGCTTGACCCGCCGACTACAAGCAAGTTTTTCTTTTTTCTGTCAAGACTGCTAATAAAAGAAAGATTGTTTTTATTGCCTTTCAAAACCTTATCTCTAATAGGTTGACCTGTGAAAACAAATTTATTGTTGTCCTTTGCTGTTTCTTTAAAAGCGACACACATTTTGTCACAGTAGTGAAGTATGATTTTATTTGCAAGTCCCATTGATAAGTCGCTTTCATGACTGACTACTGGGATATTTAATTTCTTTGACGCGATGACAACAGGCAATGCTACAAAACCGCCTTTTGAAAATACCACGTCTGGCTTAATCTTTTCAAGCAGTTTTTTTGCTGATTTAATGGAGCTATAAAGTTTGAATGGAATTAAGAAATTTCGCAGAGTCAACTTGCGTTCAAGTTTGACAGCTTCAATTTCATGATAGGTTACATTATTCTCTTTAGCGAGTATTCCCTTTTCCATACCGCTAGAGCCGATATAATGAATGTCATATTCCTTTTCAAGTTTTTCTTTTACTGCAAGGGCAGGATAAACATGGCCTGCTGTGCCGCCGCCAGTAAGCACAATTGTCTTTTTATTTAATTTAAGTTCGTCTTTCATAATTTTACCTCTTTTATAGTGTATGAAAATATGTATGATTTTATTTATGAATAAATATACAAAATTATGTATAAATATTTTAAAATAATTTTGTTAAAAAGGGGACTTAATTTTAAAAAAACAATTGTTTAATTTAAATAAATATGTTATACTTAAATATATATTGTGTCTATAATATCCATTAGACAAAATGCAAATATTTTACATATAGATGTTTGGCTCTGACTTTTGATATTTTAGACAATTAAAACTTGAATTTGAAGGAGAAAGAATGAGTAATCAAAAAGATTATAATGCAAAAGACATAGTCGTACTTGAAGGACTTGATGCGGTTAGACTTAGACCTGGTATGTACATTGGTACAACGGGAACAAAGGGTATGCACCACCTTTTGTGGGAAATTGTTGACAATGCTATAGACGAAATTTCAAACGGTTATGGTGATACGATTAAGATAACACTCAATACTGACGGCTCTGCAACAGTAGAAGATAATGGTCGTGGTATCCCTGTGGACAAGCACCCAACTCTTCACAAATCGGGTGTTGAAGTCGTTTATACAACTTTGCATGCCGGCGGTAAATTCAATACTGATAATTATAAATTCTCTGGCGGACTTCACGGCGTTGGTGCTTCGGTTACAAACGCACTTTCAAAGTGGTGTAATGTAACTGTTTACAAAGACGGCAAAGAGTATTTTATAGGTTTTCATTCCTTTATGGGCGAAGACGGCAAAATGCATAGCGGTATTCCTATTGAGCCTCTTAAAGAAGTGGGAAAGACAAAGCTAAGTGGAACAAAGGTTAACTTCCTTCCTGATAGCGAAATGTTTGGAAATATTAAATTCAATTTTGAAACAATTTGTACTCGTGCACGCGAACTTGCCTTTTTGAACAAGGGACTAAGAATTGAGCTTTATGACCTTATTAACCAAAGGGAAGAGGTTTATCACTACGAAGGTGGTATTTCTGACTTTGCTGAATATTTGGTTGAAGGCAAAACAAAGCTCTATTCAAAGCCTATTTATTTCCATGCTGAAGAGGAGAAGTTTGACCTTGAAGTGGCATTTATTTACACAGATAGTTACACTGAGAACTCTTTCTCTTTTGTCAACAATATTCCAACTGTTGAAGGCGGAACACATGAGACAGGCTTTAAGTCGGCATATACCAAAGTTATGAATGACTTTGCAAGGTCAAACAATCTTTTAAAGGAAAAAGAACAGAACTTTCTTGGCGAAGATTTTAGAGAGGGTATCACAGTTGTACTGAGTATCAAAATGAACAATGTTCAGTTTGAAGGTCAGACAAAGACAAAGCTTGGTAATCCTGAGGCTAAAACGCTAGTTGAGTCACTTACGATAAAAGAACTTACACGTTTATTTAACGAAAAGAAAAATATTTCTGTTGGTGAGATTATTATAGGCAAGGCAAAAGGTGCAGCTAAGGTCAGAGAGGCGGCTAAGAAAGCAAAAGAAATGACTAGAGCCAAGAATGCTGCCGAAAACTTTAATCTTGTTGGCAAACTTGCTGCTGCTTCATCAAAGAAGAGTGAACAATGTGAATTGTTTATAGTTGAAGGTGATTCTGCGGGCGGTACTGCAAAGCAGGGAAGAGATAGACGTTTCCAAGCAATTCTTCCTCTTAGAGGAAAACCTCTTAATGCTGAGAAAAAGCGTATAGACCAGGTACTTGCAAACGAAGAAATTAGGACCATTATTTCAGCGCTTAATGCTGGTATGGGGGACGATATGGATTTAAGTTCACTTAGATACAACAAAGTTATCATTCTAAGTGATGCCGACCAGGACGGTTTTCATATTCGAGCAATTCTTCTTACATTCTTCTATCGCTATATGCGTTCACTTATCAATGAAGGTCATGTTTACATTGGTTTACCACCACTTTATAAGGTTTATAAGAAAGACTATGTAGAGTATGTTTACTCTGACGCCGAACTTCCAGCTGCCATTGACAGAGTGGGAAGAGGATATGGACTTCAACGTTATAAAGGTCTTGGCGAAATGAACGCTGAACAGCTTTGGGAAACTACACTTGACCCAAACAAACGAAATTTAATTCAAGTTACCATTGATGACGCGGCAGAAGCTGAAAAAATAGTTACAACACTTATGGGTGATGATATAGATGCAAGAAAAAATTATATTAACTTGCATGCTAATTTTGACCGCGAGGACGATTTCCTTAAAAACTATAAAAAGATTTAAAGATTAGTATTAAACAAATTAAGAGTCAATTTAAACATTTAAAAAAAATCAAATTTTAAAATTGAGTTTAAAGAATTAAATAAGAATGATAATTTTATAAAAATGTTAGCTTTAATTTTATAAATTATTGAATATTTATTTGAGATGTGAATATGAAAAGTGCTTCGCACTCCGCTCGCACCCCTTGCCTCGCTTCGCAGGGCGCGGGACGCTCGCTTTCAAACCCCATCTACTTATAAAAAACAATAGAGATATGCAATCATAAATTAAGTTTTTATAGTGAAAATTAATAAAAAATAAAAGTTATATAGGAGAAAAAATGCTAAACGATGAAAATATTGAGCAGTCAAAAATGAATATTGAAGATGAAAATGCAACTCCAAAAGAGGAGGTAATTCCTCAAAGTTCTGACGATGAAGGTGAAAAGGGTATCATCTATAAAAACATCAGTGACGTGCTTCACGAGTCAATGATTCCTTATACCGAACATGTCGTTATGGATAGAGCTCTTCCTCGTGTTGAAGACGGACTTAAACCTGTTCAACGCCGTATTCTTTATGCTATGCTCGAACTTGGTGTTACGCCAGACAAGCCATATCGTAAATCTGCCAGAATTGTTGGTGACTGTCTTGGTAAATATCACCCACATGGAGATACTTCTGTCTATGATGCAATGTGTCGTATGGCTCAAGAGTGGACACTTAGAGCGCCACTTGTTGACGGACATGGTAACTTTGGTTCTGTTGACGGGGATAGCCCTGCTGCTATGCGTTACACTGAAGCGAGAATGACACCGCTTGCTCTTGAACTTATGCGTGACCTTGAGAAAGATACTGTAAGGTGGAGTTTAAACTTTGACGACTCACTCAAAGAGCCAGATATGCTTCCTGGAAGATTCCCAAACCTTCTGATTAACGGCGCTTATGGTATTGCAGTAGGTGTTGCAACAAACATTCCACCTCATAACGTAGGTGAAACTATTGACGGCGTTGTTGCTTATATAAACAATCCAAATATAAAAGCTGAAGAATTAATGAAAATCATTAAGGCTCCAGATTTTCCTTCTGGCGGTATAATAATTTCACCAGACGGGGGGCTTGAACAAGCATATAAAACTGGCAAAGGCAAAATCCTCATCAGGTCAAAAGTTGCCATTGAAAAGAATGGGGACAAAAGTTCGCTCATAATCACTGAAATTCCATATCAGGTAAACAAGGCTCAACTCCTTCAAAAGATTGCCGAACTTAAAGAGTCAAATAAAGACAAACTTGCGGCGATTACTGAAATTCGTGATGAGTCTGATAGAACTGGTATGAGAGGGGTAATAAGGCTAAAAAAGGACGCAGACCCACAAAAAATTCTTGAATATTTGTTTAAATCAACAAATCTTCAAATCTCATATGGTATCAATATGGTTGCTATTGCAGATGGCAAACCAAGACTTTTGAGTCTTCTTGATATTGTTTCTTATTATGCTCAATATCAAAGAGAAATTATTGTAAGAAGAACCAAATTTGACTTAAATGTGGCAAAAGAACGTGCACATATTGTCGAAGGTCTTTTAATTGCTATTAAAAACATTGATGATGTAATTAAAATTATCAAAAAGTCTTCTACTACTTCTGAAGCAAAACAAAGACTGCGCGATAGATTCAACTTGTCTGAAAAGCAGGCTCAAGCCATTCTTGATATGCGTCTTGCAAGACTTGTTCACCTCGAAGTTGAAAAACTTGAAGAAGAACTTAGAGAGTTAAAAGCTAGAATTAAAGAACTCGAAGCAATTTTGGCGTCTAAGAAACTTCAATATGAAGTTGTTAAGAAAGAACTTCTTGATATTAAGAGAAGTTATAATACAAAACGTAAAACTGTCATTATGTCATCTAGTGAAATCAAACTTGAAGCAATGAAAGACGAAGAAGAGGAAGAAGTTAAAAACTATGTACTTGCAATCTCTGCCTCAGGTACAGTAAAGAGAGTTACAACCAAAAACTATGCAATGTCACAAAAGACAATTGGTGATAATACAACGATTGGTGACCTTCCAATTCAGGTTGAAACTATTGCTTCAAACGAGCATGTTTTAATCTTCACCAATTTGGGTAATGCACTAAAAGTCAAAGTATCTGATATTGCCGAATGCAAATGGAGAGATAAGGGGGCTAGTTTACTTTCAATTGATAAGAGCGTTACCTTTAATGAAATGCCTGTTGCATTTGTAAAAGCGAAGAATGAGGGCGAAATACTTTTTATGACCAAGAAAGGTATGGTTAAAAAGAGCAGCGCAGAGGAGCTTATTATTACCAAGCCATTCTATCAGGTTTGTAAATTAGGTGAAGGTGATGAAGTTATTTCTGTTGAATATGAGAAAAAGGACGGAAGTATTCTCATGCTTACAAAGAATGGTATGTCGCTTAACTTTGAAAAGACAGATATTCCAACACAAGGTCGAATTTCTGGTGGCGTAAAAGGCATGAATGTTGATGATGACGATTATGTGATTTTTGCGTCTCAAGTGGACTATTCTCATGTTGTAGTCGTAACTGAGAATGGCTATATTAAAAAGATGCAGGTAAAAGAGTTCCCTGTTTCAGCAAGATACAGAAAGGGGCTAAAATATGTAAACTTTGCTAAGGGTTGTCAAGGCGTTGCTTTTGCAACTTCGGCAGATGGCAATATTACTCTTGCGGTTGACTTTGGTCTTATGGTGCTTCCACTTGACACAAAGAAACTTCCAAACAGCGAAAGAACGGCGAGTGGTAATGAAATAATAAAGAAAAACTTTATATCAATAAAGAAACTTATATAATATTAAATACTATAAAAAAGGGGCAGAGCATTATGCTCCTTTTTTTAGGTACGAAAGAACAATATGAGATTTATTGAGTGTTTTCTTATATTGAATTAACAGGAAAATTATATTTTGATTAAGCAAATTTAAAAATTGAAATATTTTAATAAAGTTCTTGACAAAAATTCGGGGGGGGGTATAATGAAATTAAGCTTTGAAAAATAAGGAGGAATTTATGGGCTGGTACGGAAGTTGGAGAATAGAATACAAAGGCAAAGATAAAGATAAATTCGTTAATCTTTCCAAAATGATTATTCCAAATTTTAGGGAAAGATTTGAAGTTGACGAAAATGTGCTTGAATGCACAAGAGATTTAAGTTGGTATTCTGCTGATGATGACATTGAAACTATTATGAGTTATCTTGATGAAGGCGATGAAATACATACATCTATAGATGGCGAAACGCATCCTATTGTTAATCTCTCTGAAGCAGAAAAAGCTGGTGTAAGTTATGATTATTTAGATGATGAAGACGAATATGATGACTATGATGAAGATGAAGAGTACGATGACTATGATGAAGATGAAAATGATGATGAAGTTGACGAAGATGAGTTAGAAGAGACTGAAGATGACGACCCATTAGTTGAACTGACCGAAGAAACTCAAATTTTTACTAAGAAAAATGGCAAAGTTGTTATGGAATGCCCTTTTGTTGATGAGGACAGGTGTTCAGGTTATGTCAATGGAAATGGTGAATATCTTAGTTATATGATTGACAAAAATGAGATAGACGAATTAAAAGAAAATTTAGAGTTTTGGGCAAACAGTTTTGGGAAAGATAAAGAATTTTTGCCTATTGCAAGTAAGTATTTTAGCAAACTTCTTAGCGGTTATAAAATTTCTGGGAAAAGCGAAATTGGAAAAATAATTAAAGACTTTAAAAAAGCTAGCTCATCAGCTGAAGGACTTGAAAAATTCTTTGACGGTTATTTATCAGAAAATGAAATAGATACAGAAGAAGAGGATTATAGCAAGGATGCATTAAAACTTATTGCACGTGTTAAGGCTAGAGAACTTGTGAGATTAGGTGGCAAGGAAACGATAAGTAGACTTGTGGAAGTTCAAGGTTACACGAAAGCATATATGTCATTAAAAGCATTTGGTATGATAGAGATACCAGACCTTGATATTGAAATGTAGTGGTAATATTATTTAAGAAAAAGATAGGAAGGAAATCTTTCTATCTTTTTTTAATGATAATTTTATACTAAAAAGAAAGGTACTTAATAAAGATGCTAAATTAATACTAAATAAAAAAGAAGGGCATAATGCTCTTTTTTGGTTCTTTTTTAGGCCAGAGTTAAATATAAATATTGCAGATGGGGAATTCTACGTGTTTTTACATTTTTCGCGGTGGTTGGACAAATTTCTCATTTGAAAAAATCAAAATATATTTTATTATTAAAAGCGAGGCTTACAAATGCCATTTTGTGTAATTAAGTCAAGAACAATTAAAATTTTTTTAGCCATGACGGTAGTTGTCGTACTTCTTTGCATTTCCTTTGAAGGAGGTGCGAGCGCGCTCGTATGGTTTGGGTCATCTTCAAGACGTGTTCCAGTTTATAAGGTTGACACCAATGAAAAACAGGTCGCAATCTCTTTTGATGCGGCATGGGGTGCTGATAAGACGCAGGAAATTATAGACGTGCTAGCCGAATATAACTGCACTGCGACATTCTTTTTAGTGGGATTTTGGGTTGATAAGTATCCAGAAATGGTCAAAGCAATTGATGACGCCGGACTTGAAATTGGAACGCATTCAAACACTCATCCTGACATGGCAAAACTTTCAAGAGAAAGTGTTAAAAGCGAACTTGAAACGTCTATGAACAAAATCACTGCTATTACAAATAAGAAAGTTGAAGTGTTTAGACCTCCTTATGGCTCATATAACAACACATTACTTTCAGTTTGTGACGAGCTTGGACTTACTGCAATTCAATGGGACGTTGACTCTCTTGACTGGAAGGGCTTGTCAGCGGCACAAGTGACTGATAGAGTTATGAAAAGGGCGGGCAATGGTTCAATTATTTTAATGCATAACAACGCCGACCACGTGGTCGATTCTACAAGACTTACGCTTGACTGGCTTACAAAAAATGGTTACAAAGTTACTTCAGTAGGCGAGCTTGTCTACAAAGATAATTATACAATTGATGCAAACGGCGTTCAACACAAAGGGTAAGACTCACAAGTTAAAATTCAGTCTAAAATTTAGACATATAAGATTGAAAAGGAGCAACAAAAAGAAAATGGAAAATATTACAACAGCAATTGCAAAACCAAACAATAAAGGAAAAATTAGGGGCACTCTCCTTGAAAAAGCAGAAATTCAATACAAAATTGAAGACGAAAATTTTTATGAAGGCAAAATTGTCGTAGAACGTCTTTCAGAGGCAAGCGACATTCTTCCCTTTACAATTTCAGAAAAACTTGTAAAAGCTTACAATCTCACCCTTGACGGCGGTGATAAAGTGGGCTTTATAGGAGAACTACGAAGCTATAACAAAATGGTTGACGGAAGAAGCAGGCTTATACTTTCATTCTTTGTAAAAGAAGTGCTTGAAAACGAGAGCGAAGATATGGCAGATGAGAATGAACTTGAACTTGTTGGATTTATCTGCAAAGAGCCTGTGTTTAGAACAACTCCTTTTAATCGTCAAATTTGTGATATTTTGCTTGCAGTCAACAGAGCAAGTTTTAATAAATCAGATTATATTCCTTGTATTCTTTGGGGTAGAAACGCCAAATATATGCAAAGTCAAAAGGTTGGAACAAAAGTTGCTTTAACAGGACGTATGCAGTCTCGTTCATATAAGAAAGAGGTATCTTCTGGCGTATATGAAGATAGAGTAGCGTACGAGGTATCTTGCCAAAAGATTGAAATTATGGATAAGACAGAAAGTGACTCGAATGAGGACCTTGCATAATTCATGCTTAAAAAACACCGTTTGGTGTTTTTTTATTTGTAGATTATCCTTATGGTCTGGTTGATGGGAACAAAATCAACTTAAAATTTTAAATTAGTTTAACGATACTGATGCAAACTAAGTTTGCAGAAATTCATAATATAGTGAAAGCGCTTCGAGGTATTTGTACTTAAGATGAGATGAATATGTTTGCGCAGTGCTATTGCGTGTATCAGAGGCAAGTTCTCCACTTATTTTTACAATGCTCTTTGCAAATTGTCCGATTTGTTGAAGTGGACTTGTAACTTGACTTGGATAGAGGGTGTTATAATTTGCATAGGTGGTTGAAATCTCGTTTGCAGTTGAGTTGACAGCAAGTTTGGCTGATAATTCATTATATACGCCTGTGTCAAGACTGACTGAAATATCGTAAATAGATGAGTATAGAATTTGAGCAATTGAAAGCGTTTTAATAACCACTTTTTTCTCTTCGCCAGTAAAACTTCCGCTTACTGAGGCAGGTTTGAATTTGACTGAGAAGATTTCACTGTCAAGGTTTTGATTTATTTTTATACTGTTTTTGACAAGTTCTGCGTCATTTTTGTTGATATATGCGCTTGAAACGACATGATAATAGTCATCGTGCTTCCAAATGTATCCGCCCGCGCCAATTTCTTGAAAGTCTGGCGCAATCGCTTTTGCTTCATTTTCCACTTTGGATTTAGATAACGAAAGCATATATAATGTTAGTTCACTGTTTGAAACAATCTCGGTTTTGGTGTCGGCCTTTATTATGTAAAGCGAAATGTAGTTTGCAACGATTAGACATGCCACCAAAAGAAGTGAAAGAAAGATTAAAATGAAAGTTTTTTTACTTTTAAACCAATTTTTTGTCATTGAGGGTTGACTATTCCTTTTATAATGTATTACATATAATAGTGTATGACAAAAAGTTGCAATCTATGAGCCGATTTTTAATGAAAATATTTTGATAAATCATTGAAAAGTTGTATAATAACATTGCAAAAAACGTACGTGAAAATGGTTTATAAGGAGGAAATTATGAAAGTTAAACCTTTGTTTGACAGAGTTGTGCTTCTGCCAATCGAAAATGAAACAGAGACTAAGGGAGGTATACTTCTTCCAATGGCAAGTCAAGACAAGTCTCAACTTGCAACTGTTGTTGCCGTAGGCAGTGGCGAAAATGTGGACGGAAAACAGGTGGGAATGCAAGTTAAAGTTGGTGACAAGGTGCTTTTCCAAAAATATACTGGCACTGAAATCACTGTTGATGAAGTAAAATATGTTGTTCTCAGACAGCCTGACATTTTGGCTGTTATTGAATAGGAGGAAAAATGTCTAAGAAAATTTTAGAGGGACTCAGTGCAAGAAGAGCGCTTGAAAATGGCGTTAACGCTCTTGCAAATACAGTAAAAATTACAATCGGCCCAAAAGGTCGCAATGTGGTGCTTGGCAAAAAGTTTTCAAGCCCACTTATTACTAATGATGGCGTGACAATCGCAAAAGAGATTGAACTTGACAATCCTTTTGAAAATATGGGTGCTGAACTTATCAAAGAGGTCAGTGTTAAGACAAATGATGTGGCAGGTGACGGTACAACAACTGCTTGCGTACTGGCTCAGGCAATTATCCGCGAAGGCATGAAAAACTTTGTTGCTGGTGCAAATCCAGTTATACTTAAAAAGGGTATTTTTAAAGCAGTTGACTGCATAACAGGCGAACTTAAAAAGATTTCAAAACCAGTCGAAAACTCAAATGATATAAGACAGGTTGCTTCAATTTCAGCTGGTGATGAAGAGGTTGGAAACCTTATTGCTGAGGCTATGGAAAAGGTGGGTAGTGATGGCGTAATTACTGTTGAAGAAAGCCAGACTATGAAGACAGAACTTCAGGTTGTTGAAGGTATGCAGTTTGACCGCGGTTATCTTTCACCTTATATGTGCACAAACACTGAAAAAATGCTTGCTGAACTGGACAGCCCATACATTCTTATAACTGATAGAAAAATCTCAAATATCCAAGACCTTTTGCCACTTCTTGAACAAATCGTTAAAATTTCAGCAAAACTTCTCATAATTGCTGATGACGTTGAGGGCGAGGCGCTTACAACTTTGATTCTTAATAAATTAAGAGGCACATTCAGCTGTGTTGCAGTAAAAGCTCCAAGCTTTGGCGAAAAGAGAAAAGCTATGCTTGAAGATATTGCAGTGCTTACTGGCGGAACAGTTATTTCAGAAGAACTTGGAATTGATTTTAAAACTCTCACTGTTGACCAATTAGGTCACGCTAAGAGCGTAAAAGTTACAAAGGACGACTGCACAATCGTTGAAGGCAGCGGTGACGAAAAGGCTATCCGCGGAAGAGTCAATATGATTAAAGAACAAATCAAAAATCAAACTAGCGAATATGAACTTGAAAAGCTCAATGAAAGACTTGCAAAACTTGCAGGTGGCGTTGCTGTAATCAAAGTTGGCTCGGCAACAGAAGTTGAAATGAAAGAGAAAAAACTTAGAATTGAAGACGCTCTTTCTGCGACTAAGTCAGCAAGCGAAGAGGGTGTTGTCGTTGGTGGCGGTGTAGCACTTCTTAAAACAGCAAAAATTCTTGATAAACTCATTGCAACTCTGTCAGGTGATGAAAAGACAGGTGCAATGATTGTAAGGTCTGCAATCGAAGAGCCAATCAGACAGATTGCTAAAAACTCAGGTGTTGACGGCGGTGTTGTTGTAAATAATATTTTTGAACACATTGACGAAAAAGCATACGGCTTTGACGCTTATAATAATGAATATTGTGATATGTTTGAGAGGGGAATTATTGACCCAACAAAGGTAACTCGTTCAGCACTTCAAAACGCAGCCAGCGTTTCAGCAACAATGCTTACAACAGAAGCAATTGTAGTTGAAGTTGAAGATGAAAAGTGTGGCTGTAAGGAACACTCACAACCAGACGTTTATTAATATGCGAAGAAAAAAAACTTTCCAAATTTGGAAAGTTTTTGTTTTTTCGAGCGAAAACTTTATAAAATTGCAAAGTTTTCGCTCTATAATGCGAAAACTCTTTGACTAATCTTCATTTTTGTGCTATCATTGCTATGGAAAAGGAGGTAATATGATACAAAGAAGTGAATATTTGAATGAATTGATAAAATGGAAACATGACAAACTTATAAAAGTCATAACTGGAATTAGAAGGTGTGGTAAGTCAACACTTTTGAAGTTGTTTCAAGAACATTTAATGTCAATTGGAGTAAGTGAAAAACAGATAGTATTTATCAATTTTGAAGATTTAAAAAATGAAGAACTTCTTGATTATAAATCTCTATATAATTATATAAAGGAAAAACTTATTAAAAATGATTGGACATATGTTTTACTTGATGAAATACAAAATGTTAAGGATTATCAAAAAGCAGTAGATAGTTTATATGTTCAAGATAAAGTTGACATTTATATAACGGGTTCAAATGCTTATATGCTCTCTGGAAATCTTGCAACTTTACTCTCTGGGCGTTATGTTGAAATTTCAATGTTACCTTTTTCATTTAAAGAATATTATAAACTAAACAATGTAAAAGCTAAAGATGATGCTTTTGGTGATTTTATGCGCAATGGAGGCTTTCCTTATTCTGCGGTTTTAGGAAATGATAAAGAAAAAATAAATAATTATCTTGAAGGCATTTATAATACAATAATAGTTAAAGATGTGGAAGATAGGCAAAATAGAAAGAAAGAAGAAAAAAAATCAATAGATGTCGCATTATTAAAAGCGATTTCAAAATATCTAGCAGATACTATTGGTAATCCTGTATCAATTAAATCAATAACTGATTATTTAAATTCAAATAATAGAAGAGTCTCTGACCATACAATCAGTGATTATGTTACTGCACTTCAAGAAGCTTTTATATTTTATTCTGCAGATAGATATGACATTCAAGGAAAAGAACTTTTAAAGACAAACAAAAAATTTTATATTGTTGACATGGGACTCAGAAATTATCTTCTTGCTAAACAAAATTTAGATTTAGGCTTTACACTTGAAAACATTGTATATCTTGAACTCATTAGAAGGGGATATAAAGTTAATATAGGCAAACTTGGAGCTAAAGAAGTTGACTTTGTTGCACAAAAAAATGGTGTGATTGAATATTTTCAGGTATCAGCGAATGTGACTGATTTAACTACTTTTGAAAGAGAGATTTCGCCACTAAGGCTTATAAAAGACAATTATCCAAAAACGATTCTTACCTTAGATAAATTTTCAGTTGGCAATTATGATGGGATTGTTGTTGAATATGTAATAGATTGGCTATTAAAATAAGCGAAAAAGTTCTTCCAATTTGGAAGAACTTTTTTTATATATCTAAATTTTCATAAAGAAAAGCATCGTCGTTTATAAACTCTGCGGGTGTAATTCCTAATCCATGTGCAAAAAGAATAATAGTTTTTAAATCAACGCTTTTAGTTCGTCTTTGCATGATATGCTTTATTGTTGTATAAGATACTCCAGTTAATTGAGAGAACTGATACTGGTTTAAATTTCGTTCTTCGAAGAACTTGTTTAATCGTACAATTAACGCATTTGAAACATTTTTTTGTCTCATATAAAACCTCATCAAATATCCAAATTTTCATAAAGGAAACAAGGGTCATCTAAAAATTCAGCAGGGGTAATCCCTAGCCCGTATGCCAACATAATAATTGTTCTTAAATCAACACTTTTAGTTCTTTTTTGCATTATGTGTTTAATAGTTGAATAAGGAACCCCGCTTAACATCGCTAGTTTATACTGTGTCATATTAAGTTCACCTAAATATTTATTTAGGCGTTCAACCATTGCATCTATAATTATTTTAGGACCGTTCATAATCCTAATTTAACCAAAAAATTATAAAAATATAGGGTATTATATGGCTCTTTTTATTTTTAAATTAAAATTCAATGTGTTATAATAGGGTCATGAAATACCCTAATTGTGTTTTGTTTGGTCATAGTTTAATTTTAAATAAAGAAAAAATAGAAGAAAGGCTTTATTGTTTGCTTGAAAAAGTAATTCAAAGTGGGGTGAAAGAATTTGTTGTTGGCAGGCGGGGAGATTTTGATATTTTAGGTCTTAGAATTTTAAGGCGACTTCGTAATAAATTTGAAGATATAAAAATTTCTGTTGTTTTTAATTCTTTAACTCCATTTAGAAAAGAGGGCTTAGAACTTTCAGACGTTGAAGTTTATTATAAAGATGTTGAAACGCTTGTCTTTACATTTGATAACGTTTATTATAAAAATATCATTATTGAAACAAACAAGAGGTTGGTTGATAGCTGTGATTTGGTTGTTTGTTATGTGGATGAGTGCAAAAAAAGAAGTGGGGCGTTGAAAGCCGTCACATACGCTAAAAAATGCAACAAAGAAATAATAAATATATATAAAAAAGAAGATGACCCTTATTATGGTTTAACGGAAGAAGAAAAAGAGCAAGAATATAAAAAGTTTATCAACAAAAAATAAAACAGCCAAAAACGGCTGTTTTATCATTTTTCTTTTGGAAAGAAAAATTTGTTTAATAGTTTGAGCATACATGACTTTGGTATAAATCTTTGGAAGAAGTAACCAATTTTTATGCCTGTACCGATTATGTACTGTGGTTTAAGTTTTTTCTTGTCAATTATCTTAACAAATTTCTTTATAGCTTTTTCAAGTGGCATGCGTTTAGGTTGGTGAAGTTCTATATTGTCTGAGATAGTCTTTATTGCATTGCCATAACGTTCATTTGTAGCAAATTCCTTTTGGCGATTTTTAGAAAAGTTGGTTCTTATTTCGCAAGGGCATATTGCAGTAACTTGAATTTTTGTGTTTTTAAGTTCCATTCTAAGGCAGTCGCTGTAACTGCTGATTGCGGCTTTGCTTGAACAATAGAATGCTTTAAAAGGAAGTGGGAAAAGGGCACATACTGAGCTGATATTGATTATTTTTCCATTTTCACGCATCATAGGAAGGGCGCATTGAACAGCGTTGATTGTTCCCATAACATTTACATCAAATTGTTTTTGGATTTGGCTATTGTTAGAAAGTTCAACCGCGCCCAAAAGTCCAAAGCCAGCGCAAGGGATTAAAATATCAATTTTATCAATCTTTTTTGCAATATCTTCAAAAATGCCTTTCATAACTTCAAAGTTTGAAACATCGCAGTTATAGTCGTCATCTACAAGGCTTATGCCTATTACATTGTGACCAAGTGAGGTGTAGTGATTTCTAAGTGCTTGTCCAATTCCGCTTGAAGAGCCAGTTATTACAATATTTTTACTAATTTCTTTCTTTTTCATAAATTTCTCCGTAATTTTATTTTACATTAAGTATATAATAAAATATGAAAAGTGGCAAATGATTTGACAACTTTTAAAATATTTGTTAGAATTACCTTATTGATAGTGGAGCGACTTAGTCGCTGTGCGAACATTCATTCAAATGTTTGTATACCAAATAGGTTGGTGGAGGTTAATGTGAACCAAACTAAAAAAGTAATGATTATAATAGCGATAATATTTTCTTTTGCTGACACAGCATGGAATATATATGACATTGTAAAATATTTTATGGCTGAACCTCAATATAGACCGGCTGTATTCTATGTTGTATTTATGTTCTTTGAACTTTTTGCTACTATTGCAGTTGGAGTGCTTCTTATTCTTGCTATTTGGAAAAATGGAACATTATTTAGACAACGCTATGGATACTATATGTCCGCTCTTGTCATTTCAATCATATTAAACCTATTTTCTATTACCTCTGTTCTTCTTATAATCACAATGTTCCTCTCAGATTGGGTTTGGATTAAACCAGACAAAGTTGAGAATGTTAGTGATAGCGCCACTTCAACCAAAGAAGGTCAAATTGCAAGACTAAGAGAAAGACATGCAAATGGTGAAATTTCAGACGAAGAGTTTCAAGAAGAACTTACTAAATTGCTTTAAAAAACAGCCTTAGGCTGTCTTTTTATTGTAAGAATACTTTGCGTAAGTCTTGGGAACAGACGATGTCTGATTTTACCATTTCGTTTAACGATAGTCGTGCAACATTTGGTTGCCAAACTAAGTTTGCTGGAACAAGTAATGCTGGTATTTGAAGTTTGATTTACGATACCGATGCAAACTAAGTTTGCCGTTTTCTGCTGAAAAAATCTGTAAGCATCTTCGAAATCTCTTCTGAGTGTTTGTCGTCATATTCAAGTTCTGGTTTGTGGTTGAGTCGGGGACTTGTTAAAATCTTTTCGCAAAGTCCGTCACCAGCACTTTTTTCTTTGCAACCATAAACAACTTTTGCTATTCTTGCGTTTGCAATTGCACCAGCACACATAGGACAAGGCTCAAGAGTGACATACATTATCGCATTTTCAAGTCGCCAAGATTTGAGTTTTTTGCAGGCTTTTTCTATTGCAATTATTTCGCTATGTTTAAGTGCATTTTGAAGCTTTTCGCGTCTGTTGTGTCCGCGGGCAATTATTTTATTATCAACGACAATGACAGCGCCGATTGGCACTTCGTCTTCTTCATATGCTTTTTGGGCCTCTTTTATAGCCTCTTTCATAAAATCTAACATATAAGTATTGTAGCTGTAATTTTTTGAAATGTAAAGACTTTTGTTTGTATTTTTCCAAGAACTATTGTATAATTAAAATCATGAAAAATAAAGCAGAAGAAAAAGTAGCAATAAAAAACAATATATATAAAGATGATGATAGTGGCAAAATGTTCTTAATAGCACTTCTGGCGCCTTTTGCACTTGCCTATATTTTCTCTTTTGTTGCATCTTCAATAGCAGATAACAGGGGCGTTAAAGTGGAAGTTATAACCTCTTCGCTTGGTTATGGAATCGCTTATGGCGTCATAATGCTTGCTATGTTTGTTGGATTCTTTTTCTTATATAACAGCGTTAAAAAGGTGAATATCAAGGCGGCAAAATTAAATTTCAATATGAAATGGCATACTTATCTAATTATAATATCAATTGGCGTGATTTCTCTTTTTGGCCTTTTATATTTTATTGGTGCGTTTGATAACTTCCTTAAAGCGGTTGGTTATCCGCTAGATGAGGGATTGTCACTTATCAATCCAACAAGCTGGGGAACATATTTCCTTGCAATTCTCGTGCTTGCAATTTTTCCAGCTATTTATGAAGAGCTTATCTTTAGAGGTGTAATCCTGCAAGGCCTTAGAAGCAGATTTAATGATGTGTCGGCAGTACTTCTCACATCACTCATGTTTGCAATTATGCATCTTAATTTGCAACAACTTGTTTATCCATTTATATTAGGGTGTATTATGGGTTGGGTAGTACTTAGAACAGGTTCTCTTGTCAGTTCAATGCTTGTGCATTTTATAAACAACTTCTTGGTTGTTACAATATCCTTCCTCTCAAACACAACGTCCTTCTCAATGGCACTACCTGGCAAGTGGTGGTTCTATGTGCTTGCAGTCTGTCTACTTTTAGTTACAATAGGAATATATTACCTTATTGACAGGTTTTATTTCCGCCATAAAAGCGCAGAGGCGCATGAGCGAACAAGTCAAAAAACGTCCATATATATCTATATTTCATTGGCAGTTGGTGCTTTTCTTTACCTGCTTGCATCAGTTACAACAATTGTGGCAAGTTAGATTAGTAAACAAATTTCGACAAGATTTAACACAAAATTTCAAAAAAATGTATTGAAAATACAAAAAAAATATAATATATTAGGGTGTTAATGGAATACATTACATAAGATAAGGAGAAAGATGTCTTATAAAAATAAACTAGTAAGAGTTGCTATATTATGTTATCTTCCAATAGTTGTGCTGTTTGCAACTATTAGAATGTTATCTGCGTTTGGATTACTAAATTTCTTAAATAATTTCTTTGGTAATTTGGGGCTTAACCTTATAATTCAGGTAGGTCTGCTTTTTGTCATGTCTATATTCTTATTTGCAAAAATGATGAAATGTGGCGTCACAAATGTTTTCAAATTCTACGGATTTAAAAAGATAAGGACCAGCCAAGTTTTGCTTGCCGTTTTAATGGGTGTAATCGTTTATTTCTTAAATGTATTTATTACAACTTTCTTCAATGGCTTCTTGTCTGCACTCGGTTATAAATTCTCAAGTGGCTCAGCGTCAGCTTCATATCCATTCTGGCTATTTTTAATTAATATTATCTTTACGGCTGTCCTTCCTGCTGTTTGTGAAGAAACAGCGCATAGGGGTATGCTTTTAAATGGTTTTGGTCCACTAGGCGCAAAAAAAGCTCTTATTTATTCTTCACTTTTCTTTGGACTACTTCATCTTAACATTGAACAAGTTTTTTATGCAACGTTAATTGGTCTTTTTGTAGGTTATGTTGCTATGCGTAGCGAAAGCATTTATCCTGCCATTATAATCCACTTTATGAACAACTTTATTTCGGTGCTTATGGGCTATTCAAGCTTCCACAATCTAGGACTGGACTTTGGTTTTAATGTGATTTCTTCATGGCTTTCAAATACGCCACTTTTAGCAATTTTATTTATGATTATTTTAATAATTGCATTATTTATGCTTTTAAAAGTTGTGCTGAGGCGGTATCTTAGAATTTCAGCGCTAGATAAGATGAACGAAATGCAAGATTTACTTTTGTATCAATATGAAAGAGAAAGATACTTTAAACAGGTTGAAAATCTTTTAAACGAAGATGAAAAGCCACTCACTGAATCAAAACTTCAAGAACAATTTTTCCAAAATTTCAATATGCAATATGAACTGGCAAAAAGTGCCAAAAGTGACATAAATTTCAATATGTTAAATGACAAAAGCGAATTTAAGTTGAATTTAATTACAAAAATTCTTATTTGGACTACTTTTGCTATTGTATCCGTGCTTACACTTTTCACCTTGATTTGGGGTATATTATGATAAATGTTAGATTGGTCTGTGTGGGGAATTTAAAGGAAAGTTACTGGCGAGAGGCAGAAGGGGAATACAAAAAGCGTTTGTCTAAATTTTGCAAACTTGAAATTATAGAACTAGATGAAAAGAATAAGTTTGAAGTTATAGAAAGGATTAAAGATGCCGAAAGTGAAGAGATTTTGGCTTCGCTTTCTGGAAAGTCAATTTTGCTTGATATTAATGGCAAGCAAATTTCAAGCGAAGAGTTTTCTCAGAAGATTGAAAAGCTTTCACTTACAGAAAGTACAATAACCTTTGTTATTGGCGGTTCTTATGGTGTTAATCAGAGTGTAAAGACAAAGATTGAAGATAAGATTTCATTTGGAAGGGTGACTTATCCGCATAATATTGCAAGGGTACTTTTGCTTGAACAAATTTATAGGGCTTTTATGATACTGAGTGGTAGCAAATATCACAAATAGGCCGCTAACCGATAAACTGCGCAAACAAAACAAGCCATACATGGCTTGTTTTTTGCTGTGTTAACTGAAAACACCCCAAAACAAGTCATGTACGCCATTGTACATTCCTTGCTTTGAGGTATTTTCGAGCCTTGCCTTGCTTGCTTCTCGGTTGGCTGTTAGGTGGATTATCCACCTATTTTATTATTTAGAACATGTTTTTAGGATTATCCGCCCTTGTCTTACTTGTTTCTTGACTGGCTGTATTTTTGTGTGAACATTTGTTTATAGGCAGAGTATAATCGGGTGGGGTATTCGCCTATTTTATTTACAAAAAATTTGTTGGTTTGTTTTTATCGTTAAATATTTAGTTATAGGAACGAAGAATTCCTATGCTATAAGAATAATTAACGATAGTCGTCAAACATTTGGTTTGTGCCCTTATAATAAGTTGAAAAATAAAGTACAGAATATTGAGCCAATAAAGATTATTAAAAGGCTGATTAACGATAGGTTTTTCATAATTCGCCTCTATCGTCAAAGTGTTCATCAAAGAGGCCTCGAGGGGTATCATTTCCCATATCTTCGCTTAAGAACTCATCATCTTCGCGGTAGCTATCCTCGCCACTTTCAACATTATATGAATGAGCAGGCTGGGCATTTTCAAAATCTTTATCCTTATTCTTTTTTCCAATTTTTTTAATCTTTTCTGCTAAATCGCTTTTATTTCTCTTTGAAAGAACATTGAGAGTACCTTTGCCTTTTATGAGTTTAAATACAATTACAAAACTTGAAGCACCAACAATTATATAAACAATCCTTGATAAAATGCTGGCTTGATACCCAAAAATCCCAGCCACAAAATCATATTGCAACAGTCCAATCATAAGCCAATTGATTGAGCCTACTAAAGTTAATAGAAATGATAGAATGGTAAGCATAAACTCCTCCTATGAGTTAGGTTTTGCATTAAACTTAAAAAAAATTCAAAAATGCTAAATTTTGTTGACTTTTTTAAGCAAAGTGAATATAATATAGAAGAGTAAAAATTTAAGACAACTTTTGTTTTACTCGGATTATTTAATAAGCGAAAAGAAAGTATTACTTGCCATTAAAATGGTGAGTTATATTTTTAGTCTGTTTGTCTGGCAAACAAGAACACTAAAGAGTTTAAAAAAGAAATTTTTAATTTAAAGGGAGTAAATTATGACACATTTTTTAACAGCTGAAGGCAAAAAACAATTAGAGGAAAAACTCAATTATTATAAATCTACAAGAAGAATCGAGGCGAGCGAAAAGATAGCTGTTGCTAGAGAGTTTGGTGACCTTTCTGAAAACTCTGAATATGACGCTGCAAAAGAAGAGCAGGCTCAAATCGAAGCTGAAATCAGACAAATGGAAGACGTACTTCTTAATTGCCAAATCATTGATGCTTCTTCAACAGAAGGAGAGGTTAGTATTGGCTCAACAGTGACAGTTTATGATGAAGAATTTGATGAAAATCTTGTACTTCAAATTTTGGGTTCAACAGAGAGTAACCCAGCTAAAGGGATTATCAGCAACAATTCTCCAGTTGGCTCAGCTTTAATTGGTAGAAAGATTGGTGAAAAGGTTACTGTCAAAATGGATAGTGGCGATATTGTCTATAAAATCATTGATGTAAAGCATAATGTTTAATAAATTTTCGTATTTTTGGCAAGTTTTTCTTGCCAAAAATGTTTTTATGTTGTATAGTAATAGTAGAAAAATTATAAATGGCCACAAAATATGCTTTGTGGAAGAGTAAATAGGCAAAAATTATGATGTTTAAAAATTCTTGTAAGCTTTTATGTGCAAATTTTGCAGAGGTATGGAAAGTTTTAGTTTACCATATTTTGTCTATTGCGCTCTGTGTGGGACTGTTAGCAGTTTTTTATAAAGATTATATTGATTTTGGCACTCTTGCCAGTGCAAAAGCTGGACTTAAAGAGGTTTGGGAATCAGGGACTTTATATGGGGCAACATTTGCAAAAGCTCTTACTGTAGTGGCAAATTTTATAATATTTTTCTTTGAATTTATGTTTACAAAAAGCGTGGGCATTGGAATTTACTTCTGCGTAATTATTTTTATTCTTTTCCCGCTTCTTATGAATATAGGCAAAGTTGCGACATGCGAACTCATGTATGGTTATATGTCAGCTTGCCAAAAACAAAGTTTTACTGGTACTTATCTTAAAACACTTAGAAAGAGCCTTGCTTATTCTTTTGTAAAAGTGATTTATACTTTGCCAATTAACTTTTTGATTTTGTTAGGATTATGGGGGCTTACAAGGGTTAATAATACTACCTTTGACCATTTTATGCCTTTCGCTTTTGTAATAATATCAGCTCTTCTTATGGCTATAAAAGAGTTATTAAATGCAGGTTGGGCACCTGCCAAAGTGGTTTATGACCATAATGTTTTTTCGTCTTATACAATTGGTATGAGAGCTACAATGCGTAGAGGTGCAAGAATTTTCTCAACTGCGCTAATCGTATATCTTTTATCTATTGTACTCACAATGGTGCTCGGACTTTATTCTATTATCATCATCTTGCCAATCATACCTTTCTTTATGCATATATTTGAAATGGTGGCCTTTTTCTCAAGTCAAGGTATGAGATTTTATGTTGATAATGACACTATTTTGTCGCCAAAAAAACTTGAAGAAGTTGATAAAATTGAAGATGCAAAATATATTATTTAATTTTTAAGAAATTTTATATTGTTTTGCCAAAAAATGATTTTAAACAAATGATGAGAGTCGTTTCAGAGCGTAGATAAATTAGGACTGAACGATTAATAGTCATTAGTTTTTTAATGCAATTAAAAGGAGAAAAAATGAACAACAACAAATTAAAAATTACTTTTCTTGGAGGGGTAGGAGAAATAGGTAAAAACATGACCGCGCTTGAATATAATAATGAGATTATAATCATTGACGCTGGTCTTACTTTCCCAGACGATGACCTTCCAGGTATTGACATTGTCATTCCTGATATGTCATATCTTATTGAAAACAAAGACAAAGTCAAAGCGCTCCTTCTCACACATGGCCATGAAGACCATATTGGAGCAGTGCCATTCTTACTTGAACAATTAAGTGTGCCTGTATATGGTACAAGACTTACTCTTGCACTTGTTGAAAATAAGATGAAGGAGCATCCAAAGGTTAAGTATAAAGGAGTAGCGGTTAAGCCACGCAATGTTTTAAAACTTGGCTCATTTTTAATTGAATTTGTAAAAGTAAGCCATTCAATTGCAGGCTCTCTCGCCTTTTCGATTACAACACCAGTTGGTAATATTGTGCATACTGGCGACTTTAAGATTGACTATGAGCCTATTGATGGTGAAATGACAGACCTTTCTAGACTGGGTGAAATTGGACGAAAGGGCGTTCAACTTCTCTTATGTGAAAGCACAAACGTTTGTCGTAAAGGCTATTCAATGAGTGAAAAATCGGTTGGCAGAACCCTTGATGAAATTATAAAAAATCATGCTCAAAATCGTATTATAGTTGCTACTTTTGCATCAAATATTCACAGAATGCAACAAATACTTGATATAGCAGAGAAGTATAAGAGAAAGATTGCCTTCACTGGAAGAAGTATGGTAAATGTCAGTGAAGTTGCACTTAAGCTTGGTGAACTTAAATTTAACAGAGATAATATTGTTGACCTTGAAAAGGTTGATAAAATGGATGATAAAGAAATCCTTATCATGACAACTGGCAGTCAGGGTGAACCTATGAGTGCACTTACTCGTATGGCAGCTGGCGAATTTAAAAATCTTAAGATTAGACAAAATGACCTTGTAATTCTTTCTGCATCTCCTATTCCTGGAAATGAAAAGAATGTTTACAATGTTATCAACGCACTTTATAAACTTGGTGCTGATGTTATTTATGACGAACTTGCAGATGTTCATACTTCTGGCCATGCATGCCAAGAAGAATTGAAGCTTATGCACAGTCTAGTAAAACCAAAATTCTTTATGCCAGTGCATGGTGAATATAGACACCTCAAAACGCACAAAGAACTTGCTATGACGCTTGGAATGGAAGAGAGAAATATCCTCTTGCCAAGTATTGGAATGCAGGTTGAACTTACTGCAAATGCAATGAAAGAAGCTAAGTTTGTTAAAGCAGGACAACGTCTTGTTGACGGAATTGGTATTGGAGATATGGACAGCAATGTTCTTAGAGAAAGAAAACAGCTTTCAGAAGACGGTATATGCGTGGTTTGTGTTAATATCAACAATGTAGCAGGCGAGGTCGTTGGAGACCCATTCATTATTACACGAGGTGTTGTATATGCTGACGAACAAGAAAGTTTTGTTCAAGATGCAAAAGCTTCTATTATTGCTTCACTTAAAGAGTCAGACCTTCGTGGTGCGGACCCAACAATGATAAGAGCTTCTCTTAGAAGAAATATGTCAAACTTTATCTTTAGACGTACAAAAAGACGTCCAATGATATTGACTATTGTTACGCTTGGTTAATCTTATGAGTGAATTTATAAGATATATAAAAACAATGCGAGCTTTCGCAAAAAGTAATTATATTCCCATTGTAAGAGATAAAACTATAATGGCGGTGGCGGAGATTATCGAAAAAGAAAACTATAAAAACTTTCTTGAAATTGGCACCGCCATAGGTTACTCTGGAATTATCATGCTCTCTTCACAAAAGGGTGCAAAATTGACCTCGATTGAGAAAAATGAAAGTCGATATAATGAGGCTTTAAAAAACTTTAAAAATATTGGACTTGACACTGATGTTAATCTTATTTTAGGTGACGCTGGCGAAAAACTTCAAGAACTTGAAAAGTCTGGTCAAAAGTTTGATTTTATATTTTTAGACGGGCCAAAAGGGCAGTATATTTCATATTATCCACATCTCAAAAACATGCTTTCTGAAAATGGAACAATTTTTGCTGACAATGTGCTTTTAGGAGGCCTTATTAAAAATGCAGAAAAAGTTACTCATAAAAATAGGACTATGACAGTCAAAATGCAAAAATTTATTGATACAATTATGGCTGATGAGGACTTTGATGCTAATTTAAATGAACTTGATGATGGCTTTATCGTTGCAAAATTAAAAAAATCGACAGAATATTGATTTCTGTTGTTTTTTTTGTGCCTTTTTGATACAATATATCTATTATGGAGTTTGAACACGATATAATTAAATTTTTTCAATCAAATATGACAGTGGGTTGGCTGGATTTCTTTCAACTCATTACTTTGTTTGGAAGTTTTTTGGGCTGTTTTATAACTTTTGTGATTGTTTTTTCAAAGGACAAGCGTCTTGGGTTTGTGCTACTTTTGACATTTGTAGTGGGCTCGGTCATAAATCACTTTTTAAAAGCTATAATAGCAAGGCCAAGACCTTTTGACAGCTACAGTGATATAATCAATTATGGTAATGAGGACGGCTACAGTATGCCGTCAGGGCACAGCCTTTGTACTGGCATATTTGCAACATTTTTAATTTACATATTATTTAATTATTCAAAAGATAAATGGACAAAGTTTTTTGGCACAATTTTTATTACTATCTTGTCTGCAACAATACTGCTTTCAAGAATGGTTTTAGGCGTTCATTATTTTACTGACGTATTAGCGGGAATAATTGTCGGCGTTTTGTTTGCCATTTTTGCAATAATCATGTATAATTTAATAAGGAAAAAAATAAAAAGAAAAACAACGTAGGGAATTATTTTAAAGTTAGAGCATTATGATTAATATGAAAGAGTGGATAATCCACAAAGAATTTGAGCATTAAGACCTACATAAAAAGTGGCTAAGCCACAAAAAAGAAAAACATAAGGAGAAACATGGAAGAAATTTTATCTGTTATTACCAGCAGTGCAAAAGAGACTATGCTAGTTGGGGAAAAACTTGGCAATACTGTTGGAAAGGGTGTTGTATTTACGCTGGTTGGAGATTTAGGTGCTGGCAAAACACATTTTGTTAAAGGTTTTGCAAAGGGCGTTGGAAGTGAAGAACTTGTGACAAGTCCCACTTTTACACTTTTAAATGTCTATGAAAATGGTAAAATGCCAATTTATCACTTTGACATGTATCGATTATCTTCTGCTGAAGAGGGACAAGAGCTGGGTTTTGATGAATACTTTGATTTAAAATCACTTGATGGAGTTGTGCTTGTTGAATGGCCTGAAAAGGTGGAAGGCCTTATAAACTGTCCTCATATTCAAATAAAAATTGAAAAACTTGGTGATGAAAAACGAAAAATAACTATTGCAAGTGAAGGAGGACTAAAGTGATTGCAATTTCAACAGCATTCAAAAGGGCGTTAATAGGAATATGCATCGATGATGAAAGTGTCTTTAAAGAACTAGAAGCAAGTTGTAAGCATTCTGAAAACATACTTCTTTCTATTGATGAGGTTTTATCTAAACTTGGAAAAGGCCTAAAAGATAACGACTGCTATTCTGTAGTTGTTGGTCCTGGCTCTTTTACAGGCATACGCATTGCAATAGCACTTGTTAAAGGCTTTTTGGCAAGTAGCAGTAAAAAATTAATAAAAATAACAACAAATGAACTAATGGCATATAGTTATATTAATAGTTGCAAACCTAGCTCTAACTTTTTAACAGTTATTGATGGACTGAGTGGAAATTACTTTGTTTGTGAATTTGATAAATTTGGCAATAAAATAGGTGAAGAAAGGTTGGATGTTGGTGAGATTAAATCTGATTTCCCAATTGTTGGTTTAAGTGAAGAGAATGTTCCATTCGTTACTTACAAAGTAGAGCCAACAGCCAAAGATTTACTCAATTTGTCATTTGAAAAGAAAAAACTCAATGATTTTATTGATGAAAACGAGCTTATACCTCTTTATTTAAGAAAAAGCCAGGCGGAAGTGAGTTTGGAAGAAGGTAAAATCAAAAAAAGTTGAAAAATTTTAAAAAAATAATAGACTTTTTGATAGTACGGTTGTATAATGTGGTAGAAACATTGATATAATGTTAAAACAAAAATAAATACATTTATAGATAAGGAGAAATTATGAAAAAACCTGTTTATATTAGGTGCCCTAGATGTGAATTAAACTACATTCAAAAGAAAGACCAATATTGCTCTGTTTGTAAAGCTGAGATGGAAGCTAAAAGAGATGAGGAAGACGAGCTTGACCTTGAACTTTGCCCAATCTGCAAAACCAACTATATTCAACCAGATGAGATAATGTGTTCATCTTGCCTTAAAGAGCATAGAGGTGAGGACGGTGACCTTACTGGAGACTGGGAAGACTATCTCGTGAATGAAGACGAAGATGAAGCTTCTATTTATGATGATATAAGCGACATGAGCTCAGTCAATGATTTATCAAAAGCGGGCATGCTTGACGATGATGAAATGGACAGCGATATAGACTTTGATGAGGAAGAAGAACTTGGCTTTGGTGAAGAAGATATAGGCGAAGATTCTGATGAACTCGAAGAAGCGGATGACTTTGAAGACGACTTTGAAGATGATTTCGATGACGAAGATTTCGATGATGATTTTGATGATGAAGATGACGAAGATTATGATGATGACGATGAATAATCGGGGAAGTAAGCTTTAAATAAATTATGAAATAAAAAAGAAGATTGAATTAATCAATCTTCTTTTTTTCTATTTTCTTAGCTTCTTTTTGCTCGGCTTTCTTGGCTTTCTTTTCAAGAGAGCGTTGTTCATCTTTTTCAGCAAGAACTTTGCGTTCCAAAGTGAGTAGGTAGTCAGCGGTCATAGTATAACTTAATTTTTCATTTAATATATTGATTTTTTCGTCAAGTCTTACTTTATCGCTTTCATACTTCTTAAATGCTTTTTCAACATCTTTAGAAAGCTTGCCGTCATTTTCCTTAGCCAATTCATTTACATAAGTCTTATGTTCATTTTCAAGAGAATCACGCTTTTCTGAAAGTTTAGAAATTGCAAGTTTAATATCGCCAGCTTCTTTATCTCTTATCTTTTCAGCTTCGAGCATGAGTGCGTCACTATTAACTTTAATCTTCTTGTCATAAGCTTCTTTCTTAACTCTTTCAATTTTCTTGATTTTAACCTTTCTAAGTGCTATTCCAACAATTGCAACTATAAGGGCAACAGCCATAATTAGAGAAGGGATTAAAATCCAAAGATTATCGTTTGAAGTTTCAGTATCTGTATCGCCAGTGTCAGGTTCATCATCTTCGCCAGTGTCAGCTTTATTTTCAACAGTAGCTTTAAACACTGTTTTATCATAGCCTGGTTGAGATGCTACAGCTGAGAATTTATTTTCGTCAGAAGTTACAAAATTGATATTTGTGATAATTGCAGTACCTGTTGTATTGTCGCAATCTGAAATAAGAGTGAAAGTGATTGTAGGGGTTGCACTTGCTTGGCTGTGAAGATAAATTTTGTAGTTTTGAAGCTCTTCTTTACTTACAAGCTTTTCAATGCTTTCATAACCCTCAATTGTGACTTTTAAGCCATATTTACATTCGTGCTCTTTGTCAGAAGTGCCTGCTTTGTCACCAAAGAAGGTTGCAAGGTCGAACGAAAGTTCATAATAACTACCTTCATTAAGTGTGAGTTTATAGTTTGTTTTTAAAGATGACCTGCAAGCTACAATATTTGTAAGAACGAGTAGGTTATTTTCATTTTCAATTCCATAACTATTATTTTTGCCACTTACAATTCCACCAATTGCACAATTGTCAGAGGTTGTATAGTTTGAGTCGTATACTTCATCAACACTCAATGAATAAGCAGGGGAATTTGTCACAATAGAGCCTAAATTGTCATTTAAGTTTAAATAGTAGTTGCCTAAATCAGTTTTAAACTTAGCGTCATTAAAGAGCTCACCATAAGTCTCATTTGCGTCTATATTAATGTTGTCAAGATAAACCATTCCGCCTACCTTGTTTTCGCTGTCGCCAAGACTTATTTTTACTTTAATTGAGTGAGATACTGTTTCGGCAGTGTGGATATAAATTTCCATTTTTGCCCAATTGTCTAAACTTGAAATTCCACTTTTTGAGAATAAAACTATTCCATTTTCATCGGTGATTTCAACATTTATATTTGATGAATTTAGGTTTCTGAATGCTTGATTATAATAATCAAAGGTAAGTTTATAATAAGAATTTGGTGAAAGTGAATAACTTGAAGAGGTGATTGATTGATAGCTGTTTTCACTGTTAAACATCATATAAACATTGTTTGGAGTAGTTTTTCCGCTATCTGGATTTATTCCAGCCCATGCGTAAACTTTATTATTATAATTATCTAGCTTGTTATAAAGTCTGTCATATTCATCATTTCCAGCGAGATAAATTACACCACTTTCGTTTATCTTGTCATTTTCTTTTTCTGTTGTCCAACCACTTGCGGCAACTGGATACTTTCCTTCAAGACTTTCGTTTTCAGTACCATCAAAGTTAACATTGTTAAATGTAGAGTTGTCTACGTCAATATATTTGAGTTCATATTGATTTGAAGCACTAGAAAATGCGGAATATGTTGCTCTCTCAACTTTAATATCATCTATAACAACGCAACCTTCAGCGCTTGTAGTCATATCTCCAAGCCATAATTCAAGGTTTACTGATGTATTGAATAAATTGTGGCCTTTAATATAAAGTTCAACTGTTTGATAGTCATTTGTCCATGCATTTGTAACATTTGAAGAAATTCCACTTGTCTTTCCACTTGTCAGTTGATAATAATTGTGAGCATCAGAATCGCCACTTAAAAGTGTAGGGTAGGCAGAATAAATATAATCATTTTCTGCTACGTTAAGGTAGAACGAACCGCTATTTATTCCAGCGAATTTCATTTTAAGAGACACTTTGTAAATTCCGTGAGCCTCAATCATAATATCGTCTGATTTTACGCCAACATAACCGCCGACAGAATAATCATTGTTATTTGTCCAAAGTACAAGTGATTGAGTGTTGTCGTAGTTTAAATCATAACCAGCATATTGATAACCAGTTGTATTTGTGAAATAGTTTATATCACGATTATTTATAATCATAGCTTGGCCATTGTTTAATCCGCCTGGAATAATTTGCCAGTGCTCGCCAAGAGTGTCAGTATTTTCTGGAATTTTGTCTTCAAAGTCGAAATTGTAATTTTCACTTCCTTCAATCAAATAATAGGTTGGGGCAAGTTCATTTACAAGGAATACAGTTTCATCCTTATTTGAATCTTGATAATTTACAAGTTTGTTGTCATTTTTGTAGCCATGAAGTAGCGCACTTTCAAAGAATTCATTGTGTGAGCATCTGTTCACATTAACATTATCAAAGAACACCGCACCTTGACTGCGCTTGCCGTCATTTGTACCAAGATAGAGGTCAAGGGTAACATTTTGAGCAGAATCGCCTGTTGCAACAAAAATGTAAAATTCTTGCCAAGCTTCGTTATCAAAACTTTCATAACCAAGTTTAATTGGGTCGCCATCTTTGTCAACAAGCCCATTTACATAAATAGAACCAAAAGCGGTGTTGTCATCGTTTTTTAAGGCTTTTGCAGAAAGGGAGAAGATATAGAAAGAATTTGCTTCAAGCGAAATTGAACTTGACCTATATCCCTTATAAGCCTGTACATTTTTTTGTTGATAATTTTCCTTAGAATTAATCATCAATATTCTGCTGTCACTTGAGCTATGAGCGCCAGGGTTAACAGATAGCATATATTCTTGACTATTCTTTGAAAAAGTTTCAGTTTCACTGCTGTCTCCAGTGTTTTCGCCCTGTCCAACGTCAATAATCATTCCGGTTGCTTTATTTTCAGTTTCTATAGCATTCCAGCCAGAAAGAGAATCGCCTTTAACAAAAGGTCTTCCGCCGTCTTGGAAGTTTGCGTTTGTAACAGCCACACTTTGTACATTTGAAGGCACAAAAGATTCAGCAGCATCACTAGAGCCTATTGTTGCAGTCTTATAAAGGCTTACTCCGCCAAAGAGGGCAAAAGGAAATAAAAATAATGCACATAATTTTAAACATTTTGATTTAGAAGTATATTTTCTTTTAATCATGGTCCACCTTTTTATAATTACCCTAGTAGTATAAAACATTTCTTTCAAATAATCAAATAAAATTCACATATTTATTTATAATAATTATATATCTCGATAAAATTTGAGTGAATTTGTTTTTTGTAGACTGAAAACTTTGAATAATTTTGCCAAAGTTTAGTTCATTAAATAGATTAAATGTTTTATTTTTAAGATAATCATAGGTAATTTGCGACAAAAAGGAGAAAATATAATGGGGAGTATAAAAAAAGACAAAATAAGTCAAAAAAAGCACAAAACAAAAGGGGAAATTTTAGCAGATAGCAAAAACGCTACAAAGCCGATAAAATCAGGAGAAAAGACTGATAAAAAGAGCAGTTTAAAACAAAAATTTTGGCTTATTTTATCAGGTAGTGTAATAGGCTTTTTAAATGGCTTTTTTGGTGGCGGAGGAGGTATGGTTTGTGTGCCAATTCTTCAAAAGGTTTTGTCACTTGATGCCAAGCGCTCGCATGCAACGGCGATAATGGTAATCTTCCCTTTAAGTCTCATGTCAGCATTCATTTATGTTATAAACGGCTTCATAAACTCCTTTCCTCTTGTCACAATTGGAACGGGTGTCGTGCTGGGTGGAATAGTAGGGGCATTCGCCTTAAAATTTCTTCCGCCTAAGGTTGTTAGATTAATTTTTGCCGTCATTATGTTTGTGGGAGGAATTAAACTTATTCTATGATGTGGACGATAGTTTTGTATGTTTTTATAGGCTTTGTTTCTGGTATTTTTGGTGGGCTTGGAATGGGTGGCGGAACACTTTTAATACCCCTTTTAACCATATTTTTGGGTCTCGACCAAAAGCTTAGTCAAGGAATTAATTTGGTGGCATTTCTCGTAATGGCGCTCTTTTCTCTTTACATTCATTATCGAAATGGTTATGTTGAAACAAAAGGCATTATTTATATTATTTTAAGCGGAATTGTATTCTCGGTGGCAGGTGCATTTTTGGCGGGTTATTTGCCTAGCAATGTTTTAAGAGTGGCATTTGGTGTCTTTCTTTGTCTACTATCACTTTATCAAGGCGTTATGGCAATCAAAAAATAGAAATAATTTAATATTTAATTAAAATATTGGTTTACTTATTTAAAAAAATATGCTAAAATATCCCTAAAGTATAACGGAGGAAAAATGATAGACAAGAATAAATGTATCAGCTGTGGCACTTGTGTTTCAATTTGCCCAGTTGGTGCAATAAGTTTTGATAAAGATTATAAAGCAGTGATTGATAAAACAAAGTGTATTCATTGTGGTGCTTGTGAGGCAAGTTGCCCTGTCGGTGCAATTAAATTAGATTAAGGGGATAGGAATGGAAAAAGTAGCGGTTATTGAACTTAACGAGAGTGCTTTAAAGCTGACAATATACAAAGTTAGCGGTGCTAAAAAGATACTTGCACTCAGTCAAAAACAACCACTTGATTTAGGTATAGAAGTTAGTAGGGACGAGCTGTTAAGCCCACAACTTAAAAATAAAATTCTCGACTTTTTGAAAGTTTATCGTAAAATGATTGAAAGCTTTGGTGTCGAGAAGATTTTTGCTGTAAGTTCGCTTGTGATTACTAAAGCAAGAAATTATCGTGGATTTATTGACGAAATCTACAACAATACAGGCATTAATTTTACAATACTGACTGATGAAGAACATGTTAAATACTTGTTCAGTTCTGTCGTAGCTTCAATTGACAACGCAAAAGGTGTCTTTCTTTATGTAGGTGCATTTTCTTCATATGTTGTAAAATATAATAGACGTGCAATTTTAGATAGCGTGACAATTCCTTTTGGAACATTCAATGCATGTGAGTCAACCGAAAAAGACCTTGATAAGGTTGTAGGTCAGCTCAAGAAAGAACTCTCTTCTTGTGCTCATTTTTGCGATGATGACGAGAATACTAAGTTTGTTGGACTTGGCAATGCTTTTCTTTCACTTGGAAAAATTGCTAAGAAGATTGAGCGTTATCCACTCGATATTGACAATAATTATCAAATCACTGATGCTACAATTGAAAAGACCTTTAATTTCATTAAGGGGATTGAACTTGATAAAATCAGAAAGATTAAGGGCGTAAGTTATGATGATGCCGACAAGATTGCATCAGGTTTTACTGTTATAAAGGCAATTTGTGAAGTTTTGGATGTAAAAGAAATTGCAATCTCAACTTCAGCTTTAAATGATGGAGTTGTTTCTGCAAATGTGACCTCTCTTGCTCAAGAACGTTTTAGTGACCTTCTTTCAAGTTCACTTGAAAATTATTATGAGTTTGCAAAAGACGAATTTTCTATAAATGAAAATGTTCACAATCTTGCAGTTGTTTTATTCAAACAATTGAAGGTTATGCACAAACTTCCAAGATACTATGTAAAACCTCTTCGCATTGCTTCATACATGTATGACTGTGGAAAGTGTATCAATATGGAAGAATATTCAAAATATGGCATTGAAAAGATTGTTTATTCAGACATTAAAGGTGCAACTCATAAAGAACTTTTAATTGCTGGATATATCTGCCTTTGTCAAGACCTTGATAATTTCTCGCTTAATGACTGGATTAAATATAAAGACATTTTGACTGATGAAGACCTTGATGCCGTGAGAAAACTTGGCATTATTGTAAAACTCGCAGTAAATCTCAATGCTTCAAGAAAGCCAAAGATTACTGATGTTGTATGCGATATTCTTGGCGATTCAATCATTATGAAAACTATTGTAGAAGGTGATGCAAGCTTTGAAATCTCTGAGGCGATGACTATCGCGCCTGACTATAAAAAGGTGTACAAAAAGAGCTTACAGATTATCTAAATTGTATTAAAATTATGCGATATGGGCATATTGAATGTAGGCAATTTAGGAGGTAAGGGATTATGAAGAAAAGCTTTGTAGCGGTGGCAGCTGTTTTAATTGTTGTACTCATGGTATCTCTTGGCGTAAGTTACCTTGTGCCCGTGTTCGATGACTTGTTTGATAAAAAGACTTATTCTCAAACAAAATGTCTTACAGATGGTGTAACTGCAGACATGAATATTTATGACCTTGCAAAACATTATAGAGATGGCAACGCAACTGTGGCGGTTGTGGTAGATGGATATAATAATACATTAAGAGCAGATGATAGCACAACACTTGGAAGTGGCGTTTGCATTGCTTCAAATGGATATAAGACAGAAAGTGGTTATACTGCAAGTAAGGGTAGTTATATAGTCACCAATTATCATGTGATAGATTATTTTGACAGCAGTGAGCATTCAGATTGTACAGTTGGAATTTATGTAGAAAGTGAAGAGTATTATAATTGCAATCTCCTATGGTTTAACAAGGATAATGATGTAGCACTTTTATACTGTGACGATATAAACTTAAATTATGTTACAATGAAAGACCGTTGGGTTGCCTGCGATAAGGGTGACAGGCTTGATTATGAAGAGGTGTTTACAATAGGTACGCCACTTCAACTCGATTATTTAAACAGGCTTACAATTGGAAATATTGCAAGCAATAATAGCATGATTATGGCAACAGAAGAATATATTTACACAACAAATTCTGGCGCAGGATATAAACATTATCCTTCAAGTTCAACCATTCTCAAATATTCTGTATTGTCTAATCTATATGAGGACGTTATTGATGTCTCACTTGGTATTTCACCTGGTAACTCTGGTGGCGGCTGCTTTGATGCAAATGGTTATCTTATAGGCCTTACCACACTTGGAACAGATGCTGAGCAGACAGGTGGCAACCAAATGAATGGCGTTGTTCCTATCTATCCTATAATAAAGGTTCTCGATAGGCTTATTGAAAACAAAGAGACAAGTTCAAATCATAAGATTTATGATTTTGAAGTTTTAGGAATAAAAGGACTTGATGCATACGAGGCAAGCTATGCAACAAGTAAAAAAACAAGTACAAAAAACAGCAACTATTTCTTAGATGAAGTGCTGTACTCATCAGTTTACACAAATGCATTCAATTTTAATGAAGACGGATATTACATTCTTTCAAATACTGGAATTGTCAACATTAAAGCAAATAGCGTGATTACGGGTTGTAAACTAAATGATGAGGAAGTCACTGATATACTAGACAGAAATGACCTTGTATATTTCCTTCTTAGAGTAAAAGAAGGTGATAGTGTAAAATTTTTCTACACGACCTCGACAGGCAGTGAAAATAGTTTGATTGTCGAATTTTAATTGAGGGGAGAGAAACAAATGAATAAAATTAAATTTGCAATTGAAATCGGTGGGGCTTACACTAAAATCTATGTAAAAGATGAGGGCTTTGCACTTTGCGAACCAACATTAATTTCTGCTGAGCCTACTCCGCAAGGATACAAAATTATCGGTCTTGGCAAACAGGCGAAAGAAATGCTTGGTAAAACTAATGACAGTGTAGAAGTTTTTAGTCCTATTGTAAATGGAAAAATTAATAACTACGAATATTTAAAACAGCTTTTAATTTATTATTTCGACCAACTTGGAGTTAAGAAAAAAGTCGATTCATGTATGGTGCTTGTGAATTGTGGCCTTGCAAGAGAAGATAAAGACAATTTCATAAGTATTATGCACGATATTGGTTTTAAAGAAGTTATTCTTATTCCTACAATTATCTGCAGTGCAATTGGTGTGGGTAAAAACATAAGTTCAACCAAAACAAACCTGCTTGTAAATATTGGTGGAGCAAACACTGATATAGCTGTTATAAATATGAATTCAATCGTAAAGGGTGCAACTCTTGGAATTGGTGGACGAGCAGTTGATGTTGCAATCGCAAATGCGATTGCTTACAATCATGGAATTGTGCTTGGAATTGGCAGTTGTGAGAAATTGAAGATTGAGGTTGGAAGTTTATATAAAAATGACAGTTTGAACATGGAGATTACTGGCGTTGATATTGACAGTAAAATACCTCGCTCTTATATTATATCTTCGAACGACTTATTAGAAGTCTTAGAGCCATTCTTTGAAGAAATAATAAGGACTATTGACGTTACAATAACCTCTCTTCCGCCAGAGATTTCAACTGACATAATTAATACAGGTGTTATCTTTACAGGTGGTATGAGTAAAATAAACGGTCTAGAGAGTTATTTGAGAAAGAATTTTAAATATCCATTCAAGATTGTTGACGATGCTGAAAATGTATCAATTTTAGGTGTTGGCAAGCTTCTTGATGACCGTGTTCTGTTAAAGAAAATTCTAGAAAATATTTAAAAATTTTAGTTTACAAAATATTATAAAAAAGAGGAGAATTCGACAATTCTTCTCTTTTATAATTGCCACTGCTTTGTTAAAATATATATGAGGTATATTATGGCAAGAAAAATAGTAATGACAAGTGGAAAAGGTGGTGTAGGCAAAACTACAGTTTGCGCAGGACTGGGAATTCAACTTGCAAAGCTTGGATTTCGTGTGGCGCTCATAGACGTTGACATTGGACTTAATAATCTTGATGTTGTAATGGGGGTAGAAAATCAAGTTGTGTTTGATATAACAGATGTTATTATGGGAAAATGCCGTCCAAAACAGGCGCTGGTGCAAGATAGACATATTTCCTCTCTCTATCTTTTGCCCTCTTCGCATGCCTATAATAAAACCCAGATATATGGCGAACATATCAAGAATGTAATAGACCAGATTGACAATAATTTTGATTATATCCTTATAGATTGCCCGGCAGGAGTTGATAGCGGATTTGATAGAGCGGTTTATCCTGCAAATGAGGCTATAGTTGTGGTAACACCGCATTTGTCCTCAATTCGAGATGCTGATAAGGTGCTGGCTATACTTGATGAATACAATATTATATATAAAGGCGTAGTAATTAATCGTATGAGAGGTGATTTGCTTCTAAACGGAGATTTAATGACGATAGAAAGCATAATTCGCACTTTAAATGTTCCGCTTCTCAGTGTTATACCAGAAGATGATGCTATAGGTGCATCTTGTTCGGTTGGAAGCCGTGTGCAGTCAATTGAGAGTGCAAGAGCATTTACCCTTTTAAGCGAGAACATTCACAATGGCTCAAAGAAAATTTTTGATTGCACATATAAATATCGTGGAGTTATGGGCTATTTAAAACGAAATATTAAAAAGAGGGTGTAATTATGGACTATAAAATCGCAAGCCGTATGGATTATATCTTAAATAAAGATAAAATGTGTGACCCACAACGAGTATGTGAAATATTGCAAGACGAACTTAGACCTATTATAGAAAATTATCTTGCGCTAACAAAAGATGTGGTTGTGCGTTTTAAACGCGAAAAAGACAGAAATATCTTTTTTATTGAACTTGACGCCGAGCGTATTAAACCTTTTGGATATATTCCTTATTAATACAAGCATGAAAACAACATAAAAAAACACCATCTATTATTTCATAGGTGGTGTCTTTTATTTAACTAAAGTGTAGAATAATATCTTGTCAAATATTATTTTTCCCTTCCAAATGCATCGCACTTGGCTTTGACCTTCAGTATTGAAATTTAAGCGATATTTGAGTTCATATCTTTATATAAATTATAATTCTCAAGGTCAGAAGCTGTAGGTGCATCGTCCCAGCAAGCATATAAATCTGTGTTTTGAGTTATAGTAAATGAGCGTTGTCCTTTACGTTTTTGAGTATTATTTGCCCATGCTGAAGTTCCCCATGTTGTAGAATATAAGGTTTTATATCTTGAAATAGCAGTAGGTCTTGCTTCGCATGTGAAAATGTATTTTTCGAGAGTAATAGTTGTGCCGTCAAGGACCTCAATGCTAGGGATATTCTTAGGAGGTTCTGTTTTAACTTTAGGGTCAATATAGCCATAAGGTTTATACCAGTCAGCATGGAAGTTAACTGTATAATAAACTACATCGTTTGTCTCCCAAATGCTTTCAACAGTGTAATTGCCGTTTGGCATATTCGTAAGGATAATAGAATAATCATTTGTTATTTCATTATCGTTTATCTTGTAACCTAAGAAGTTATAATAAGTTCTATGATGCTTGCCCATAACGTTTTCTTCAACTACATTGCCGTTTGAGTTGAAGTCTAAATAATAAGAATTTTGATTTGCAACGTTGATATTTTCACCTTGCCATACTTCCATTGTTGTATTTGCAATGTTGCCATATTCTGAGCTTATAATTAAAGTATACTTGTTTCTTAAATGAAGTGTAAGATTCTTGTTTGGCATTATAAGATTTTCAGTAAATTCGTCTACATAATTTTCATCAAGATAGAATTTGCTTGATTCATTTACCTTAGAAATGCCTGTCAAATCTATTGCTTCTCCAGCAGGCAAGTAAATTGAATAGAGGAGTTCGCCATTGTCATAAAGCTTAAATTCGCTACATTCTTCCACTTTTTCAAGTTTCCAAATTGCATATAAAGTTGTATCATCATGAGGCATAACGCTGGAAGTGAAATTTACATTTCCATCTTCATTTGTACTCCAACCAGCAAAGCTATAGGAAGAAACAGTTTTTCCGTCCTCAGCAATAATTTGCTTTAATGACAATGTTGGCAGATTAAACTGGCTTCCTTCAAGAAGTCTTATTGAGTCAACATTAATATCGCTATTGGTTACGAAAGTGATTGTGCTGTAACGTAAGATTTCTTCATTCCATTTTGCATAAAGAGTTGTATCATGCTTTGGCATTTTGGTGCTTTCGAATAAAGTGTCACTGTCAAAGTTTTCAGTAGTATACCAGCCTTCAAATGTTTTTGTAGAGCGAGTAATATCATCGTCAACAACAATCATTTCAAGACTAGGAAGGGTGATGTCGCTGTTGTAAACCCCAGAGAGGTTTGGAAGCGAAGTAGATGAATTGGTTACAAAGGTAATAGTTCTAAGAACTTCGCTTGCTATAGTCCAGTCGCCGTCTCCAGTCTTTTCCATTATAGTATCGTATGGGAAATTATAATTATTTTCATAATCATAAAGCTCTTGAATTTTATCATCAATGCTCTTTCCATAATCAACTATTTTGATAATCTTTTCTTTGTCGTCACTTCCATCTTTATTTACTGGTGTTGAAATGGTTATCATGTCGGCAATTTTTGTGCTTAAAGCAAGCTCTTGAAGATAGCTTTCACCCATTTCATTTTCGCCAATATAAGTGCGAAGTGAAAGATTGCTAAGGGCTTTGTTATCAACTATTTCACCAAGATTGAATGTCATATCGTATTCAGTTTGGTTGCCAAGCTCTTTTACCGCAAAACCGCTTAAAACATTGCTTAAGTCGATTGTTTCGCCTTGACGATATTTGCCCATATCTATTTGCATAAGTGACATTGCAAGGTCAGAGAAGCCAAATCCAAATTGAACATAATCAAGTATGTTTTCAAATAGAGAATTTGTTGTGAGTTTAACAGTCTCTACATGAGTTTTTTTCTTAACAGTCTCTGTTCTATGCAAGTAAACGTCACAATCTTTATAGTAAATAGTTAAGCTTCCAGCATTGCTGATTACAAGAGGGAATGAAGGAATAGAAGGAAATTCAATAATCATTTGAAGTTTCTTGTCAACAACTTTGATATAAACATTAAATTGAATTCCTGCCAGTGACCAATTTCCAAGTTTTAAGTCAATATAACCAGTTACATGGAAGTCTTCACGTTTAGACATATTTTTTGCAGCATTGAAAAGCCTAAAAATCTGTTCAATAGGTACATATTCGTTAACATCAATATTGTCCTTTGTAATTCCATCTACATTTTCAGCAATTCTAGCGTCAATAGTAGTGTTTTTAATTATGCTTGAAATAAGAAGTTCATTTGAACCATTTGTGAGCGAGATGTCAGTTCCGTTGATAGTAATAATTAGATTGTTTTCAACTTGTTTTACAGCTAATTTAAGGGCTGAAGTATCATGATTTTTAAGAGAATTGATGAATTCACTTGTAATTCCAACCATGTCAAGAATTGGGTTGATAAGAGTATCAAGTCCGTCAGTAAGTTCTTTGAGAGCATTAGGTAGATTTTCTAGGTCAGAGTAAAGTTTGATTTGGTCAAGTAAGTTTATATAAATCACATTGCCAATGTAGTGAATTTCGATTTTTCCATTATAAATACTAGTTTTAAATTCTGCATAAACTCCGTCAATATTTGTATAGTTGAATGTCATAGGAATTTCAAGTTCATTTAATTTAATGTTGATATTGCCAGAGATTGTACTTGCTCTAAAGATTTGAAGTGCGTTTTCAATTGTAGGCAGTAAGTCAACTAGATTAATGTAACCAGATTCACTTGAAGCAAGAGATGTTTCTTTATATATAGTTGTTTTAGCAGTAAGGTCAACTCCGTAGCCATTAAATTTAATAGCGGTGAGGAGTTTGTTAATTGTAGTAATTGTAACTAAGTTGTCACCAACAGGAATAATTAAATCATTTCCCTCTTTGGTGATATTTTCAAAGAATGTTTTATCGATAGTGTCAAGGTCAAGTTTAAACTCTTTTGGAAGTTTAT
>CATKXS010000008.1 GCA_949841045.1 uncultured Clostridia bacterium | reverse complement strand
CATTACTCCCATTTACTTCATGGTCATCTAAGTATATACAAGCAGAAGCTAAATCTACCTTCCAACCCGCAAACTTATATCCCTGTCTACTGAAAGCATTAGGGTATAAATTTTGAGCTTCGTTAAAAGTGAAATTCTGGTTTTCCATACTTCCACTGCCTTCTATTACGTTGTATTTTACAGTGTACTTTTTAGCTGTCCATTTAGCGTAAAGAGTTGCTCCAGTCGTTCTATACCATGTGCGAGCGCTTGTTCCGTTTGAATAGTAGTATTGCGTTCCTGTTCCGTTCATTCCTGTAAAGTAACCGCCAAATGTATAGCCTATCCTTGTTGGCACTTCAATTTTTGGCATACCCAAGCCATAAGTTGCAGTAGTTGAAACAGTACCAGAAGTTGTGGCTCCCATATTATTAAGTGTTACAGAATAGGTTCTTGGTATCCAATAAGCATAAAGAGTTGTATTTGAATCTTCACTCCAATTTTTAATATTATATCCATTGGTGTCGTAATATTGTGTACCTCCTCCATTCTTTTCGGTAAAAAATCCACCAAATCTATAACCTGTCTTAGTTGGGACCCCTTGAAAATTCGGCATACTCTTGCCATATTCCTGCCTAATTTTCCCCAGCGCCCCAGACGGAACAGTTGATGCTGATTGATAATCAAAATTGACATCGTAAGAATTAACAGACCATTGAGCATATAGGTTATAAAACACCCAAGCTCCTGGCAAATCACCAATCATAAGGTTAGAAACAGATGCTTTATCTTTGTATGCTACACTTCCAGATGCTGAAGTTGCCCAGCCTATAAATGTATGACCTTTCCTAATAAATTTATTTTCTGTTAATTGATATGAACTACCATTATACATAAATTGATCACCCATATATCCTGAGCCGCCATTGCTGTTAAACCTGACTAAATATTGTTTTGGACAAAAGACCACTGCATATTTAGCAGTAGAAGCACCTACTGTAGAAGAAGAGCGAGAACCTGAACCATCAGTTCTTAAGTTAGAAGCGTCAAAAACTCTACTCCATGACGAAATATTGTAAGAACTAGAATCAGATAAATTGCCTACCGAATATATAGAATAAATAAAATAACCAGAATTAGGCTTGCCCCATATATATGGACTAGCCCACCAGTATACTTCCTTTGCTCCTGAAGACCAATCACCGCTTCCGACATCACTGAATTTATCAGAAACATGAGTTGTCGCTTGACCTCCACCAAAAGTATAAACCGTATTGCGGTCTTCGCCTCTAAAATACACAGGATATGTAGTTATATATCCGATTGCATCAGCTACTTCATCTTCTTTTGAGCTGTTATTTGAAAAGTGTTTATCTGAAAACGATAAAGAAATTAAGAATAGACCAGAAAATAACGCAAAGACAAATATAAAAACTAAAAATTTTATATTAGAACTTCTTTTCATTATAACCTCCTAAAATTCTTTATTTCCTAATTTAATTTTACCCCCCCCCTCCGAAAAAAGTCAAGTTTTTTACCATATGTTATACTTTTTCTGAAAAAGTTTTTTATAGGAGAAAAGCACATCAAATTAACTTCACTATATAATATTGTTAGTATTTTGTAATATTTTATCATATTTTGTCGAAAAATAAAAACAAATTTATTAAAAAAAGGGCATTATGCCCTTATTTATTTCTATGAATTAAGCATTGTGAAATTTTTTACCACAAAAAAACAGCATAATGCTGTTTCTTTATTGCAATGGCAAATATCCACTAAAGTAGTTTGGAACACCGTTATAGATAAAACCACTCTTTATTTTTCCAATGTTATCTTTTGAGTCTTCTTTTAATATTGTTGCACTACAAGTTAAAGTAAAACCCGCTTTCTCTGCATAAGAAAGCATTGATTTAAAGGTTGAGCCGGTTGAAAACACGTCATCTACAAAAGCAACCTTTTTCCCCACCAATTTGTTTTCATCAATCTCGGAAATGAAGTAATTGGTCTTTCCAGAAGTTATACTTTCCCCCGCCGTTTGTCTTGCGTTGGCCATATAGCATTTTAGCTCTTTTCTAAGCGCTACATAATCAACACCAAGTTCTCTCGCAACCTCTTGAGCAATAGGTAAACCTTTAAGTTCAGTGGTGAGAATAATTTCACAGCCCACCCCACTCTCTTTTATTTGGCGAGCCAAATCTTTACCCGCGCTTTCTAAAAGTTTCATATCTCCAACTGGGTTGAAGCCTGCAATTTTAATGCCTTTTGGCGTCTCTAAAATTGGGAGTTCTCTTGTCAATCCAAGCACATTTAGTGTAAAATATTCCATAATTATACCTCAACAAAAGAATAACAAAAATTTGGAGGCAAGTCAAACTTATTTTATACAAATGGGTTGTATTTAGCTGATAAATATGTTAATATTATAAAACACAAGGAGAAATTATGAATATTTTCAGTTACAACAATCCTTTATCAACAAAAGAACTTTTGTCTTTAGTTGACGAAAACTTTTTTAATATTGTGGATACAAAGAGAAAACTTACAAGGTTTACAAGAATTTTTATTGATGCTTTTTGCAGAGAACATGGCGTTACTCCTGCCGATTTTGTGACAGCAGAATTTAAAGACAACTGTTTCGCTTATTACAGCGGTGAAAATATGCTGATTGAAATAAACAGTGCTTATACGCGAAGTTATTCAGAAGCAGTTAGAACTAAAAATTATTATTTTGTTTTTCACTATTTTGATACAATCCTTCACGAGCTTCGCCACCATTTACAAAATACGAGTGCAAAAGAGCTTAATCCTATTATTAAAAATGTGACAAGAGTGTCCAGAAATTACTTTGTTGATGACATGTTTTACAGCGCATCATATGGTATGCACCCACTTGAGCTTGATGCAAGGTATCAACCTTATAATTTACTTAAAGATAATTCTGCTATAGGCAAATATTTTTATTCAAAGAATTACATTGAATTTGAAATTGAAAAACACAAAAAACAAAATATGCAAGTTGTTGAAATCTTAAAAAACAAAGATTTCAATAATATAAAGTACATAGCAAAGCCTAGAACTGCACTTAAAGCCTGCGTTAAACAAATTGCATTAAAAAATGGACTTACTTTTGTTGGAACGCAGAGCGAAGTTGTAAGCAAAGAAGAAAAAGCAAACGACAAGAAGCTTAACAAGGCAATCGCTAAAGAAATTGCACCAAAGTTTTTTGAGAAAACTTTTAAAACTTCCACACTTTCTGATGAAGAAAATTCAAATATCAATGAAGAGTACAAAGAGTTCAATAAGTCCTTTCACTCTAAAATCAAAAACTTTGTTCCTGATTTAGAAAATAAGTTTGACTTAGATGCTGTCGAATTTGAAAAGGAAGATTAGAATCTGCCCAGTCATTTTCGACTTAAAAATAAAATACATATAGAAAAAGGACAAGCATGGTTCTTTTTAAGAGGTACATATGAAATTTAAAAATTTCTTTTCAAAAATTAGTTACGCGATTATCCCCTTTATAATTTTTATTGGCGTACTAGCTATTTCTTATTTTGGAAATCAATTTCTTTATAGCCAAGGTTGGACGATTAGAGGTGCTTCAAATTATCCAGAGATTTCCTTAGACAGCCAGATTCCTTTAATCTCTTGGTTTGTTTATTTCTATTTCTTAACCTTCCCTCTCGGCATAATCGCATTCTTTTACTTAGCATATACAAACAGACGTGCATTTTACAATCTCTTCATTACAATTTGCATTGCCTTTGCGATTTCTGGAGTTATATATTTCTTTGCTCAAACTGTTTTCACAAAACCAGACTTTACGCCAGTGACTTTCACTGATAAGTTTGTAGTTTGGACATGGGGCTCGACAAATCCAATCAACTGTTTCCCATCTCAACACTGCTTTATGGCATTTGCAATCATACTTGGCGTAATGACTGCAAACGGAAAAGGTTGCAATAAAAAGATGAATAAAATCTTTCAGATTCTTTCTTTTATAATTGCCGTTATGATTGTACTATCCACAGTTTTCATTCGTCAACATTTTGTTCTTGACATTGTTGCTTCATTTGACATAATTTTCATCGTCTACCCTATCGTATCAGTTTGCAAAGTAGGTGAAAGAATGATTGCTGGACATGATAGAAGAGTGGAAAAGAGAAAAATGAAAAAACTAGAAAAGTTGGCAGACAAATAAAACTAAAAATTCGTCAATTTAGAAATAAAAAATTCCTAATCATTTCGATTAGGAATTTTTCTTTGTCTAGTCAAAATTTTTAAGCGTTTTATTGATTTGAGTACTTTTCGAGTTTTCTCTTTCTTCTCTTGTAAAGAAGTAGAATTAGTAAAACAATTAGTATCACACCAATAATCGAGAATACGATAATAAGAATGATTGTAGTGAAAGTCTTCTTGTTTACTGTTATAGAGGCTTTTTTGCCTATATGCCAGAATAATCCGCTGTACGAAGTTTTTGGGTCTGAATAATATTTATAATGAGAAATATTTTCAAATTCAAACTTGCCTAAATCAATCTTACCATTGAATGGATTATCTTTTGTTCCAACTGGTATCCAGTATCTTCCTGCAAAGTTTATATCGTTTGTAACTTTGTAAGTTGCCTCTGAATATTTAAGTCCATCTTCATTCTCTGCGCCACTATTTACTAGATAAGCCATGAGCGCAAAGTCTCTTGCGTTTCGAATAAGGTAAGGTTCTTCCTTTGTTCCCTTTCCAACAAATTCGCTTGCTCTGCCATCTTCATCTGTCCAATAGAGCCTTGTGAAGCTTACTCTGATTTTAATGCTGTAATCAAAATATTTATCCATAAGTGCTTTGTTGATTTGAAGCTGTCCTTCAATCATGTATTCTGAAATGTCATACATAACGCCATCAACTATAAGAATTGTTCTATCATATCTATAGTTTTCTCTTGCCGTCACTCTAAGTGTCACTGTGTCACCATATTTAACATTTCTATAGTCACCACTTGTCAAGCTTGTAAGTCTTCCATAAGTGTCAATGAAATCCATATTTCCAACTTTATATACCTCTTGTTTATCAACAGGGCTCGCAATATCAAGTTCGAAAGTGAATAACATATCTTCTTTTGTTACAGGAAGAGGAAGAGTGAGTTTGTAATTATCTCCATCTTCGCTTAGGTCTTCAACTTTAAAAGTATAAGTAAATACATAATTTCCGTCTGCATCAACATAGCTTGAGAACAAACTTTGTCCAAAGCCATAACCTCTAACCTTTTTAACAACGATTCTAATCTCTGAGCCTACATTTGCATAAATAATTCCGTTAACATTTACTGCCTTGCCATCAATGGTAACACCTAGAAGGTTATGACTTGAACTTACGTCATCAAGTCTTAAATTGACTGCAATCAGTTTGCCTTCAAACACTGCAACAAGGTTGAGAGGAGTGTCAAGAAGAGTATCGTAAGTGTAAACATATTCTCCGTTTAATCCCTTTTCTCCAACTATTTGTCGGCCACTGACTGGGTCAAGCCAGTAAAGGAATTTATAGCCCTCGTTTGGCACTGCTACAAGAGTAACAAATTTTTGGAAGTCATAAGAACCACTTAAAATTCCGCCATCTTGTCTTATATAACTTATTCCACCATTTGCGTCAGCATTGTTTATGTTTTGAATAGTTATATAGAAGTTTGGATTATAGACTGCACGCACAACATAGTTACCCATATCTATATTTGTTAGGCTGAATGAATTTCCACGACTTGTGAAATCCCCTCCGTCTAATGAAAGTGTGAATCCAGCAAAGGTATATCCGCTTATCTCTGGTGCACGGAAGTTAAGGCTTGAGCCTATCGCAATTTCTCCATACCACATTTCATTTTGGTCTACCCAAGCGTTTACGCTAGATAAATTTGTTATGAAAGAGTAGATATTGTATCTGTTTTCTTCCAAAAGATGAGAAGGAAGAAGTTCAACGCGAACTGAAGCACGATTGTATGTCCAACCTGCATAGAGGGTGAAGGTATCGGTCAGTTCATCATAGTTGTCATTCTTTTCATAGTATGAACCATTGTTTGTATAACCAGTTTCTTGCCAGTCAAGAAGTACCTCTTTGTACTTATCAATATATTGTGTTCCAAAAGATGAGCGCTTTGTAAAGTAGCCATTGAATGTAAACTCTCTCTTTGATGGGAAGAGGCTATCTCTTTCTGTCGATGAAAGTTGTGATAAGTCGAGTGGGTCGCCATAATGAATTTTTTGACTCATGATGACTTCTGTTTGCTCATCAACGACAAATCTCAATGTGTATTCTTTTGGTTCTACATATATAACTATAGTTGCACCAATTGTAATGTTTTCAATAGAAAGAGTTGCATGATTATTAAAACCTGTAGTTCTTCTATCGCAATCTGTAACATCACTAACTTCAACACTGTCAAATGTTCTGCCATCAGAGTAGATGATTTCATACCTAAGTTTGCCTTGATTATCAGTAAGAAGAGTATGACTTACCAGTGAGTTAATATCAAGTGAAAGGTCTGCGCCAGTAATCAAGTTGACTTTTAAGTTGTCACCTCTTGTTGGCGATGCGGTGATAAGGTTTGAAACGTTTACTGCTATAATACCACCGTGAACTGCCTTTTCTGGCTCACCTACAGTCGCAAATCTGATATTTATCTGATTTTCAATCGCTGTGAAAAGCACCTTTATTATTGAGCCGTTTGACGCTCCTTTAACTTCATAAATTCTGCCGTTTGCAGTCTCGATTTCATTTCTTATCATGCCTTGACTTAATGAAAGCATTGGAGAGAAGCCTGGTTTTGCCTCTATGAAGAAGTAAATTGTCTCTCCTGTGAAAGAGTGAATTCTATAATTTGCACCGATAAGAAGTTGCCCTTCATTTTGGTAGTATTGGTCGTCCTCAAGTCTATTGCCCTCGCTGTCGGTCATTAATATTCTGCCACCAACATCAGTGCCAAGATTTTGGATATAACCTATTACTGTACCTGCTTGAACAATGATTTCAATAGCGCTTGCTTTAAATACAAACACTGCCCTTTCAAATGGAGAATCGAGGTCAAGAGGAAGAATGAGCACTTTTCCATCAAAGTCATAATCATCAAGATTTATTCTCTGTCCGTCAATTAAAACATAGTCAAGTTCATAACCGATAACTGGGCTAACATTTATAGTTAAATCCTCACCAAGATAGAATATGCCTTGTGCATTCTCTTCAACTTCAAGAACTTTATCGTCTTGAACAACTGTGAGGCTTCCTTTTCCAGTCGCCGAGAATGAAATTTCTCTTGCCTTTCTAGAGAAAGTAGCATAGATTGTGATAATTCCATTTTCGCCAGCACTTACAAGTGCGTCTCTGATTGCACTTGAAATTCTGTAATTTGTTGTAGAATCGCGAGATATAATTGTCTCACCAAGTCTCCAGCCTGCAAATTCATAGTTTGCCATGTTTGGCTCTGCTGAAAGAGCAAGGTCGGCACCAAAGTTTACTGTTTGGTTTTGAGAACTTAAAATCTGTCCAAGTTCTTCTTGGCCATCTTCAACTTTAAGTTCAAAATTGAATGCTTGAGAAGTAAGAGTAAAGGTAATATTGAAGTCATTCTTAAAGCCCTCAAGAGCTACTGAATAACGATAATAATTATCTGAATATATGCAGTTTTCACTGCCTTCAACTACAAAGTTTACACTTCCAGTATTAATTGAAGCATCTTTGTAGCCATATACAAGCACACCGCTAACATTGAGCGTTTCACCTGTCTTAATAGTGAATGTATCACCGCTTAGGTTGATATTTCTTCCATTCAATGACAAGAGTAAGAATACATCACTTAAGTCGCCTGTTGTAACCACGTTGTCTGCTGGAACACCGTCAACAGTGAGAAGTGAACCAGATGTAAATTCTGCCCATACAATTGTAATTGTTCTTGCATTTTCTGTAAGTTCAGGCAAAATGAAATCTTTTGCAATGCTTGGAACAACTTTCTTAATATCAAATGCATATCCTTCTTCAGCTTCATAGATGAGAGTTACTCTCTCGCCTGTAAATGCTTTTACAGACGCGTTTCTTAAATCTTCCCCTTCAATTTTATAGCTATCCTTGCCAGCAATTTGAACAGTGATGCTCTTAACTGCCGAACTGAAAAGTTTGAGTTCGTTTTCAGCCGGTTCGTTTGTAAAGCTGAGCTGTCCGTCTGCAATGAGATTTGAAACAATGAAGTAACCATTGTCTTCAATATCTCCATTAAGCTGAGACGCATCATAAACGAATGTATAACCTGCGTCTGCAGTAACTATAATTTGCAGGTTTGTTTCACTATAAGTAACCTGGTAAACTTTTCCGCTTTCAATGTTTTGACCGTTTACATTTACTGTGAGTTTTTCTCCAAATGTAATAGTCAAATCAAAGGTTGCATTTGTCCAAAGAGCAGTGAATGTAGCCTCAAAGCCGCCTTCCTCTCTTTCGCTTCCAACATATAAGAATTGGTCGCCGTCATTTATTACATTTCCGTTTGAATCTGTCCAAGAGAGAATTCTTCCTGGAAGGCTAGCTGAAGGCATGCCTTGAATTTTATCAGCAAATTTCAATGTAATTTCAGTTGTTTCACCCTCAAGTGTTCCACCATTAGGGTCAAATTTAATTGTGTAGTCTTCACCTATCCAATTTGCTTTAAGTACGATTGTTTCGTCTTTATCAAGATTTGGATAAAGCATATCTACAATTTCTTTTAATGTCTTTTGATTAACAGCGATTTCTTCGCCGTCAAATTCATAGCTATAACCAGTAAGTCTAAATGTGCCTTTTGTAACAAGAAGTTTTGGTAAGTTTTGAGCATTGTTATTTTCAAGACTGAAATAGTCAACTACCAGCGATAAGTCTTCCTTATCAACCCTCTGACAATTGTCAGGTTTGTTATAGTCGATTTGGAATGTAACTGAAAGTTCAGCTGTCACCGCGCTAAGTTCTACCGCTGATGAAATACCACCAAGAGTTACAACTCCACTCTTTTCTCCTGTGTTTGTAAGGTCACGGCTGACTGTTTCACCGCTGATAAGGTTGAATGACCTAATTTTAAGACCATTATTGCAAGTAAATTCTACTTTAAGGTCTGAATAGTATTCTACATAATAAGTGTAGCCACTTTCAAACTTAACCTCGCTGCCTGTAAAGTATTCTTCGTTTGTTTCGTTTGCACGTATTAAATTTCCTTTTGTTGCTGTCAGTTTAACACTTGCAATGTTTTCTTGTGAAATATCAACAAGGTATTTGTTAATTTGCCAGCGAGGATAAATATTGATTTCTTTATCCGCGTTTGTTTCGTCTTCGGCAACACTCTTTAATAGTTCAACGATATTTGATGAGGTAATCATTACATAATCACTGCCATTCAAATAAGTCCAGCCTTCAAGAGTATACCCGCGTCTTGTTGGTATTCTATTTGAAGCCATAAGACTCTCGATAAGAGCTTCATTTGTATCTCTTGAAGGATAGCCGAGTGAATATAAGTCATAGTTTGTTGTTGGGAGACCTACTCCATCGTCTACGAAAGCACCATTAGAAACAAGGTCTGCAATCTCTTCAAGATTAACTTTAAGTTTGATTGTAAAGGCAGTAATTCCACCTTTTACATTGTCTTTAACTCTATAGTTTGCGCTATCGTCCCCAGCAAGCACGATTGTAACTGGTTTATCATAGCCTACTTCTGCATTTTCATATGAGCTGTTCGTTAAATCAATAACTACTTTATCACCATTAAATACAAAGGCGTCTATGTTCGTTACAAGGTCGCTTGGAAGAAGAGCATTTTCATCATAACTTTTTATAATATCTATGCTTGAAAGGTCGATTTCGAGTTTGTCAACATTTGCTATTATATCATAGCCTGCTTCAAGATTAGTAAAGTTTGAAGAACTTATAATAAAGCTTATCGTCCTATTGTTTCCGGCTTTTAAGTAGCCAGCATTTGAAACATCATCGCTTGCAAGCCTGAATGAGTCAATTCTTGCAAAGTTTGCTTCCTCACCGCTTGAATTTTCAGTAAGAATAATTGTTTTAGAAGTATTGTCATCAAGTTTGAAGGTAATTTCAAGAACATAACCGCCACCTAAAGCAAGTATGTCTGAAATTGAGCTATTTTGAGCGATTCCACCATAAGTAAAGTTTGTATTATTAAGTTTAAACTTAACATCTGTAACTTGTCTTGGTGTAATCTTTCCAGTGTAAGAGCCAAATGTATAGTTTTCAGCGTCTTTTCCGCCTAAAACAACATCGGCTATTTGAATGTTTTGTCCTACTGTGCTTTGAATAAATCTTCCGCTTAAAGTAAGTTCGTCACCATTTGCAAGGTTAGCAAAGGTTACATTTTCTGGATATAAAGTATCATTTCCATCGAATATTTTTTCAATGTTTTCGACTTCTATAGTTCGAGGGATAATATTGAAATTTCCTCTAACGGTATATGACTTAAATCTGCCTTCACCGCCTTCTACTACAATATCGCTTCCTGTATATGAGCCAACGTTTATAGCATTAAGAGCTTTCAAAGCTAAATCGTTAAGGTCTTGTCTGCACTCTGCTCCGCCTACTGCTGTTTCCCCTTCATCGGTTTTGTAGCTAAGCGAAATTGTTGAGCTTGCGCCCTGATAGCTTATAATCCATTTTTGTAATTCAAAATTATAGCTTGTGTCAAACACAATTCCCTCTTTTGAATAAACAATCTCAAGAGGTCTGTCAATTGCAATGATAAGTTCATATTCTGACTTATCAATGTCTGGGTCAAGTGAGATTACATTGTACAAAGCGTTGAAGCCTCGCGAGTCAACTGTATAGTTAATCTTGTCTTCTGCACTTGAAAGGTCTGAGTATGAAAGTTGATAACGTCCAACGCTCTCGCCCGCTTGTCTTGTAAATATCATGAGAACTTGGTCATTATTGTTTTCACCAATTGTGATATTTCCAAGAATTGGATTTGGGTCATCAGCGCCAACATATTTTGAAAGGTTTAACTGCTCTTGATACTTAGAAAGCACGATTGTAAACTGAGCAATATTAAGATTGATTGTTGTTTCTGTTGTTCCACCAGCGAACTGATACATTTCAGTCAAATCGCTGTCGATTGCAAAAGTAAGAGTATACGTGTCTGCATTTCGGAGCTCGCTTGCCTTGTTTTCGCTATCAACCAAACTCTTCAAATAGAAATGTAAATCAGAGCCAGCATTGTCTACTTTTTCAATATAACGAAGAATTGCCTCTCCATTATCTATACCATTCAATACTAAATCTAATGCAATGCCCTCTTGAACTGAGTTGTTGAATACAAGAGCATCGCCGTTATATTCTAAATCAATTGTGTTAATTGAAATAACAAGTTCAAATTCATCGGTATTTTTTGTAATAGTTTGAGGTACGCCAGCGTTGTCTGAGTAGGTAAGGCTGACTGTAACTGTGTAGGTTCCGCTCACGCTAGGAAGAGCATAACCTTTCTCGCCAGCAATCAAGAACATGTCATCAGCTAAAGAATAACTGAAGCTATATTGTCCGTCCTTACTATTCAACGTGATAATTTTGTTTGTAATACCCTCTTCAGGATACTCAAGATTTATCACTTTGTTTCTTTCAAGATTTATTCCTTTTTCGTTTGCAAAAAGGTCTATTTGATTACTTACGAGTGCTAAATCAAAGGAATTGAATGACCAACGAGCTGTCAGTGTTTCGCTGTTGCCAACATTAACTGCTCTTACGTCCCAGCTTCCTGTTCCTCTTGTAAGAGCAAGGTTGCTTCCTTGAACTCTTGCATATTGGTCAAAAGAAAGATATTTTGAACTGCTTGGTGAGTTTATGATTGTTGCATTTCCGCCACCAGCTGAAACATATATGCTTTCGTTTTCTTTAGTTCCGCCATTGTAATTTACATAAACTTTTACAACGTCTGAAAGGATAATGTGATTTACTCTGTTGCCGTCACCTGCGTTTGGAGTAATTTCATAGCTGTAACTCTCTTTGTAGCCGTCATTGAAGCTTGCCTCAATAAGCTCCATTGACATCTCTTCTCTTGCGACAGTGAGAAGTTTAAGAGCCTGCTCTCTTGCACTAGTCATTTCAAGAGAAAGAGTAAATGACAAGGTGTTATCTCCGCTAAGAAGAGCTTTATTTATATAAACCTTAAATTCTTTTGTTCCATTACCTGAATATGTCATTATGACATCATTGTCAACAAGGAAAGAGCCTTGACTGAGTCCGCTAATTTCCATTGTCTCGCCATTCACAACAACTCCAGAGAGATAAATGTTCTCTGAGACGCCTTTGTAATTGTCTTCAAGCTCAAGTAATTGTCCATTTTCAGCACGCAAATATTTTGCAACATAAGATTGAATTTGGGCTGAAGATGTGTCAAGAAGGGAGAATGTGTTTGCTGTTTCACTGCCCTTTGCAATAACCCACTCAAAATTGTTATCGTAGTCACTTTCATGTCCTTCGATTACAAGTCCATCTATTCTGAAGTTCGAGCTATCTAAGGCATAATCTTCTTGACCAGCATAAACGCCAGCTTCCTTTTCTTTTGGCAGAACGATTTTGTCAAAGGTGTATGTGAATGTCACCTGCCCTACGTTAAATTGATATGTCCTATTATTAGAAAATACAATAGTATCTTCATTTTCTAGTAAATATCCAGAGCCTTTAGGGAATGAGATTGCAAAGATTGCTTTCTCAATTTTTAAACGACTATCTAGAGAAAGATAATAATCATTTCCCTCTTTGGTAATATTTAAAAGTAAGTTTTCATAAAGATTTGAGCCAAACTTGTCAAGGTTTAATTTCATCTTGATAGTTTTTGTCTTTCCAGTTGTAGCGTTAAAGTCGCCATTTTCATCAGCAACCTTGAAGTTATTAAAGTATTCGTTTGTTTCACCCTCTGCTACTAGCGTCTCTACGTCAAGGTCTGCCCTGTCAGCGCCATTCCAGTCATATCTATAAACAAATTGACCGTACTCATTATTTGGCGAAGCAACAAATTCTTCTGTACCATTATATATAGTTGCAAAATTATCATTAAATAGATAAAGTTCATTTTTCTCCATTACAAAGATAAGTTCGCGACTTTGAGTTGTGTATGTGGTTGGCACTATAACTCCAGAAGAATTAATACGTGAAAGTGAATCTTCAACGGTAATTCTAAAACTGAGATAGTATGTTCCACTGCTAAGTAAGTTAGAAATATTAAATTTGTCTTGGCTATTAAAATTTGTTGACCTATTTAAAATAAAGCCATAACTTGTTACTTTGTCACCATTTGAGAGAATGAGTTCTCTATCAGATGCACTGTTGTTTTCGCCAACATTGTCACCAGATAAAAAGCCTTCAATAATATCAAAAGAGTTTAGTAACCAAAAATGATATGTTCCATCAGCTTGCATTACCACATCATCAGCAAATTTAATGTCTGCCTTTGTGATATATTCAGAAGCAGATGTTCCTTTAAGTCTCCAAATAGGAGTAAGGTGAAGTTCCGTAAGGAATGAATAGTTTGCTGTGGTGTCAAATACTGAAATTTGTCTGCCGCCGTCTGAAACAGCCCAGCCGTCAAATTCATAACCTTTTCTCTCAATGGTAAGAGTGCCACTCTCAAGAGCTTTAGTTATATTTTCTGGCACCGAGCCGAATGTAACATTGAGGGTGATTTGACCGTCAATATCCTCCTGACCATAACCATTATTTGTACTTTCGTCCCAGATATATTTGAAGTAGCCCTCATCAAGTTCTTCTGGGTAGATATTGTCAAGATAAACGAAATATTTAGCCGCCTCTCTTTCTGTGGTAATCGCGATTGGCTCTTCACCACTATTGAGTTTAAATCTATATTCGTCTTTAATGAATTGCAAGAAAATATCTGGAGTAAGTTTTACAATGTTTTCTTCGCCAGCGCCCTCTTTATAGAAGCCGCCCTCTTTTTGAGAAATTCTATAGCCGATTACTATATAACCCAGTCCGCTTGAACCAAGATATTCATTTGAATATGGTTCACCATTATTTCCAGAAATTGTGTAGTATGCTCTTCCGTCTTTCTTTTCCTGTTCAGTCTCATAATAAATTGAATCACCGATTGAAAGTGTTGCTTGATTTTCTCCATCAAATTCAACTATATATGAAATTTTTGACCAGTTTGCTGTAAGAGTTACATTTGCAGTTCTTATGTATTCATCATCTGCTGAAGTAGTTGTAAATGTGTTCCAAGTTTGCTTTTCAGCGTCAGCTATAATATTACCATTTGCTTTAAAGAGTATATCCCACTCGTCACCGCTTATTACATATTTATAACTGCCAGTTGTGACTTCGCCAACCATAGCACCAAAGTTTGGTGAATATTTTGCAAATTCATAACCAAGATTGAAGAATGCGTAAAGGCTAAGAGTGAGCTCTTCATCATATACGATACTGCCATTTCCTGTTGCTTTGATTGAATTTACTTTGTTGTCATTGCATTCTGCGAGAACTTTGTCCTCATCGTTTAAGCTAATGTTTGTGTTTTCATAAAGCTTGCCTTCACCAGCTTCGCCCGCAACATAGTCAACAGTAACTGTTCTGCGGCCTACAAGTGAAGCAACTTCATTATAAGAATAACTTGCTCCTTCTCCCGAGCCCGAGAGTGCAATAGCATTTACGAAATCTGAATTTGTGAGAATTCCGTCAAATGAAGATGTATCAAAATATTCAATTTCGCCATTCTTTAAATACCAACCAAGAAGATAATATTGTGAGTGGATTGAAATTGAAGTGAGCGAGCCACTTAAAGTAAGAGCTCTTGCCTCTTCATTTGTAAATAAATAAGTAAGAGTTGTATTTAAAGTATAAAGGTCGTTACTAATAAGTCCGTCTTCGCCTTTAACTTTAATTTTGTCAATTGAAAAATTAACTGATTTATATTTGAAATAGAATTTTACTGTACTGTCATAACCACCATTTGTCAAAGTGAATGTATATTCGCCAGCATTTGTTGAACTAACAGACTCGCTAATTGCGCTATTTACATGCCCTGTTCTATCTTTTTCGCCACCGTCTTGTACGATTTCGTTATGGTCATAGTATATTGCGCCCATAGCGATTGCTTTTAAGTAGAATGAAAGTTCTACTGTTTCACCTTGTTTTAATGAGGATAGTCCACTTGCACTAAGAGAAGTAAATCTTGAATTGAACATGTCAGCAGGAATTTGTCTCGCCTCAGCGTTGTTGTTACTATCTAGCATATAGTATTCAACTTTAACGTCATATACCCTTTCTACAAAGTAAACATTGACAGTATAAACGGCATTTCCGTCAGTTGTGTAAGCCTCTTTAAAGACTTTATCAATACCCTCTTCTGTTCCCCAAGATGTGATATAATAGTTTTCTAAATATTTGTCAACCGAGGTAAGAGTTCTTGTTTCAGTTGAACCGTCTCTGTTTAAAACAACTTCAACTCTCACTGCCTGCCATCTACCATTTTTTGTTACGGCTATTTGGTCGTTTTGTCCAAGATTAACAACTTCATTTGAAACGTTTTGAAGCATTTCGCCGCTATTTAATCTAACACCAATTCCATCAATTCCAGTAATCTTTGTTGGAACATCAGCACCTTCAAGTAAGAGGTTGACGCCAACTCTTGTTTGTGCACTTCCGATATTTACGTTATATTTACTTCCATAAGTAATTACTTGAGTGAAATCAATATCCCAAATTTTGTAATAGTCGTTATCCTTGTTTATTCCACCCGCCTCAGATTTTGCTTTGATTTCAACAACTTGAGGGAAAGTGAAATTGTAAACTTCACTTACAAGGTATCTTGACTCAGAAATTACCCTAATTCTAAAGCTAACATTCTCACCTCGCCTTACATATAAAACTGGGTTTGAAGAGCCGTTCATGTTTTCAGTTGTTTCGCCATAACCGATTGTTTTTGTTTCACCGTCAATAGTGCTTACATAATCAAGATGAACAAGTCCTGAAACATCGCCATTAGCCAAGATTGATGTTGTATAGAAAATTTCAGCTTTGTCACCTTCTGCAACATAGTTTGCAGAGACGTCAACGTCAATATAATCTCTTTCAATTACAAGTACAACTTCACCGCCCGCACCAACTACATTGTCAAGTGTGAACTCGTAAGATTTTGCAATCTCTTTGTTCATACTATAATTTTCTTCATTTAACCATTTGCCAGTTATGCTAACGTAATTGTAATTATCATTATTTCTAGAATTAACGTTGTAACCTGTGTCTTCGCCGGTATATAATGTGAAGTTTACATACGCTCCGCTTGTCTTATTTGCCCTGTTATCAGCCACAGTCACTTCGCCAGTTTGAGTAGAAATTGCAGATATACGGTATCCAACCTTTAAGGTTACGCCGAAGGTATAACTATCTGATGTAAACTCATTTAAGTTTTCAAAGGTCTCTTCTCTAAGTCCTGTTGGTTGATTTTCAAGTACTGTGCTATAAGAGAAGTTGTTTGCAATAAGTCCGCCTTCATCTGAAGCATATGCGAATTTTACTCTGAAATTTCTAGTGTTTTCACTCGAATTATTCCAAATCCACTTAAAGTAATAAGTCTCGTTCTCAGCTGGATATGAAAGTTCAAAATCAGATTCTTTTTTCTCTCTGTCTGTCACAGACTCGCTTTCTTCATGCTCGCTTAATGGATAAACTTTTGTAGTAAAATCTTTGTCACTATAAATTCCGTCAAATGTGTAGCCAAGTCTATCAAGGTAACTCATATTTCCTCTTTGGCCATCACTACTTGCCAAATTAAAGAAATTATCAAAAGTTTGGTCATATTCAAATTCAAGAGTTGGCTTTCTAGTGCCGTAGAGATAATCTAGGGTTGTTTCAACTATTGCATTTTCATCGTAACTTATTTCTTTAATAAGACCATTTGTAAAATCTGTTTCGTCAAATTCTTCTATATTTGGCTTATAACCATTACGTAAAACATATACGTTTTCACTTCCAACAGCGTCTTTTCTGAGAAGTGGATTATAACTCAAATATTTGTTTGAATTTGTTTTTGGAGCTGGCTGGAGGTCTGTTGTGTAAACTACACCAACTTTTCCCTCGTCAGCATTTTCAGTCCAAACTTTATTTTGTTTATAGAATTCACCGCTTCCTGATTTATAGAAGCCAACATAACCGCTAATAGGAGCGCCTGTCAAAGTGCCCGCAATAGCGTCTTGTGAGGTATAATTTGCTTCAGCGCCCGTATGACTTCCACCAACGTACACTCTGCTATTTAATGAGTTGCCAATTGAAGCTACTTCCTCGCCAGCCTCGTCACTTGAGTGAGTCTCGTCATAGCAGTTGATAATTGTGCTGTTTGCAATACTTCCTGCAAAGGTGCCTTTATATGTAACTTTCTCGCTTGTTGTATGAGAGTGATAGTAACCAGATAGAACAACGTCGCAAATAGTCGCGCCATCTACTCTTCCAAACAAACCTTCATAGCAATCGTTGACTTTTGTGCTAACTTCGACTGAAATATCATCAACTGAAATGTTTGATATTGTATGTCCAGCGCCATAGAAAATTCCTCTGAAAGGATTGTCATATGTTCCGATTGGTACCCAAAAAGCACCTGAAAGGTCAAGGTTTGAGCTAAGCAAAAACACACCATTTGCAATTTCGCTATTTCCTGCATTGACTTCATGTGAAATATATGCAAGGTTTTCTGCCGACTCAATCACAAAAACATTTTCATGGCCGTAGTATGTATCTTGAGTTGACAAAGTTGCATCTTGAGCTGACACCCAAATCCCACTCGTCACTTTTCCGACTTTTCCTTCGCTTTCAGAATTCTCTCCAAGCGCACTCGTTTTCATAAATGAAAAAGTTGGGAATAGACAGAAAAGTCCTCCCACTAATATGAATAGCACTGCAAGGATAAAACTATAACGCAACTTTTTTAACATAAAAGCCTCCTTGATACTCGCGGCAAATATGGCAAATTAAATACGCTAAATCATGCACCGCTTAAATTTTGATAAACATAAGTAAGCAATATATTTTTATTATAATAATTTATTTTATATAAGGCAAACGATTTTATACAATTTACATTTAATTTCACCATTCCTCGCCAAGTTAAAACAGAATATTACTGTAACTACCACCCTCCTCTTTCAAGAGTTATAAACGCTTGACTTTTATTTTTAATTAAACTACAATTATTTTTACGAGGTTAAAATTTATGAAAAACATTATTCTTACTGGCGACCGTCCTACCGGCAATCTTCATTTAGGCCATTATGTCGGCTCGCTTGAAGCACGTGTCAAATTACAAAACAGCATGGACTATGACAAATTCTATATCATGATTGCAGATACCCAAGCACTCACTGACAATGCTGACCGAGTTGACAAAGTCAAAAACAACATTATTCAGGTCGCAATTGACTATATTTCTGTTGGAATTGACCCAGAAAAAGTGTCGATTTTTATTCAATCAATGGTCCCAGAGCTTCATGAGTTCACTTCATACTTTATGAATCTTGTCACGCTTGCCCGCCTTCAACGCAACCCTACCATTAAGGAAGAACTTAAAGTAAGAGGCTTTGAAAAGAGTATTCCAATAGGCTTTATCAATTATCCTATCTCACAAGCTTCAGATATTCTCGCTTTTGGTACAACCCTTGTTCCTGTCGGCGATGACCAACTCCCTATGATTGAACAAGCAAGAGAGATAGTAAACTCATTTAATTACACATACTCACCAAAAGAGGAAGTATTTGCCCTTCCAAAAGAATTCATCTCAGAAAACAAACTTTGCAGACGCCTGCCAGGAATTGACGGCAAACTCAAAATGTCAAAATCTGCAGGAAATGCTATTTATCTTTGCGATGACGAAAAAACTGTTCGCGAAAAAATCATGTCTGCATACACCGACCCAGACCACATTCGCGTAACCGACCCAGGCAAAATTGAAGGCAACGTTGTATTTGCATATCTTGATGCATTCTGCAAAGATGAACATTTTGCGAAGTACCTTCCTGATTACAAAAATCTTGATGAACTTAAAGCTCATTATAGAAGAGGCGGACTTGGCGATGTCAAGGTGAAAACCTTCCTCATTAAAATAGTTGAAGAACTTCTTACTCCTATTCGAGAAAGAAGAAATGAATGCTTAAAGCACATAGACGAAATTTATGAAATGCTATTTACTCGCTCTGCCGAAGCGTCAAGAGAAGCGCGTGCTAGGCTTGAAAAAATGAAAGAAGCTATGGGAATAAACTATAGAAATTTGTTTCGTAAGTAATTATTAAAATTTGGCACAAACTATAAAAAATAAAGAAAATTTATGCAAAAGGAGTAAAAAATGGCAAAAAAATGGCAAAAAAAAGCACTTTATGTGTTTATTATCTCAATTTTTATCATTTTTTCTTCATTGATTTTTGTTGCCTGTGGAGAGCAAAAACCTAATCCTACGAGCATAACTTTTGCTCAGAGTGAGATAGAAGCTTTTCTCGGTCAAGAGCAAAGTTTGAGTTATACATTAGAACCAGCGAACGCCAATCCTTATCTTGAATGGTCTAGTTCAAACAAAAAGATTGTCAGTGTAAACAGTTCTGGCCGAATAAGTGCGAAAAGCTATGGCGAAGCTGTAATCACTGCAAAAGTACCCGATAGCGACATTGAAGCAAGCGTAGTCGTTAAGGTCACAGACGGGAAAATCGTATATCTTGAAATTAACTTTCTAGAACTTAAAGTAGACTACTTTGACGGCGAAAAAATTGAAGCTATAGACTTCCCTATCACCGGATATTATCAAAGCGGGAAAAGCGTTACGATGACGCCTGATAGCTATACTGTCGATGCTCCTGAATTTGCAACAGAAGGCGCAAAAGTAATAATCTCTAGCCCACTTATGAAAGCTCCTTATGAAATTTCATTAATAATCAAACCTGATTATGTAAATTCTATTGAAATCACCTCCCTTCCTCAAAAGACTGAATATTTTATAAATGAGACCTTTGACCCTGCAGGAATGGAAATTGAACTTTTATATGCAAGCGGAAAACGCGAAAAGACAACAGATTTTTATTTTGACATGTCTCCTATAGAAGCTGGACAAGAAAAAATTGAAATTACGTGTAAAGGCTTTAGCGAGGAGATTTCAATCACCACAAAAACTAGGATAACAGCAAGGAAATTGACAGAACTTAAAAATGCAATCGAAAATGGTTATGATAGCATACTCCTCACCGGCTCACATAACACCTCATCTCCAATAATACTTGAGAATGTCAAGAATGTTACTATAGTTGGCGAAAATGGAAGTATGATTAACGGCTATGACATTGTACCAATTATTATAAAAGGTAAAGTGGAAAACTTAAAATTTTACAACTTAAAAATAAATGTCGTTGGCGACGAGAGAAAATCAAACATTGTTGATTTTACAGAGTGCACAGGTGGAAACATCTATTTCAAAAACGTACACTTTGGCACGCCTCAAACCTCTGCCCTTTTGATACCAGAGAACCTTGACCTAACAACGACATTTAATAATTGCACATATTCAGATTGAAAAATCGCCATTTTCATGCCTATATAATAGGCACTACAAATTTAAAAGTTGTTTAAAGTTAACAAGAATTTATTCATTAACGCTTTATTAAAAAAAGACACCACTTAGGTGTCTTTTATTTTAAATTAATTATCTTTTTGAAGTTTTATAATATTACAAGGAATGTCCACTTCATCAAATTCGGTGCAAGTGATTATAGTTTGAGCTTTAGAAGTAAACTTTATAAGTTTATGTCGTCTTGACGCATCAAGTTCGCTAAATACGTCATCAAGTAGAAGCAGCGGCTCTTCTCCAACTCGGGTTTTAATTATCTCCAGTTCGGCGAGCTTGAGCGCAAGTGCGACAGTCCTTTGTTGTCCTTGCGAGCCGTAGCTTTTAACTTCAACCCCATTGAGATAAAAGTCAATTTCATCTCTATGAACACCAAGAGTTGTATAGCCAAGTTTAAAATCTTTCTCAATATTTTTCTCAAGTCCTTTCAGCATCTTCTCGCCATAATCGTCCCCGTCAAAAGAACTCTTATAGACAAGTTTTACCTTTTCCTTGCCACCCGACAAATAATCTTGAGCTTTTTCAGCGTATGGCGAAAGTTCTTCAATCAACTTTCTTCTCTCCAAATAAATCTTTTCTGCAAGGTCGACAAGAGCCCTGTTCCAAATATCAATTGTTTCGCTAAGGACCTTGATGTCTCGACTTGTCTTTAAAAGTTTGTTTCGATTTGCAAGCACTTTATCATATCGTCCAAGAAGATAGAAGTATCTCTTGTTGGTCTGGCTTAAAATAATATTCATAAATCTTCTTCGCTCTTCAGGGCTATTTTTAACAAGCCTCAGTTCATCTGGCGAAAAGAAAACTGCATTGACGCTCCCCAAGAGTTCACCCATTCGTTTTATACCAATGCCATCAAGTTTGATTGATTTTTTATGCTCGCTATTAAAAAAAGCCTCAACTTTGACATCTCGATATTTTCTGGCAAATTCCCCACAAATATAAGCACCGCTCTCCTGCCAACGAATAACTTCGTTTTCTTTTGAAGTACGAAAACTCTTGCCAATGACCATAAAAAAGATAGCCTCAAGTATATTCGTCTTGCCGATTGCATTTTTTCCGACAATGACATTTACCTGTGGTGAAAATTCAAACTTTGAGTTTTTGTAAGTACGAAAATCTTTCAGCGTTAGGCTTTTTAACTGCATAGATATATTTTAGCAAATTTAATATCATTTTACAATCTTTTTTAAAAATATTATAGCAAAATTAAAGTCACTCTTACTTGACTTTTTGGGGCGAGTTGGTTATACTTAAAACATGCTGAGCCTTAGGCTCTTTTTATAGAAAATAATATTGCAAAATCAAAAGGAAAAATTATGAAAGATTTAACAACGCTTTGGAAAGCCGTACTTGATAAACTTGAACTTATCGTTTCAAACGTTTCGTTTGTTATGTGGTTTAAGCCATTGAAGGTAGTCGATTTTGTTGACAACAAGACATTAATTCTTGCCGCAAATACAACTTCAGCAAAAAATCAGTTATCTCGCAACTATTTTGACAAATTGTCTTCTGCTGTAACTGATATTTTTGGTGCTGATTTATTGATAGAAATTCTTGACCCTTCTGAAGAAATTGAATATATAAGTCTTCATGGTGATAAGAATTCTGAAAAAGAAGTGGTTGTTTCAAAAAATCCTTTCAATCCAAAATATACCTTTGATAACTTTGTCGTAGGCGACTCAAATAAGTTTGTTTACACTGCTTGTCGCGCTGTTGCTGAGCACTCTGGCGTCAAATTCAATCCCCTCTTTATCTATGGTGGCTCTGGACTTGGCAAAACTCACCTTCTTCATGCAATTGGCAACTATTATAAGGAATACTTTCCAACCCTTAATGTTTTATATGTAACTTGCGAACAGTTCGCAAACGACTATATCGAGTCTCTTGGTTCACCAGCAAAAAACAAAGCTGTGCTTGAATTTAGAACAAAATATCGCAATCTAGACGTGCTTATGGTTGATGATATTCAATTTATATCAAAGAAAACATCAACCCAAGAAGAATTCTTCCACACTTTTAATGAGCTTTATCAAAATTCAAAACAGATTATTATCACATCTGACCGACCACCTAAGGAAATTGAGACCTTAGCCGAAAGACTTCGCAGTCGTTTCACAAGCGGTCTTATTCAAGACATCCAACACCCTGAACTTGAAACAAGAATTGCAATCTTAAGAAAGAAATGTCAGATAGAAAAATATTCAATAGATGATGACGTAATTGATTATATAGCCGAGCGTGTGAACTCGAATGTTCGTGAACTTGAAGGAATGCTGGCAAAAGTGCATTTCCTTGCCGACCTTTCAAGTAAGCCTTCAGCCACTATGGAAGAGGCTTATGAGGCTTTCAATGGTCAACTTGAAGAAGAAAAAAATGAAGGTATTGTTGCGGACGACATTATTGACGCAGTTTGTAAATACTTTGACATCACTCGCCAAGATATTATAGGCAAAAAGAAAAGTAAGGAAGTTGTTGAACCAAGAATGATTGCCATATATCTCATAAATGAAATTTTGGAAATTCCTCTTGTATCAATTGGCAAAATCTTTGGCGGACGTGACCACACAACCATCATGCACTCACGCGACAAAATTTCTAGCGAACTCAAAACCTCACACAAAATGCAAAGCTTTGTAAGTGAAATCAAAAAGATGTTATCAGAAAAATAGAGCATTATGCTCTTTTTTTATTTTAGTCAACATTTATATAAGTTTTTTGCACTTTGCCTGTTCATGCTTTCAAACAAATTTAACTTTTTAATAAAGCCTAAGGCTCTTTTTTTGAAAGCTGACAATCACATAAAATCATTATATTTTGGCGCAATCGTTCTTGAAAATACATTTTTTCGTTCATTAGAGCCTTAAGCTTTTTAGGCACGAAATACGACACAAAATTTATTGCGCGTTTTATAATATCATTAACTTATACTTGGGCTATCAAATATTCAAAACTTTTTTCTAATATTCTGATTTTTTTGTTGACTTTTGCCTCCCCTCTGTTATACTTAAAGTAAGAGATACTTAAGGAGAGCTTTTATGAAAGCTGAGAAACGTACGCTAAAAGAAGAAAATGAATTAAAACAAAACAAGGCGCTTCAACGCTGGCTAAACAAACAACCTGCCGAAGAAAATTTCGAGGACGAAAATGACAGTGAAGATGAAATTCTTGATAAGATTATTGAGAGAGTAAATGAAGGTCTAAAATACATTTATCCACAAAAGACCAGCTTATGGATAAAGTGTGTGCATCTTAGAAGCGAGGGCTCTTTAAATGGTTTTGAAGTTGACGAAGCTCTTAAAATGATGAAATCCATTGAGATTGAGCATGATTATAAAAAAGCCTTTAAAATCTTTATGAATCCATTACATAGCGAAAAATCAAGAGCCTTTACATTCAGCATTGTTCTAAATTTCTCCAAAAGTGGTGTTGATTTTTTTAAACTACTTATGAAAAACACAAAGTTACCTTTAAGGGATATTAGATATTTAAACAAACTAGAAAAAGAAAATAAACAATTTGAGGCTGAGCTTATTGAGTTAGACATAGGTTTAAACTAAAAAAGATGAGATAAATTCTCATCTTTTTTTTAATTTAATAGTTTTGCGATTTATCGCCGATTAACAAGTTTAAGTAGCAGACTCGCCTTAGTTCTCGTCTTTTGGGAAAATCATAACATAACGTTTTGGGTCTTCACCTTTACTGAGAGTAACAACGCGGTCATCATCAGCTAGAGCTGCATGAATGATACGTCTATCACTAGGGTTCATTGGGTCAAGTCTTGAGTATCTGCCAGACTTTGCAACTTTGTCAGCAGTTCTTTTTGCGAGTGCCGATAATGTTTCCTCTCTCTTTTGGCGATAGCCACCAATGTCAAGAAGAAGTCTTTTTTCATGTTTGCCAGTAACGGCAGACAAAAGTCTATTGATTGCATAGTAGCAATCGCCATGATGACCTATCATATCGCCAAGGTCGTCGCCCTCAACTGAGTAAGTGATATACTTATCATCTTCGCTGGTTTTGATTTCAACTTCCTTTCCTGCCGCTTTGAAAAGGCCCTCTAAGAATTCAATTGCTTCCATTTCAACGTCAACTCTTTCTTCTTTAGAAGATTCAGCCTCTTCTTTTACAGCTTCCTTTTCTTCTTTTTTAGCTTCTTTTGCGGCGGCTTTTTCTTCTTTCTTCTCAGTCTTTACCGCTTCTTTAATTTCTTTTTTCTCTTCTTTTTCTTCCTTTGCTTTAGCGCTAGCTTTCTTTTCATATTTAGCCCTAGCGTCATCTGAGATTGTTACAACAACCTTAGCTTTTTTAAAGAGTCCGCCCTCGCTTAAAATCTTAATATCCACATCTTCTCTTGTTGCCTTAAGTTCAAAAAGAGCATTTTCAATGGCTTGTTCAATATTTCTTCCTGTTCCTTCTGCTGATAACATTTTCTCCCTCCATTTCGGGACTATTTTTGCCCGATATTATTCTCTTCTATTTTAACAAAATCTATTTATCTCTGTCAAACATTCTTTAGTAGTAATGATTAAAACTTTCTTGAATATTCGACCTCTGGTGTGTCTTTATCTTTCTTATCTCTTTTCTTGTCAATTAAATAGTCAACAAACATAAGCTGAGGATAAAGAAGTACACAAGATACGATTTGGCTTGTAAGCATATAGATTGCGAACACACTGTTATAGAACAGCGCAAATACGCCCATGATTATAGGAACGACAATTTGAGCCCACTTGCCCTGCGCTTGAGGCGTTGTTGGCAAGCCTTTCTTTTGATTTTTACGTTTGTTATAGAACTTAGTAAGAAACATTGTAAGGAAAGATACTGCAATACATAAGATTGACAATATGAAGTAACCATTTGTTTGATTTCGCTCTGCCTTAAGTTCTGGCATGAATGCGTTATAGATAACTTCTTCTTTATCTTCAAATTTATTCTTTCCAACTTGGCTCTTAAGCGAATTAAAACTTACGATTGATTTATTGAGTGGTGAATCGGCAATCCAAATGTTCTTAATCCACAAAAAGCTTTCCTTATTCATGTCATAAACTTTGACCACTTCTTTAGTAAGAAGTTTGTTTAAAACGGTTGAAAGATAGATAGGTTTAACTTCTTCTTCGCCCTCGCCGTTTGGCACCCTCTCATAGTCGATAATAATCTCTTTTGAGCCCTCCTCTTCGCCTTCGGCATAAACTGGGAAATACTCTTCTATGAGCTTGATTATGTTTTCATTGTTTGTAATCTTTTTGGTTGTTGCCTCACCGCCCTCTTCAGTTGGTGGGACTTCAATAGTTGAACTAAAGTCAACTTTGTAAATTTCAGTTGCGAGTATTTTTTCGATGTCTTCAGAGTTTTTATCCTTGTAGACCAGTGAGATTGTTTTGTTGCCCTCACCGTCTTCTCCCAATACAAAACTTATATTCTCATAATCGCGAAGGTAAGCGAGCTTGTCCTCTTGTGATTCTTGGCCGTTGTTTAAAAAACTGTCAACGACATTCAAGCTGTTTGTGTATGTATATTTGAGGTTGTCATAGTTTTGAGCAATCTTGTAAGCGGACATTGTATTAAGTCCTGAGAACAAGGTGAAGAATATTACAAGGTTGAGCACCATGACAATCATAGTCATGAAGCACCCAGCGTAATAGCTCTTGCCATAATATTTTCTATAAACTTCATTTTGTTTTTGTTGCATCACTTGTGGCTGTGAGGCGTACTTTTCTTTAATCTTTTCAATAGCTGGCGCTGCCTTCGCTTGAAGAACGCTCATGTTTTGAGAATTATACTTAGAAAAAGTATCCACAATAAGCCCTGTGATGAGCTTTATCACCACAGTCAAGAAGATGATTGCAAGAACATAATTTTTTGTTACGCCTTCAAAGGCTTTAATTATTGTTATCCAAAAACCATGTGGCTCGGTAACAGATAGTATGCTACTTAAAATAGCCATTTTGCATCTCCTTTAATATTTATGGGAATTGGGTCATAACCATTGTTATTTTTATCTTTAGATGGACGGCACCTTAAAATTCTCTTTGTGCCAATCACAAATCCTTTTAAGCCAAACTGTCCGATTGCGTCAATAAAATAATTTGAACAGGTTGGATAAAATCTGCAAGAGTGATTAAGAAATGGAGAAATAAGACCTTTATAGAAATAAATAGGCAGTTTTAAAATAAAGGTAAACGAGCTAAAAAATATTTTACTAACCTTCAACCCTTTTACCTTTTGAAAAAACTGTCATTATCTGTCTTTTTATTTCATTGAAATCAAGTTCTGCCGCGCCGATTTTGGCTTGCAAAATGTAATTATGTCCGCCTGCCAAAAGTTTTTCACGTCTAACAATTTCTCTCATTCTTCTTTTAAGTTTGTTTCTTGCCCACGCCTTTCCAACTTTCTTAGAAACAGTGAATCCAATCTTGGAATTATTATATTTGCTTTTTACAGTATAAAGCGAAAAGTGTTTAGTTGACGTGCGCTCGCCCTTACGATAGATAAAATTAAACTGACTATTTTTTTTTAGTCTATGGTCATTTTTTTCTTTAAGCAGACAATTTTTTTCTTCCACGATTTCTTCTTCTTTTTAAAACTTTTCTTCCACTTGTGGTTCTCATTCTTTCTCTAAAACCGTGAACTTTACTTCTCTGTCTTTTCTTTGGCTGATAAGTTCTCTTCATAACTCCTCCTTTTTAAGTGTAACCTAATTAATTATAGATAAAATTTTAACATTTGTCAATTGTTATTTTATTTTTATTTTTATAACTTGACGTATAATGTAATTTTTTAAAGAAAAAGCGCTCTAGATTAGAGTGCTTTCATCATATTCATCGTATCCATCTTCATCAAATTCATCATCGGGCAGAATATAATCTACTTCTGTTGGAAAGTAATCCTCTTTTAGTTTTACTTCGCTATGTAGTGGCTTTTCTTTTGTCGCTTGAACTACTGCCTTAGCAAATGCAAAAGATTTATTTAAATTCCCCTCTTCTGCAACAGCGTCTATTTGAATGGCATCTAAAACATTATCCTTGAGTTCATACTCATTTATAAAGGCCTCTCTCTTTATTTCTTTTCTATCGTTAACCACATAGTATCCTTCAACAATAAGCTTATTGCCATTGTAAGATTCGTCCATAATAAAGAGATTTTTTATATTAGGATTTTCATCTTTAAACTGATTATGAATATTACTTATTGCTTCTTTCTTCAAATCCTTTAAGCGTTCGGTCTTGCTTACTTTAGCAAGTTTGAATATCCCGTTTACACCCTTATATAATGGAGAAGCTAAAATTAGTCCGCCAATTTCTAAACCATCAGCAACTTTCTTTAAAATTCCGCCTGCCGTCATGCCAGCAAAGTTGACAAGATAACTTGGAGTGTCAACTAGTAAACCTAAAGTTTCTAAGTACTGGTTATCCTCGCCCTTTTCAAGTATCTTATCTGCCAGTAAATCAAATGGTGTGCCTACCCAAGACGCTCCCTTTTCAATGGCTTTTCCTGCCAATCTTAAAATTTCACCTGTGAGAAAAGTTGCCGCTGTAATTCCAAGAGCTGGCAATAAAAGTGGAGAAGAAAGAGCAATAGCGCCTAGACGTCTACCAAGTCCAACTTGGTTTTCAATAATGTATTCAAAGTAATGTGACTTAACTTGCGCTTTGCGTTCTTTTGAAATGCCTTTATCTTTAAGTACCGTTTTTAAAAGCCCCATCCCTTTTTTGTCGTCCTGGTCAAAGGCACGGCGAATAACAAAATAATCATTCATATAACTTTCGGCAATTATATTTTTCTGTCCGCTTCTAGCCTCTTCTCTAAGCACTTCGATTAAAATTTCTTTTGCTGACTCAGAGCCTAGAAAGCCATTGTCTAACGAAGATAATTCCACCATATAGTCAAAGATTTTTGACCCGTCCTTGTCATTATCTTTGATAAGCATATAGTTATCAAACAAACAGTCAAAAATCTCCGATTTAAAACTCTTGATTGCTTTATTATCAACTAAATAATTTATACAATTTTTCATTCTCTCAAAATCATTTTCGTTTTCAAATCTTACATTGACGAGCGTTCCTAAGACATTCGATTTTGAAAACTCTAAATCGTCTTTGAGTTCTTTTAACCTCTCCTCAGCCTTTCTTCTAACAAAAGGAGATTCGTCTTTAAGTTCTTTATCATTTTCAGCAATTTCATATTTCTTTTTTAAATCTAAAAACTCATTGAAATTTGAAAGCGCATTTTCAAGTTTGTAGTTCATTTCCTCTCCTTTCATTAATGTAAACTTTATTTATTTAAAAATTCACTATATTGCTTGAGCTCCTCTTCAGAAAGTTCATCATTAAAACCGTCATCTTCTTCAACGAACTCTTTAATATATCTAGTTGATTTTGCTTTAGAATTAACCTTTGTCTTTTTGTAGTTAACGTTGACTTCAGGTGTGCTAGCCTTTTCGCGAATTGCAACTTCATCTATATATCTCATAATTCTAAAGTCTTCATTACTTTCTTGTTTTTTCTCAAAATTAAATTCTTTGCGGTCGCCGAGAAGTTCTTCAATCATTCTATATTCACCTTCTTGTAGGTTATAATAGAATCTAATCTTTGCCTTTTGAGATTTATATCTTTTGACTACTGCAATATCTAGATAATAATAGTTATCTTCTCTATCAAGACTTGCTGAGACAGATTTAATTCCCTTTTTGCCAAGATGGTATTTGTCTAGAAGCTCTTCTAAGCTATCTTTAAAAGAACTTCTATCTTCTTTGTAAGTGCTTTTATAATCGCAAACAAAACTAAGCTTTTTAAGACCTTTGCTAAGAAGTGTAAGAGGAGAAGTTAAAACTAAAACAGCTTTATCAATGACAACTCCAGCACCGTTTAAAACATGGCTTTTTATCTTTCTCTTAGCATGAATGTCAATGCGGTATTGATTGTATTTTTCTTTCAAATATACCTTGTGTTCTTTTGGAAGTTTTTCTTTTAATATCTGCTTTACGTTCTGACCTTCAAACATAAAGAATTTATCTCTATATCCGCTATCACTTAATATCTTTTTGTACACATATCCACTATTCTTATCATTGCCAAACATTTTCATTGAACTTGTAAACAATTTATTAAGACTTGGCTTCTTAAAAGAATCAAACTCAGGTGAAGACGCTTTTTCATAATTACAGAGGTATCCGTAGAGGTATTCGGATTTTGTTGAAATGAAGTCATCGAGTTTTTTATAAAAGTCGTCAGTAAGAATATTCGCAGAAAGTGCATTTCCAAGTATTGCGGCGCGGTCTGACTCGCCTTGTGCATATTTATCAAGTTCTTTCATGCTTTCCACAAGCACAAATGCGTCACCGTTTGATTTTACAGTGACGTTTGAAATGTTCTCAAAAAGTCTTTGAATACTGCTTTTAAGGTTTGTTTCTTCCCTTTGCATTTCTAATGTAACGTTGCGGCAACGTAACATAAGCTCATACTTATTTTCATATTTTCTGCCTGCAGCTCGTGCTTCGAATCTATATTTTTTTCTATCAAAATTTGCAATTTGACCACACAGCTCGCGAATTTGAGCTTTCAATTTTGCAACTTTATCTCCTTTAACTTCAACATCTTCTTTGAGCGAAAGGAGCGCCTTTGCACTTATATATTCCATAGACACCTCTTCTTTTTAAAAGTATAGCATTTAGGTAGAATTTTGTCAATATAAATATTTTCTTGAAATATAAAAAAATTACAGTTAAAAAAAACTCCAACTTAAGAAAAAACAACGCCAATAGCGTTGTTTTAATAAATAATTTTGCCTTCGTCATTTGAAGAAGGCTCTTCTTTTTTTACATTTTTGTTTTTACTTTTTTTGGCTCTTAATTTCACACCATTGTCGGCAATAATTTCGCCGTTTTCTAGGAGTTCAACCCTCATCTTGTAACCAAGATTTGAGCTCTTACACCTCAAAACAAGTTCCTTTTCGCCTAACTTCAGTTTATATTCCTCGCCTTTGATAAGCTGAGGCATATAATGGTCTTCAACAAGGGCGTCATTGATAAAAAGTTTCAAATGAGCCGCAACATTTTGAATTTTAAGTTTGTTTCCTTCCACCTCGAATTCGTATGTCTTAAATGTCAAGAAAAATGACACTGCAACAAAAGCAAATAAAGCAAAAGTAAAAACTAATATTGCAATTAACATATTAACCTTCTTTTATTGTGGAAATTGGCATACTGGTGCTGTAATCATAGGACCTATCTGAGAATGCAGTGATAAATCTGCAAGAACAACTGCGATATTGCTTGCAAGCACTCTTGCAACAGCACTATTCTTGAAATATGCATCAGCATCTTCAAGAGCTTCATATTCACTTGTGTTAATAAGCACTTCAAGGCTCATTGCAACTTCAATTGAAAAAATGCAGTCTGGTTCAGGTTTTACATTTCTTGTGACTTTTACTCGTACAGCATCACTTCTAAGTCTTTCAACTTCAAGTTCGTCCCAAACACGCATATTGATAGTTGCGTTTGGTTGAGGTTCATTGAGTCTAACATACTCCACTTTTTCAAGAATTGGTTTGTAATTCATGTTTCTAATAACGTTTGCCATAATTGTCTCCTTTCATTTACTATAAAATTGTAACATAAAAAATTATTTTTAACAACAATTAAAAGCAAAATTTTTATTTTTATATGTTTTTATTTAAATTAATGCGTCTATTTTTTCTTCCTCTTCACTTTGGTCTGATGTTAAGTTCGTCACTTCAAGTTCTATAACGCCATTTTTCTTTTCTTTATCATTTTGCGATGGCATAACCAAAGTATCCTCAACTGGCTGAGACTCGTCCTGCATTGTCAATAATTCTTCGTTTTCAGATGTACTTTCTTCCAAAGACGCTGTTTTAGTTTCATCTGATTGAACTTCTTTATCTGAAGTCTCTATAATATAATTATAAATCTTTTCTAGCGAATGATTAAGCTCAACAAAGTAACATCTTCCGTCAAACTTGCCGTCATTGCCACGAATTACATTTAGGCAATTATTTTCCTTATGGATTTTAATCAAAAGCTCATCAAATGGCATATCATTTTCAACGCGTGTTTTATCAAAAGAGAATTTAATCCAAACTCCGCTTTTAACGCTTTCTTTTGTTTCTTCGTCAAGAGCAACACCAAGTGCAGGAAGAGACTTTGAGCCCTCAAAAGTCTCAACAAAAATATCAGAAAGAATATTTAATTCTTCTTGGCTCATTTCAATAGTCTCGCCGTCTTTAAAAACCTCCACTTTCTTCGCGCCATCAAAGTTTTCGCTTTGTGCTGATACGTGACTACACATAAGTGCTGGAACAACAAAAAGTAATGATAAAAATTTTAACATATTACACCTCACTAAAATTAGTGTGGCTAAATTATCCTACTTTATTCTTTATTTTATTTTCGCTTTTAATTCTAATTTAAGTTAGTATGATTCTGCCAATAAACAAGCAAGGCAAGGGCAAATTATCCGCGAGGTATTTTAAACAAAAAGGTGGATAATTCCACCTACATGACTTGTTTTGGGTTGTTTTCAGGGGCATTATGCCCTTTTATTCAGTTAAGTAAATTTAATAAAGCGGTTTAGCCGCTTGCGTATTTTATTGACAGAATCATAATATTGGTTTTAATTTTGGTTGATTCTTCCCGCGTGGGTATTTTGCATCAGTCTTTGACACCTTTTTAAGCACTATCACATTTCTCTCGCCAAAATCATCAAGTTTAAATGACAGCACGCTTTCAAGTTTTCCGCCTAAAGTCCTAATTGCCTTGTCACCTTGAGCAAGTTCCTCTTTCGATTTAAGACCTTTGAACATTATGACCTTTCCACCCACTTTCACCAGCGGAAGAAGATATTCTGCCAGTGTTGGAAGGGCCGCCACCGCACGGGCTGTGGCAACATCAAACTTTTCTCTGCCCTCTTTCATTGCAAAGTCCTCTGCGCGCACATGTTTACACTTCACGTTTTCAAGCCCTAAAAGCAAAGAAAGTTCTTTTAAAAAGTTAACCCTCTTTGAAAGACTGTCTATAAGGGTAAGCTCTATATCTTCTCGCATAATCTTAATTGGCACACCTGGAAAGCCCGCTCCACTTCCAACGTCAACAAGTGAAGCTCCCTTTTCAATTTTATCAATGCCAAGAATGCTGTCAATAAAGTGTTTGATAACTATTTCTTCAGGTTCTTCAATTGCTGTCAAGTTGAACTTAGCGTTTTCTTCAAGCAAAAATTTCATATATTTATCAAATTGTTCTATCTGCCTTTCTGACAGTTCAAATCCATACTTTTTAAACAATTCTTCTATTAGCTCTTTCATTTTCCCCTCATTCTACTTTAAGTTTTTCATCTTCAAATCATGATGTTTTTTTACAAGTACGCTTAGCACGGCAATATCAGAAGGCGAAACACCAGAGATTCTTGAAGCCTGGCCAATGCTTAAAGGTCTTATTTCATCAAGTTTTTCAATGGCTTCAAGACGGAGCCCTTGAGCTGATTTATAGTCAAAGTCTTCGTCAATCTTAATCATCTCGTTTTTTCTGAACTTTTCAATATCTTCCTCTTGTTGTTTTAAGTAGCCCTCATATTTGACCATAATATTGATTTCATTGATTATTTCAAAGTCAAAGCCCTCAAATACTCCAAGCTCTTTGTCAATCTTAAAGGCGTCTAGTCTACTTCTTTTCATCATATCTCTGACAGTCATGCTCTCGCGAGGAAGACTTTCCCCGTTTTCTTCAAAAAGTTTTTCAATCTCGCCAGCCTTAAATTTCCTATCTAAAAGTTTTTCAATTTTCAAAAGGTTTTCTCTCTTCTTATTAAATATCTTCCATCTTTTATCATCAACAAGACCAACCGCTCTACCTATCTCTGTCAGTCTTAAATCAGCATTGTCTTGTCTTAAAAGAAGTCTATACTCTGCGCGACTTGTCATCATTCTATAAGGTTCATTCGTACCTTTAGTCACAATGTCATCAATAAGAACGCCAATATAACCATCACTTCGCTTTAGCGTAATCATCTCTTTGCTTTGAAGATAAAGCCCTGCATTTATGCCCGCAACAATACCTTGCGCGCCCGCCTCTTCATAACCAGAAGTTCCATTGATTTGCCCCGCAAAAAACATTCCCTTTATGGCTTTAAGTTCAAGTGTAGGATTAAGCTGCGTTGGTTCAATACAGTCATACTCAATGGCATAACTATCTCTCATGACTTCCGCCTTTTCTAGCCCCTTAATTGACTTAATCATCTTCTCTTGAACATCAACAGGCATAGAGGTCGAAAATCCTTGAATGTAAACCTCTTGAGTTGAAAGCGCCTCTGGCTCTAAGAAAAGTTGGTGCCTTTCCTTGTCTGCAAATCTTACAATCTTTGTTTCAATGGAAGGACAATAACGCGGTCCAACACCTTTGATAAGCCCAGAGAAAACTGGAGCCTTGTCAAGGTTGTCGCGAATAATTTTGTGCGTTTCTTCATTGGTATAAGTCAAATAGCAGTACGCCCTATTTTTAAGACGCTTTTTTGTGATAAAAGAAAAGTTTTGAATATTCTCATCACCGACCTGTTTATCAAGAACGCTATAATCAATGCTTCTGCCATTTATTCGTGCCGGCGTCCCGGTCTTAAAACGAAGAAGTTTTATGCCTAGCCTTAAAAGACTGTCTGACAAAAGCTGTGCGTTTGCAAAACCATTTGGTCCACTGTCTTTTGTGTAATCACCAATGATAATCCTACTTTTAAGATAAACACCTGTCGCAAAAACAACCGCACGACAAATAAACTCTTGTCCAAGCGCGGTAAGAATTTTCTTCTCGCCATTGTCGAGATTTATAATGTCAACGACTTCACCTTGACGCAAAAAAAGATTATCACAATTTTCAATCGTCTTTTTCATTTCATTGTGATATTCAACTTTATCAGTTTGCGCTCTTAAACTTTGAACGGCAGGACCTTTGCCTCCATTGAGCATTCTAAGTTGTAGCATTGTCTTGTCGGCATTAATCCCCATTTGTCCGCCAAGCGCGTCTATTTCACTTACAAGTTGACCTTTTGCAGTTCCTCCAATAGAAGGATTGCATGCAAGAAAAGCCACTGCGTCAAGATTTAATGTAAGAAGCAGTGTCTTTTGTCCCATTCTCGCAAGAGCAAGTCCAGCCTCACAGCCAGCATGCCCTGCACCAATAACTATCGCATCAAATTTTTCCATAAGGCAATTATATATAATTTTGACTAAAAAGTCAATTTAAATTGAAAGCTCTCCTATATCATCTTTCGACACTTTCTCCCTAAATTAGCATTAATCTCTATTTAAAAAAGACAGGTACTATAAGACCCGTCTTGATTTAAAGCATTTTCAATATTTTAAATTTCAATACTTTCTAAATCATTTGGAACAATCACTTTGCCTTTAAAGTACTTCTGTGCTTCCTTTGTATATAACTCCTTACGCTGTTCTTTGTGAGAATCCTCTGTATGATAGAGAATTAAATTTTTTACTTTTAATCCATTCATCACTTCACTAACGCTTTTTGTTGTAGAGTGATTTTTCTCATATGCATGGAATATCTTTTCCTCTGAATCCAAACAAAATGCTTCATGCATAACATAATCAAAGTTTCTAATTTTTTCATATAAAACAGGGTTTAAAGTTTCATCTCCCAAGAACGCCAATTTCTTATTATTTAGCATACATTCAAATCCATATTGCTTTGTTCCTTTGGCTTTTATGTCAAAAAATGTATAGCGGGTGCTGTTGATTTGATATTTGTCACCATCATTTAAGACTTTAAAATCAACAACTTTATATATTGCATCCATAAGTTTCTCTGGGAGAATATGTTTTGCAACTTCTTTTATTGTTTCAAACACAATGTCATTACAATATATCGTTATACCCCCCCCCGAAATCTCGCCATGCATTGCATCACGACTTATCTTTTTGAAATACCAAAATAAACCTAAAACATGGTCAGTGTGACTGTGTGAAATAAAGATATGACGAATTGATTTATAATCAATATCAACTTGTTTTAATCTTTTTATTATTTCAATACTTCCACCAGTATCAACTAGAAAATTGCCATTTTCATTTTGAACAACAAAACAAGTATTATACAAATCAATTGTTCCGCCATTCCCAGTACCAAGCATTATAATTTTGCTCATATTAGCTCCTTTTTTCACCAACTTTGTATTGTTAAATATTTTCTAATTATAGCACAAAATCTATTTTTTTCTTTCAAGCAGTGCTACCGTTTCATATTCGCCTGTTCTTGCGAACATATCAAAAAGTGTCACCGAAGTCAATTTATAATTTTTGATTAAACCAAGGTCACGTACAAGTGTTGCGCTATTGCATGAAATATATATGAGTTGTTTGTAAAAACCATTATCAATGGCCTCACAAACAGTTTTTGCCATGCCTGCTCTTGGCGGGTCAACAATAACGCATTCAGCACCATCTGATAAACTAGGCAATAGGCGAGCGCAATCGCCCTGAAAATTAGAAAGGAAAAATAAATCATTTTCTTCTTTTAGTTTCTCTGCGTCGTTATGCTCATTAATGCCGAGTTCAATACCTTTTACATACTTACCTTTCTTTGCAAGAATCCCACTCAGCACTCCCGCTCCACTATAACAATTTATAACACTTTTGCCTTTCACATTGTCTACTACAAATTTATAAAGTTCATTCCCAATAAACTTGTTTACTTGGTGAAAGCTGTTTGGCGAGAACGAGCATTTTAGCCCAAACTCTTCGCTTAATAAACTTGTAAGCCCCACCTTATAATCACTCTGCCCTTTAAAAGTCTCAAAAATACCACAATCTGCGCCTAACAAAAGATAGAGTCCTTGATAATGAATATTATGTTCTGGCACTTTTTTAAGAATGAAATTCAGAAGAAGATTTTCATTCTCTTCTCGAATCACGAGCTCACTATAATATTGTTGCAAACTTTGTTTGATTATAAAGTTATTGACAATTTTAATAGCATTGTTTAATTTTTCATCAACTAAAAGACAAGCGTTAATATCGCAAAACCTATTTGAGCCTCTTTCCATTAAAGAAAGCCCATTTTCGCCTACAAAAAGACGTATTTTGTTTCGGTAACCATATTCAGTCTCACTTGAAACAACTTTCACTTCACCCTTATAGCCAAGTTTTGCCAGTTGCCCAACAAGGAGTTCTTTCTTAATCCCAAGTTCATTTTGATAACTCGTGTGCTGATAACTGCACCCACCGCACCTGCCATAATAAGGGCAAGGCGGTTTTGTTCTAAGCGGACTTTCTTTTATCACCTCAACCACTTTCCCACGTGAAAAGGTGGAGTTCGATTTTGTGAGTTTGAATTTAATTTCTTCCCCTCTCAGCACATATGGAACAAAGACGACTTTGCCGTCATGTCTTAATACGCCTTCCCCATCATAGCCAACGCCTGTAATTTCACCCTGAAAGACTTCCTCTTTGGCGTACATATTATTTTTAAGTTTTCCTTTCAATACTTACCTCTTGCAAAACTATCTCAAATGTTTAATTTTAATGATTACCATCAAGGAGATACATTTCTAGTTTATTTTTAATAAGCGCCAAAAGTTCATCTCGACCTTGTCGTGAGTTTGAACTGGTTATAAAGAATGTCTCTTCACGAAGTTTAATTTCATTTGCTATCTTCTTAACCGCTGGCTTGACCTTTGACTTTGCCAGTTTATCTGTTTTTGTCACTATAACTGTAAATGGTATATTATTATATAGAAGAAATTGTATCATTTTTTTATCAAGTTCACTTGGAAGATGTCTAATATCTAGTAAAACAAAGACATTTAAAAGCGATTTGCTTGACACAAGATAATCACCTATAATTGAAGCCCAAAGTTCTTGATGACTTTTGCCCGTCTTGGCAAAACCATAACCAGGCAAGTCAACCAATCTAAAGAGGTCATTTATCAAAAAGTAATTTATCATTTTTGTTTTTCCTGGCGTGGCTGAGGTTTTTGCAAGCCCCTTTGTGCCTGTTAAAAAATTAATCAAAGATGACTTTCCAACGTTACTTCGACCAACAAAAGCAAACTCTGCAAGCCCATCTGCAAAAATTTCGCTTACATTCACCACACTTTTTAAATACTTTGCACTTTTTATTTCCATAAGTTTATTCTACCATATTTGTCGGCAATAACCAAATATTTTAAAATGATTTAATAAAAACACTTTATTTACTTTTTTTTGTAACTTGAAAATGTTTCCATACAACTTAATAAAACCCTCAACAAATTCCCATTTTTTAACGCTAAAAAAATCCCACACCAAAAGGTATAGGATTTTTATTTATTTTTAAATTTCTCTTATGCGTAAAGGAAGTTTACAGTAACTTCTGTTACAGTGTTCATATCAATATTGCATACATATTCCATATAAGCAAGAATGTAACCGAATGAAACGTTTCCTTCTGAACCAAGTCCAAGTTCTTCATCGTAAACTTTGTTTGTACCATCTTGAGTTACAACAATTTGAACATCTGTTGGAATAGCTGAAACAGGTCTATCGTTTTCATCTCTAAGGTTTTCATAACCTGCGAAGAAGTTGAGAACGTTGTAAGAGAGGTCGTAGTTACCAGCACCTTCTTCATCAGTGAAAGTAGCCATTACTCTTTCTTCAACCATTGTTCTTCTTCCATCTTTGTCGCCATAAATTGCATATTCAGCATTTGCATCAAGTCCAGCGATAACAAATGTTACTGTGCTGTAATCGCTTTCCCAAACTGCAGTTACGTTAGCTGTTAAGTCTTCGCCAGCGATGAGCGCTTCACCAAGACCAACAAAATTATTAGCTTCAGCATCATAAGTGTAAACTGTATCGTTATACTTAACACCAGCAACATGATAGTATTGTCTTACTGGGAATTCACCTTTAAAGCCGTTTACAGCATCATATGTGATAGTTGCAGTATCAGCATAGTTAGAAGAAATGTTTATAGTATACTCAACGAGTGTTTGTTCAAGATATAATGTTTTACCTTCTTCAACAAATTCACCAGCATTTTCAACTAAAGTACCTTGCTCGTTTGACCAACCTGCAAATTCATAACCCTTCATAATATAGTTTGCAACTAAAGTATTGTCAGCGCCAGGAAGCCCATATTTTGAAAGAGCAAAAGCAGTAAGTCTAGTAGACGCAATGGTTTCCTCTGTTTCTCTATCTTTAAGTGTAAGAACCATTTGGTTTGACCAAGCTGGCATTACAGTAACTTCTTTCTTGTCGCCAAAAGTTGCATTTTTAACAGGAGTTGCATTGATAATTTCGCCATCAACAGCAACACACCAACCGTCAAAGCCAATCTTTTCAGGGTCTGTAGCAGTCAAAACTTCAAGAGGTTCGTTATATTGATAAACTTGAGTAGTCTCGATTCCCTCAATTGGAGATTCATCATCCATGTTGCCTTGATAAGTTACAGTGTAAGATTTTGCATTTCTCACAGCAGTGAGCTTCATGTTCTTCTTAACTTCAAATTTATAAGTTGCGCTCTTGCCTGTTGGCTTATCTTTATCGAGGTCATATTCACCCTCATACCAGCCTACAAAATCATAGCCTTCATCTTTAAATTCAACAGTTACTTCTGTATACTTTGTAACTTGAACTTTGTTTGAATCTTGCTTAACACCATCGATATAAATAGCAAGATTGTTTCCCCCTTCATAATATTCACTTTCAATTCCACTTTCAAAGATACTGAGAGTGACACCAATTGCTTCAGAAACACATATTGCAGCGCCAACGATTGATGCTGCGAGCATTACAACTAAAGCACAAATAGATAAAATTTTTACTAAATGTTTAGACATAATCCCTCCATGTACGTCTATTATAGCACAGATAAAAAGTTTTTTCAATAGCTTATTAAAATTTTTTTGAATTTTTCACAGATAGTTTTATAAGATTACTACAATTATAATATGCAAAATAGACAATTTTATTTGCCTTTAATAATACTCTCAAAAAAAGCCACTACATCTTGCGACTCAAGCTTCCATTATATACCATTTGTTGAAAAACGAAATATTTACTTAAAAATAATAAACCTGGCAATATCTGCTCCTAAATAATTAAAAAATACTAAAAATCATAACTAATAAAATAGAAAATAAGAAAATGTTCGATAAATCTCACATTATTCTTGCGTATCTAAAGAAAATGTTCGATAAATCTCACATTGTTCTTGCGTATCTAAAGAAAATGTTCGATAAATCTCTCATTATTCTTGCGTACTAAATAAAGGATTTTGTTTTTAAAGTTCTTCCAAAATTAAATATAACTACCGCTTGACATTCTTTACAAAATACTTTATAATAATGTACATAATAAAACTTAAAATTACAGGAGGCGTTTATGTATAGTGAATTAATAAAATCTCAACTTATAAAAAATTTTGGGAATATAGAGGAATGGCTTATAAAAATTAAAAACAACGACCCAACTTTTGCAATAGATTTTTCGAACTTTGTCAGCGAAAATAACTATGATTCAATACATATAAATAAGGTATTTAGAGCTTCTTCTTTAGATGAATTAATATTCTTAGCAAAGAAGCAAGCAGAAATTTTAGAGTTAAAAGACCTCATTAATTTAGAAGCACTTGACATTATTGAGCAAGGAAAGGATGTATCTCCTGAAGTATTAAATCGAATAAAAATGGAAGTTTCACAATGCCAGTTTATTAAAGCTTCACAGGATAATGAAGACGAATGCGAGAAAGCATAATAAACCTATTTGATTATTAGGCAAAAAGCCGACTTATAAAATTAAATTGAACCTTAAATATGAGGTTCATTTTTATTTAAAAAGTTTTTTAAATTTATGTTTATATAAATATAATTTTAACCAGCAATTTTATTATTCACTCAATAAATCTAAAGTTTAATTAGCTTAAATAAAAAGTCTAAACAAAAAAATTTGATTTAGACGGCCTATGGTGGAAAACACAAAAACTTACTACGTAAAACCTTGTAGCCTTCCACCAATCGTTTCCCTCACATATATTTCGTAAATAAAAAACACCTTGCGGTGTTTTTTTTGGTGGAGCGATTTAATCGCTGTCCGAACGTTTGCTTCGGTGTTCTTACAGCATTTGGTTTGGTGGAGTAAATAACCTAAATCGAATATTGGGGAACATAGTCAAATGACAGCGAAGGGTTGCAGATTGTGTACATTTAAGCCAGAGCACGACGGGAGTTTACATAGACGTAAATGACCAAGCGCAAGGCATACAAAAAGGACGCAAGTGCGTCCTCATATGTCGTTTGGTGGAGAATATCGGAATCGAACCGATGACCTCCTGCTTGCAAGGCAGGCGCTCTAGCCAGCTGAGCTAATCCCCCAATGCTCTTAAATAATATCATATTATTTGGTCTTTGTCAACATTTTTATTAAACTTTTTTTACTTTTGTGTTTATATTGAAAATAAATTTTCTTTACTATGTCCGCCAATGCAAAATTGCAACCAATTTTAACATTCGTTTGACAATAATTTTTTATATCACCCAGCAATAACATAGTAACCAAACTTTGCCACGAAATATCTATATTCCACCGCAGTAGATAATAAATGCCTTAGACAATAACTTAGCCACTACCCGACCAGCAACAACGAAGTTAACAAATGGTGCCTAAAGCACAGTGGCTTAGCCACACAATAACAAGACCTGCTTAAACGTAGTGAGCACAAAGTGCATAATACACCCAAACGAAGTGAACACAAAGTGCATAAGGCACGCACAAAAAAAGAGGAATAATTTTATTCCCCTTTTTTAATTTAAGTTAAGCAAGTTCATTGTCAGCTTCGACATTAAGAGATACTTCAGCATCAACAATTTTATTGAGTTCTCTTGCAAGAGAAGCTTTAATTTCATTCTCTTTATCAGCTGCTGTTACTTTACCTTGATAACTCTTTGTAAATGAAACAGTGTTTGTACCAATTACGTTGCCAGCTTCATCTTTAACTACTAAAAGTGCACTTGCAGTAATCTTTGTTACACCAATCTTGTCATCATATTTAGCAGAAGCAGTATATGCAACAGTTGGAAGTCCACTTACAGTTTCGCCGTTTGAAGCATTCATTTGAGTGTGCTGTCCTTCAACGCTAGTGAGAAGTTCTTTATCATAAGAAATTTTAGAAGCTACAACACTACCATTTTCAAGCCCGCTCATAAGTGTTTCAGGAGTAACATTGATAAGTCCTTCTTTAATTTGGAAAGAAACAAGGTTGTAGTAAGTTGTATGAGTTTTATCTTCGCATTCTGCAAGGATAGTAACGTCACCAGTTTCTCTGTTGTAAACATTTGAAATAACTCCAAGAGTTTTACCACCCTTTGCTGGATTCTTAAGTAAGTTTCCAAATCTTGCAACATCAGTACTTGAAAATTCAACTGAGAATGATGGGTTATTAAGAAGGTCGAGAACATATCTAATTTCATCCATTGAAGTACCCGCTGCATCAAGCATAGTACTAAGACCTTGAGTTGAAGAACTTGAATATGTTTGCATTTCATCACTGTAAGAAAGAATTTCGTCAGCGTATAACTTAGCGTCAGATACGTTGCTACTTTGAACAGCTGCGTTATAGTTAGATACAGCTACAGCATATTTACAACTTGAATCAATTCTTCCGTTTGCGTCATAGTTGATAATTGTTTCAGCGTTGTTCCTAGCTTCTTCCACGATTGCATAACCAGTTGCTAAGTCAGAGTAATTTACATCTCTATCAATTCCAAATGATTGAGTTTTATTTTCACCAAAGATAGTTGTAACAGTATCAGCATGGCTGTTATCAGTTAAGATATTGTCATAGTGAGTTTTTACACTATCGTCAGCAAGAGTACTTGAAATTTGAGTTATTTGATTTGCAGTATCAGCTTCGTAAGTCTTATTTGCAAGAGCTGGAACAAGATATGAAACGCCAACGATACCAGCAACAATTACTGCAGCTGCAGCAAGCATTGGAACATAAACCTTAGGAGATTTAACGAAAGAGTTAGCATTCCATTTAGACTTGTCGCTTACGATTTGTTCGCAGATGTCTTCAGAAGTTGCAGAAGAAGGATATTCCTTTAAGAAATTATCTAAAATTTCTTTAGTAACTTCAGTCTTAGCAAGTCTTGAAGTATAGAGGTTGAATTCTTCAACAATATCACTCATGATTTTTGAATAAGCATTGTCAGCAAAGACTGGAGCTTTTGCGCTTTTTCCTCTAGCAATAGACTTTTCATATTTAACTTGAGCCTTGTTGTATTTTTCGTCAATTTTCTTAGCTGCTTTAACAGCATTGCTAAACTTAATTTGGTTTACATTGTCAGCATGTTCGTCACTGAGAACATCAAAGCCATTTTTGAACTTAGGGAAAATGATGTCTTCAAATACATAAGCATAAACCTTTGTATCTTTAAGATATGTTGCAAATTCCTCTTTAGCAAGCTTGTATTCTTTGTTAGCTTTATCAAGTTCAGCTTGAACAGCTTTAAGTTCAGCTTGAGAAGCCTTTTTATCAGCCAAAACTTCAGCTTTATATTTATTAAGTTCTGCCTTGTTTCTAGCTAATTCCTTTTTGTGAACTTCATTTATTCTTCTTTGAAGTCTTACGCCCTCGAGATTATTTTTAAAGTTTTCAATATTTCTTAATCCACCTATCTCTTTCTCAAGCTCATCAAATCTCTTGTTAAAGTCGTCAATGAGACTTGTAAGTTGGTCATTTTCAGCAGCAATGACAGAAAAATAGTCATTGAGTTCTGAAAATTCTCCATTAAGGTCGTCATATTGATTTGTAATATTAGTTAAGAGCTTATCTTTAACAAGCATTTCAGATTGAGCGGCCTTCCACTTATTTTCAATTGCTTGTTTCTGTTGTTCTATAACGTTCATATCCTCTTTAAGTTTCATAGCTAATTTTGTAACATCAAGAGCTTTTGAATTGGTAATTCCTGGCATAATTGCAGTCCTCCTTTTCTTTTCTTAACTTTATTATACTCATCTGCAAGCCTCATGTCAATAGTGATTTTAAAAAAAATGCATAAACTTGCAAAGTTTGTTTTGATTATTCCTCTTTCTAAACTATATGTTGTGTAATTAATTTTTCTATATACAATTATATCAATATATATATTACGAAAGAGCTTGGATTTATAACTTATATTTATTGCCCTAGCCTTTATCAAATCAAGAATTCTATGCACACATATATATGCAAAAAACCTGCTTAGTTGTCGCTCTTTTCATCAAGATAGGTCGCTGTCAAATCGGCCAAATGAAGCAAAAAGCAGATAGGATATTTATAGTAAACGTCTGCCATCATAAAACTTCCGTTCTTGACTCTAATATCATACTCACCCATGTGCCAATTTATCGCAAGCGCCTCCTCTCTAGAGAGTCTCATAAATGCAGAAATTATATATACAGACTTTTCTCCATGACCATAAGGCAAACTGTCCTCATATCTATAATAAGGTCTTTGTTCCCACTTCCCATCGACCTTGACATTCTTCACATCTTCAACATAAGTGTCCACTTTACAAAGGTCATGAAGAAGCCCCATAATCGCTACACTCTCAGGTGAAACACGCTTCGTCCATTCGTCACCATATTCACATTGTAAAAGTTTAACAAATCTCTTATAAACATTTAATGAGTGCTGGCATAGCCCGCCTTTATAACTAGAGTGCCTTCTTGTAGACGCTGGCGCCTCAAAAAAGTCAGACTTCTCAAGCCATTCAAGCAACTTGTCCGCGCCCTCTCTATCAACGTTGTCATAAAAAATTTCTAAAAACTCATCTTTTGAACTCATCATCTTTCTCCCTTTACAAAAATAAAACAACAACGACTATTTAAAAAATCATTCCCAAATTAATCGTTATATAAAGCTATTTAACCTCTAGCTAAACATCTGGTTAACTAACCTCGCTTACAAATGATTATACTATAAATACTAAAATAACACAAATAAATTACTATATAAATTTGGCATCAAAAAAGCATCAGCCTTTTTGAACTCTCTTAAATTGACCTCTTTTCAAAAATCTGATTTTATCTTTGGTAAAATTTTTGACAATTTACAAAATCTTTTAACGCAACTTCTTCATTAAATCTATGATAGTTTGTTTATTGTCAGCAGAAAGCGAATTGAACAAATCAAGTACATTCTTGTCTTCCTTGCTATAAGAAGTTCCTAAATAGAAAAAGTCCAAAGGCGTAATGTCAACAAGTTCTAAAAATTCAAGCCAAGTAGTCATCTTTAATTCAACACCTTTGTTGTAAATTCTTTTCATGAATTGCTCACTATAGCCAAGTTTTAAACTAGTGGCTCTAGCAGAAAGATTTGCCTTGTTCATGAAATAACCCATTCTGACAAGGATTTCATCATAATCAATTTTCTTTTTCATAGTTTAAGCCCCTTTATATTATTTACAATATAATTTTAACTTAATACTATGATACGGCTACATGCAGTATCTGACCCAATAATAAATATTTTGTCGTAAAATAAGACATTATATGATTGACAATGCAATTAAAATGACATATAATGGCTGTGTTTCAAGCATTGAATGAATGACTCTAATCAATATGGAGATTGCCAAATTCAAAAATCGGACTATCAAAGAACTCTGAGAGCGATAAACCAAGTTCCCTAATAATAAGTGATATGGTTTTTACATTTGAAGCGCTTGTTCTATTGTTCAATATAGAATTCATAGTACTATGATAAATGCCAGTAGCCTGCTCCAACTTGTACTGCGTCATATTTTTCGCTTTTAATACTTCTCTCACTCTGATAGCAAATGCTTGGTTAAATGTCATTATCTCCCTCTTTTATTTAATCGACTTCTAAGTTTTCATCACTAAACAAAGGACTTGTAAAGAATTTATCTATTGACACGCCAATCGCTCTGATTATAATAACAAGTGTAGTTAAGTTTAAACTTTTATAACGAGAATATTGAATACCTACTATAGTTCCTTTTGATAATCCTGTTATATGCTCAAGCTTATACCAAGACATATCCTTTTCATTCAACAATTCGTTTATTCTCATTGTAACAGCTTTTGATATTTTCATAACAACCCCTTTTGTAGTTATATTTTAACATAAGCATTTTTTAAAATAATTATGTAAAAACATAAAATATTATTGTTTTTAAACAGCAATATGATATAATGAAATTAAGTTGGAGGTTAGTATGGAAAAAACAAAAATACAACTTATAAAAGAAAAATGTGAGGTAATTATGGAAAAATTTAATTCAAATACAGTATGCTTTACAGGCCATAGAGTTCAAAAGTTGCCATGGCGTGCAAATGAAAATGACCCTCGATGCAAAAAAATGATAGAAGAGACTCAGGGAAAAATCATTGAAGCTATAAAACAAGGGAAAACCAATTTTATATCTGGTATGGCCATTGGCTTTGATATGATATGCGCTGAACTTGTTTTAGAACTTAAAGAACAATATCCTTACATTACTCTCGAGTGTGCTTTGCCTTGTCAAGACCAAGATGCAAAATGGAACAGTCATGTTCGTGCAAGATATAAAAAAATCCTTGAAAAAGCTGATAAGGTCCGTTGCTTATATGATACCTATAACAAGGAATGTATGCAAGAGCGAAATGAATATATGGTAAACAATTCTTCATTAATCATCGCTCTTTATGATGGCAAACCAGGTGGCACAAAAAAGACAATAGAACATGCAAAATCTTTAGGAAAAGAAGTTGTTGAAATACAGCCAAATACCGATATAACCCCAGAACGAGACGAACAAGAAGAGTTTATCGAATACCTCAAAACTCATTTCCAATTTTAACAAAGCGGCTTAGCCACTCATTAACCAAACACTCACCAACGCAGTGAACAAAAAGTGGCTTAGCCACACGGAGTAAACAGAAAGTGCATAATGCACACGAAGTGATTAGATAGTGCCTAAGGCACAAAGTGCATAATGCACACACGAAAAAAGAGCGCCTCTTGCACTCCTCAACTAAATTAACCAAAAGTCATACTTCAACGCAGTAATAAAAGTTGCCTAAGATTGATTTTTAAGCAACTAAACAAAACTCAAACACAGTGTACAAAAAGTGGCTAAGCCACTGTGGCTTAGCCACTCATTAACCAAACAATCACCAACGAAGTAAACAAAACGTGCATAATGCACAGTGCCTAAGGCACAAATCTTGGCTGTACAATACCTATACTAGCACCAACGGAGTAAACAGGAAGTGCATAATGCACACTAACCAATTTTTCTAATTGACTTTTCATTTAATAAATCAGCCTTGACTTTTAGATAATCTTTTAAAATGCTATACATGTAACTTTCAAGTTCTTTTTCATTAAGCTTTTCAAGTATGTCACAATCATACAGCGAACGAAAATCTTTTTCTTCTTCTAAAATTTTCTCCACTTTTGCCCGAAAATCAAGTTCATCATCTTTTCCCGCACGCATACTTTTAAAAAAGTCCTTGAAAGCCTTGAAACGCATCTCCCTTCCCCTTATAAACAAATTATAAATAATATAAATCTGTCATGCAAGGCGAATAAAATTCCTTTTTAAAAAGTAATGTCGAAATTTTAATTAAAAAGCCATACTTCTCAATTTTTCACTTTCAATTTGCTCTTTAGCTTTTAAGTACTTTTCAGTAATATCAAGCAAATACTTTTCCTTAGCGCTTTCATTAAGAGAGCCAATCATCTTAGCGTCCATTAATGATTTTAAAGGACAACTGTTAACCTCTTCTTTCTCAAGCATCATGCGAACTTTTTCAACGAAAGCTTCATCATCTCTATTAATTACAGTTATTCTAGCTTGTCCATCTTCTCTCATCATCATTTTATTCTTAGCCCTCATTGCCAAAACTTTAAGCATATTGTTCTTCATTTTATAGCCTCCTTTATCTCAATTTAATTTACAAGTATATTATACAAAATTACATTAATTTTGTAAAGAATTATTTGATATATTTTTTAACAAATCATGTCGCTTTTTGTAAAAAAATAAAATTTAGTTAAATATTAACTAAATTTTTTGTTTAAAAATTGCTAAAAAAAGAATTTATATGACCTGTTCTGTAATATTTTTGGCTTTTAAGTAAAAACTTGTCATTTTTTGCATAAATTCTTTTCGTTCTTGTTCATTAAAATTGCCTATTATTTTGGCATCTTGAGTGGTGTAGAACTCTCCTTTTTGAACCAACATTTCGTTCACTTTTGTCCTAAAATAATCGTCATTTATGTCTTCAAGTTTGCCTTCTTTACTTAAAAAATTATTCAAAAAATCTTTTATTTTCTCTCTCATTTCCTACCTCATTTTTTTACAAAAAAGATTATACATAAATAACTATTACATGTAAATAGCGAATATTGCTTATTCTGAAGTATTATGTCATAATTTGTCAAATTGGTCTATATATACTATTCTCTTTTCCTTTGCACACAAAATAGAGAATTTACTTCTCTTATTTTTTTGTTTTATTGACATAAAAAAAGAGCAATTATGCTCTTTTAGAAAATATCCATTTCGTCGTCGTTTTCACTTTCCTCTTGAGAATTTTTCCCTTCTCTAATAAGATTTATTTTTCTCATTATTTTCTCGCGTTCATGCTGATATTCGGCGCAAAACTTTTTCGCACTGTCAAGTTGTTGGCGAGAGAAATCTATTATTATCCCATCAAACAAACTTCCTCTATGCCCTGCAAATGAACCAAAAGAAAATGATTGAGTCATTATATTTTCGCTTATACCATAAAACATATCAGCAGTAAATATCAAATTTTTAAGGTCGTCAAAAATCATCTTCTTAAGATTTTCTCTTATTAATTCACCTCTCTCATTATGATAAGATATTGCAATTTCAAAAGGTAAATTGACATTTTTGTCCATATTTTCAAGCTGGCATTTAAGCCTTTCAATTCCTTGTTGTGGGTTTTCTTTCTCCATTTCTTCCAAAGAGTTATAGACTTTGACGTTTGTAGAAGGTTCTACAGTAAAAATTTGTCTCATGCTCTCGCCCATATATTTTTCCATATATTCTCTAGCAAGACTTTCGCTCGCAAACGCAAACTCTGTTTTTACTCTTTCACCGTCATCATCAGCAAATTTTCCTATAACTTCATAAGCTTTTTTCATACTTTTCTCCATACAAATATTATAAACCCTACAATGCTCAAAGTCAATCCTTTTTCTTTAAGCACAAAATGTGCACCTATTAAAAAACCCGGACAAAGTATCCGAGTTTTATTATTTACTTACATTTCACTTTCTTCTTCGTTAATTTCTTTCTCAATTTCTTTCAATTTAATTTCTTTCTTTACAGACTTTATCTTAGAATCAATACCGGCAATTTCCTTTTGTCTTTTTTCACTTAGCTTCTTTAAAGTCTCATAGTCATTTATAGTAATTGCACATTTTCTTTCCCAATTCCAGCCTAAATAACAAGTGATAGGCTTTTCAGCTTTTCTATAAAGTTCAAGATTCTCTTTATCAAAACGAGAAATGTCAAATTCAACATCATAAATAATTTTATTTATATCTTCAAGACTTAATTTGCTTTCTCTTTCAATCCTATCATTTACTTCAAAGTTTATTTCAAAAGGAAGTTCGATTTCTCTTTTAAGGTTATCCTTAATTACTTTCAATCTTTTTATTTCCATTTCCGGATTTTCTTTTATAAGTTCTTCTAAAGAATCATAACATTCTATCGTCTCTTTTCGTATTGAAAAATATCCTCGTTCACCTTTTTCCTTAAAAGTTCTAATATAATCCTCAGCAACAAACTCATCAGTAAACGAAATGCCTGTTTCATATGGCCTATCAAAAGGCCCGCCGAAGTCATCTCTCATAATTTTAAAAAAGGTTTTTTTTCATAATTATCTCCCTACTATCATTTTGATTATAACATGCAATTATTTATTTGTCAATAAAAAAGATTGCTTAAAATTAAAGCAATCTTTTTTAAAAAATTGTGTATTCTATAATTTATTGTGCGTTTTCAACTGCGTTATCTTCTTCTAGTTCAATATTTTCGTTAGATATTATATTGTTTTCTTTTGTCATCTCTTTGGCCTGGCTATAAATAGCAACATAAGCCTTTCCTGCAGGTTCATCTCCATGTCTACCAGTAAACTTCTTTAAACTTTGGTCCATTTCGCCGCTAGATTTCAAAGCTTTGTCCATTTGCTCAGAAATACATGGCTCATCTTTATATTGAAGTAAGACCTCTTTCACCTTTGAAAACTCAATTTTTTTCATCTCTTTTTCAGCTTTCTTAGAGTCAAAATCATTTTCTTTTATAAGTTCATCAAGTTTGAGTTTTGCGTCAACACTTATCACTTCTTCTTCTATATTTGAAATTACTTTTTCAATCCTTTCATATTTTTTTACAGTTTCTTCAATTTCTTGCTCTATATCTTTAATTTCTTTTTCTAATTCTTTTTCCTTTTTCGTTTTAAAAATTAAACCTTTGTGTTCAATTCTTAATTTATTGAGAACTTCCTTATTCATTCTTAAGCTGTTTAACTTGCCAGACAAGCTATCTTTTTTGTCTACGCAACCCTCAAGTTGCTCTTTCCTTTGCTCAAGATAATCTTTGTCACGATTTTCAAAATCTTTTTCTGACAATACAACCTCTTCGCCATTTCGTATTATATAATATGCGTCATTATATAAATGCCAATATTCATTTTCTAACTCGTTTAACTTTTGGTATCTAACGTCACCTTGTATTTTCTCTGCTACCTTATTATTGATAAATTCTCTAAATTCCATATCACTTATCTCCTTTAAATTTATATTTCTATTATCCCCCCCCAATCTTTTGTCAAGAGGTTTCAAGCAAAATGTTTGAATTTTTATTTGCATTGATTCCTTTTTTTAATGCTCAACAATTATATAAAAATGTAAACAATTTGCTTAATTTAATAAACTTTCCATAGTTTTTCGCGAAATTTCTTCAATTTTTTGCATATTTTGATAGATTTCTTTTAAACTATTCTCATATTTTCTATCAATCTGTTTTACAATGGCACTAAAATCTGAATATATTTCGCTGGCAGATTTCTCAAGTTCTATGATTTTTTCGCAGGCAATTTGCATGGCGTCAAGTATATCATCGCCATCATTACTCGATTGTTTTTTAAACTTATAAAGTTCTATTCCAATATCGGTATTATTTTTAATATTAGAATAAAGCATTTCAATCTCTTGAATTATATCCACTACATGTTCGCTATTATCTATACCATCATTATTTGAATTTAAGACCATTTTATTTTTACAAACATATTTTTTCTGACTTTCCATTTTGACTCCTCTTTAATAAAAATAACTTCTTTTATTTAAAATAGAAGTTATCTTTATTATACTTTATTTATCCGTTTTCTCTTTCAAAATCATTTTCATTTTTTAAGGATTTTTTAACGATATCAATCTTGTCTTTTTGTTCTTCTATTACCATATCCTGAACTTGAGAGTATATCATTTCATATGCTAATTTGGCATATTTCCCAGAATTCTTTACTTCTTTAGTCAAAGCATCTGACATAACACCGTCATTTTTAATAGCAAAAGCCATTACATTATCGGCTTCTCTTTTGTTGCTATTATCAAGAATAACTTCTTTTACTGCCTCTCTTTCAGTTTGTGACAAATACTCAGCAACCTTCTCATCGTCATAATCATTTTCGTTGATAAATTGATTGAATTTTTCTTTTTTTTCTTTGATAGAAAAACATAACTGTCTTTTAACTTCACTTTGCTTCAAATCCAATTCCAAAGCATCAATATCTTTATTTAAAATTTCAATCCTAAGCTTTTCGGCTTTAGATTTAAAAAATTTTTTATTGATAACTTTCAATTCTTCCTTTTTATCATTCAATGAAGTTGCTATCCACGCCATTCTCCTTGCACAACTTTGCAAATTTGATTGTATGTTCGCTATGAATTCCTCAGAATAATAAGTATCATACTCATTATCTAAAGTGCTTTCAACATCAAGATATAGGTCGTCATATAAATCCTTATATGTGTTTCTGAAACTTAATTTCTTCTGATATTCCTCGTTATCTTTTAATTTAAAGTGTGTTTGTGATTCGATTAGAGATGCAAAACTCATAGCTCTCTCCTTTATATAAATATTATATCGTAAACTTAGTATATTGTCAATATATTAAAAACAAAAAACAAGCCTTACGCTTGGCGAGCAAACTTAGTTTGCAACAGCCTTACGCTGTGCGACTATCATTAATCGTCTTGTAATATCAAATTGTATTTCATTCTCTCAGCCACACGTTGTACAAGCAAGCTTAGTTTGCAACAGCCTTACGCAAGGTCGTATTCCATTCGGTTTTTATTTTTCAATAAAGTGATTTACGACCTTTTCATTCCGAACATGTACGGGAAGATGTTTTCGTCAGAAAACGCTTGCGTTATGCAAGCAGAACACTGCTTTTTACTAATTATAAAACAAAAAACTCACTTCGTGCAGTGAGTTCTCTGATATTCCAGCAGTGTTCTTGAGAGCAGACGACGTCTGCGAAGTGGCGTTATGACCGGTTCCGGGAAGATAGGTTGTGCTCCAGCGCAATACAAAACGCTAGTTTAGATATCACTGCTGTTGAGTTTATAAATAAAAAAAAGATTGCCCTCTTGCGGACAACCTTCTTATATTCCAGCAGTGTTCTATCTTCCCGGACCGTCGCCAGTCAAGTATTGTCGACGATGAAAAGCTTAACTTCTGTGTTCGGTATGTGTACAGGTGGATCCTTTTCTCTATCGCCACTGGAAATGGTATAATTACAAGCACTCAGCTTGGAATTACCAAACAAATTTTGGATGTTTATCGTAAAATTACATTTTTATTATATCGCTTTCTATTCAAAATGTCAAGAAAAGTATTTTTATTTATAGTATTTACGATAATTTTGACTGCTTTATAGCACCTTGACGACTACATATTATTGTTTTTTTGAATGCAAATTGATTAACATTGCTAAGTTTTCCGTGATTAAGCCCTCGAACTATTAGTATCGGTCAACTGAATACATTACTGTACTTACATCTCCGACCTATCAACGTTGTAGTCTACAACGGTTCTTACTAACTTATGTTATGGGATATCTCATCTTGAGGTGGGTTTCACGCTTAGATGCTTTCAGCATTTATCCCTTCCATACATCGCTACCCAGCTATGCCACTGGCGTGACAACTGGTGCACCATTGGTATGTCCATCCCGGTCCTCTCGTACTAGGGACAGCTCCTCT